>SEGS01000006.1 GCA_004210915.1 Variovorax sp. | reverse complement strand
CCGAACTCGGGCTTCGGGCGGATGTCCCAGTAGAAGTCCTTCATGCTGCGCACGACGCCGGTGCGGGTCATGCGCTCGAAGTAGTTCTCGAACTCCTTCCAGCTCAGCGTGAAGGGCGCACGGCCCGACAGCGGGAACGCGAACACCGAGTTCAGCCGCGCCGAATCGAACTGCGTGTCCTGGCCCTGCACGAAGGGCGACGACGCCGAGAGCGCGATGAAATGCGGGATGTAGCGCGACATGCGGTGCAGCATCAGCAGCGCCGCGTCGGCGTCAGGGCAGCCGATGTGCACGTGCTGGCCGAAGATGGTGAACTGCTTGCTGAGGTAGCCGTACAGCTCCGACAGTTCGCGAAAGCGGGGCTTGTCGTAGATGCGACGCTCGTGCCATTGCTGGAAGGCGTGCGTGCCGCCGCCGACCACCGCGATGTTGAGCTTGTCGGCGTTGCGGATCAGCGCCTCGCGGATCGGCGACAGTTGCGTGATCACGTCTTCCGCCGAATGGCAGATGTCGGTCGAGATCTCGATCATGCTCGACGTCATCTCGGGCACCACGCTGCCGGGCAGCGGCGTCTCGGCCATCAGGCGCAGCATGTCCTCGGCGTACGGCGCGAGGTCGTAGTCGTGCGTGTTGACGAGCTGCAGCTCGAGCTCGACGCCCAGCGACAGCGCTTCCGACTTGTTGAAGGGCTCCAGCGCCACCACGCGGTTCGCGGGTTCGCGCGGCAAGATGAGCGCGGCGGGCTCGCTCGGCCGGGCGCCGAAGTGGGCGTAATCGGCGGTCATCGTTGGGTGTCCTCGGTGGTGCTGAAGGCCTCGGGCCGCCAGGGGTTGGAGGCTTCGCCCACGGCATGGATCGCGATGGTCGCGATCACGGCGCCTAGCACTTCCATCAGCAGGATGGCCGGCAGTGCCACCTGGGTGATCAGCGTGCCCAGCAAGGGCGACGCGGTGACGAAGTTCGAGGCGATCAGCAACGCGATGGACGACAACGGCGACATCGCGCAGCCGACCCAGAAGGCCTGCTTCCAGCTCGCTCCGCTTCCCGGGTTGGCGATCGCCACGCCGGCCACCTTGGCGACGGCGCGCACCGCGATCACGGCCAGCACCACGCTCGCCACCGGCAGGCTCCAATCGGCCTGCGCCGCGACGATGGACACGAGCACGAACATCAGCATGGTCAGCAGCGAGGCCGCCGTGCCCAGCTGGCGCGGCCAGGCCCAGGGCTTGGGATTGAGCGCCTTGAGCAGCACGCCGCCGATCAGCGCGGCCAGTGGTGCCGAGCCACCCATGTGCGCCGCCATCGCTGCACCTGCCGCAATGATCGCCAGCAGCAGGATCGAGGTGTTCTCGCTGGTCGGGCTCATCACGCGCAAGGCAGTGCGCAGCGCCAGCGCGATGAGGCCGCCCACCACGAAGGACAGGCCGAGCACCACCGCCACCGGATACAGCTTCTGCATCAGCGTTTGCGGCGCGCGCTCGATCAGCCCGGCTTGCGCGTAGCCCAGCGCGAGCGCGTAGAAGGTGTTGAGCGTGGCCAGCGTCATCGCGCGCTCGGTCACCGGACCGGAGGCGCGCGTGTCCATGATCACGCGGCTCAGCACGGCCGGCGACGCGACGATGGCGATCAGCGCGATCGGGTTCGCCACCGGGTCGGGCACGCCCAGCCAGTGCAGCGTCCAGAACACGCCGAAGTAGGTCAGGCTCGCCTCCACGATGCTCTGCAGCAGCACCCGCGGGTTGTGGCGGAACCAGCGCAGCGGCAGGCGGCCGCCGGCCTCGAACAGCACGATCGCCACGCCGAGCTCCAGCAGGAACAGTGGGATGCCCTGCAGCGGCCAGACCGCGCCTTCGAAACCGGCGAAGCCGACGACGGTGCCGACGATGGAATAGCCGACCACCTTGGGCAGGCCCATGTAGCGTTGCACCAGGTGGCCGGACGCAGCGGCCACCGCCAGCAGCAGCGACCACAGCACCGTCGGCAGGCCGGCCGAGGGGCGCACCCATTCGGCCCAGAAGCCCATCAGATCGGCAGTCAAACTCGTGAAATTCATGCAGGTACGAAAAAGCTGGCGGGCCGGCTGCGCCAGCGGGCCCAGATGGCGCTGCGGATGCGCGCCCGGTCGGCCACGCTCACGCTGTGGGCGCGCAGGGCAAGGCGAAACGCAAAATAAAAACTCACGCTCACATTGAGCGCGCCGATCAGCGGGATGGCCGCCGCGGCCCACCACAACGCAGGCAGGTGCAGCGCCGGCAAGCCCAGCGAGGCCGCAGCCGCGGTGAGCTGGCCGGCCGAGAGTGTGACGTGCCGCACGTCCAGCCCGAGCCCGAAGAAACCCGCGAACGCCGGCACCAGGCCCAGCATGAGGCCGAGCGAGATGTTGGAGGCGAAACCTGAAATGTGTGTACGCATGAAGGTCGCCCAGCGTTGAGCGCGGGCTGTGCCGAGGAGGGCGCCGATGCGGGGGTTGTAACGCATGGCCGAGTCCAGCCGATGCAGGACAAAGGCGTTTTCGACCCAGCCCGCGATGATGCTGGCCGCAAACAGCAGCACGCCCGTGAAGGCCGCATAGAAGGTGGTGGGGCCGAGCAGCGACAGCGAATCGAGCAGCGCCGTGGCGTGGGCTTCGTCCAGCAAGGGATGGCCGAGTGCGCGCGCGGCCAGCAGCGCGATGGCCAACATCGTCGGCACCACGACCAGCACATTGCCCAGCACCGCCGCGACCTGCGAGCGCACGAGGTGCGTGACTTCATCGACGAACACGGCGACTGCTTCGTCCGACTTGATGTCCCGCAGGCGCGCGGCCATCGCGGGCGCTGTCATCGCGGGCTGCTTGGTGGCCAGGGTCAGGTGCAGCAGCTGAATCGCGACGAAGCTCGCGGCATACATCAGGCCTGACCAGAAGCCGCTCCAGAACGCCGACAGGCCGATTGCGATGATCGCGAACTTGGCCAGCACCGTCAGCGCCGTCATCGCGCCGCCGCCCGCAGCCTTGCGCACCATGCGCAGCCAGGCGCTGCGGTCGCGGGTGATGTAGTGCTCGCCGGTTTCGGCGCTGCGCTCGGTCACCTTGGCCGCCAGCATCGACGAGTTGGACGCGACCAACGCGCGGATGCTGTTGCGTTCGCCGCCCGCCACCACCAGCCGCGTCACCAGCCGCATCACGCTGGGCGCCGGGCGCGGCGCGCGCAGGCAGTCGAGCAGTTCGCGGATGCGCAGCACACGCTCGCGCAGCTGGCGCAGGCGGAACACGAGGCCCACCGAAATGCCGTTGTCTTCGAGGTGCGAGTAGACCGTTGAGGCCGCGAGGCGGCAGGCATCGAGCCGATCACGAAAACGCACGAAGGCTGTCTCGAGCGCTTCGTCGTTGCGCAGCATGCGCAGAATTTCATCGCGCAGATCGTCCAGGTCCGACATCAGCGCGTGGAATGGCCGCGCCTCGCGTACCGGGTCGCTCATGCGCAGGCGCAGCTCGGGCGAGAAGCCGGCCGCGACCACCTGGCTGCAGCAATAGGTCACGGCGTCCATCACCGTGTGGCGCCACCGCGGCGCGCCGTCGACCGTGTCGTCGTCGCCCATCAGTTGCCCGATGCGCTCGAGCAGCGCGTCGTCGAGCAGCGCGATCCAGCGCGCGTCGGCATCGCGGGGCAGCACCAGCCGGAACAGCTCCGACGCATCGGTGGTCTCAGGCGTTCCGGGCAGCAGCTTGCGGCGGACGCGGTCGCTCAGTTCGCTCACGAATGCGCTGCGCGGCGCGAAACCGTAGTCGGCCAGCAGCGTGGTCAGGTCGACCGTCTGCACGAAACGGCGCCACCAGAGGCGAGCGCGCTCGCGCAGCTCGGGCCGCGCGTCGATGGCATCGAGCAGCAGCACCACGCGGCCGACAGCCGACTGCGGCGCTCCGCGGTCCCCGCGCAGCCAGTCGAACAGATCGATCAGCCAGATGTGGCGCTGCGGCACGTCCGCCGTCGGGTCGAGGCGGGCGAGCAGGGACGACAGATCGCGCGAAGCGGCAGGCATGGTCGGACGGAAACGGAAGAAGAAAGTGGCAGCGCTTTGCGCCGGCCGCTAGTGCAGCACGCGCGGCGCCGTCGAGCCGTCGGCGCTGGCTTCGAGCACGAACATCGGGATCGGCACATCAAAGCGTTCGCCGTGCTCGGTCACCACCAGGTAGCTGCCATGCATGGTGCCGCCGGTCGACTCCAGCCGGCAGCCACTCGTGTAGCGGAACGACTCGCCGGGCGCGAGCAGGGGCTGCTGGCCGATCACGCCCAGGCCGTTGACCTCTTGCACCGGCCCGTCGGCGTCGTTGATCAGCCAATGACGGGCGATCAACTGCGCGGCCACGTCGCCGGTGTTGGTCACGGTCACGGTGTACGCAAAGGTGTAGATCCGGTCCGCGGCGGAAGACTGGTCGGGCAGGTAGCGGGGTTCGACCTGGACGCTGAACGGGCTGGAAGACATCCGTGCATGGTAACGGAGCGACCCTTTAGGCGACCCTTTGCGACAATTGCGGCATGAGCACACCGTTTCGCATCGCCCCCTCCATCCTGTCCGCCGATTTCGCCCGCCTGGGCGACGAAGTGCGCGACGTGATCGCTGCCGGCGCCGACTGGATCCACTTCGACGTGATGGACAACCACTACGTGCCGAACCTGACCTTCGGCCCGATGATTTGCGAGGCCCTGAAGCCCCATGCGAAGACCGCAGCCGGCGTCGCCGTTCCCATCGACGTCCACCTGATGGTGCAGCCGGTCGACGCCCTGGCGGCGGCATTTGCCAAAGCGGGCGCTGACTTCATCAGCTTTCATCCCGACGCGTCGCCCCACGTGCATCGCAGCATCCAGGCCATCAAGGCCGCGGGTTGCAAGGCGGGGCTGGTGTTCAATCCGGGCTTGGGACTTGAAGCGCTCGACTGGGCGATCGACGACATCGACCTGATCCTGATCATGAGCGTCAACCCCGGTTTCGGCGGGCAGAGTTTCATCGACTCCGCATTGCGCAAGATCGAGCAGGCCCGCAAGCGGATCGAACAGAGCGGCCGCGACATCCGGCTGGAGGTCGATGGCGGCATCAAGGTCGACAACATCGCGCGCGTGGCCGCGGCGGGTGCCGACACCTTCGTGGCAGGAAGCGCGATCTTCAATGCGCCCGACTATGCGGCGGTCATCACGGCAATGCGTGCGAACCTCGCAAACAACAAGGCCTGAGCGCTCGCCAAGGCGCTTTCAGCGCCTGACCTTGTCGTTGTAGACGCGGTCCGTGACCGGCCCGCGGTCGGTGTCGACGATGCCGCGCTCGATGTCCTCCGCGCCCTGTTTTCCCTCGGGCGTCGGCGTGGTGTCCTGCGCATCGGCACTCTGGTGCGCGGCCGACTGGTCGCGCTCGTGCGGCAACTTGGGTGCCGATTCGCCGCCCTGTTCGGTCTTCGTCTCTCCGCCCTCGGCGTCCTTGAGGGGGTCAGGCGTCTGCCCGTCGTGGGGTTCTGTGGCCATGGCTGCGTGCTCCTTTGTACTGATGGCTCTTGTCGCACGGGGCCGGCGGCAAGGCGGTAGGACCGTCCTGCGCAGGGTTGTAGGATGCCCCGTGATGACTGCGCCTTCTCCTCCACTTCGCAAACCGCCCATTGATGGCGCGGCCGATGTGCTGCGCGTTCACGGCTACGCGGCGCTGGCGCCAGGCCCGCGGCTGGTGGTGCTGGGCGGTGTGCACGGCAACGAAACCTGCGGCACGGCCGGCATCGAACGCATCGTGGCGCGGCTGGACAGCGGCGCCTTGCAGTTGCTGTGCGGCGAGCTCACGATGGTGCCGGTGGCCAACCCGCTGGCGCGGCGGCAGCACACGCGCGAAGGCCAGCGCAACCTCAATCGCCTGTTCCAGCCGACGCCCGCCGGCGTGACCCCTTTCGACTACGAGGCCCGCATCACCGACCGCCTGTGCCCGCTGCTCGCGCGGCACGAGGTGCTGCTCGACCTGCACTCGTTCCAGAGCGCGGGCGAAGCCTTCGCCATGATCGGCCCGCGCGACAACGACGGTCCGCTCGAACCCTTCGCGCGCGCCGTGGAAGAAGGGCGACTGGCGCTGCACTTGGGCACGCCGCGCGTGGTCGAAGGCTGGCTCGACATCTACGCGGCCGGCATGACCCAACGCGGCCAGCCGTTGACTGATGCGGCGCTGGCCTTCGGTTGGGGCACCAACGAATACATGCGCAGCCGCGGCGGCTACGGCGTGACGCTCGAATGCGGCCAGCACGACGACCCCGCTGCGCCCGACGTCGCCGAGGCTGCGATCCTTGCGACCCTGCGCCTGCTGGGCATGGTGGCCGCCGATCCGTCGCAGGCGCCGCCCGCACAACCCGCCCTGCTGCGTCTGGTGAGCGTCACCGACCGCGACGATGTCGGCGACCAGTTCGTGCGCGAATGGGCGACCTTCGACGCCGTGGCCGAAGGCGAGCCCATCGGCGTGCGCGCCGACGGCCGCATGCTGCGCGCCGAGCGCGATGGCTTCATCGTCTTCCCGAATGACGAGGCGCTGCCCGGCACCGAGTGGTTCTACTTCGCGGTGGCCAGCGAGCGCCGCCTGTAGTTCGCTTGCAGGCGGGCCAGCCGTGGCCTCGCACCCGACGATCGGCAACGCCGCGTTCCTACATCGTGCGAGGGCGCCCGGCGCTAACTTGCGCAGTTGGAGGATTCCCATGCCAGCTGCCAAGTCACCCGCACCCCGCGTCCTGTGGAAGGGCGCCATCAGTTTCGGCCTGGTCCACATCCCGGTCGCGTTGTATTCGGCCACCACCGATCACAGCATCGATTTCGACTGGCTCGACAAGCGCACCATGGACCCGGTCGGCTACAAGCGCGTCAACAAGAAGACGGGCAAGGAAATCGCGCGGGAACAAATCGTCAAAGGCGTCGAGTACGAAGACGGCCAGTACGTGGTGCTGAGCGATGCCGAAATCGCCGCGGCCTACCCCAAGACCACGCAGACCATCGAGATCGAAACCTTCGTGCCGGCCGACGGCATCCCCTTCGTTTTTCTTGAGAAGCCGTACTACGTCGCGCCCATCAACCGCGGCGCCAAGGTGTATGCGCTGCTGCGCGAGGCGTTGCAGCGTGCCGGCCGGGTCGGCGTGGCGCGGGTCGTCATCCAGACCAAGCAGCACCTCGCTGTGCTCGTGCCCTCGGGGCCGGGGCTGGTGCTGAACCTGCTGCGGTGGGGCGCCGATATACGCTCTTGGAAAGACCTGCCATTGCCGTCCGAAAACGCGAAGACGGCCGGCCTCAGCGAGCGCGAATTGACCATGGCCAGCCAACTGGTCGACGACATGTCCTCCGACTGGGACCCCGACCAGTTCAAGGACTCGTTCAAGGACGAAATCATGCGGCTGATCGACCACAAGGTCGAAGCCGGGCAGACCGAAGCCGTGACCAAGCCCGAAGCGGGCGAAGAGCCGGCATCCGGCGGCGCGAAGATTCTCGACCTCACCGAGTTGCTGCAACGCAGCCTGCGCAAGGGCGGCAAGGCGACGGCCGGCAGCAAGGACGATGGCGAAGAGACCGACGACGCCGCCGAGGATGGCGACGCGCCGGCGCCGCGCAAGGCCGGCGCGAAGAGCACGGCCAAGACGCCAACGAAGACCGCGCGCAAGACGGCACCCAAGCGTGCATCGCGCCCTGCCGCCAAGGCGCCTGCCCGCAAACGGGCCGCATGAGCCGCGGGAGGAGGGTTGTGTGAGCAAGGCCGCCGCCCAGGAAGCGCTGGCGCGCTACCACGCGAAGCGCGACTTCGCCCGCACGCCTGAACCGAAGAGCGGCGGCAAGGCGGGGCGGGCGCGGCTGGGGTTCGTGGTGCAGAAGCACCACGCCAGCCGCCTGCACTACGACTTCCGGCTCGAACTCGACGGGACGCTCAAGAGTTGGGCGGTGCCCAAGGGGCCTTGCCTCGATCCTTCCGTCAAGCGCATGGCGGTGGAGGTGGAAGACCACCCGCTGTCTTATGCACGTTTCGAGGGCACGATTCCGCCCGGGCAGTACGGTGCCGGCACGGTGATCGTCTGGGACGAAGGGCAGTGGCTGCCCGATGGCGATGCGCGCCAGCAGCTGGCCGCGGGCAAGCTCAAATTCGAGCTCCGAGGCACCAAGCTGCGCGGCCGATGGACACTGGTGCGCATGCACGGCAAGGGGGAAAAGCAGCCGCCCTGGCTGCTGATCAAGGAGCACGACGACGAGGTTCGCGCCCTGGCCGAGTACGACGTGGTCGAGGCCGAGCCTGACAGCGTGCTGGCGCCGGGTGCCGCAGCGGCGCCGGTCAAAACGTCGCGCGGCGCTGCCACGCGGGCCGCGTCCGCGCCGCCCGGGCCTGTGGCCGTCGAGGCCGTCGCGGCCCCGCGCAAGGCCGCAGGCAAAACAGCATTGCCCGCCACGCTCGCTCCGCAGCTCGCAACACTGGCAGCGACCGCTCCCGCGGAGGCGGACGACTGGCTCTACGAACTCAAGTTCGACGGCTACCGCCTGCTGACCCGCATCGACGGCAAGCGCATCCAGTGCTTCACCCGCAACGGCCACGACTGGACCGACAAACTGCCTTCTCTCGTCAAAGCGCTGTCGACTCTGCCGACGCGCGCGGCCTGGCTCGACGGCGAAATCACGGTCGAGGGACCGGACGGCGCGCCGGACTTCCAGGCGCTGCAAAACGCCTTCGACCTGGGCAAAACGGCCGCCATCGACTACTGGCTGTTCGATGCGCCCTTTCTCGACGGCGTCGATCTGCGCGAGGCTCCGATCGAACAACGCCGCGAGGCCCTGGCCGCGCTGCTTGGGAACCAGCCCGCGGCCTCGTTGCGACTGAGCGAAGCTTTCGAGGCGGCGCCGCGCGACCTTCTGGCCTCGTCGGCGCGTATCGGCTTCGAGGGCATCGTCGCCAAGCGGAAGGGGTCGACGTACGTGTCGCGCCGGTCGGCGGACTGGCTCAAGCTCAAGAACCAGCTGCGGCAGGAGTTCGTGATCGGCGGCTGGACCGCGCCGCGCGGTTCCCGGGCCGGCTTCGGTGCGCTGCTGCTGGGGGTGTACGACGAAGCCGGTGTCCTGCAGTACTGCGGCAACGTGGGCACCGGATTCGATGCGCAGCGGCTGGCCGATGTGATGGCGCAATTGAACGCACTGGCTGCGGCCGACTGCCCCTTCGCCACCCGGCCCGCGGGCGTCAAGGCGCAGTGGGTGCGGCCGCGGCTGGTGGCCGAAGTGGCCTTCGGCGCCTGGACCCGCGAAGGCAAGGTCCGGCATGCCGTGTTCCAGGGCCTGCGCACCGACAAGCCGGCGCGCGAGATCCGGCGTGAAGAGGCGCAGGCGGTCGATGCCGTCGATGCCGTCACGCCCCGGAAAGGAAGCAAGGCGATGAAAGACAAGAGCGGCAACACCCGTGTGACCGGAGCCACCCGCGTCACCAACGCCGAGCGCGTGATCGATGCGCAAAGCGGTGTGACCAAGGGCGATCTGGTCGCCTACTACGAGACGGTGCAGCCCCTGTTGCACGCGCACCTGCGCGGCCGCCCGGTGTCGCTGGTGCGCGCGCCCGAGGGCGTGGGTGGCGAGCTCTTCTTCCAGAAGCATGCACAGGGCAATGAGCTGCCTGGCGTCAAGCTGCTCGACGCTGCGCTGGACCCGGGCCACGAGCCACTGCTGCAGATCGACACGCCGCGCGGGTTGGCCTCTGCCACCCAGCTCAACGTGATCGAGTTCCACACCTGGAACGCCACCTCGCGCGCCATCACACGGCCGGACCGGATGACCTTCGATCTCGATCCCGGCGAAGGTGTCGCCTGGCCGCTGGTGCAGGAAGCCGCGCTGCTGGTGCGCACGCTGCTCGATGAACTGGGCCTGCCGGCCTTCCTGAAAACCAGCGGCGGCAAGGGGCTGCACATCATCGTTCCGTTGCGTCGCCAGCACGGCTGGGACGCCGTGAAGGGTTTCTCGCAAGCCATCGTGCAGCACCTGGCCAGCACCATCCCGTCACGGTTCGTGGCCAAGAGCGGACCGCGCAACCGGGTCGGAAAGATCTTCGTCGACTACCTGCGCAACGGCTTCGGCGCGACCACGGTCGCGGCCTGGTCGGCGCGGTCCCGGCCGGGGCTCGGCGTGTCGGTGCCGCTGGCTTGGGAGGAGTTGCCCGATCTCCGAAGCGCCAGCGACTGGACGGTGACCAATATCCAGACCCGGCTGACGATCGGCAACACGCCCTGGGATGCACTGGAGGACAGCCGCAAAGGGCTCGGAGCCGCCATGAAAACGCTGGGCTACACGCCGCCGCCCGCGCGTTGAGGTGCCAGCGCGCCGGCCTCGCAGTGCCGGCTACACCACGCGCTCGTCGGTGATGACTTCGAAGCGCTGCAGCGTGTTCGCGCCGAACACCATCGTGATCGGCACGTCGGCGGCGTCGCGTCCACGGGCGATCACGATGCGGCCGATACGGGGCGTGTTGTGGCGCGCATCGAAGGTGTGCCAGCGGTCGCCCAGGTACACCTCGAACCAGGCGCTGAAGTCCATTGGGTAGGGCACCGGCGGGATGCCGATGTCGCCCAGATAACCCGTGACATAGCGCGCCGGGATGTTCATGCAGCGGCACAGCGTGATGGCCAGGTGCGTGAAGTCGCGGCACACGCCCACGCCTTCGCGAAAGCCCTCGAGTGCGGTGCGCGTGGCGCGAGCACGTTGGTAGTCGAAGCGAAGGTGCCGGTGCACGAAGTCGCAGATCGCCTGCACGCGGTGCCAGCCGGGCGTCACCTGGCCGAAGTTGTTCCAGGCGAACTGCAGCAGTTCGCTGTCGACTTCGCAGTAGCGGCTGGGCAGGACGAAGGGCAGGGTCTCCACCGGCAGGTTCGCCGCGGGGTGTTCGATGGCACTGTAGTCCACCGGGTCGGCCCAGCCACTGTCGTACACCACGGCCTGGTTGCGCAGCCGGACGCTGGAGACGCCGGCGGGCACGTGCACCCGCGCGCAGTGGTTGTCGAAAACGTCCCGATAGTGGTCGGTGGCGAGCGGCGGACTGATGGTGATGTTCTCGCTGCCCTGGATGTCGGCAGCCCGCGAGGGGTGAACCTGCAGCATGTAGATCAACGCCGTGGGGCCGGTGACGCCGAGTTCGATATCAAAGCCGATGTTGATGAGCATGACGTCCCTGTGAGTGAATGGCGGGGAAGCAAGCAGGTTTGATGCCGACCCCGGCCGATGCTATCGATCCGGCAGAGGCCCTGCCCGTCGCTGGATGCGCGAAGCGGGGTAGGCCGGCACGCAGCGGTGTCGGCGGGCTCCTACCGCGGGCGCGCCGCGGTGCCGACAGCGCAAGGCGTGCGGCCACTACGGGGTGGGGCGGTAGCGCTCCCTAAGCTGGGACCATGCCCGCAGATGACTGCGGCTTTTTCCACCCACCGTCATCTTTCTCCTGCGGAGCCTTCCATGGAACTGTCCTCACTCTTGGATTTCTTCAGCCATGGTTGGGTGGACGAGCTTTTGATCTGGCTCGTGGCGGGCGCTGCCGGCCTTATTGGCGTGGTGGCGCTGGTCAACGCGCTCGACATGTTCTTCGACGCCGAAGCCGGTTGACCGATGGCGCTGTTCTGCGCCGCATTTCTATTTTTTCAGGACTTTTGATGACGCCACACAACAAGGCGGCCGCTGGCCGTCGCCCCAAGGCGGGCGACAGCGGCAATGCCAAGCAGGAACAGCTGGCGGGCTTCACCACCGATCACGTCGCGCAACTCGACACCAACCAGGGTGTGCGCATTCCCGACAACCACAATTCGCTCAAGGCCGGGTTGCGCGGACCCACGCTGCTTGAGGACTTCATCCTTCGCGAGAAGATCACGCACTTCGACCACGAGCGCATTCCCGAGCGCGCCGTGCACGCCCGCGGGTCGGCCGCGCACGGTTACTTTCAGGTCTACAAGTCGATGTCGCAGTACACCTGCGCGGACTTCCTGCAGGACCCGTCGGCCAGAACGCCGGTGTTCGTGCGCTTCTCGACGGTGGCGGGCTCCAAGGGCTCGGCCGACACCGTGCGCGATGTGCGCGGCTTCGCAGTCAAGTTCTACACGCAGCAGGGCAATTACGACCTGGTGGGTAACAACATCCCCGTTTTCTTCATCCAGGATGCGATGAAGTTCCCGGACCTGGTGCACGCGGTCAAGCCCGAGCCGCACCATGAAATGCCGCAGGCGGCGAGCGCGCACGACACCTTCTGGGATTTCGCCTCGCTGATGCCCGAGACCACCCACATGCTGATGTGGGCCATGAGCGACCGCGCCATCCCGCGCAGCCTGCGCATGATGGAAGGCTTCGGCGTCCACACCTTCCGCTTCATCAATGCCCGCGGCGAAAGCCACTTCGTCAAGTTCCACTGGAAGCCCAAGCTCGGCGTGCACGGCCTGGTCTGGGACGAGGCGCAGAAGATCGCCGGCAAGGACGCCGATTTCCACCGCCGCGACCTGTGGGAAGCCATCGAGAACGGTGACTTCCCCGAGTGGGAGCTGGGCGTGCAGATCATTCCGCAGGACAAGGAGCACTCGCTCGGCTTCGATTTGCTCGACCCTACCAAGCTGATCCCGGAAGAGCTGGTGCCGGTGCAGAAGATCGGCAAGATGGTGCTCAACCGCAATCCCGACAACTTTTTCGCCGAGACGGAGCAGGTCGCCTTTCACCCGGGCCATGTGGTGCCGGGCATCGACTTCTCGAACGACCCGTTGCTGCAGGGGCGCCTGTTTTCGTACACCGACACGCAGATCTCACGCCTCGGCGGTGCCAACTTCCACGAGCTGCCGATCAACAAGGCGGTTTGCCCCTTTCACAACTTCCAGCGCGACGGGATGCATCGCCAGACGATTGCGCGCGGTCAGGTGGCGTACGAGCCGAACACGCTGGGCAATGGCCAGGAGTTCCGCGTCGACGGGGGCAGCAAGGGCTTCCAGTCTTTCCCCGAAGAAATCGATCCGCCGAAGGTGCGGCGCCGCAGTCCGTCTTTCGACGACCACTTCACACAGGCGCGCCTGTTCTTCAACAGCCAGACCACGGCCGAGAAGGAACACATCGTCGCCGCCTTCCGCTTCGAGCTGTCGAAGCTCGACGTGCCGGCGATTCGCCAGCGCATGGTCGACAACCTGGCCCACGTCGACGAGAAGCTGGCGCGCCGGATCGCCGAGCCGCTGGGTATCGGTGCGCCCGACGCCAAGGCCGCGGCAGGGCGCGCCGGTTACCGCGACCATCGCATCGAGATGGCGATCGAAGAATCGCCGGCGCTGTCGATGGCCGGCACCGGTGATGGTTCGGTCAAGACGCGAAAGATCGCCATTCTGGTGGCCGATGGCGTCGATTCCGCCACCCTCAAGCCGATCCGCGAGGCACTGGAGCAGGCCGGTGCGCAGTGCAAGGTGGTGGGCCTGCGGCTCGGCTCGGCCAACAGCGCCAGCAAGCGGCAGATCGAGATCGATGCCACGGTGGTCAACACGCCGTCGATCATGTTCGACGCGGTGCTGGTGCCCGCCGGGGCCGAACACGTCAGGGCGTTGTCGCAAAGCGGCGATGCCGTCCACTTCGTCGCCGAAGCCTTCAAGCACTGCAAGGCGATCTGCACGGTCGGCGAAGGTGCTCAGCTGCTGTCCACGCTCGGCGTGACCGCCGATGGCGGCGCCGCGCCAGCCGGCGTGGTGATGGCGGAGACGCCGGTGGTCAATCTCGGCGACCCGGCTGCGGCGCTGCAGATTGCACGCGATTTCATCGCCGCGATCGGCAAGCACCGCCATTGGGACCGCGCCCACATCGACGCCGTGCCTGCGTGACCCCTGACGCCTGAAACCGGCGCGGCCAAAAGCCAGAGATACCGCGGAACCGGCTTTGCCGGGCCGCTGGTATCGCCCCCTTGAGGGGGAGGCGCCGCAGGCGCATCGGGGGTGCTTGATGCTAGGCCTTTTGCGCTAGACCGTCTTGCGAATAGCCGCGCCGATACCCCCCTCCTAGACTGCCCGGACGAGGTCTGAGAGGCGCGCATTCCCGCAGCGTCGGGGCCTGCGGCAGCAGCCCCGGCGGGCGGCGAGGGGATCGAATGCACAGGTTTTCGAGGTTGGGGTGGCCAGGCGCCGTGCGCCCGTGGGTGGCCAGTGCCCTGGGGCTTGCCGCTTTCATTTGCATCCACGCCAGCGCCCAGACCGCACCCGACGCGGAAGCGGCGGCCAGCAAGCAGGAGCAGGCCCGGCTCGCCGACACCGACACGCTGCTGGCGCTCACCACCGAAGGCTCCATCCTCTATGCGCAGGATGCCGTCAAGCTCTCCGGCTACCAGTACTGCAGCCAGGCCGTGGCACTGGCCGAAGCGGGAGAGTTCCGCCAGAGCGTGCGGGCGGCCAGCAAGGCGCTGCACCTGGCCAACGCCACCAACGACCCGAATTTGCGCGCGCTGGCGAATCGCGATCTGGCCATCGTCTACAGCTACTCAGGACAGCTCGAGAAGGCCGAAGAGTTCGCGCGCGAAGCGCTCAAATATCCGGCCCGCGACCCGAAGCTCGTCATCGGCCCCGCGCACAAGGTCATCGGCGACGTGCTCACGCGCCGTGGTGACTACGCAGGCGCCGTGCAGAGCTACGACACGGCGCTGGCCGGCAGCTCCGAGCGCTATGCCCCGCTGGTGCAGTCGTCGCTGGTGAACGCACTGATCGAGGCTGGCGATGCACCGCGTGCGCGCCAGTTGCTGGGCAGCCTGCCGCCCGCGAAAGACGCGCCGCTGGCGGCGCAGCTCGACCGCACCCGCGCACGCCTGCTGCTGGCCGAGAACAAGCCCGCCGAGGCACGCGATCTCTACCGCCAGCTGACCACGCGCCAGGTCGGCACCGACACCGAGTACTACCGCCTCTGGGCCTGGGACGGCGTCGCGCGCAGCGAGGTCGCGTTGGGCCAGAAGCAGGCTGCTGCCGATGCCGTGGGCCGTGCGCTCGGCGGCATCGACGCGGTGCGTGCGCGCTTTCGCAGCGAAGAATTCAAGATGGGCCTGTTCTCCGACCTGCAGTCGGTGTTCGAACGCGCGGTCGGTCTGTACAGCGACGTCGGTGATGCGCGCCAGGCCTTCGAGGTCAGCGAGCGCAGCCGCTCGCGGGCGCTGCTCGATGCCGTGCGCGGCCGCGCCCAGGTGAGCGCGGAGGCGGTCAGCACGGTCGACCTCGCCACGCTGCAACGCACCTTGCGACCCGACGAGCGCGTGCTGCAGTTCCATGCGCTGCCCGACCGCCTGCAGGTGTGGGTGGTCAGCGCCTCCGACATCCGTTCGCACAGCATCGCTGTCAAGCGCGACGAACTCACCGAACTGGTGGAGGTCTTCCGCAATTCGGTGGTGCGCGGTCGCCGCACGGCCATCGCCAACGCCGACAAGCTGGGCGCCGCACTGCTCGGTCCGCTCGGCCTGGCTGCCGGACAGCGGCTGGTGGTCGTGCCGCACGGTCCGCTGCACTACCTGCCCTTCCAGGCACTGCGGCTGGACGGCCGCTACGTGATCGAGACCCACCCGGTGTCGGTCGCGCCGTCGATGAGCATCGCGGTGCAGCTGGCGCAACGCTCGCCGACGGTCGACAGCGCGTTGACCGCCTTCGGCAATCCGCGCATCGAAGACAAGTACGACCTGCCGGGCTCCGAGGCCGAGGTGAAAGAGCTGGCACGCCTGTTCCCGCGAAACAACGTCTACATGGGCGCGGCGGCGACCAAGACGCAGTTCCGCGACGTGGCCTCGCGCGCACCGCTGATGCACGTGGCGGCGCATGCCGAGGCCGACCAGATCGACCCGCTGTACTCGCGCATCCTGCTGGCCAACGAGAACGGCAAGCAGAACTTCCTGGAGGCGCACGAGATCATCGGCCTGCCGATGCAGCGCACGGCGCTGGTCACGCTCTCGGCCTGCGAATCGGGCCTGGGGCGCATCACGCAGGGCGACGAGGTGCTCGGCTTCACCCGCTCCTTCCTGTCGGCCGGTACCTCGAGCCTGATCTCGTCGCTGTGGCCGGTGGCCGACGATGCCACCGCCGTCCTGATGAGCACGCTGTACGGCGAACTGGCGAAGGGCCGCGATGTGCAGCAGGCCATGCAGGCCGGCCAGCTGGCCGTATTGAAAGATCCCAAGATGTCGCATCCGTTTTTCTGGGCCCCGTTCAATCTGATCGGCAACTGGCGCCTCAAGGTAGGGAGCCCGGCATGAGTCGCATGGCCCGCTCGATCCCCTGCCGCACGCCGCATCGCGCGCAGCCGCTGCCCTTGGCGCGTCGTCCCGTGGCACTGGCCGCTGCCTCGTTGATGGCCGCGGCCCTGGCGCTCGCCGCGCAGCGCACGCACGCGGCCGATGCCGAACCCGTCCTGCTGCCAACCGCCAACCCGTGCAGCAGTTGCGATCGCCCGCTGGCGCAGGCCGGCGGCGCCGCGTCGCAGACACTGCCGACTGCGCCGGTCCCGAGTGCCGGCACCTTTCGCCTCAACGACTTGCGGCTGAACGGCGCGCAGGCCCTCACCAGCGACGAGCTGAAGGCCGCGACGCAGCCCTACATCGGGCGCAATGTGACGCTGGGCGACCTCGAGGCGCTGGCCCAGGCCATCACCGCGCAGTACCGCGCCCGTGGCTATTTCCTCGCGCAGGCCATCGTGCCGGTGCAAACCGTGCGCGATGGCATCGTCGAGATCAGCGTCATCGAAGGGCGCCTGGGCAAGGTCGACGTGCTGGTCGCGCCCGACGCCCCGACCAGCGAGGCGCGCGTGCGCGGCTTCCTCGCGCCGCTGCAGACCGGGGCCGCCGTCAACGCCCCCGCCTACGAACGGGCGATGCTGCTGCTGTCCGACCAGCCGGGCCTGCGCGTGTCGTCGGCGCTGCAGGAAGGGGCGCAGAGCGGCACCACGGATTTGTCGGTGGAGGTGTCGGCGGCGCCGCGCTTCTCCTTCGCGGCCGAGGCCGACAACCATGGCTCCAGGGAATCGGGCCGCTACCGCATCGGCGGTACGGTGCGCTGGCTCAGCCCGTTCGGCATCGGCGACAACCTCGACGCGCGCGTGATGGTGTCGAACAACAATGCCCTGCAGTTCGGCCGCGTGTCGTACGAGGCGCCGATCGGCACCAATGGCCTGCGCGCGGGCATTGGCCTGGCCAGGGTGAACTACGAGCTGGGTGGGGAGTTCCAGGAACTCGGTGCGCAAGGCGCGGCCGATGTGCTGGATGTCTCGCTCAACTACCCGTTGATTCGACAACGCCAGCACAACCTCTTCCTGCGCCTCTCGGCCGAGGCCAAGCAACTGGAAGACGAGTTCACCGAAGTCGATTTCTCGGCGCGCAAGCGGGTGCAGGGCCTGGGCCTGGGCTGGACGTGGGAGCGCCGCGACGACCTGCTCGGTGGCGGCTATTGGGCAAGCTCCGGCACGCTGTACCACGGCCGGCTTTCGATCCGCGATGCGCAAGGCCTGGAGGCCGACCAGGCCCTGGGCGGGCTGCGCACGGCGGGTGGGTTCAGCAAGCTTTCGTTCTCGGTGTCGCGGTTGCAGTCGATCATTCCGAACCATTCGCTCTACCTGGCCGTTGGTGGCCAGTGGGCCAGCAAGAACCTGGATGCCTCCGAAAAGCTGGCGCTGGGCGGCGCGCGCGCGGTGCGCGCGTACCCCTCGGGCGAGGCGCTGGTCGACGAAGGGCTGGTCGGCAACATCGAGTGGCGCTGGTCGTACAACGCCGAGTTCACGCCTTTTGTTTTCTACGACGCTGCGCGTGGCAAACCGCTGCACGAGCAAGGCCTGTACGACACCGGACCCACGCACCGCAGTCTGCGCGGCTACGGCGTTGGCATGAGCTGGTCGCGCGCCGGCAACTTCGCCGTCAATGCCACCCTGGCATGGCGCGATGGCACGCCGCCGCCGCGAACCGACGGCAACAAGACCGGCCCGCGCCTCTTCGTCCAGCTCCAGAAGAGTTTCTGACCATGGCTCCGCTCGGCACCGCGCGCACACCATCGGTCCGCCTCACCTCAGGGATCGCTTCATGACCACTTCCTTCTCGGCCATCCACGCATCACGGCCAGGCCGCTGGCGCTTGCGACCGCTCGCACTGTCCCTGGTCTGCATGGGCGCCGGCTCCGCACTGGCGCAGTTCCCCACCGTCGGCAACGTCGTGCGCGGTTCGGCCAGCATCGGCGCTGCCAGCGGCAACACGATGGGCATCAACCAGACCTCGGCGCGCGCCATCATCAACTGGAACAGCTTTTCAGTCGGGCAAGGCAACCAGCTGAACATCACGCAGGAGGCCGGCCCGCGCAGCGTGCTGCTCAACCGCGTCGTCAACAACGGCCCCCGGTCGGAAATCCTCGGCAGCATCACGGCGCCCGGCCATGTGTTCATCGTCAACCCGGCGGGGGTCGTCTTCGGCAGCCAGTCGCAGGTGAACGTCGGCGGGCTGGTGGCCTCGACGCTGGACATCGACAACGACGCGTTCGCGGCGGGCGACAGGGTCAATGTGCTGCTGGGCAAGGGCGACAAATTCAACTTCACGCGGGGCGAAACGACGCTCGCCAGCATCCAGGTCGACAAGGGCGCGCAGATCACGACCACAGCGCCCGGCGGGACCGTGGCGCTGATGGGTGCGAACGTCAGCAATGCGGGCAACATCAATGTCGCCCAGGGAAGCATCGGGCTGCTGTCGGGACGCAGCGCCACCATCGACTTCGAAGGCGATGGCCTGACCACGTTCAAGGTGTCGACCGAAGCGGCTGACATCGCCACCAAGGCCGTCGTCGCCAACACCGGAACCATCACGGCCAACGGGGGGCGTGTCCACCTGGCCGCCGTGTCGTCCGAGGCCAAGGCATTGGTCGTCAACCAGGAAGGGATCATCCGCGCCCGGTCCATGGCTGAGCGCGGCGGGCAGATCCTCCTGCAGGGCGATGGCAGCGGCACTGCCGAGATCCGTATCGCCGGCGAACTCGATGCGTCCGGCACCGAGGCCGGCGTGCAGGGCGGCACGATCACGGCGCTGGGGCGTTTCACACGGCTCGACGGTGCGCAGATCGACGTCAGCGGCGCCACCGGCGGCAAGGCCCAGCTGGTCGGCATCAACGCATTCAACATGTCGCCGGAGGCCAGCGTGCGGGCCGACGCGACAGGCGCAAACGGACAGGGCGGTACGGTCGCGGTCGGCTCGATCGGCGCCACGCATATTTCGGGCAGCCTGTCGGCGCGCGGCGCGGGCACGGGTGCGGGCGGGAAAGTCGGCACGGCCGGGCTGGTGCTCGAGGTGGCGCAGGGCGCGAGCATCGACGCCAGCGGTGGCGCTCAGGGCGCCAACGGCACGTGGACGGCATCGTCCACTGGCGATCTCACGGTCGCTGCCACCGTGCCGGCTTACGACTCCAAAGGCTACGCACAGTTCTACAACGCCGTCGGCACGCGTGTGGGCGCAGAGGCCATCGGACGGTCGCTCAGCAACGGCACCGATGTGGTTCTGGAAAGCGCGGCCGCCAAGTTCGCGGGGCGTTCCGAGGGCGCTGGCATTGGCCTCGAGGCCGGTGCCTCCATCCTGATGACGGGGCCGCGGGCGGCCACGCTCACAGTCAATTCCGACAAGAGCATCTTCATGACGGGCGCATCCATCCGCTCGAGCGGCGGCGCCTTGAATGTCAACTTCAATGCCGACGCGGGGGGCGCGGCGCTCGGCGAGGTGCAGCAGATCCAGAATTCCGGCGATGAAGATCTGCGCACCGGGATCATCGCGCTGGGCGGCGCCACCATCGAGACCGCGGGCGGCAATGTGCGCTTCTACGGGCAAGGCGATGCCGAAAACGGCCGCGCCGTCGGGGCGTTCAATGTCGAAGGCGTCATCATCGAGGGCAGCCGCATCTCGACCTGCGCCGCGGGCGCCGGCGTGTGCGAGGGCACGGGCGGCAGCATACGCATCCGGGGCGAGGGTGCGACCACGCGCTTCAGCGACAACGTCGCATTCAGCGGCAGCGGTGTCCGCATCCAGGCCGGCGACCTGCAGACGGGAAGCGGTCGTATCGACATCGATGGCCGCGGTGGCATCGGCTCGGCGGGCGTCGTCCTCGCCCCGCTGGCCATCGCCGGCAAGAATATCCCGACCTCGGTCCGATCGTCCAGCGGCGATGTGGCCATCACCGGGAGCTCGCGCTCGTTGCTGGGTGCCGATACCCGATTGATTGCGGTGGGCAACCCCACTGGAACTGCCGAAGGTTATGGCGCGGGCACCGGCGTTTCCTTGCTGGGCGTCAATGTCGCGACGGGCGGCAACGTGGCGATCACGGGCAAGGGCGGCGACATGTCGTTGTTTCTTGACGACCCGTTCAACGTCGAACAACTGGCCAAGCTCAACGTTAACTTCGCCGCCGGCAACGGCCTGGTCACGAGTGCCAGCAGCATTTCGGCGGGCCGCGGCAAGACGCTGGACCTGACCGGCACAGCCGGCAGCCGCAGCACCGCGTTCTCGATCGACGCGGAAGGCAACCCGGTCATCACGCCCGGCGCGCTCGACGCGTTCGCCGTCGGCGTGGTCGGCGTCACAGGCAAAGGTCTCGTGGCCGAGAGTGGCACGGTCAACATCCGCGGCGGCACCGGCGACGTGGTGTTGGTCCAGGCGACGACCGAGGATGTGGGTGGCCCCGACGGGCAGACGCGAATGATCAGCACGGCCAGTCAGACCGGCGCCGGCGGCAGCATCAACGTCAGCGGACGCAATGTGTTGATCGGCGGCGACGGCGCGACCACGCGGCTCGACAGCAGTGGCGTGGGCCAGGGCGGCACGGTGAGCGTGCGCACCACGGCGGTCGACGGCGAGGGCGGCGTCATCGCGATGGGCAAGAGCGCCCTGCTTGAAGCGAATGCCGTGGGCAGCGGCAACGGTGGCCGCATCGAGGTGATCGGCGACACCGGCTTGCGCGCCTACGGACGCCTGTCTGCACGCGGCGGCGCCAGTGGTGGCAACGGCGGATTCGTCGAAACCTCGGCAGCCAACTTCGAGATGGCCGGCATCCGTGTCGATGCGTCGGCGCCGGTCGGCATCGCGGGCACCTGGCTCATCGACCCCTTCAACGTGTCGATCGTGAGCGGCACGGCCGCCGGTACCTTGCCGACCAATCCCTTCGACGCGCCTGCGACGTCGACGGTGACGGACGGCGACATCAACGCCGCGCTGAACGGCGGTACCAGCGTGAAGATCACCACCGGCACGGGCGGCACCGACCCGGGTGACATCATCATGACGCCGACGGCCAAGATCAGCTACACCGCGGACAAGGGGCCTCTGACTTTCGAGCTGGGCGCGTTCCGCAACATCGACCTGCAGGAAGGCTCGGTCATCCAGTCGTCCGGGACGGCCGGCCCGCTCAACGTGGTCCTGAACGCGGGCGTGAATCCGGACGGCTCACCCACCGCGGCAGGCGGACAGGTCGTCTCCGACGGCAACATCTACACCAACGGTGGCAACGTCACGATGAATGGCCGCACCACGGCCGTCACCAATTCAGGGGTGTTTGTCAGGGGCGTCATCGACACGCGGGGCGGCAACGCGCTCGATGGCGGCGGCGCCAGCACCGGCGGCAGCAACGCGATCGCCGGCGGCAACGTCCAGCTGAACGGCAGCAACACCACCGTCGGGTCGCTGGCCAGCCGCGGCGTCTGGATCACCGGCTCGCAGATCCTGACCTCGACCGGCAGCGTCACCGTCCGCGGCGAGAGCGGTTCCGGCAGCGGCGTCGACATCACCGACAGCAACATCGGCACGACCAGCGGACTGGTCACGGTCACCGGCAGCGGGCGTCGCTATACCAGCGGCCTGATCTTCCCGACGGCTGGTGTGCTGATCAGCCGGTCCACCGTCAGCTCGGTGGCCGGAGGCATCACATTGCGTGGGCTCTATGCGGATGACCCGGCTTACACGGATCTCACGCCAGGCGTCCGGATCACTGATGCCTCCGTGGTCACGACCACCGGCGGCGGCGCGATCGAGGTCAGCGGCCAGGCGGTCAACAGCAACCAGGGCGTGCTGCTTGAAGCGGGTCCCTCGGGCCTGCCAAGCCGCATCCAGGGCAGCGGCCAGGTCGTGCTGCGCGCCAGCAACGACGGCAGCACCGACGCGATCGCGATCAATGGGCAGGTCAGCGCCGGCACGGTGCTCAACCTGCGGCCGGGCGGCGTGGATGCGGCTGGCAACGGCTTCGACAGCGTGGCGAACCCGATCACGCTGGGCGGCACGGCTGCCACCGGCTTCGCTTTGTCGGAGGCCGAACTGGCACTGCTGGGCGGCCCGGCCGTGGTGGTGGGTAGCAATGCGCACGCCGCGGACATCAACGTGGTGGGTCCGCTCGCCATGGCGCCGGCGTTGACGCTGCAGAACCAGGGCGGCGGCAACATCAACCTCGGTGCCTCGGTAACTGCGCCGCAACTGGCCTTGCTGGCCGGTGGCAACGTCACGCAGGCCGCGGGCGCCAACATCACCGCGGGCAGCCTGCTGGCGCGCGCGCAGACGGGCAGCGTGTTGCTGTCCAACGCGGGCAACAACGTGGGCGTGGCGACCGGCAGCGCGGCCGGCCGCTTCGAGTACGTCGACGCCAACGCACTGACCATCGGGCCGGTCTCGGCCGCCACCTTCGACGCCGCGGGCAACACGCCGCAAATCGATGCGGCGACCTCGATGGCGGCGACCAACGTGTTCGTGCGCACCCTGCTGGACGATCTGTCGCTGGGCACCGCGGTCAGCAGCACCGCGGGCGCCGACCTGGTCGCGGCAGCGCGCTTCCAGAACGTCGGCGGGGCATCGCTGGGCGGCGCGCCCTGGCGCGTGTGGGCGAACACCTGGATCGGCGAAACGCGCGGCGGGCTCGCGGGCTCCGGGCGCTTGCCCAACCTGTACAACTGCGCCTACACGGGGTTGTGCACGGTCACGGTGAGCCCGGGCGACAACCATTTCATCTACGCGCAACAACCGACCGCGACCGTGCTGATCGGCAACGTCACGCGGCCGATCGGCGTACCCAATCCGCCTTTCCGGTACACCCTGGCGGGGCTGATCCTGGGCGACATCGGCGCCGGCTTCAGCGGCACCCTGTCGTCGACGGCCAATCAGTTCAGTTTGCCCGGCAGTTACCCGATCACGGGCAGCTTTGCCTCGGAAGAGGGCTATGCGATACGCGTGGTACCAGGCCAGCTGCGCGTCTCCAGTGTGCTGCAGACGCCGGCGGTCGACGTGCTGCGGGAACTGCCCACCACCTACCTCTACGACCGCAACATCGGCAACGCACCGATCTGCCTGGCCACCGGACCGCTGCAGGGCGACCGCGCGGATCAGGGCGGCGACGTGCTGGCGCGCGAATGGTCGCGTGTGCGATCGCGGCCGAATCTGGTGAACTGCGTGGACACCGAAAAGCGCAACGGCTGCGCCGATTTCTAGCGCACCGTGTTCGGCCATGTGGTCAGCGTGGGGGGCGACTGCCAGCCCGCGCACCAGATCCGGCGCATCACCGGTCGCCACGAGGCGCACGTGTTCGACTGGTTGCTGGTGCGCGCCGCCGGAGTGGCGAAGCTCATCGACAGCGGCTTCGAGGGCTGGCTGCAGACGCCGGCGCTGTCGCTCGAGACGCAGCCCTATGCCCATGTGCGCGACGCCGCATACGACGTTCATTTCCTGCACGACTTTCCGCTCGCGCCCGGCTTCGAGGCCGAGGCCGGCCGGGTGCGTGCCAAGTACGAAGTGCTGGTCCATCGCTGGCAGATGCTGCTGGCGTCGGACGCCGGTGTGCTGTTCGTCTGGAAAGGCGACGAAGGCCGCGAGGCCGTGGCGCCGATCGCCGATGCGCTGCGCCGCGCCCGCGGGGCGCGCCCCTTCCGCTTGCTGGCCCTGCGCTCGGACCTGGAAGAGCCGGACTGGCATCTGCCCGGCGTGACCAACCGCTTCCTGCGCCAGCCCGTGCCCTACGACTGGACCGGTGACGATGCCGCCTGGGATGCGCTGTTCGGCGTCGGTCCGGCGTGAGCGCGGCGGGCCGACGCGCCTCAGCTCAGACCGGACTTCATCGCCATCGTGGCTTCGGCAACGAAGCCGCGCGCCGTCATCTTCATGAACAGCGCGGTCAGCAGGTTCAGTTGCGGATCGTCGCTGTGGCGCTGCGCGCGCCAGGCTTGCGAATAGGTATCTGCCGGCTCCCATGGGCCGGCGAAGAACATGCGGCGCAGCGCGTTCATGCCAACGATTTCTTCGGGTGCCGCCGGCCGCTCCAGCAGCGTGCTGGCCGCGTAGCTGGCGAGCGTGGGCGTGGCAAGAAAGGGCGCGATGACTGCGAGCCGCAGTTGCTTCTCGTGGCCCATGCGCGCGAACCACAGATCGATCGGCAACGCGGGCCCCTCGTTCAACGCCTGTTGCAACAGCCCCGGCAGCCGCGCGCGACCGGCTGGCGTGACGATGTAGGCGGTGGCACCGAAGTGGTAGAGCGAATCGGCGTTGTAGATGTTCGCGCCGCTCACGCGACCGGTCTTCGCGTCGGTGCGGTGCGTTTGCAGGCAGTTCCAGAGCGTCATGACCGCGGTCGCGTTCACCTGCGGCTGGCAGTCCAGGAAGACCAGGTCGTAGGCTTCGAGCTGCGCCAGACCGAAGCCCTGCACGATGGCGGGAAGGTCCTCGGCAATCTCGACATCATCTTCGAACACCAGCCGGAAGCCACCCGCCGACGGCGCCGCGATGGCCCGCGCGTGCGAGGCGAAGCAAGCCAGTTCGCCGGCGCTGATGGCGCATTGCGACGGCACCGCCAGCGCCGCCCCATCGACTGCCGCGAAGCGGTGCACCCAGGGCATGCCGAGCCGGGCCAGCTGCGCGTCCATGGCGCGGCGCCGCTCGGGACTGCGATCGAGATTGATGTAGTAACCGTCCATGGGGTTCCGCCGGGGGCAAGGTAGATTCGGCGCAAGCCTACACCGCGCCATGACCGACCACCCCCTCGTTTCCTGCCTGTGCGTGACGCGCCACCGCGTCGACTTGTTGCGCCGCGCCGTAGCCTGTTTCCAGGCCCAGACCTACCCGGCGCGCGAGCTCATCCTGCTCTTTGAATCGGACGATGCCGCCACGCGCGATTACGCGCTCGCGCTCGGCGATCCCGCCATCCGGCCGGTCGAGGTGGCCGTCGCGCCGAAGCAGCCGCTCGGTGTGTTGCGCAACCTCGCCATCGAGGCCAGCCGCGGCCACTACGTGGCGCAATGGGACGACGACGATTGGCACAGCCCCGCGCGCCTGGCTTCGCAGATGGCGGCCATCCGTGAACACCAGCGCGCGGGCTGCGTGCTGTACCGCTGGCTGTTGTACGACGCAGTGGCGCGCCGCGCCTACATCTCCGGCCAACGCCCCTGGGAAGGCAGCCTGGTCGCGCAACGCGACAGCGTGCCGCCCTATCCGGCGCTCAAAAGACTGGAAGACACGCCGGTGGTCGATGCCATGTTCATGCAGAACATGCTGGTCTGCCTCGACACGCCCGAGCTCTACGTCTATACCTTCCACGGCGCCAACACCTGGGATGCGCAGCACTGGAACGAGCAGGTGGTGCCCTATGCCGAGCCGTTGCCGCCGGCGATGCTCGCGCAGATCGAGCAGGTGCTCGGCGTTCTAGTCTGAATCGGCGGGCGGGCCGCTCTCGGCCGCCGCGATGAAGCCCTGCGCCATCAAGTCGGCCAGCAACTGCAGCGCGGGGTCGGCCGTCAATGGCTTGCGACGCACGGCGGCGGCATGCGCCTGTGCGCCAGTGACATCGCCGGCAAAGAACAGGTGTCGCATCGCGGCCGAGAGCACGCCGATGTCCTGCTGCGGCCGGCCCGCGATGGTGGTGGCCTCCCGGCAGTCGAGCCGCGGCGTGGCGAGAAAGGGCGCGAGCACCGCGGCACGGATGCGGCCTTCCTCGATGAGTCGATGCAGTGCGGTGTCGAAGGCCTCCAGCGGGCCGGCAGCGAGGCATTCCTGCAGCAGGCCCGGCAGCGTGTCGCGCCCGTGCGGCGTCACGAAGTAGGCCGCTGCGGCCCACAGGTAGAGCCCGCGTGCTTCGTGCACATCGACGCCGGTGGCACGGCGCACCGATGTCGCTTCGCCGTCCTGCGTGGTGTGTCGGCGCAGGCTCCGCCACAGCGCCAGCAGGTTGCCGGTGGTCGCCATCGGCTGGCAATCGAGGAACACGATGTCGTAGCGCAGCAGGCGCTCCAGCGGCAGCCCTTCGAGCACATCGACCAGCTGCGGGCTCAGCATCGCGTCGTCTTCCAGCACCAGCCGCACAGCACGCGGCCGCACCTGGGCGATGGCGTTGGCATGCGAGACGAAACAGCCGATCTCGCCGGGCGTCAGCGGGCTCTGCGGTCGCGGGGGCAGTTCGCGACCGTCGGTCGCGCGCAGGCGGCTGATCCAGGGCAGATCGAGACGGCGCAGCTGCGCTTCCATGGTCTCGCAGCGCTCCACGCTGCGGTCCATGTTGAGGTAGTGGCCGCGCATCGCGTGGTGCGTGTTCCAGGTGGTGTGCGCCCAGCGGCGCAGTTCGCGCAGGGTGGCGGCGAACAGCGGCCGGTCGTCCCGGAACAGCTGGCGGCGGTAGCGCGGATCGCGGCGCCAGCGCGCCAGCGCGCGCACATGGCCGGCGCCGATCATGCGGTACGCCTCCTGCGGAAAGAGAGGGATGTCCTCTGTGTCGTCGGCGGCGATGCGCGGCGATTGAAACAGCGCATCCGGGGCGCTGTCCACCAGCGCCCGCAGCGCGCGCGGCAGGTCGATGCCGGCCCGCTCGGCCAGCACGAACTGCGGGATCGGCCGCGCATGCTGCTCGGTCAGCGCGACGCTGCCGTCGGGCCGCTTGATGAAGTCGATGCCGCCGAGGCCATGGAAGCCCGAGAGGCGGCCGATGGCGCGCAGCATCGGTTCCAGCGCTGGCCGGTCCACCAGCCGCACCATGGTCGAGGGCGAGAAGGCGTCGGGCCATGTCCGCACGGTCTGGAAGGCGAACCAGGCCTTCAGCTCGCCGCGCACCCACAGCGCGCAACAACTGCCCGGGGCACCGGCGACGAATTCCTGCAGCACCACGGGCGTGCCGGCCGGCCAGCCGGCGAGCAACTGTTGCAGCGCTGCGGGCGTGTCGACCTGCCGCACCTCCTTGCCGCCATAGCCGCGCGCGAGCTTGACGACCAGCGGGAAGCCGAGTGCCCAGGCCGCCTGCGCGATCTGCTGCGGGTCGGTGTGGATGCGCGTGGCCGGCACCGGCAGGCCTGCACGCTCGCAGGTGCTCGGAAAGATCAGCTTGGAAATGACGAAGTCCAGGTGCGATCCGGTAGCGGGCGTGGGCAGCAGCGGATGGGTCCAGGTCTCTGCGCGCCGCAATGCGAGCGCGTAGATCAGCGGTTCGTCGCAGGCGACGCAATGGTCGAAGCGCCGCGCGGTCATCAACTGCTTCAGCGCGTCAAGGTATTGCGCGAGCGGCTCGGGCGCCACCAGCACCTCGCTCACGAACTGCGACTGCGTGACCAGCCGGCCTGCGGGTGCGAGCACCACGACATCTAAGCCGGCCTCGGCAAAGGCCCGCGGCAGGCGCGCCGTGCCGGCCCATTCGAGCACCGCCGCCAGCAGGACCGTGGGGCGGCTCATCGGCCCGTGCCGACTGCCAGCGCGCGATGCAGATCGCCGGTGTAGTCGCGGCTGCCGTGGTGCACGAGGTTGGAGTGGGTGTCGATATGAACCTGCCCGCCGATGGCGCGCCAGCGATGGCAAAAGGCGAAATCCTCGCTCAGATAGTGGCCGTTGTCGGGCTCGGCCAGCACATCGAAGAAGCGGTAGTGCGGCCCGGGCGCGGCCGGCTCGGCGGGGCGATGTTCCGGCGTGTAGCGCAGCTCGGGCAAACGGCCTGCCATTTGCGTGAAGACCTCGCGCGCGATGAGCATGAAGCCGGTCGGGGCGTCCAGCACTTCGACGAAGCCATCGGCATCGGCAGTTTGCGTGCCCGGCAATGGGTTGAACGGAAAGCTCGCATGGCGGGCCTCGAAGTCGGCCTGCGTGCTGCCGACGGGCAACGCGTCGGCGAGCCCGGCGGCCGGCCAGCCGTCGTTCTTCAGCGGGTACACGCCCGCCACCACGTCACGTCCCGCCAGCAGCAAACGCAGCGCCGCATCGGGCTCGAAGCCGATGTCGGCATCGATCCAGAACAGGTGCGTCCATCGCGTGTCGGCCATGAACTCCGCCACCAGCCGGTTGCGTGCGCGCGTGATCAGGCTGTCGCCGTCGAGAAAGCGCGTTTGCATCGCGAAGCCCTGCGTCCACGCGAGGTTGACCAGGCCGAGCAGGCTGCGCACGTACACCGAGCTCATCGCGCCGCCATAGCAGGGCGTCGCAACGAAGGGGCGGATGTCTTTCAGGGCGCCGGGGTCGAGCATCGGCGGATTATCCGGCGGGCCGCATTGCCAGCAGCGCCCGCAGCTTGGCCGGCGCCACCGGCTTGGTGAGCAGCATCACGCCGCTCTGGCGCAGGCGTTGCAGCACCTCGGGGCCGGTCGTTCCGGAGACGAGCACGGCCAGGGCGTCGGGTTGCAGCCGGCGGGCGGCCTCGATGACGGCCAGGCCGTCGTCGTCGGTCGCCAGTTGCAGGTCGCACAGCACCACGTCGAAGCGCGCGTCGGCGGCGGCCATCCGGGCCAGGGCTTGCGCGCCGGTGCTGCAGCATTCGACGCTGCAGCCCCATTGCGCCAGCAGGGTGTGGCTGCCGTCGAGGATGGCAGTGTCGTCGTCGACCACCAGGCAATGCAGGCCGGTCGGCGTGGCCGATGGCGCCGCGTCGGGCGCAGGCGCGGCGAGTGTGGCGGCATCGGTGGCCGGCAAGGTCAGCGCGAAGGTGCTGCCGGCCTGCAGCGCCGAGCGCAGCGTGATGCGGGTGCCCAGCAGCGCCGCGATGCGCGCACAGATCGCCAGGCCCAGGCCAAAGCCCTGGCGGCGGTCGCGCTCGGTGTTGGCCACCTGGTAGAACTCTTCGAAGATGCGCGTCTGGTGGATCGGCGCGATGCCGATGCCGTTGTCGCGCACCTCGATGCGGACCTCGCCGGCGGCGTTGCGGCGGGCCAGCACGAGCACCGTGCCGTCGGCCGGCGCATGGCGCAGCGCATTGCTCACGAGGTTGCCGACGATGCGCAGCAGCATCGCGGCATCGCTGTGCACCGCCAGCCCGCGCGGCCACCAGACGAGGCGGATGCCGGCTTCGGCCGCGGCCGCCGCGTGCTGCGCCTGGAGACGATCGAACAGCGCGGCGAGCGGGATGTCGTCCAGCGCCGGCGTCAGCACCTGCGCGTCGAGGCGCGAGATCTCGAGCAGGTCGTCGAGCAGCACGCCCATGAAGTCGGTGCTCTCCTGCAGGCGCAGCACGGACGGGCGCTGCGCGTCGGTCGCGGTCGGCAGCAGGCCGTCGATGAACAGCCCCATCGCGTGCAGCGGTTGGCGCAGGTCGTGGCTGGCCGCCGCCAGAAAGCGCGCACGCGACTGCGCCGCCTGCTCGGCTTGGGCCATGCGTTCGAGCGCGACCGCGGTGGCCGCGCGCACCTGCTCGTCGCTGATCTGCCGGTTGCGCTGCAGGCGCTCGGCCAGGCGGTTGATGTCCTGCGCCAGGCTGGCCAGTTCGTGGCTGCGGGCGGTGGCGGTGCGTCTCGAGTCGGCGGCGGGCGGCGCGTCGCCGGCGACCTCGCACCGCGCGTCGAACTGTCCGGCTTCCAGCGCGGCCACGGTGCGCGAGATGCGGCGCAGCGGCCGTGCCACCGTGCGCGCCATGTGGCGCACCGAGGCCCAGGCGGCCAGCAGCGCGACCATCGCGATGCCGATGCCCGCCATGAGCGAGCGCAGGCGTTCGCGCGCGTGGGCGGTGGTGTCGCGGAAGGTCTGCACCACGCCGATCGGTGCTTCGCCGGCCGCGGTCGATCCCTGGGGCGCGAACGCGTTGGCGCGCGAGGCTTCACGCAGCGTGACCGGCGCCGAAAACAGGCGCAGCTTCGCGATCGGTGCGGTCTTCGGGCCGGCCGTCACGTAGACACCGGCGCTGTTGCTGATTTCGACGCGCGTGACCTGCCCGCCGCGCAGCGCGGCGTTGGCCACGTTCTGCAGGGCCGGCACGTCGCCGGCGTACAGGCTCAGGTCCGACATCGCCGCCACCTGGCGCGCCACGGCCTGGCCTTCGGCGTCGAACGCGGCATCGAGCGTCTGCAGCCGGCTGTGGGTGAACCAGCCGGTGAGCGCCAGCGCCACCGCGGCGCAGGGCACCACGCCGAGGCGGAACAGATCGCGCTGCAGGTTGCCGCGCAGGATCAGCGTGCGATCGTCCTGCGCGCCCGCGGCAGGCGCCGTGGCAGACGGCGGTGCCACGTCGGGGGCGAAGGCCGTCATTTCGCTGCCGTCACGCGTTCGGTCAGTTGCCGTTCGTCGGGCAAGCGCAGGCCGAGGCCGCGCGCGACCGTGGTGTTGACCCGCACGGTCGCGGGTGTGGCGGCTTCCACCAGCACACCGCCGCCGCCACCGCTGACCAGTTTCCGGGCCAGCGACTGGGCCTGCTGCGCCAGCTGGGCCGGCGTCGACACGGCAGCGGCCAGCCCGCCCGAGCGCACCAGTCCGTCGCTGGCGCCGAACACCGGCAGGCCGGCGCTCGCACCCGCGCGCAGCACCGCCAGGGTGGCCGCCTGGCTGTCGCCGATGAGGTCGGGCAAGACCATCAGGGCGTCGCTTCGGGGCACCAGTGTGCGCAGCGCCGACGCCAGCGAGCGTGCGTCGGGCGCGTACTCGATCTCCAGCGTCCAGCCGCGCGCCGCCTTCTGGAGCTCCTGCACCAGCGGCTCGGATTCGCTGGTGGCGATCACGCCGAGCCGGCGCTTTTGCGGCAGCACGGCGTCGACCACGGCCAATTGGTCGGCCATGGCCGGATCGCGCAACAGCACACCGATGCGCCGGTCGCCGCGGCGCATCAGCGGGCTGGACTGCAGTACTTCGTAGTCGATGCGGCTGAGCATGGCGAGCAGCAGCGGCTCGCTGCCCGGCCGATCGATCGCTGCGCGGGCTGCGGCCGGGCCGACGGCCAGGATCATCGGGCGCTCGGCCGTCATGCGGGCGCTGCGGGTGCGCACGCCGGCGATCTCGCGCTCGTCATCGGGCGCGGTGCCGACCGGGGCACCTGGCACAGTGCCGGGTGCCGCTGTGTCGGCAGCGCCCGGCGGGACGCGCACCAGATCGAAACGGCTGCCGGGCTCCTGCCGACCGCGCAGCTCCCGCACGAACTCGGTGTGCGCCGCCTGATCGTCGGCCACCAGCACGGTCAGGTTGTCGGCCTGCGCCGCGCCCACCGCTGCAAGGCTCAGCGTCATCCCGACGGCTGCGCAGAGGCGCCGGCAATTCAGCAGAAAAAGGGATGCGCACATGAACCGCTTCTCGCGAGGGAGGTGCGATCCAATGTACGGAGCCGGCTCATTTCGCGCGATAAGGCAGAGGGCTTAGGCCCGGCCGCGGTTAACAAAGTTGCGCACGTCTTCGCGGCCGGTCGGGCTATGTCCGACGGTCTATGAGGGCGCGCTGCCAAGGCGCACTGATCAGCCCTGCGCCTGCGTCGCCAGTCGTTGCGTGTGGATGGCCTGCCGCAACACCTTCGGCGACACGGGCTTGTAGAGCACGGCGATGCCGGCGCTGGCCACTTCGCGCAGGCGATCGGGTTTGGTTTCACCGGTGACCAGGAGGCGTGCGGTCGCGGGGCCGATGCCGCGCGGGTGGCGCTCGAGCGCCGCCAGCACATCGAGCCCGTTGTCGCCGCCCTGCAGCAACAGGTCGCTCACCACCACGTCGGGCGGCTGCTCCCAGCTGTCGGCGAGCGCCAGCGCCTCGGCGCGGGTCTGGGCCGCGATCACGGTCGCACCCCAGTTGGCCAGCACCACCATCAGCCCCTCGAGGATGGTCCGTTCGTCGTCGATCACCAGGATGCGCAGCCCGCGCAGGTCGGCTTCCGCCTCGGGGCCACCGGCACCGGAGGCACCGGGCTCCGGCCGGCCGCCGGGCAGCGCCGTGTGCACCGGCGTGCCCCCGCGCACCAGCACGCGCACGCAGGTGCCCGAATGCAGGCGCGAGCTCAGTTCCACCCGCGTGTTCAGCAACTGGGCCAGGCGCTGCACCGTGGCCAGGCCGAGGCCCATGCCGCGCGCGCCGCGGCTGGCATGGCGGCCGGTGCCGTCGACCTGGAAGAACTCCTCGAACACGCGGGCCTGGTGCTGCGGCGCGATGCCGACGCCGGTGTCGATCACGTCGATGCGCACGCCCTTGCCGCGGCGGCGGGCGCCGATCAGGATGCCGCCCTCGGGCGTGTGGCGCAGCGAGTTCGACACCAGGTTGTTCAGGATGCGCGACAGCATCACGTAGTCGCAACGCACCCAGAGTTCGGTCTTGCGCACCACCAGGCGCAGGTTCTGCGCCTCGGCCACGGGGCGGAAGTTGCGGCTCAGTTCCTCGAACAGCAGGTCGAGCGGGAAGTCGGTCCACTGGGGCTGCAAAACGCCCGCGTCCAGCTGCGACAGATTCAAGAGCTCCGAGAACAGGCGGTCGAGCGAATCGACGCATTCGCGGATGTGGCCGATGCGTTCGAGCCGTACCGGGTCGGTCTCGCCGTTGGCCAGCCCGTCGGAGAACAGCGTCAGTGCGTGCAGCGGCTGGCGCAGGTCATGGCTGGCAGCGGCGAGCAGCCGGGTCTTGGCCTGGCTGGCCACCTCGAGCTGCTGGTTCTTGCGGCCCAGCTCCAGCGTGGCGTCGTTGATGCGCGACTGCAGCAGGCGATGGCTTTCCGCCAGCGCGCGCGCCGCTTCGTTGAAACCACGCTGCAGGTGCTGTACCTCGGAGGTGCCCTCGATCGTCACGCTGGCCGCCTCGCCTGCGCCGAGCCGGTCGACCGCCAGCCCCAGCGCGCGGATGGGTTCGCTGATGCGCCGCGCCGCCCACCAGCCCGCCAGGCCGACGCCCAGCAGGCTCGCGGCCAGCACCAGCACCACGTTGAGCCACACCGAGCGCCGCGCGTCGCTCACGGCGTCCAGGCTGATCTCGACCATCACCTTGCCGACCGGCTGGGCGTCTTCGCCCACCACCGGCACGACCGCCTGCAGGCCCTCGCCGCGCGCGCGGTCCACCGTTTCGGAATTGGCCACGATCTCGCCGTCTTCCGACCAGATCTGCACCTGCAGCACGTGCGGCTGGTTGATGCCCGATTGCGCGGCCCGCTGGAGGGCGCGGCGGTCCAGCTGCTGCAGCGGGCCCTGCGCCACGGTGGCGACCTGCAGCGCCACGGTTTGCGCATTGGCCTGCATCAGCGCCGTCAGGTTGCCCAGGTGCTGGCGCGTCAGCACGCCGATCGCCGCGAGGGTGGCCACGGTGGCCGGCAGCAGGGCCAGCAGGATGAGCTGCTGGGCAAAGCTCAGGCGGCCCAGGCTCCGGCGAAGGGCGCGGAAGTTCCAGCTCATAAGGAAGAAGAAGGTGGGAAACGCCGGAGCATCGGGGCTCGAATCGTCAGTTCTGCGCGGAAAAGGTCACGATTTCGCCTTGTACTTGGTATCTAATTGTGTTCCTTCTTCGCTTGGCAAAGACCCGTCCGTTCGTGGTAGCCCCGGCCACCGCCCTGTACCCAGATGCTGGCTTTCATTCGCAATGCTTTCGCGGCCCCGGCGCCGCGCGACACCCACCCCGCCATCCAGCCACCCGCGCCTGTCGGCGTCGCGCTGCGGCGCTGGGCCGCAGCGCTGTTGTGCATGCTGGCAGGCGCGACCTGGGCGCAGGGCCAGGCACCCGATCCGGTCGTGCGCTTCGGCATCCTGCCGCTGGGCGGCGCCTTCGAGTCGCGCAATGACTGGGAGCCGTTGCTGGCCGACCTGAGCCGCGCGATCGGGCGGCCGGTCAGCGTGCTGTCGGTCACCTCGTACGAGGCGCTGGAGCAGGCGATCCAGCGCAACGAGGTCGACATGGCCTTCCTCTCCGGAAAGATGGCGCTCGATGCCGTGTCGCAGCGCCGCATGACGGTGGTGGCCCAGGTCACGCGCCACGACGGCTTGCCCGGCTACCGTGCGCTGCTGCTGTCGCGCAAGGCGCCGCCGTTCAACAGCCTCCAGGGCCTGCTGGCCGAGCCCGAACGCTGGCGGCTGGCGCGCGGCGAGAACCGCTCGCTCTCGGGCTTCATCGTGCCGCAGCTGCAGTTCTTCCTGCCGAACCACATCGCGATGGAAACGCGTTTCCGCAGCGAAGTCGTCGGCACCCACCAGGCCACGGCCCTGGCGGTCGCCAACGGCGAGGCCGATGTCGCGACCAACAACACCGCCGACTTCGAGCGCTTCAAGCTGCAATTTCCGGTCGAGGCCGCGCGGCTGCAAACGCTCTGGGAATCCGATCTCATCGCGCATGCGCAACTGGTCGTGCGTCGCGACTACCCGCCCGAGTTCCGCCGCAAGGTCCAGACGTTCCTGACTGCCTACGCGCGCAGCAACGGACCACGCGGCGATGCGGAGCGGGCGGTGCTCAAGTCGTTGCACGACTTCGCAGGCTTCGTGGCCGCCGACAACCGCTCGCTGCTGCCGGCGGCCACGCTTGCAGCCCAGCTGGCGCGCCAGAACGCGATGACTGCGCAATGGGTCAACGAAGCCGCGCGCCAGGCGCGCCTGCAGCGCATCGACCGGAGCTACGCCGAGCAACTGGCCGTGCTGCGCGACGGCGGTTCCTGATGCACGCGCGCGCGGCGGCCCCGGTCCGGCCACCGCGCCGGGGGTGGCGCGGCGGCGCCGGGGTAGTCGCGGCATGGATGGCAGCGATGGCCTTGAGCGCATCCGTTGCGCCCGTTCCGGCGCTGGCGCAAAAGGCGATGCAGACGGACGCGCAGGTCGCGACGAAGGCGGCGCCGGGCGTGTCGCCAGTCGTGCGCTTCGGCATCCTGCCGCTGGGTGGCACTTTCGATTCGCGCACCGCGTGGCAGCCCCTGCTGGACGATCTGAGCCGGGCCATCGGGCGGCCGGTGGAGGCCGTGTCGACCAGCAGCTACGCCGCGCTGGAGCGCGCCATCGGCCGCGACGAAGTCGACGTCGCCTTCCTCTCGGGAAAGATGGCGCTGGACGCCGTGACCACGGGACGCATGAACGTGGCCGCGCAGGCCGCCCGCGCCGACGGCCCTGCAGCGCACCGTGCCGTGCTGGTGGTGCGCAAGGACGGCCCGGTCAGCGGCCTGCTGGCGCTGCTGGCCGAGCCCGGCCGCTGGCGCCTGGCGCGCGGCGACCCCCGCTCGGTCTCGGGCTTCATCCTGCCGCAGACCCAGTTGTTCCTGCCGCGCGGCATCCGGATGGAAACGCGCTTTCGCAGCGAAATGGTGGGCACCCACCAGACCACCGCGCTGGCCGTTGCCAACGGCGATGCCGATGTGGCCACCAACAGCACCACGGACCTGGAGCGCTTCCGCCAGCAGTTCCCTGTCGAGGCGGCGCGGCTGCAGGTGGTCTGGACCTCCGAGCCCACGTCGCGTGGCTACCTCGTCGTCCGGCGCGACGCGCCCGCCGAGGTGCTGGTTGCGCTGCACGCCTTCATGGCGGGCTACGGCCGCGCACCGGGCCCGAAGGGCGATGCCGAGCGCGAGGTGCTCAAGGGCCTGCACGCTGGCCCGGGCTATGCGGCCGCCGGCAACACCGCGCTGCTGCCGGCGGCGCAAATGGTGCGCGAGCTGGCGCGCCAGCAGGCACTGGCGGCGCAATGGGTCAGCGAGGAGGCCCGGGCCGGCCGCCTTGCGCGCATCGACCAGGCCTACGCGGCACACGTGGCCGCCCTGCGCACCACGACGCCCGATACCGATTTGCCTTCAAGGCGATAGCGGCGTCGCTTCGCCTCGCCGCACGCCGGCACTTGAGTTAGGCCCTTTGCCGTAGGCCCAAAGGGCTTCTCTAGGCCGTTAGGCGGATTTGCCGTCGCGCCCAAGCACCGGAAACTGGATGTTTCTTTCAGGCACCCTTGCCGTTGACGGAGTGCGGATGAGCTGGCGAACAAAAGTGGTCTGGAGCGAGGGGATGTTGCTGCAGCCCCAGCACCTGCAGCAAAGCGAGCGCCATGCCGATCATGCGCGGCACCTGCTGCTGCGCATCACCAGCCCCTACGCGTGGGGCTTTGCCGAACTGGAAATCGACCCCGCCGCGCTCACGCTCGGCAAGCTCGCGCTGGTGCGCGCGGTTGGCGTGTTCGGCGACGGCACCGTGTTCGACATGCCCGCCGTCGATCCGCTGCCCGAGCCGGTCGACATTCCCGCCACCATGCGCGACGAGGCCGTGGTGCTGGCGCTGCCCGTGCGGCGCGCGGGCGCGCGCGAGGCCGATGCCGAAGCCTACGACGACCTGGTGCGCCACCGCGTGCTCGAGTCCGAGGTGCCCGATTCCAACACCGCGGGCGACCGCACGGCCACGCTGCAACTCGGCCAGCTCCACACCCGTCTCATGCGCGCGAGCGAGGCCACCGATGCGTGGAGCACGCTCAACATCGCGCGCGTGGTCGAGCGCCGGGTCGACAACCAGGTCCAGCTCGACCGCACCTTGCTCCCGCCACTGCTCGATGTGGCGGGCCACGCGGTGATCCGTTCATGGCTCGACGAGTTGCTCGGCCTGTTGCGCCAGCGCGGCGAGGCGCTGGCCGGCCGCATGAGCCAGGGTGGTTCGGGCGGCGTGTCCGAGATCGCCGACTTCCTGCTGCTCCAGACCGTCAACCGCAACGAGCCGCTGTTCACGCACATGAGCAAGTGCGCGGTGCTGCATCCGCAGCACTTCTACGAACACGCGCTGGCGCTCGCGGGCGATCTGGCGACCTTTCGCGATGCGCGCCGCGTCGCGTCTTTCGGCCCCTACATCCACGACGATCTGGCGTTGACCTTCCGTCCGCTGATGGACGACTTGCGGCGCAGCCTGTCGATGGTGCTCGAGCAGTCGGCCATCCGCATCGACCTGCATGACCGCAAGCACGGCGTGCGCGTGGCGGTGATCCCCGACGTCGAGCTGCAGCGCAATGCCACCTTCGTGCTGGCCGTCAACGCGCACATGCCGAGCGAGGCGCTGCGCGCGCGTTTCCCGACGCAAGTGAAGATCGGTCCGGTCGAGCGCATCCGCGATCTGGTCAATCTGGCGCTGCCGGGCGTCACGCTCACGCCGCTCCCGGTGGCGCCGCGGCAGATCCCGTTCCATTCGGGCGCGAACTACTTCGAGCTGGAAACGCGCAACAGCGATCTGTGGCGCCAGCTCGAGCAGTCCGGCGGTGTCGCGATGCACATCGCCGGTGACTTCCCTGGGCTCGACCTCGCCTTCTGGGCGATCCGATCATGACCACTCCCGATCCCTTTGCGGCGTTCGAATCGGAACGCACCGTCATCAAGCCGAAGCCGCGCGCGCCGGGCGCGGGGGCGGCCGCCGCACCGGCGGCGTTCGCGACCGGCGCCGAGCCGCTGCCGGCGGAGGTGGGGGAACTGGGCCTGCTCAATCCGCTGGTCTCGGCCGCCGGCAAGTTGCTGGTGCTGATCGGCAAGCTGCGCAACCTGGTGCAGCCGCCCAACGTGCCCGCATTGCGCGCCTCGACCGCCGACGCGGTCAACCGCTTCGACGCCGCGGCACGGCGCGCGGGTGTGTCGAACGAATCGGTGCTGGCCGCCCGCTACGTGCTGTGCACGGCGCTCGACGAGGCCGTGGCCAACACACCCTGGGGCGTGCAGGCAGGCTGGAACAAGCAGAGCCTGCTGGTGCAGTTCCACAATGAGACTTGGGGCGGCGAGAAGGTGTTCCAGCTCCTGGCCAAGCTGGCGCAGGACGTGCCCACGCACCGCCAGCTGCTCGAGCTGATCTACAGCGTGTTGGCCCTGGGCTTCGAGGGCCGCTACCGCGTGGTCGACAACGGCCGCGCGCAGCTCGACACCGTGCGCCAGCGCCTGGCCGAGCTGATTGCCAAGGACCGTCCCCCCGTCGAGGCCGAGCTGTCGCCGCACTGGCGCGGGCAGGGCGCCGGCGCCGCGCGCCTGCGCGAATCGGTGCCGCTGTGGGTATTTGCGGTCGGCTTCCTGCTGTTGCTGGCGCTGGTGTGGTTTGGCCTGCGCCTTTCGCTCAACCACCGCTCCGACACCACGTACGCGGCTGTGTCGGGTTTGCGCGCGCCGAACATCCAGATCGCGCCACCGGCCGCGCCGGCCAAGGCGCCCCGGCTCGCGCGCTTCCTCGAACCCGAGGTCAAGCAGGGCCTGGTCACCGTGACCGACGAGGCCGACCGCAGCGTGGTGCGGCTGCGCGGCGATTCCTTCTTCGGCTCGGGCAGCGCAGAGCCGATGGCGCAGTCGATGCCGGTCCTGGCACGCATCGGGCAGGCGCTGGCCGAGGTCAAGGGCGAGGTGCTGATCACCGGACATTCCGACAACCAGCCAATCCGCTCGCTGCGCTTCCCGTCGAACTGGCATCTGTCGGCCGCCCGGGCCGACGCCGTCAAGGCCGCGCTCACGGCGCAGGTTGACCCGGCCCGGATGCGCTCGGACGGCAAGGCCGACGCCGAGCCGGTCGCGCAGAACGACTCGCCGGCCAACCGCGCGCGCAACCGCCGCGTCGACATCGTGCTGCTGTCCGAGCCCGAGCGCGTGGCCCGCACGGGAGTCAAGCCATGAAAAAGATCTTCGGCTTCCTGTTCCACCCGGTGCTGCTGACGGTACTGGCGCTGATCGTCATTTCGCTGCTGATCTGGTGGATCGGTCCGCTGGTCAAGATCGGCACGCTCGCGCCGCTCGAGACCGAGCTGTCGCGCGCGATCCTCATCGGCGCCATCGTGCTGCTGGTGCTGCTGCGTGCGGCCTGGCGCCGCTGGCGCACGCGCCGCGCGAGTCAGCACCTGACCGACGGGCTGATGCGCGCGCCGGTCGCTGTCAAAGCCGACGCGCCCGACAACGGCGAACAGAAGATCCTCAACACCCGCTTCAGTGAAGCGGTCGCCACGTTGAAGAAGATGCGCCTGCATGCGGCCGGCAAGAAGCCGGGCTGGCGCGACTGGCTGTCGCTTTCGGGCGGCAACTACCTGTACGACCTGCCTTGGTACGTCTTCATCGGCGCGCCGGGTGCGGGCAAGACCACGGCGCTGGTGAACTCGGGCCTGTCGTTTCCGCTGGCCGACAAGTTCGGTCCCGGCGCGATCCGCGGCGTGGGCGGCACGCGCAACTGCGACTGGTGGTTCACCGACGAAGCCGTGCTCATCGATACGGCCGGCCGCTACACCACGCAGGACAGCCACCAGAGCGAAGACAAGAGCGCCTGGGAAGGCTTCCTCGCGCTGCTCAAGAAAGCGCGCCCACGGCGCCCGCTTAACGGCGTGTTCCTGACCGTGAGCGTGGCGGACCTGCTGAGCCAGGGTGTCGAGCAGCGCACCGCGCTGGCGGCCTCGATCCGCGCCCGCTTGCTGGAGCTCGACGCCAAGCTCACGACCCGGCTGCCGGTGTACGTGCTGGTGACCAAGAGCGACCTGCTCTACGGCTTCACCGACTATTTCGATGACCTCGGCAAGGAACAGCGCGCGCAGGTGTTCGGCTTCACCCTGCCACCCGAAGACGGTTCGCAGGTCGATGAGAAGGGGCTCGCGACGGCGTTTCAGCGCGAGTTCGCGTTGCTGCACGACCGCGTGAACGACGGCCTGATCGCACGCATGCAACGCGAGCCCGACGGCACGCGCCGCGCCGCGATCTTCGGCTTCCCGGCGCAGTTCGGCGCGGTCGGCCCCTTGCTATCGGATCTGCTCGACCAAGTGTTCACCGGCTCGCGTTTTGCGCAGCCGCCGTGGGTGCGCGGCGTGTATTTCACCAGCGGGACGCAAGAGGGCAGCCCGATCGATCGCGTGATGGGCAGCCTCGCGCGCAGCTTCGGGCTCGAACGCGCCATGCTGGCGCCGCAAAAGAGCAGCGGCCGCAGCTACTTCCTCACGGCCTTGCTGCGCGACGTGGTGTTCCCCGAGCAGCGGCTGGCCGGTGCCGACGTCAAGCTGGAGCGGCGTCGCCACACGGTGCGCGTCGCAGCGGTCGCGGCGATGAGCCTGTTCACCGTGGGCCTGCTCGCGGCCTGGGGCTACAGCACGCTGCAGAACCTCAACTACCTGAAGGCCGTGGAAGCGCGCGTCGAGCCTGCGCGGCAAACGCTGGCGGCGCTGCCCGCGCGCGTGCAGAACCTGGTCGAAGTGGCGCCGGTGCTGCAGGGCCTGCGCAACATCTGGCAGACGCCCGAGAACCGCCAGGGCGATGCACCGCTGGCCATGACGCTGGGCCTCTACCAGGGCGACAAGCTCGATGCCGCGGCCATGCTCACGCACCAGCGTGCGCTCAACGACACCTTCCTGCCGCAGCTGGCCAAGCGGCTCGAGGACCAGTTGCGCACCGCGCAGAAAGACAACCTCGAGTACAGCTACGAGGCGCTCAAGAGCTACCTGATGCTCCACCAGCCCGAGCGTTTCGACGCCGAGGCGCTGCGCGCGTGGATCACGCTCGACTGGTCGCGCAGCCTCGATCGCGGCATTCCCGAAGACCAGCGCCGCGCGCTCGAAGACCAGCTCGACGTGCTGATCGCGCAGGGCCCGCCGCGCTCGCCGCTCAAGATGGACGAGAACCTGGTGCGCAGCGTGCGCGCCGTGCTCGCCAGCTACCCGCTCGAAGCGCGCATCTTCAGCCGGCTCAAGCGCCAGCGGCTGGGCGCCGACATCCCGGCCTTCAGCGTGGCCACCGCCGCGGGGCCTTCGGGGCCGCTGGTGTTCCAGCGCATCAGCGGCAAGCCGCTGACCGAAGGCGTGCCCGGCATGTTCACCTATGACGGGTATCACAAGCGCTTCCAGTCCGAGGTGACGCTGGTCTCGGGCCTGCTCGCGCAGGAAGAGCCCTGGGTGCTGGGCCAGGAGCGCTCGGCCGCCGACCGCGTGCGCGAGGCCGCCGCACTGGGCGAACTGACCGACCGCGTGCGCCGGCTCTACCTGGCCGAGTACGTGAAGGTCTGGGAGGCCCTGCTGGCCGACGTGCGGCTGACGCGCGGCACCGGGCTGGAAAAGAACATCGAGACCGCGCGCATCCTTTCGGGCGCGTCATCGCCGCTGACCAATTACCTGCGCGCGGTGGTCAAGGAAACCACGCTGATCCCGGCCGATACGAACAAGGATGCCGTGGCCCGCGCCGGCGAGACGGTGCGCAGCGCCGGCCAGCGGCTGGGCGATTTGTTCGGCGGCGACCCGAACCGCCCCGCGGCCACGGGCAAGCGCGTGGAAAGCATCGTCGACGACCGCTTCGAACCGCTGCGCCTGCTCGTGACGCCGGCCACGCCGAACGGCCCCGCGCCGATCGACGATGCGCTCAAGCTCTTCAACGAGGTGTACGTCTACCTGACGGCGGTCGACACGGCGGTCAAGGGCCGGACCTCGCCGCCGCCGGGCGACGTGGCGGGCAAGCTCAAGTCGGATGCGGGCCGCTTGCCCGAGCCGGTGCGCACGATGATCGAGGGCCTGAGCCAGTCCGGCGCGGCGCAGGCACAGGACGCGGAACGCAGCACCTTGAGCCAGGACCTGCGGCCGGTCACCGAGTTCTGCCAGAGCGCCATTGCAGGCCGCTACCCCTTCGTCGGCAACAGCAAGCGCGATGTGCTGCCCGAGGACTTCGGCAAGATGTTCGGCCCGGGCGGGCTGATGGACGAGTTCTTCCAGAAGCGGCTCGCCACGCTGGTCGACACCAGCGCGCGTCCGTGGCGCTACAAGCCGGTCGCCGAGCGCGCCGCGGCCAGCGCGTCGGCGCTCGCGCAGTTCGAGCGCGCGGCACGCATCCGCGACATCTTCTTCCGCTCCGGCGGGCGCACCCCGGGCATGCGGCTGGACTTCAAGCCGGTCGAGATGGACGCGGGCATCACGCAGTTCATCCTCGACGTCGACGGCCAACTCGTGAAGTACGCGCACGGCCCGGTGGTCCCGATGGCGGTGCAATGGCCGGGTCCGAAGGGCAGCAACCAGGTGCGCGTGCAGGTCAGCCCGCCCTCGACCACCGGCAGTTCCGGCATGGCGGTCGACGGGCCGTGGGCGCTGTTCCGCGCGCTCGACGACGGCCAACTCGAAGCCGGCGATGCGCCCGAGAAGTTCTTCATCACCTTCCAGATCGGCGCGCGCCGCACCCGCTTCGAAGTCACCACCAACAGCGTGCAGCACCCGATCCGCCTGCGCGAACTGCGCGAGTTCTCGTGCCCGGGCAGCCTGTGATGCAGACGCCCGGCTGGTTCGGCAAGCTCCCGGGCATGGGCGACTTCGCGCACCGGCGCTTGCCGCCGTCTTTCCGCGAAGGGTGGGACCACTGGCTGCAGACCGGCCTGGCGCGCATGCGCGACCGGCATGCCGACTGGACCGCGAGCTATCTCGACGCGCCGCTCTGGTGTTTCGTGCTGGGGCCGCAGGTGGTCGATGCAGAGGTCTGGATCGGTGTGCTGATGCCCTCCGTCGATGGCGTCGGCCGCTACTTTCCGTTCGCGATCGCCGCGCCGCTGGCCGGTGCGCCGGGGCAGCTCGATGCGCCTGCGCTGGCCGCCGCGCAGCAGTGGTGGGCCCGCGCGGTCGCCGCTGCCCTGCAGGGGCTCGAGGGCGATCTCGATGCGGAGCGTTTCGACGCCTTGCTCGCGCGGACTTTCGATGCGGCGCCCGGCGATGCCGACGCGGCGAACGCTGCGCTCGACACGCTCGCGCTCCCTGGCTTCGGCGCCTCGCTCTGGCTCGCCGACCCGGCCGCGCCTGACGGTGTTCGCCAGACCTGCATGGGCTTGCCACGCGGCGAGCAATTCGATGCGCTGTTCGGCATCGGCAGCGAGACCCTGACGACCACTCAGGAGGACAGCGCGTGAGCGATGCGCCCGACAAGCACCCACCCGACCCGGCCGAGCGCACCGAAGTGATGGGCCGTCTCGCGGTTGCGCCGGTCGCGCCGGCCGATGCAGCTCCCGACGCAGCCGCCGACGGCGCGACCGTGATCTCCGGCAGCGGAACGGCGTTCGCTTCGAGTGGCGCCGCGGCGCCCGCGCCCGCACCGGAAGGCAACGATGCGGGCCTGCTGGCCGTGGGCAGTCGCCTGGCCGAGTTCGAGATCACGCGGGCGATCGGGCAGGGCGGTTTCGGCGTGGTCTACGAAGCGTGGGACCACACGCTCGAGCGCGTGGTGGCCGTCAAGGAATACCTGCCGACGTCCCTGTCGACCCGGCAGGCGGATGGCAGCGTCGTGCCGCTGTCGGAGCGGCACCGCGAGACCTTCGACCTGGGCATGCGCAGCTTCATCAACGAGGCCCGCCTGCTCGCGCAGTTCGACCATCCGTCGCTGCTCAAGGTCTACCGTTTCTGGCAGGAGCGCGGCACCACCTACATGGTGATGCCGTTCTACCGCGGCGACACGTTGCGCCAGGCGCTGGCCGCGATCCCCGGCGGTGTCGACGAAGGCTGGCTGATGCGCATCATGGACGGCGTCACGCAGGCGTTGGCCGTGATGCACCGCGCCAACTGCTACCACCGCGATATCGCACCCGACAACATCATCCTGCTCGAGGAATCGGGCCGGCCCGTGGTGCTCGACTTCGGCGCCGCGCGCCGCGTGATCACCGACAAGACGCAGGCCATCACGGTCATTCTGAAACCCGGCTACGCGCCGATCGAGCAGTACGCCGAGATGCCCGACATGTCGCAGGGCGCGTGGACCGATGTCTACGCGCTCGCCGCGGTGATGCACGTGGCGGTCTGCGGGCGCGCGCCGCCGCCGTCGGTCGCGCGGCTGCTGGCCGACAGCTATGTGCCGCTGGCGGGCAACGACATCCTGCGTCAGCGTTACAGCCTGCGTCTGCTGGAGGCGATCGACGCCGGCCTGGGCGTGCGACCCGAGTCGCGGCCGCAGTCGATGGCCGAACTGCGCGCCGCGCTGGACCTCGACGGCGGGCAGACGGTGATGCCGGTGCGGCCAGCGCCCGTGCCAGCCGGTGCGCGGGCGCCGACGCCGGGCCGCGCGCCAGCGCCCGCTGCCGCAGGAACGAGCGGGTCGCCGACCGGCCAGCCGAAGAACCGGATGCCGGCGATCCTGGCGTCGGTCGCCGCGGTCGCGGTGCTGGCCGCCGGCGGTGGCTGGTGGGTGATGGGCAGGTCGAGCGATGCGCCCGCGCCCGCGCCGCCGGTCGCCGCCGCGCCTCCGCCGATCGATGCGCCTGTCGCGCAGGCACCCGCACCGCCACCGCCTGCGCCGGCCGCGCCGCGCACGCCGGCGCAATCGCTGCAGTCGTTGGCCGACGGCGCGACGCCCGGCTTCGGCGTCACAGCCAGGGCCGGCAAGGCCGAAGTGCAGATCGGCAAGGACAAGCTGGCCTTCGACATCAGCAGCCAACGCGAAGGCTTCGTCTACGTCTTCCTCCTGTCCAGCGGCGGCGAGATGTTCCTGCTTTTTCCCAACCTGCTGGACAAGTACAACAAGATCGCCGCGGGCGCCTCGCTGTCCTTGCCGCGCGCCTCGTGGCCGATGAACGCCGGCGGGCCGCCCGGTGCCAACCATTTCGCCGTGCTCGTCAGCGAACACGAGCGCGACTTCAGTGCCGCCGGCGTGCAGAACGACGGCGTCTTCCCGCAGTTCCCCGTGACCGTGTTGTCGGCACTGGAGGCCGCGCGCGGCAACGGCGCCTCGCCGCTGCTGGGCAAGCCGGTGTGCGCGCCCGGTGCGCCCTGCAAGGACGTCTATGGCACCGCGCATTTCGAAATCGTCGAGAAGTAATCGTCTGAACAGCATGGGCCTGTCCGGGCCGACGCAATCAAGACAAGGAGTCTTTCCATGACCAACCCATCGTTCACCTTCCCGTCCACGCTGCGCTGGAGTGCCGCGGCCATCGCCGTGTCGCTCGCTGGCTGCGCCTGGACGCCGCCGCCCGCCGACGGCACGGCCTCCACGTCCGCGCCCGCGGCGCCGGTCGCGACGGCACCTGCCGCGCCATCGGCGCCCTCGGGCCGCCCTGCAGCCGTGGGCGCCAGCGTGGCCGGCCAGGCCCGCACCTTCTCGACCCAATTGGCCACCTACACGGCGGTCGGCTTCGACGCCGTGCCCGGCTGGGGCCGCGATGACTTCGTCGAAGGCTGGCCCGCGTTTCTGGGCAGCTGCAAAGTGCTCACCGGCCGCGGCGCCGAATGGAAAGAGGTCTGCGATCGTGCGGCCCGGGTCGATGGCAAGAACGGTCCGGGCATCCGTACCTTCTTCGAGCGCGAGTTCTCCGCCTACCAGATCCGCGACGACGACCGCAAGCCCGACGGCGTGGTGACGGGCTATTTCGAGCCCGAGATCAGCGGCAGCCGCACCTATTCGCCGCCCTTCATTTACCCCGTCTACGGCCAGCCGGAAGACATGCTCTTCGCCGATGCGCGCCGCCTGCCGCCGGGCAACGGCGTCGTGGCTGCGCGGGTGCAGGGCAACACCGTCACGGTGCAGGCCGGCCTCAACACGCGAGACATGGGCGCACCGGGCCTCTACGCGCTCGACCTGTCGGGCATCACGCGCGACACGCTAGACCGCAAGGTGCGCCTGCGCATCGAAGGTCGCACCCTGCTGCCCTACTTCACGCGCGAAGAGATCGAGACCAAGGGCGCGCCCAACGCCAAGGTGCTGGCCTTCGTCAACAGCGCGACCGCGCTCTACGAGATGCAGATCCAGGGCTCGGGCCGCATTCGCCTGCAGAACGGCGATGTGGTCCGCATCGCCTATGCCGAGCAGAACGGTCAGCCGTTCCGCCCGACGCTGGCGCAGGCCTCTTCGGGCAAGGCGCGCAGCGCCGTCAAGGTGCGCGGCGGCGCGATCGAGCTGCAGCTGGACGATGGCGAGGACGACGACACGAACGACACCTCGGTGATCCGCACCCGCGGCTTCACCCTGGCCCGACCGACCGCCAGCGGCGCTGTCGTGGTGCCCGGTCGCCGCACCGCCGGCCCGGTGATCGGCTCGGGCATCAAGGACCCGAGCTACGTGTTCTTCCGCGAGGCCGCGGCCAGTGCCGGCGGTCCGGTCGGTGCCTTCGGCGTGCCGCTGTCGGCGGGCCGCTCGATCGCGGTCGATCCGCGCAGCACGCCGCTGGGCTACCCGGTGTTCGTGTCGACCCGCACGCCCGGCACCGGCGCGCCGATGCAACGCCTGACCATTGCGCAGGACACCGGCGGTGCGATCCGCGGCGCGGTGCGGGCCGACTATTTCTTCGGCAACGGCACGCAGGCCGCGACCAACGCGCGCCGCATGAAGGAGCGCGGCCAGCTCTGGATCCTGCTGCCGCGCGGACTGGCCGTGGCGGCCGCGGCCACTTCGTCGCTGCGCACTCGCGGCGGCGCGGTCGGTGGCAACCTGCCGCAATGCCTGGTGCCGGTCGAGGGCCAGTGCGTCGACGACTGACGCTTCGTTGCCGTGCAGGAAACCCTCTCGTCCCAGGAAAGCGGTGAGCTGGCGCGCCTGTGGCGCCGGCGGCAGACGCTGTCGTCGAACGAGATGGGCGAGATGTACCGCATCGTCGGCGGCGCGCTCAAGGCCTGCAACCCACCCGAGCTGCATGCGCTCGGCGAAGGGCGGCAGGAGCTGGTGGCGCAGTTCATCTACGTCAAGGTGCTGCGGCTCGATGCCGACCCCGACGAGGCCGACGACAGCGGCGCACGCGACCGGGGCAGCCACAGCGCGCCCTCGAACGCCTTCGCCCTGTGCGCCTACTTCCGGCGCTACCTGATCGACTGCACGCGCGCCAGCGCCTTCCGCAAGAAGCTTTCGATCGGCGACGAAGTCACCGAGGCGCAACTCGAAGACCAGCTCGGCGCGCACCACGACGCCGATGCGGTGCTGGCCGATCACGGGCTCAGCGCCGAAGCCGTACAGCGCGCGGCGCGCAGCTTCATCGCCGGCCTGCCAGAGCCCGAGCGCCTGCTGCTGTGCGAAGGCTTTGGCCAGGAAGCGGAGGGTGGCTTGTCGGGCATCGCGTCGCGCCACGCGATCGCCTCGTACCACTACCGCGCAGGCCGCCTGGGGCTGGTGCACAAGCGGGCCGGGCTCACGGCCGACTACGCGCGCACCACGCTCGGCCAGTGGCTCAGCGGGACCCTGGGCATCGAGATCGACCCCGACAACATGGCCGCGATCCTGCAGGTTTTCAAAATCCTCGGCGCTGAAGCGTCTTACGCCTGAAGACATACCCCATTCAGGAACAAGCGCCATGGCCCATCCCGCCCACGAACTCTGGCCCCCGCTGAGCCTTATCCGCAGCGCCTTCGTGCCCGATGAGGGCGCGAAGGCGGCGAGCGACCCCCACCAGGCCCATGTCATCACCGGTCCTGGCCCCGGCGCGGACGCGCGCCGCATGCCCGCGCCGTCGGCCACCGATGCCGCGGACGCGCAGCACCTGCTGCTGCCGCTGACCGAGCTCGCACAGCGCCGCGAAGCGGTGGCCGCGCGCGGCTTCTCCGCGCGCTGGGCGCCGGGCCGGCTGGTGAGCGTGCTGCACGAAGGGCGCCTGCTGGGCGTGCTGCTCGACAAGTGCGTGCAGGGTGACCTGTGGCAAGGCTGGCTGGCCGCGAGCGAAGCCGACTGGGCCGGCGCGTTCGACGTGCTGCTGGAGCCGGAAGACGAGCCTTTCGAGCCGATGTTCGGCCTGGTCCAGACCTGGAACGCGCTCACCCTCCGACAGGCGCCGCAACTCTGCGCGCGCGTGCTCGGCGAGGTGTCGGCCACGCGGCTGGCGGCGATCCGCGCGGTGCACGACGAGTGGGCGGCGCAGCTGCCGCTGCCCATCGAGCCCGAGCCCGGGCGCATCGCACTGCGCACCGCGGGCGGCGTGTTCTCCGTGCTGTCGGGCACGCCGTTGGGCATTGACGACCCGCGCACGGACTACCAGTCGCTGTACCGCGAGGCGGCCCGGCCGCTCGCTGTACCGGTCGCGTCGGTGTCGTCAAGCTTGTCAGGCCCGTCGGCCGATGGCACTGCCGCCCGTCAGCGCGACGCCGCCGCGCCAGCGTCCCCGCGCCCTGGCCGCGAAAGCGGGTTGTGGGAACGCGTGCGCGGCTGGTTCGCAGTCGATCAGTGGGTGCGGCCGGCCTTCGCCGTGCTGGCGCTGGTGGTCGTGGTGCAGAACGTGGGCCTCCTCGGCGCCCGCTCCGACGAAGACGAGGTCCGGTTCCGCTCGACACCCGTCGTGCCTGCCGCGGTGGCGGCGCCCGAGCTGCTGGTGCAGTGGCAACCGGGCGTGCGCATCGAGCAGACCGGCGCGCTGCTGCAATCGATTCCGGCCGAACTGGTGGGCGGCCCCGACGGGCAGGGCCGCTGGCGCGTGCGCCTCGCCGATCCGGTGGGTGGACTCGCGTTGCTGTCGGCCTCGCCGCTGGTGCAATCCGTGGCGCCGCCCGGAGGGCCACCGTGATCGCCGCGCTGCGCGTCGTCCTCTTCACCGGCCTGCTGCTGGCGGCCGGTGGGGTTGCGGCCGCGCAGCGCGCACTGCTGGTCGGTGTGTCCGAGCTGGCGTACCAGCCACCGTCGATGTGGCTGCAGGCGCCGCGCAACGACGTGCTCCTGATGCGCCAGGCGCTGCAGAAGCACGGCTTTGCAGCAAGCGACATCACGACGCTGGCCGATGGCGTGAGCGGCGCGGCCTTGCCCGAGGCGCAGGCCATCCAGGACGCGCTGGCGCGCCTGTTGGCGCAATCGAAAAGCGGCGACTTCGTGCTGCTGTATTTCTCGGGCCACGGCACGCGGCTGCGTGATGCCAACAAGCGCTACCAGGAGCCCGACGGCCTGGCCGAAAATTTTCTGGCGCGCGATGTGCGCGGCGCCATCGGCAGCGGTGCGCCCTTGCCCGGCGGCGTGCGCGACGTCGATTTCGATGCTTGGATCGGCGCCTTCCTCGCGCGCAACGTGTTCGTCTGGGCGGTGTACGACACCTGCTCGGCGGCGTCGATGACGCGCAGCGCGCGCGTGGGCGCCGACGCCCCGCAACCGGCCGACGACGAAGTGCGCTTTCGCGGCGTGCGCGCCGAGCAGCTGGCGCGCAGCGCATCGACGGCGGCAGCCCCGGCCGCGACCGCGCAGACGGCGCCCGGTGCCGCCGCCGTGCCGCGCGCGCGCTACGTCGCCTTTTTCGCATCCGAAAGCCACCAGGTCACGCCCGAACTGCGCCTGCCCCGCAAGGACCGCGCGGCGCGCGCGCAGGGCTTGCTCACATGGGCGGTCAGCGAGGCGCTGCAACGCAAGCCCGCGACCTGGCGCGATCTCTTCAACGGCGTGCTGGCGCTCTACCCGCCGGTCATCGAGGAACTGGAATCGCGCTTCCCCGAGCGCGAGCTCCCGTCGCCCGTGGCCGAGGGCAACCTCGACACGGCGTTGTTCAGCAACACGGCCGCACCGGTGTCGACGCGGCCCGTCTGGCGGGCGCAGCGCGCGGGCAACAGCCTCGCGCTCGAAATCGGCCAGCTCGACGGGCTCGAGCCGCAGCAGGATGTGCGGGTGCTCGCGACGCAGGCCGATGGCACGGTGCGCAGCGCGCCGGTGCGCATCACTCAGGTCGCGTTGAGCAGCGCACGGCTCGAGGTGCCAGCAGCGCTCGCGGCCTCGCCCAACGCGGTGCAGTGGAGCCTGACGCCGGCAACCGAGCCCGCCGCTGCGGCATTGCGCGTCGCGAGCGATCGCGAACTGCCCGACGGCCTGGCGCTCGGCTACCCGGCTGCGATCCGCCGCGTGCGCGCCACCGACGACACCGCCGATGTGCGTTGGACCGACGCAGGCGCGGGCCAGGCGCGGCTGGACATCCTCTCGCCCACGCTCGCGGGCTGGTTCGGACCTGGCGCGCGCGGCGCGCTGCTCAGCGGCACGCCGGCGCTGCGCGAGCGCCTCCAATCGCTCGCGCAACTGAAATGGTTGCTGCGCCTGCAATCCCTGGCCGAGGCCGGCCAGGTCGAGGGTTTCGAAGCGGTGCTCGAGGTGTGGGACGGCCAGCGCCTGGTCCGCAGCGGCGCGCTGCCCGCCGGCGAGCGTGCGCCGCCGCTGGCCGCCAACGAACGCCTCGCGCTGCGCGTGCGCAATGCCTCCGGCCACTCGCTCGACCTGGTGGTCGTCGGCGTCGATGCGCAGGGCGCGTTCGTGCCCGTGTTCCCGCAGGAGAACGGCGAATCGAATCGCTTCGAGCGCGGCACGCGCGAACAGCCCGCATCCAAACGCTTTGCCTTGCCCTGGGCCGCCGCCAACAGCGCGGGCCGCCTGCTCGTGATCGCCAGCCCGGCCGCCGCGCAAAGCGCACCGCGCCTGTTCGGCATCGGCGCCGCCGACCCCGCGGGCGAGCTGCGCGTGCGTGGCCAGCCTGCGCCCGAAGCGCCGCGCGCGGTCTTTGCCGCAATCGCGCGCTGGGACTGAATCTCTCACTCAACAAACTGCACACCGGAGAACCTGCCATGTCCATGACTGCCGACGGAAGACTCGACACCGATGAAGCAATGCGCATGCTCGACCTCGCGCTCGCGGCCGCGGGCACGAACGACATGGCGCTGTCGATCGAAAACAACCGCTCGCCCGTCCAGGGCGAATCGATGCGGACCTACAGCGACGGCAAGCACCGCCTGGACATCCTGGGGTACGACGTGCACGCCGGTTACCGCGCCGCGCCGGGCGGCGGCACGCAGATGCTGGCACTGTCGCATCTGTATGTGGTGCGCCGCACCGACTCCGCGACGCCTTCGATCGCGAGCCTGCTGCGCGGCCAGTCGCCCTCGCTGAAGCTCGTGCTGTCCATCTACCGCGCGGGCGGCGACAACATCCAGGACGCCGACCCGATGGTCGAATTCGTCTTCGACGAAGCCAGGGTCGCCGAGATCGCGCTGCTCACGGGCGGCGCACTCGGCTCGCCCTGCGAAGTCATCCGCTTCGGGTACCGCTCGATGAAGATCGAGGCCTCGACGCAGCGGCCCGACGGCACGCCGGGCCCGAAGAACACCTGCGAACTGTCCGCGCAGGGGCAGTCGTGATGTCCGCCGCTGAACTGCTCAAGGCCGCCGACCCGGCGGGTGCGCTGAAGGCGCTGACCGACGACGTGCGCGCCAGGCCCGGCGACAGCAAGCACCGCGTGTTCCTCGCGCAGTTGCTGTGCGTGCTGGGGCAATGGGAGCGCGCGCTGAACCAGCTCTCGGTCGCGTCCGAACTCGACGCGCTCGCGGTGCCCATGAAGCAGGTCTATGGCGAAGCCATCCGTTGCGAGGGCGTGCGGGCCGAGGTGTTCGCGGGTCGGCGCACGCCGATGGTCTTCGGCCAGCCCGACGAGTGGCTGGCCTTGCTCATTGAATCGCTGCTGCGCCGTGGCCGCGGTGACGACGCCGTGGCCGAAGACCTGCGGCAGCGCGCCTTCGACGCCGCGCCCGCCAGCGCCGGCACCATTGACGGCGCGCCCTTCGAATGGCTGGCCGACGCCGACATGCGGCTGGGCCCGGTGCTCGAAGCCTTCGTCAACGGCAAGTACTACTGGATTCCTTTCGCGCGTCTCGCGCACATCAAGATCGATCCGCCCGAAGACCTGCGCGACTGCGTGTGGCTGCCCGCGCACCTGCAGTTCGAGAACGGCGGCGAGTCGCTTGCGCTGATCCCGGTGCGCTACGAGGGCTCCGAGAAAAGTACCGACGGCGCGCTGCAGCTCGCGCGCAAAACCGAATGGCGCGAGCTGCAGCCCGAGGTGTGGGTCGGCGCCGGCCAGCGGGTGCTGGGCAGCGATGCGGGCGACCACCCGTTCATGGAGATCCGCGAGATCCTCTTCACCCCCGGCGCTGCGGCACCGGCCGAACCGGAGGCCGCCGGTGGCTGAGCCCGCCGCCGCGCAGGAGCGGCTGCAGCCGTCGCTGCTCGACCGGCTGGTCGACCACGCGCCGGGCGAGAAGCGGGAGGGCGACGAGAAGCGCACGCTCACCAAGCAGGCCCTGCGGCAAGCGGTGCTGCGCGACCTGAGCTGGCTCTTCAACGCCACGGGTTTCGGCCTGGGCTTCGACGACAAGCGGTATCCGAACGCGGCGCGCTCGGTCATCAACTACGGATTGCCTATGCTGTCCGGCCAGTTCACCTCGAGCGTCGAGCGTGTCAGCATGGAACAGGCTTTGAAGAACGCGATCCAGCAGTTCGAGCCACGCATCCTGCCCCGCACCCTCGAAGTGGAACTTGTCATGGACGGCCCGGCTCTCGATTCTCACAACCGCATCGGCCTGCAGATCCGCGGCATGCTCTGGGCGCAGCCCGTGCCGCTCGAGTTCCTGATGCGCAGCCGCATCGATCTGGAAGAAGGGCGCGTCGAACTCGAGGACATGGCGCATCCGGCGTCGCGCTAGGTCGCCAGCTCCGACATGGATCCACGCCTCCTCAACCTGTACGAGCAGGAACTGCGCTACTTCAGGGAAAGTTCGGGCGAGTTCGCGCGGGCCTTTCCGAAGATCGCGCACCGGCTCGGCATCGAGGGGCAGGAGGTCGCCGACCCTTACGTCGAACGCCTGATCGAAGCCACGGCGTTTTTGTCGGCACGCGTCGGCCTGAAACTGGACGCTGAATTTCCCCGGTTCACCGGGCATCTGCTCGACATCGTCTACCCGCACTACATGGCGCCGACGCCGGCGATGGCGGTGGTGGCATGCACACCCGAGCTCGACGATGGCGGCCTCGCGAGCGGGCCGACGCTCGCGCGCGGCGCCGGCCTGCGCGCGCGCCAGGCGACCGGCCAGAACACGCACTGCGAATTCCGCACCGGGCGCGCGCTGCGCGTGTGGCCCATCGAGCTGACGAAAGCGCAGTACTTCACCTATGCACCCGATCTGCCGCTCAACCGGCATCCGCAAGCACGCGACATTCGCGGTGGCGTGCGCATGCAGCTGCGCGCCACGGCCGGACTCGGCTTCGACAAGATCGCGCTGGATGAACTGGTGCTGCATTTCGGCGGCGCCGACGACGTGGCCTGGCAGTTGCACGAATGCTTTCTGGGCAAGCCGATCGGCGTGATGGTGCAGCCGCTCAACGCCACGGGCGGTGCAGCAGGAGGCGTGCAGACGCTGCCCGCCAGCGCGGTGCAGCCCATGGGTTTCGACGAGGACGAGTCGCTGCTGCCCGTGACCACCACCGGCTTCTCCGGTTTCCGGCTGGTGCAGGAGTACTTCGCCTTCCCGCAGCGCTTCCAGTTCGCGCGCATCCAGGGGCTGGGCGCGGCATTGCGCCGGGTGCCAGGCGCGGACGTCGAGATCGTCGTGCTGTTCTCGCGGGGCGATGCGGCGCTCGAAAAGCTCGTGAGTGCCGACAACCTGCTGCTCCACTGCGTGCCGGCCATCAACCTGTTCACCAAGCGGCTCGACCGTGTGGCGGTGAACGAAGGCGTGAGCGAATTCCACCTGATCCCCGACCGCACGCGGCCGCAGGATTTCGAGGTGCATTCGGTGGCCGAGGCGGTCGGCCACGGCGCGCCGGGCGGGGCCGATGGCGGCGGGGAACAAGTCTTCCACCCTTTCTACGCGGCCTTCCACGGCAGCCGCCACAGCCACCCCGCGTATTACACGACCACGCGCGAGCCGCGCACGCAGTCTGCGAAGCAACGCACCGAAGGCCATCGCAGCAGCCATATAGGCTCCGAGCTCTACATGCAGGTGGTCGACCCGCAGCAGGCACCGTACGCCAAGACCCTGCGCCAGCTGGCCGTGACCGCGCTGGTCACCAACCGCGACCTGCCGCTCTTGATGCCGCTGGGCCGCGACAACGACTTCGATTGCATCGACTCCTTTCCGGTCCGGCGCGTGCGGCTGGTGCGCGGCCCGTCGCGGCCGGTCTCGCCGGTGGTCCAGCAAGGGCTCGGCTGGCGGGTGCTCGACCACCTCGCGCTCAACTACCTGTCGCTCAGCGGTACCGATGCACAGAAGAATGCCGCCGCAGTGCGCGAAATGCTGATGCTCTACGCGGTGCATGCCGACGAGGCGCGCCAGGTGCAGGTGCGCGGTCTCCTGTCGGTGTCGTCGAAGCCGGTCGCGCGCCGGCTGCCGATGGCCGGGCCGATCGCCTTCGGCCGCGGGCTCGAAGTGACGGTCGAGGTCGACCGCGGCGCCTTCCATGGGCACAGCGCGTTCCTGTTCGGCGCGGTGCTCGCGCAGTTCTTCACGCGGCACGTCGAGGTCAACCACTTCGTAGAAACCGTGCTCACCGTCGCCGGCAAGGGCGAAACCATGCGCTGGAGGCCGATGTGCGGGACACGACCGGTGATGTGAGCGGTGATTCGATGCCTGGTGCGGGCCGCGACGCGGGCCACTCGCCGGCCGGCCGCGTGGGCGCGCACCTGCATGCGATCGCGCATCAGCCGTGGGCCTACGACTACTACGCGCTGATGCGCCGCCTCGAAGCAGAGGCACGGACCAGCCCGCGCTGGGGCCGCGCGCTGCTGCCGAGTGCCGAGCCGGTGCGTGTGGGGCAGGAGCCCTCCTTGTCTTTTGCGCCGGCTACTTTCAGCCGTTTCGACGCGGCCACCGAGGTGTCGCCGCCGCGCCTGCGCCAGCACTTCTTCGGCTACATCGGGCCGAACGGGCCGCTGCCCGTGCACCTCTCCGATTTCATCCGCGAGCGCTTCATCAACCACGGCGATCCGACGTGGGTGGCCTTTCTCGACGCCTTCCTGCATCGCTTCTCGCTGCACCTGTACCGCGCCTGGGCAGCTTCACGCCCGGCCGTGGCACTCGACCGGCCGGGCGAAGATGCCTTCCGGCTGCAGGTCGGCGCGCTGGTCGGCACCGGCACCGCCACGCGCCACGACCGCGACGAGATCCATGACGATGCGCGACTGCATTTCGCCGGCTGGCTGGCGCGGCGCGTGCACAACGCGGAGGGCGTGGCGTCGGTGCTGTGCAGCTACTTCGGTGTGCCGGTTCGGCTCGAGCGGTGGGTCGGCCACTGGATGGCATTGCCGACCGCCGAGCTCACGCGGCTGGGCCGCGGCGACGTGTCGCGCTCGATGGGTCTGGGCGCGATGCTCGGCCAGCGCGCGTGGGATCGGCAGCACCGCGTGCGTCTGCACCTGGGCCCGCTGTCGCTCGACCAATACAAGGTCTTCCTGCCGACCGGCACCGCGCGGCCGGTGTTGCAGCGCTGGATGCAGCAACTGCTGGGCGACGAACTCGAATGGGACGCCGAACTGATCCTCACCAAACAGCAGGTGCCGCCCACGCGCCTCGGCCAGCAGCGGGGCAATGCGCCGCGCCTCGGCTGGGTGTCGTGGCTCGGCCAGCATGGGCGTACGCAGGACGCGGCCGATGTGCGCATCGCCAGCCACTGACTTTGAATTTGCACGAGTCCCATCGTCTTGAACCCATACGGAGAACTTCATGAGTGAAATCAGTCGTGGCGCCTTGTTCGGCAAGCTCAACGCCCTGGGCTACAAGTCGATGGACAGCGCCACCGTGTTCTGCAAGATGCGTGGCAATCCGTATGTGGAACTCGAGCACCTGTTCGCGCAGCTGTTGCAGGCGCAGGACTCCGACCTGCACCGCGTGATCCAGCACTACGGCCTCGACATCTCGGTGCTGGCCAAGGACATGACGGCCGCGCTCGACCGGCTGCCGCGCGGCGCCACGTCCATCAGCGACATCTCGGAGCAGATCCCCGATGCGATCGAGCGGGCCTGGAGCTACGCGACCCTGAAGTTCGGCGAGGCGCAGGTGCGCACCGGCTACCTCTTGATCGGCATGCTCAAGAGCACGAGCCTGCGCAACCGGCTGTACGGGCTGTCGAAACAGTTCGAGAAGGTCAAGGTCGAGGACCTGGCCGAGAACTTCGCGAAGATTTGCGACCCGTCGCCCGAGTCCCAGATGCGCGCGCAGGACGGCACCGGCATGGGTTCCGGTGCGCCTGGCGAGGAGAGCGGTGCCATGGCGCCGGCCGCCATGGGCAAGGGCGACGCCCTGAAGAAATTTGCTGTCGATCTCACGGAGAAAGCGAAGAAGGGGGAGATGGATCCGGTGACCGGGCGGGACGAGGAAATCCGCCAGATCGTGGACATCCTGATGCGACGCCGCCAGAACAACCCGCTCCTGACGGGTGAGGCGGGCGTGGGCAAGACCGCGGTGGTCGAGGGCTTTGCCCAACGCCTCGCGCGCGGCGACGTGCCGCCGCAGTTGAAAGATGTGAAGCTGCTCACGCTCGACATCGGCCTGCTGCAGGCCGGCGCCAGCATGAAGGGCGAGTTCGAGCAGCGCTTGCGCCAGGTGATCGACGAGGTGCAAAGCTCGCCGACGCCGATCATCCTGTTCATCGACGAGATCCACACGCTGGTCGGTGCGGGCGGCGCGGCCGGCACCGGCGATGCGGCGAACCTGCTCAAGCCGGCGCTCGCGCGCGGCAACCTGCGCACCATCGGTGCCACCACCTGGGCCGAGTACAAGAAGTACATCGAGAAGGACCCGGCGCTCACGCGGCGCTTCCAGGTCGTGCAGGTGCCCGAGCCCGACGAGACCAAGGCGATCCTCATGCTGCGCGGCGTCGCCAGCGTGCTGGAGAAGCACCATCGCGTGCAGCTGCTCGACGAGGCGATCGAGGCCGCGGTCAAGCTCAGCCACCGCTACATCCCGGCGCGCCAGTTGCCCGACAAGGCCGTGAGCCTGCTCGACACCGCCTGCGCGCGCGTGGCGGTGTCGCAGCATGCAACGCCGCCTGAAGTGGAAGACTGCCTGCGTCGCATCGAAGGGCTGACCGTCGAGCAGGAGATCATCGGCCGCGAGGCCACCATCGGCATCGACGTGACCAAGCGCTCGGCGCAGGTCGAAGCGCTGCTGGTCGAATCAAAGGCCCAGCTGGAGGGGCTGAACGCACGCTGGCAGGAAGAGAAGGTCCTGGTCGACCGGCTGCTTGAGTTGCGCAGCAAGCTGCGCGCGGGCAACAAGCCGGTGGATGCGCCAGCGTCACCGGCTGCCGCCGACGCGGCACCGGCCGCGGATGCGCCCACGGCTGCACCCGGCGCGCCCGCGCACGACCGCGAAGCGCTGCTGGCCGAACTGCACACCCTGCAGGCGAAGATCCACGCGGTGCAGGGCGAGTCGCCGCTGATCCTGCCGTCGGTCGACGAGCAGGCCGTGGCCTCGGTCGTCGCGGACTGGACCGGCATCCCGGTCGGCCGCATGGTGAAGAACGAAGTCGAGGCCGTGCTCAAGCTGGCCGACACGCTGAACCAGCGCGTCATCGGCCAGAAGCACGGGCTGGAGATGATCGCGCGGCGCATTCAAACGTCCCGTGCGCGGCTCGACAACCCGCAAAAACCGATCGGCGTCTTCATGCTGTGCGGCACCTCAGGCGTCGGCAAGACCGAGACCGCGCTCGCACTCGCCGAGGCGTTGTACGGCGGCGAGCAGAACATCATCACCATCAACATGAGCGAGTTCCAGGAGGCGCACACCGTTTCCACGCTCAAGGGCGCACCGCCCGGCTACGTGGGCTACGGCGAAGGCGGCATCCTGACCGAAGCCGTGCGCCGCCGGCCCTACAGCGTGGTGCTGCTCGACGAAGTCGAGAAGGCGCACTCCGACGTGCACGAGATCTTTTTTCAGGTCTTCGACAAGGGCTGGATGGAAGACGGCGAAGGTCGCATGATCGATTTCAAGAACACGATCATCCTGCTGACCACCAACGCCGGCAGCGAGCTCGTCATGAGCATGTGCCGCGACCCCGAGCTGCTGCCCGAGCCGACGGCGCTGGCCGACGCGCTCAAGGCGCCGCTCATGAAGGTGTTCCCGCCGGCGCTGCTCGGCCGCATCGTGACCATCCCCTACTACCCGCTGTCGCCGGACATGATGAAGAAGATCGTGCGGCTGCAACTCGGCCGCATCAAGAAGCGTGTCGAGGCCAACCACGGCATCCCGTTCGAGTACAGCGACGCGGTGGTCGACCAGGTGGTGGCGCGCTGCCAGGACCCGGAATCGGGCGGCCGCGTGATCGACGCGATCCTCACGAACACCGTGCTGCCGACCATCTCGGTCGAGTACCTGCAGCGGCTCGCATCGGGCGGCGAGATCAAGCGCGTGGCGCTCGATGTCAAGGACGCCGACTTCACCTACGCCTTCGACTGAACGATCGACGAACGAAAGCGCGACCCATGGCTGACAACGACTTCCGCATCAAGAGCGAATCACCTGCGAACGACGACCTGATGTTCTGGTGCATCGTTGGGCACGAGTCCTTCTCCCGGCCCTCGGGTTACGAGTTGCGCGTACTCTCGAAGAACGAGGCGATCGATCCCAAGAAGGTGCTCGGCCATGCCTTCGATGTGGAGATGACATTCAAGGATGCCGACGGCGGCACGCACCAGCGGCATGCGCAAGGGCATGCGGTGCGCTTCGTGCGCGCGGCGCCGATCGGGCGCTATTTCCAGTACCACATCACGCTGCGCTCGTGGTTCTGGCTGCTGACCAAGCGTACCAACTCGCGCATCTTCCAGGACAAGACGGTGCTCGAAGTACTCGACGCCGTGCTCGAAGACAGCCCGCTCAAGCGCTTCAAGAGCACCAAGCCCGACAACGTGATCGGCGTTCACCGGAAGCGCCGCTACTGCGTGCAGCACCAGGAAAGCGATTACCAGTTCCTCTCCCGCCTGTTCGAGGACGAAGGCATCTATTACTGGTTTGGGGGACACGACGCACCGGACGCCATGCACCTGTCCGACACCAGCGCCGTGGCGCACGGCGTGCTGCCGGCGGACGACACGCTGCGCGCCTGGCAGGGCACCACCAGCGAGCCGCGCTACACCGAGTTGGAGTACTTCACCGGCATGCAGGCGGCCCACTCGGGCAAGTACGCCTCGCGCGACAGTGACTTCAAGGCCATCAAGGTCAAGTTGAGCGGCGACAAGAGCGACCCCGATACCCATGAGCTCGCCGACCTCGAGGTCTTCGAGTTTCCCGGCGGCTACTTCAATGAAGACGACCGCGGCGAGGTGGCCAAGGTCCGGATGGAAGAGCTGGCCGCCCGGCGCCAGCTGTTCCACGGCAAGACGCGCTGGGCCGACGTCGCGCCCGGGTGGTCCTTCCACTACAAGGGCGACGGGCGCGGGCCGGCGGATGGCGACTACCTGATCGCCAGCTGCGCCTTCTACGCCTGCCACGGTGGCTACGAGGGCATGCCGCCGAACAGCCACAGCCTGGACGAACAGGACGAACTTCGCAAGGTGCTCAAAGTGCTGTCGCAAGGCGATCCGGTCAACGCTGGCCAGTCGGACCTGATGGACGAACTGATCAACGATGCCGTGTCGGTGCCATCGCCGCGCGGCACCAGCAGCTACGTGATCACGGCCTTGCCGGCCGATGTGCCCTACCGGCCGCAGCGACTGACGCAGCGCGCCACCATGCCCGGCCCGCAGACGGCCATCGTGGTCGGGCCTGCCGGGGAGGAGATCCACGCCGACGACTTCGGCCGGGTCAAGGTGCAGTTTCACTGGGACCGCTACGGCGAAGAGAACGAGGATTCCACCTGTTGGGTGCGCGTGTCGCAGCCGTGGGCCGGCAAGGGCTGGGGCGGCTACTTCGCGCCGCGCATCGGGCAGGAGGTGATCGTCGATTTCCTCAACGGCGATCCGGATCGCCCGGTGATCGTCGGCCGCGTGTACGACGACGACCAGCCGATTCCGTTCGAGACCCATACCCAGAGCGGCTTTCGAACCCGCTCCACGCCCAAGGGCAACGCCAACAACTTCAACGAGTTCCGCTTCGAGGACAAGAAGGGCAGCGAGCAGGTGTACCTGCATGCGGAGAAGAACCAGGACATCGAGGTCGAGGCCGACGAGACGCACTGGGTCGGCCATGACCGCAAGAAGACCATCGACAACGATGAGAACGTCGAGGTCAAGAACAACCGTACGGAAAAGGTCGGGGTCGACGAGACGATCGATATCGGCAGCAACCGGACGGAGACGGTCGGCGCCGACGAGAGCATCACCATCGGCGCGAACCGGACCGAGACTGTCGGCGCCAATGAGACCGTGAACATCGGCGCGAACCGGGACCACACCGTTGCAGCCAACGAAACGCGCACTGTGGGGGCCAACGAGACGACCACTGTCGGTGGCGCCCGCGTCGATTCCGTGGGCGCGTCCATGACGCAGAGCATCGGTGCGACGTTGACGCAGAACATCGGGGCGGCGTTGAACGTCACGTCCGCGGGCGCCATGACCTTCACCGCCGCGGGCGGCTTCAACATCATTGCGCCGGGCGGTACGAAGATCGTGGATTTCGAGCTGATGCAGGTCGGCGGGACGATCAAGGAAGGCTATGCCATGAAGCTGGACGTGAACGGAATCGTCACCGAGCTCAATGGGGTCAAGGTAGAAGTCACCGGTGCCACCACCGCAGCCATTCTCTTGAAGGCTGAAACCATCGGTGCAGAGGCGTCTTCTGCCATGACGGTGCAGCAGATGGCGGGGCTCGAGGCGCTGAGCAGTGCCACCGGCATTGAGATGGACGCACTCAAGGTGTTCCTGTGAGCTCTCGATGAAAGTCATCAAGCCGATGCCGCTGTCGCTGATCACGCGCTGCTTCGAGTTTCGCGGCCGTATCAAACTGGGCATCTCGGCCCTGCTCATGGTGCCGCTGGGCGGCACGGCTCGAAAACTCTGGCTGGAGAAGGACCTGTGGGCCTTCTGGGCGGCGCAGCCCGAGGCTGCTTGGCCGCTGGAGGAAGGCATTCCGCGCGTTCGCAGTGAATATCTGGTATCGGGACGGGTGTTCAATCCGAACCCGGGGCACGGCGCCTGTGCGCTGCGGGCCCAGGTGGGCGCGCAGCGCAAAGACCTGGTGGTGCATGGCATGCGCCACTGGGAGGGTGACCGCATGTCTGCGCCTGCGCCGTTCGCCAGCCTGCCTTTAGGCTGGAGCCAGACCTGGGGTGGCCCGCGCTGGCCCGAGAACCCGCTGGGCATGGGCATGGACGCGGTGCAGACGGCCGACGGTCCGGTACGCGCGCTGCCGCATATCGAATATCCGCACGCGGCCGTGCACGTGCCCGACGCGCAGGGCCGTCCCGCAGGGCTGGGGCCGATCGACGGCATGTGGCCGCAGCGTGCTGCGCTGCGCGGGACCTACGACCAGCAATGGCTGGTCGAGCACTTTCCCGCCATCGCCCCGGATGCGGACTGGGCCTGCTTCAACAGCGCACCGGCGGACCAGCAGCGCGACGAGCCCTTCTCGCCCGATGAAGCCTATGCCTTTCATCATTTGCATCCCGAGCAGGCGGTATTGCAGGGGCGACTTCCCGGGCTTCGCGCGCGGGCCTTCGCCACCACGCGGCGCGACAGCGGCGAGCGCTTTCGCGAGATCGCGCTGCGGCTGAACACGCTGTGGTTTTTCCCGGAGGCTGAACGCGCCGTCCTCGTGTTTCAAGGCATGGGCGCCATCGCGGAAGACGATGGTGCCGACGTGTTGCACCTGATGGGTGCCATCGAGGACGTCGGCTCGCCGCGGTCCGCCGACCACTACCTGGCGGTGCGGGACAAGCGCCTGAATCGCGAGCACGGCGCGCTTGAGTCGCTGCGTGAGGAAGACCTCATGCCTGCTGACCTGGTGGTGCCGATGTTCGATCTCACACCGGTCGAGAACCGCGCACTCGACCGTGGACAACGGCGCGCGCGGGCCGAGCGCGAGGCAGCGCGCGCGCTGGTGGCCTCTTACGGGTTGGATCCGGACGTGCACGCACCGCCCGTCGACGGACCTGCGCTGCCTGAGATACGCACGCTGGACGATCTGATCGGGCTGCGCAAGGAAATGCAAGATCGGCACGCTGCCGCCGTCAAAAAGGGCGAGGTCGACAAGGCCAAGGCGGTGGCCGACGTCAAGCAGGTGTTCGAGGCGCAGCAGATGGACTTCGGCCTGATCGAGCGCGAGATGGCCGGGCTGGAGACGACCGGTCCGCCCCGGCCCTTCGCAGACGGCCTGGTGCGCGACTTCCAGGGGTTCATCAAGGCTGGCAAGGCCCATGGCGGCGATGTCCGCGAACTGGAGGAAATGCTCGCCGACGAGCGCTTGATGGCCCACTGGCGTGATGCAGACAGCAAACAGCTGGTGGCATACCGCGGCATGGCACATCAGCAGATTCCGGCGTCACGCCGCACCGGTGCAGCCGGCGATCCGGTGCGCCACCGGGTGGCGCAGCAGGTGGCGTCGCGGGGCAGCCTCGCCGGTTGGGACCTGTCCGGCGCCGACCTGCACGGCATGGATCTGACGGGTGCAAATCTGCGCGGAGCCCTGATGGAGAACGCCAATCTGACGGGCGCGTTGCTGACCGGGGCTGATCTCTCGGATGCCGTACTGGCGCACGCCACGCTGCAGGCGACCCAGGCCGTCGGTGCCATCTTCGACCGTGCCAACCTGGGCGCAGCGGTCATCGAACGCAGCGACTTTTCGCGGGCGTCGCTGCGCAACACGATCCTGCAACGTGCGCAAGTGCGCGAGACCGCCATGTGCGGTGCCGTGCTGGACGGCATCCGACTCGAAGACGCGACGTTGCTGGCCGTCGACTTCTCCGGCGCGCACAGCAAGGTCATGCTGAGCTTCTTCCAGCGTGACCTGCGGCACTGCCGCTTCGCAGGCGTTCATTTCGCGCAGTGCCTTTTTGTCGAGTGCCGGCTTGATGCTGTGGACTTTACAGGGGCGCACCTCGCCAAGTGCGCTTTCGTCACCGTTCAGGCAACGGGGGCTGTGCTGTGCGGCTTGCGCATCGAGTCCGGTTGCTTCGCGCAGCAATGCGTGCTCGATGGCTGCGATCTCTCGCGCGCGGTGCTGCCCAACCTCGGTTTCCGGGGCACGTCGATGGTTGGGGCCCGGCTGGCCGGCGCGATGCTGGACGGTTGCGATTTCAGCGAGTGCGACCTGCGTGGCGCCGATCTGGGCCGTGCCAGTTTGCGCGGGGCCCGGCTGGTGCGCGCCGGCCTGCAGGAAGCGAGTCTTGCCGGCGCGAACCTGATGGACGCAGTGCTGCAGCATGCGCGGCTCGATTTGACGGATTTCAGCCGGGCCAATCTGTACCGCGCCGATCTGGCACGCGTGCGCCTCGCGCGCCATGGCCCGGGCTTCGACACAGCGCTCACCACCCACATGCGCACCTATCCGCGCCATCGGCCCCAGGCTGCGGAGGCGAGCTGAGATGGACAAGTCCGAACTCCTGGCGCGTGTGCAGCGTGGCGAGCCGGTGAGCCAGCACGATTTCTCCGGTTGGGACCTGGAAGGCGCCGACCTGTCGGCGACGGTGTTCGACCGTTGCACCTTCGAAGGCGCCCGGCTGATGCGTGCCGACCTGGGCGAAAGCCGCCTCATTGGCTGCCGGCTGGCCGGCGCCGACATGAGCGAGTCGCGGCTGGCGAACACCGTGCTTGCGGATTGCCATTTCGAGCGGACGCTCATGACGAGCGCCGAACTGGCCAACGTCTGCTTTCACGAATGTCGAATTGTCAGCTTGGCGTTGAACCGCGCGCGGCTGGATTTCGTGACGCTTTCGCGGTGCGCGGTCGACATGCTGTCCCTGGCCGACGCAGATGCGGAGAAGCTCACCGTGGCCGACAGCCAGGTGCAGCGTGTGGACTTCAGCGGTACCCAGCTCGCGCGCAGCGCCTGGGTCGAATGCGATCTGCGCCAGGCCCGCTTTTCGGCAACGCAGCTCAGGCACGTCGTGCTGGTGCGCTGCAACCTCGAAGGACAGCGCTTCTCCGGGCTGCACTTCGAGAATGTGCAGTTCATCGGCGCGCAGCTCGCGGGCAGCGACTTCACCGGCGCCCGCATTGCGCAAGCCAACTTCCAGCAGGCGGACCTGAAGCAGGCGCGATTCGAGCGCGCCCACGGCCCCAACGCCATATTCATGGACGCGGACCTCGAAGGTGCCTGCTTCGACGGCGCCATGCTGCGCCAGGCGCTGTTCATCAACGCGCGCGCCGCAGGCGCAAGTTTTCGTGGCGCCGACCTGTACCAGACCAACTGGCGCGGCGCGCAGGCGCCGAAGGTTGTGCTGAGCGACTGCGAACTGACCTACGCAGACTTCTCGCATGCCGACCTGAGCGCTGCCGACCTGAAGGGCAGCGCGATGTTTCGCGCCAATCTGCACGGTGTACGCGACGCGGATGCGCACTACACCGACCGTGCGCGCGCGCTGGAAAGCGACACCCAATTGCTGGCGGCTGAGCGCTGGCAGTCCCACCCCGCCTGACCCTGGAGCACACCATGAGCCATCGAGACGACCCCCTGATCCAAATGTGCGCGATGCCGGTGCCGGTGCAGGGCGTGGCCCGCGTGCTGGAGGCCTCGCCTGACGGCGAGCATTTCCGGATCGAGGCGCCGCAGGGCGCGCTGAGCGCGCGCCGCGCCGCAAGCTGCCTGCTGCTGCCGGAGGTGGGCGACCGCGTGTGGTTCACGGGCGACCTCGCACAGGGCCTGTACCTCAGCGTCGTGCTGGAGCGCCAGGAGAGCGCGCCTGCCCGCACCCGGCTGCCTGCCGGCGGCCGCCTGGAGTCCGCCGATGGCCAACTTCAGCTGTGCGCGGGTCGGTTGGCGCTGGACGCGGACACCTTGGTGCTGCGCGCCGGCGAAGCGGCCGCCAGTCTGGGCACCGTGAGCGTGACAGGGCGCGAAGCCTCTTGGGCATTCGGACGGATCAAGCTCATCGCCGACCAGTTCGAGTCGTTCTGCGATCGGGTGCAGCAGTTCGCGCGCTGGAGCCAGCGCAGCGTCGACGGCCTGGACCAGGTGCACAGCCGCCACATCGACTATCGCGCCGAGCAGACCCTGCAACTGCAGGGCCAGAATGTGGTGGTCAACGCCACTCACCTGATGAAGGTGGATGGCGAGCAGATTCACATGGGCTGAAGCGGTCATCAGGAGCGCCCCAATGTTTGCCAACTGCCAGCTCATGGGAACCGATCTCGCGTTCCCGGACGTTTGTCTCACCCCCAGCCCGGCCGGCCCGGTGCCCATTCCCTATCCCAACATCGCGATGGGGCCCACAGCCATTCCCAATGTGCCGACCATCCTCTTCATGGGTGCGCCGGCACACAACATGGGCACCACCATTCCTATGACCAACGGCGATAACGCAGGCTTGGCCACGGGGGTCGCATCGGGGATCGTGATGGGCCCCAGCCGGCATCTCACCGGTGCCTTCACCGTGTTGCTCAAGGGGCTGCCTGCCACCCGCATGACCAGCGTCTCGTTGCAGAACAGCACCAACGCGCCGGGCTGCCGGCTGGTGCCGAGCCAGCCCAAGATCCTGATGTTGGCGCCATGATCCGGATCGTCGTCAGCACCCGGCACGGCGTGCCGCCCGAACCCTCGATCGCGGTGGAGTTCGGGCCAACGGGCGGCACCATCGGACGCGCAGCAACCAACACGCTCGTGCTCGACGACCCCGAGCGCACGGTGTCGCGCGTGCACGCGCAGGTGCTGTGTCGCGACGGGGAGTTCTTCGTGATCGACCGCGGCAGCAACCCCTTGCTGGTCAACGGTCGTGCGCTTGGCGCGGGCAACGAAACGCCGCTGGCGGCCGACGACCGCCTGGTCATCGGTGGCTTCGAACTGAAGGTGGAACTGGCGGCCGACATGGCGCGCACGGCCGTGGGGCAGGCCGCCGCACCCTCCACGCCGGTCGATGATCCTTTTGTGGACTTGCTCGCGGGCCTGGCGCCGCCATCGGCCGCACCTATCGCTCCCGCCGCACGGGCGCCCGCGGCGGCGGCCGCCGATCTGGCGCTTTTTCCGGACCCGATGGCGCCCAGCGCGCCCAGCCGGGGAACAGCGGCCGTGGACCCGTTCGCCGACCTGCTCGGCCCGGCCGCCACGCCGGCACCCGCCGCAGGCCTGGGCTCGCTCGATGATTTCTCCGACCTCGGCGCCGCCCAGGGTGGGGGCAAGTCGAACGGCATCGACGACCTGTTCGGCGGCATGGGTGGCTTGGGCGGGGGCAGCGATCCGCTCGCGCTGTCGCCGCTGGCCGATCCCATGTTGCAGCCCAACAC
>SEGS01000123.1 GCA_004210915.1 Variovorax sp. | reverse complement strand
GATGCGGCGGCGCCTCAGGGGGCTGGTGACCATGGCGGGCTTCTTCTCCCGGCTCGCGCGCATCTGGCGCCACCGCTGGACGGCCGAGACCGCGGTGCGCCGCGTGCTGCCTCCCGATGCGATGGAGCGCCTGGCCGCGCGCGTTGCCGCGAGCGAGCGGCGCCACAGCGGCGAACTGCGCATCTGCGTCGAAGCGGGCCTGCCGATGTCCTACCTCTGGCGCGATGCACCGGCCCGCGAACGCGCGGTCATGCTGTTCGGCAAGCTGCGCGTGTGGGACACCGAAGACAACAACGGCGTGCTCATCTACCTGCTGTTGGCCGAGCACGCGATCGAGATCGTGGCCGACCGCGGGATCAATGCGCATGTGGATGCACAGGCGTGGGCGGCGATGGCCGGGCGCATGGGCGCGACCTTCCACGCGGGCCGCTTCGAAGACGGGCTGACGCAGGCGCTCGAGGAAATGTCGGCGTTGCTGGTCGCGCACTTTCCGCTGGCACCGGACAGCGCCGACCGCAACGAGTTGCCCGACGCGCCCTTCGTGCTTTAACGCTACTGCGACAGCAGGCGCTGGTTGACCGCGTGCGTCGCGTTCAACTCGCGCTGCAACGCGCGCGTGACCTGCGACAGCGTGCGCAAACGCCGGTTGCTCTCGCGCAGCCTCTCGGACAAGCCGGCCGAGATCGCCATCAACAGCCGCGCCGCCACCATGGGCTGCTTGTCGATCAGGCCCATCAGCGCATGGCGCGACAGGGTCGCCAGCTTGAGGTCGGTCAGCGCGGTGCAGGTGGCCGAGCGCGGCGCGCCGTCGATCACGCCCATCTCGCCGATGAGGCCGCCGGGGCCGATGATGGAGATCACCACTTCCTCGCCGGCCACGCCGGTGCTGCTCTCGGCCCGGACCTCGCCCTCGAGCACCAGCGCCATGTAATCGGTCTCGATGGCGTCGCCCTCTTCCATCACGATGCTGCCGCTGGGCGCGAACACCGGGCGCATCGCGTCGATCAGGGTCAGTGCATCTTCAGCACCCAGTTGCGCCCAGGGCGCGGCCGCCATCAGCAAGCGGGCGGCATGCGCCCGGAGGTCCGGCGTGGCAACGGGAGAATCGGCAAAAGGCATGGGACGACGATAAGGCAGGTGGCAACGCCGGCAGCGTGGCGAGAGAAGTGTTACGCGGGTGGCAGGGCCCACACCACACCGCCTCCGATGCCATGAAAACGTCTGCCCGGCGCGGCTTCAGCGAGCCAGCCGCCAGTGAACTCCCCGAAGGCCGGAAGTATCGCTTGCCGCGCGTCGCTCACAAAGCAGGGCATGCGCATGCGATCACGTCCGTTGCCGCGCAACATGCAAGCCGGATGCCAATGGCCCGCGAGCACGAAGTGCGTGGCGTGCACCTGCGGGTGATGGCAGCACGCGAAGGGGCCGAGCAGCCAGGGCTCGTCGACCAGGTCGATGTGCAACTCGGGCGGCGGATCGCCCGCGCGGCTGTCATGGTTGCCGCGCACCAGCGTCATCGCCACCGCCCCATGCTGCGCGCGCCATGCGGCCACCGTGGGCAGCACCGACCGCGCCGGCGCGGCGTGCAGGAAGTCGCCCAGGAACACGATGCGTCGCGGTGCGCAGCGCGCGATCAGCGCATCGATGCGCGCGAGGTTCTCTTGCGTGGTGCCGCCGGGCACAGGCTGGCCGAGCGCGCGGTAGGTGGCGGCTTTGCCCAGGTGCAGATCGGCGATGAACAGCACCTGCTGCGCAGGCCACCAGAGCGCGCGCTCGGGCAAGAGATGCAGATGTTCGCCGGCCCAATCGACCTGGCAGTGGGAGCGGGAATCAAGGAGCGTGGTCATCGAGGCCCGCCAGTGTCGCCCAGCGCGCAAGGCTTGCAAACCGCAAGGCCAACCCCCAGCTCTGCCCAATGACCGACACGTCCGCGCTCCACATCGTCTGCCCGCACTGCCACACGACCAACCGCGTGAAAACCGCGCAGCTCGGCAGCGCGCCCGATTGCGGCAGTTGCCACAAGGCCCTGTTCACCGGCCATTCGACCGCGCTGAACGAAGCCGCCTTCGACCGGCACATCGCGCGCAACGACATCCCGGTGCTGGTCGACTTCTGGGCACCCTGGTGCGGCCCGTGCCGGCAGATGGCGCCGGGCTACGAGCAGGCCGCTGCGCAGCTCGCACCGCAGGTCCGTTTCGCGAAGGTCGACACCGAGGCCGTGCCGGCGCTCGGTGCGCGCTTCAACATCCGCAGCATTCCGACGCTGGCGCTATTTCGCAACGGGCGCGAAGTGGCGCGTCAGGCGGGTGCGATGGGCGCGGCGGACATCGTGCGGTGGGTGAAGGCGAACGCGGGCGTCTGAGCATCCCGGACACCGCGGTCATCACAAGGGCGGCAGCGGCCGCGAGGGCTTCCGCTCCCGCCGCGGCTTGCCGGACCACTCGCCCTTGCGGCCCGCAGAGCCTTCCTGCCCGAAGGCCATCGTCGCCTTGACGTCCTCCACGCTGCCAGCCGACACCGCCCCACCCGCCGCCCTCTCCAATTGCTCGACCATGCGCGCGATGCGGTCGGCCACGCTCTCGTTGGTGAGCTTCTCGCGGAACAGCTCGACCATGAGCGGGAAGGCGAAGGGCGTCGGCCGCGCGAGCGGTTGCAGCACGAGTTGCTGCGTCGCCATGCGCGCCAGGCTCGCGCGCAGGCGGCCGATCTCAAGCTCCTGTGCGAGCAGTTCCTGCTCGGCCTGCAGCAGCAGCTTGTTCGCCGGGTCGTACTTGCGGAACACCTCCCAGAACAGCGACGACGAAGCCTGCAGTTGCTTGTTGCTGCGCTTCTCGCCAGGGTAGCCCTGGAAGATGAGCCCCGACACGCGCGCGATCTCGCGAAAGCGCCGCTGCGCGAGCTCGCTCGCGTTGAGGCTTTCGAGCACCTCGTGCAGCAACGTCGCGTCGTCGCCGGGCTCGAGCACCTGCGGCAGCAGCGTGGGCCAGTCGACCTCGGTCGCGCACAGCAGCTCGAAGCCGTAGTCGTTCACCGCGATCGAGATAGTGCGGGGTGCCACCTGGGCGGCCCGCCACGCGATGAGGCTCGCCAAGCCGAGGTGCACATGCCGACCCGCGAACGGGTAGAGAAAGAGGTGCCAGCCTTCGCGCGTCTTCAGCGTTTCGGCGAGCAGCGTCTGCGGCGTCGGCAGCGCCGACCACTGCTGCTGGATCTCGAGCAGCGGGCGCACGCACTGCAGCTCGGGCGAGTCGTACTTGCCTTCGCCCGCCAACGCGAGCTGCTGCACCACTGCGTCGGCCAGCGTGGTCGACAGCGGCATGCGGCCGCCGCCCCAGCGCGGCACCGTCGGCCGCTTGCCGCTGGCGCGCCGCACCCAGGCGGTCATCTCGCGGATGCGCACGAGTTCGAGCACCCGGCCGCCGAAGAGGAAGCAGTCGCCCGGCTTCATGCGCGCCGCGAAGCTCTCTTCGACGCTGCCGATCTTGCCGCCGCCGACGTACTGCACGCTCATGCTCGCGTCGCTCACGATGGTGCCGATGTTCATGCGGTGCCGCCGCGCGAGCCGTGTGTCGGGCACGCGCCAGACGCCCTCGGCATCGGGCACCGCGCGCTGGTAGTCCGGGTACGCCGCGAGCGACGGGCCGCCCTGCCGCACGAAGGCCAGGCACCAGTCCCAAGTCTCCTGCGACAGGTTCGCGTAGGCCGCGGTGCTGCGCACCTCGTCGTACAGCGCCTCGGGCACGAAGCCGCCGCCGAGCGCGACCGTGACCAGGTGCTGCAC
>SEGS01000079.1 GCA_004210915.1 Variovorax sp. | reverse complement strand
GTCCGGGGGATCGTCCGCAGGCGGCGTGCCCGTGTTGGGCGGCGGTGGCTTCTTCCCCGTGGTGCCCGGGGTGCCGCCCAACACGGGCACGCCGCCTGCGGACGATCCCCCGGACAACCCGCCGCCACCACCCGTGCAGCCCGTCGTGGCCTGCGCCGCCCTCAACGGCAAGCAACTGCCGGCCGCGCTCATCAGCCTGCCGACGCAGGGCGCCACTGTGGTCAGCGCCACGCCCGTGGCCGCGGGCGACGCCGGCAACACGCTGGGCGACTACTGCCGGGTGCGCGGGACCATCGCGCCCGTGGACGCGAACGCCTCCGTCATCAACTTCGCGGTCAACCTGCCGCTGCAATGGAACCGCAAGACGATCCACTTCGGCGGCGGCGGCTTCAATGGCCGGCTGATCGACGGCACCGAGCTCGTGCGCTTCGGTCCGGCCGACAAGCCCGCGCCGCTGGCCTTGGGCTACGTCACCTATGGCGACGACTCGGGGCACCAGTCGAGCAGCATCACCGACGGGCGCTTTGCCGCCAACGACGAGGAACTCGCCAACTACGGCGGGCTCTCGCTCAAGAAGACGCGCGACGTGGCGCAGGCGCTGGTGCAGGCGCACTACGGCATGGCGCCGAAGCTGGCGTACTTTCTCGGCACCTCGACCGGCGGGCGTGATGCGCTCAGCTACATCCAGCGCTGGCCGGCCGACTACGACGGCGCCATCGCCAACGAGCCTGCGCTCAACTACAGCGGCACCCGGCTGTCGAACGTGGCGGTCGGCCGCGCGCTCTACAACAACGGCGGTGCCGGCTGGATGAACGTCGCCAAGACGCTGTTGGTGCAAAAGACGGTGATGCAGGCCTGCGATCGTCTGGACGGTGCGGCCGACAGCATCGTGAGCAACGTCGAGAGCTGCCGCCAGCTCAACACGCAGATCCTCGCGTCGCTGCGCTGCCCGGGCGGCGCCGACGTCGGAGACAGCTGCCTGTCGGATGCGCAACTCGACACCGTGCGCGCCATCGAATCGCCGCTCGAATTCACGACCTATGCGCTGGCCAACGGCGTGAAGCGCGCGGGCGGCTACAACTTCCTCGAAGGCACGCTGATCGCCGGCCCGTACACCACGCGCGACCTCGGCACGCGCCCGGTGCCGGCGAATCCGGCGACATCGGCCGATGCCAACATGTACGTGACGGGCGACCAGTGGGTGAAGCACTTCGTCACGCGCAATGCCGGCTTCGACACGTTGGCCTTCGATCCGCTCGACCCGGTGGGTTTCGCGGCCCGCGTGACCGAGGTCTCCCGGCTCACCGACGCCACCGACCCGAACCTCGCGCCCTTCTTCGCGCGCGGCGGCAAGCTCATCCTGCTGCACGGCCTGGCCGACGAGGTGATCAGCCCGAACTCGACCATCGACTACTACCAGCAGGTCATCGCTACCGTCGGCCAGGCGGCGGTGGACCAGAATGTGCGCTTCTACCTCGTGCCCGGCATGGGCCACGGCACGGGCAGCTTCATCCCGAACTGGGACTCGCTCGCGGCGCTCGAGGGCTGGGTCGAAGGCGGCCTTGCGCCGGCCACCGGCGTGGCGGTCGATGCGGTGCCAGCGAGCTACGGCCGCACCCGGCCGCTGTGCCAGTTCCCGGCTTGGCCCAAGTACCGCGGCAGCGGCAGCCTCGACGCGGCCGTCAACTACAGCTGCGTGGTCGAAGTCGGCGACCCGCTGGCCTGCCCGAACCTGCCGGCGACGGCGACGACGTACAAGGGAGGCAATCTGCTCGGCGAGGAACTGAGCCTCCGGGTCGATCCGGCCACCATGGCTTACACCGTCACCATTGATGCGAGTCTGCAGCGCGCAGCTGGCACGCAGCGCAGCGGCACGCTGGTCCAGCAAAGCGCTTGCAGCTACGGCAGTGACGAAAGTGGCGCCGTCTTCAGCTTTGGCGCCGCAGGTGCGGTGCTGGGCGGCGTGACCGCGCCTTCCGGAAGCAGCTTCGTGCCGTTGCTGGCCTTCCAGAACACCTTCACCACCACCGCGACGGACAACAATGCGTTCCGCGACGTGGCCATGGCAGCCAATGCGGCCGGCGTTGACTACACCGCGGCCGGCGCAGCCACCGGTTACGCAGGTGCGTTGCGTGTGCGCAATGTGGGCACCTTTCAGCATTGCCGGAATCCGCTTACGGGCTTCACGACCAATGACGCGGCTTGCAGTCCCACCGTCAAGGGCTATCTGCGGCTGGACAGCACGCGCATGAGTTTCGATGCGATGGTCACCTCTACCAGTGGCGGTTCCACGCCTACCGACGGCGGCGTCTCGATGGGTTCGGTGATCTTCGGCCAGGTCGGCACGGTCACCGTGCCGCTGTGGCTGGTGCGCGAATCGAACGGCCACCACGGCCTGCGACTTCTCGCACCGCAAGCGAAGCTCGCGTCGGGCGCCGCGGATGGCAGCTTCGCTCTCGCGGCCAATGACGGCAGCATTGCCGCTGCCAGCATCACCGGCACCGCTTTCGATCTCGGCGGAGTGGTCAGCACCCTGACCTATGACAAGCCGGTGGATGGCGTGCTCGAAAGCGGAGGTGGCACCGTCGGCCACCTCATTCACAGCGCGGGCTTGTTGGGTGTCCTGCCGACAACTGGCACCAGCAGCTTCCAACTCGGCATCCGGCAGTGATGGCAACGCCGCGCTTGTCTGCTCAATTCCATCCTGGAGACCGCACCATGCCCCTCAAGAACCCCCTCATGTCCGCCGGGCTGTGCTTGGCACTGTGCCTGCCCGCTTATGCCCAGAACACGGCGCCACCGCCGCGCGACGAATTCTTTTGGCTCGGCGAAGTGAACAAGGCCACCGCCGTCATCAACACCGACGAAGGCCTGCTCGACAAGGCCATGGCACCGCGCATCGCTGCCGGCCTGGTCAAGGTGTTGAAGGACGGCGAGCAGCCGAAGGCGAAGCGCCCGTCGACCGTGATCAGCTTCGAGCCGCTGCTGATCGAGGCGGCCGGCGCCGACGTGACCCTGCTGCACGCGGGCCGCTCGAGCCAGGACATGCACGCGACCTACCGCGCGGCGATCCTGCGCGACGACCTGCTCGGCCTGGCCGAGCAACTGAACAAGACCTCGGGCGCCCTCGTCAAGCTGGCCGAGAAGCACGCCGGCACCGTCGTGCCCAACTACACCAACGGCGTGGCCGCGCAGCCCAACAGCTTCGGCCACTACCTGCTGGGCCACGCGGCAGGCCTGGAACGCGATGCGCAGCGCATCCGCGAAGCCTACGCGCGCATCGACCGCTCGCCGATGGGCACCACAGTGCTCAATGGCACCAGCTGGCCGCTCAATCGCACACGCATGGCCGAGTACCTGGGCTTCGCCAGTACGGTGGACAACGCGTACGACGCGGCGCAGATCTCGTCGATGGAGCAGCCGGCCGAGGTCGGCGCGATCGTCACCAGCATCGCGCTGCACACCGGGCATTTCGTCGAGGACGTGATGACGCAGTACGCGCAATCGCGTCCATGGATCTTGCTGCAGGAGGGCGGCGGCAACACCTACGTGTCGAGCGCGATGCCGCAGAAGCGCAACCCCGGCCTGCTGAACAACGCGCGCCGCGATGCATCGACCGCGCTCACGCTCGCGATGGGCCCGGTCGTGCAGGCGCACAACATCACGCCGGGCATGGGCGACCCGAAGGAGGTCAAGGCCAACAGCGCGATGGTGGCCAGCGCGGTGCTGGTGCTGCGGCAGTGGGAGCGCATCCTGGGCGCGATGGTCATCAGCCCGGAGCGTGCGCTGGAAGAACTCAACAGCGACTGGACCGCCTCGCAGGAGCTGGCCGACGTGCTGATGCGCAAGTACAAGCTGCCGTTCCGCGTCGGCCACCACTTCGCGTCGGAAGTGGTCGACTACGCCAAGGCCAAGGACATCAAGCCGCTCGACTTTCCCTACGCCGAAGCGCAGCGCATCTACGCCGACACGGTCAAGGGCTCGACCTACACGGCCGTGCTGCCGATGAGCGAAGCGGAGTTACGCGCCACGCTTGATCCGGCCGCCATCGTGCGCAACCGCGCGTCGGCCGGCGGGCCGCAGCCGGCCGAGATGGCGCGCATGCTCAAGGCGGCGCAACAGAAGATCGCGCAGCAGTCGGACTGGACCGCTCAGCGCCGCGCACGCATCGCGTCGTCGCTGGCGCGGCTGGATGCGGACTTCGAAAAGCTCGCGGCATCGGGGCGCTGAGCAGGCCGCCGCGCCGTTGTCAGGCCGGGGTTCTTTCAGCCGTTATTCTCGTCGGGCCGCAGCATCTTCAGCACCTTGCTCGCGAGCTTCTCCATCGCGAACGGCTTGGTGATCATCTCCATACCCGGTTGCAGAAAGCCGTTGGCCAACGTGGCGTTCTCGGCGTAGCCCGTCATGAACAGCACCTTGAGATCGGGCCGCGTCACACGCGCGGCGTCGTAGACCTGCCGGCCGTTCATCTGGGGCAGTCCCACGTCGCTCACCAGCAGGTCGATCCGTTGCGGTGACTGCAGGATGCGCAGGGCTGCTGCGCCGTCGGCCGCCTCCAGCGTGCGGTAGCCCAGGCCCTGCAGCAGATCGACCACCAGCGCGCGCACCACGGGCTCGTCTTCCACCACGAGCAATATCTCGCCATCGTCGGTGTGGTGGTCGGCCTCGATGCGCGGCAGCGGGGGCGCCAGCGCCTCGTCGCCGTGATGGCGCGGCAGGTACAGCTTGGCGCTGGTGCCGTGGCCGGGCTCGCTGTACAGGCGTGCATGGCCCTGCGACTGCTTGGCAAAGCCGTAGATCATCGACAGGCCCAGGCCCGTGCCCTGACCGATCGGCTTGGTGGTGAAGAAGGGGTCGAAGGCCTTGGACAGCACGTCGGGCGTCATGCCGGCGCCTGTGTCGGTCACGCTCACGCAAACGTACTGCCCGGCCTTGAGGTCGCGCGTCTGCCCGACGTAGCTGTCGTCGAGCGAGGCATTGGAGGTTTCCACCGTCAGCACGCCGCCGTCGGGCATGGCGTCGCGCGCGTTGATGCACAGGTTGAGGATCGCGCTCTCGAGCTGGTTGGCGTCGCACAGCGTGGTCCACAGGCCGGCCGCCAGAACGAGCTCGATCCGGATGTTTTCGCCCATCGTGCGGCGCAGCAGGTCTTCCATCGGCGCGACGAGCTGGTTGGCCTTCACGGGCTTCGGGTCGAGCGGCTGGCGCCGCGAGAAAGCCAGCAGGCGGTGCGTGAGGCCGGCCGCACGCTGTGCCGAGCCCATAGCGCCGGTGACAAGCCGCTCCAGGTTGTCGGTCTTGCCCAGCTGCAGCCGCAGCTTGAGCACTTCGAGCGAGCCCGTGATGCCCTGCAGCAGGTTGTTGAAGTCGTGCGCGATGCCGCCCGTGAGCTGGCCGACGGCTTCCATCTTCTGCGACTGGCGCAGGGCTTCCTGCACGGCCTCGCGTTCGGCCGATTCCTCGCGCAGGCGTTCGAGCGCTGCTTCCAGATCGCGCGTGCGCTCGACGATGCGCGCCTCGAGGCTGTTGTTGAGCGCACGCAACTCGTCTTCGGCCTGCATCTTCTCGGTCACGTCGTAGCCCTCGGCGAAGATGCCGCTGACTGCGCCGCTGCTGTCGAACACGGGTTGATAGACGAAGTCGACATAGCGCTCGGCGAGCGGCGCCCCGGGCTCGCGCTGCAGCATCACCCTGGCGCCCTGACCGACGAAGGGCTTGCCAGTGCGGTAGACCTCGTCGAGCAGTTCGAAGAAGCCCTGGCCCTCGAGCTCGGGCATCGCTACCCGGATCGGCTTGCCCTCGATGTCGCGGTGGCCCACCAGCTGGTAGTAGGACTCGTTGACCAGCTCATACACGTGATCGGGGCCACCCAGCACGCAAATGAAGCCCGGCGCCTGGCGGTACAGGCTGCGCAGGCGGTCGCGCTCGGCGGTGCGCGCCTCGAAGGCATCCGCGTTGGACAGGCTCGACGCGATCTGACCGGCCATGAGCTTCACGAAGCTGATGTGATCGTCGTCGGCGCGGCGGTAGGGACTCACGCCGCTCACGAGAAAGCCGGCCGGGCGTGTCGAGCCCTGGGCCGCCAGTGGCACCACCAGCGCGCGGGCGGCCGGGCGGTCCCAGGGGCCGCCCGGCGCCACGGCCTCGGCCGGCAGCGGGAATTCGATGTGCGCTTCGCCCGCGAGGATGCGCTGCGCGCCCCACAAGCCGTCATGCGCCGCCTCGATGCGCAAGGGTGCGAGGCAATGCGCGTCGTCGATGCCCGCGTGGCAAGCGCGGTGCGCCACGCCCGCGTCGTCGAACAGGTAGAGCATCGAGAAGGGCAGGTCGCGTTCGGCGCGGTCCAGCGCGGCGCAGGCGGCGGCCAGCACCGCGCTGCGGCGGTCCGCGGCGGCCAGGCTGGAGGCCAGGTCGCCCAGCGCAGCCAGGCGGCGCTCGCTGAGGATGCGGTCGGTTTCTTCCGAGACGGCGCAGAACACGCCTTCGACGCGGCCGCCGTCGCCCAACAAGGGGCTGTAGGAGAAGGTGTGGTACGTCTCCTCCGGATAGCCAGCGCGTTCGAGCAGCAGCAGAAGCGCGCGGTCCCAGGTCGATTCGCCGTTGTCGTAGACGGTCTGGAGCCGTCCCTTCACGTCGTCCCAGATTTCGGCCCAGAGCTTCTGCGTGGGCTGGGCGAGCGCCGCGGGGTGCTTGATGCCGAGGGTGGGGCGGTAGGCGTCGTTGTAGAAGAAGGCGATGTCCGGGCCCCAGCCCAGCCACATTTCGAAGCGCGAGGTCAGCAGGATGCGCAGCGCGACCTTGAGCGATTCAGGCCAGTGCTCGGGCGGGCCCAGCGGCGTGGACGCCCAGTCATGCTGGCGCATCAGCTGTGCCATTTCGCCTGTGCCCACGAAGATGTCGGCGTAGCGATCGGCGCGGGGTTCAGCGTCGTCGTTCAGGAAAGTCATGGGTGCAAGTATCGATTTCTCAACCGAACTTAGCAGCCGGCCTTTCCCGGCCGGTCCGGCCGGCATCCTCCCGCGCTGTCGGCGGGCGCCTTGCCTTCCGGCGGCGGCTCAGAAGGTGCCGGGCAGCAAGATGCTCGAATCGACCGCGTCGATCTTCGTCCGGCCGCAGAAGGCCATCGTGATGTCGAGTTCCTTGTGCAGGATCTGCAGCGCGCGGGTGACGCCTGCTTCGCCGTAGGCGCCCAGCGCGTACAGGAAGCTGCGGCCGATCAGCGTGCCGCGCGCGCCCAAGGCGCGCGCCTTGAGCACGTCCTGCCCGCTGCGGATACCGCCGTCCATCCAGACCTCGATTTCGGTGCCGACCGCTTCGACGATCGCCGGCAGCGCCTCAATGGACGACTGCGCCCCATCGAGCTGGCGGCCGCCGTGGTTGGAGACGATCAGCGCATCGGCGCCGCTCGATGCCGCCAGCCGCGCGTCTTCCACGTCCATGATGCCCTTCAGGATCAGCTTGCCGCCCCAGCGTTTCTTGATCCATTCGACGTCGGCCCAGCTCAGCGCCGGATCGAACTGCTCGGCGGTCCATGAACTGAGCGACGACAGGTCGCCTACGTTCTTCGCGTGGCCGACGATGTTACCGAAGGTGCGGCGCTTCGTGCCCAGCATGCCCATGCACCAGCGCGGCTTGGTGGCCAGGTTGATCATGTTGGCGACAGTCATCTTCGGCGGCGCGGTCAGCCCGTTCTTGATGTCCTTGTGGCGCTGTCCCAGCACCTGCAGGTCGAGCGTGAGCTGCAGCGCCGAGCAGTTGGCGGCCTTGGCGCGATCGATCAGGCGCTCGATGAAGTCGCGGTCCTTCATCACGTAGAGCTGGAACCAGAAGGGGTGTCCGTCGGTGTTGGCCGCGATGTCCTCGAGCGAGCAGATGCTCATGGTCGACAGCGTGAACGGAATGCCGAAGGCCTTGGCGGCGCGCGCGCCGAGGATTTCGCCGTCGGCGTGCTGCATGCCGGTCATGCCGGTCGGCGCGATGGCCACGGGCATGGAAACCTCCTGGCCGATCATGGTGGTCGCCGTGCTGCGGCCTTCCATGTTCACGGCCACGCGCTGGCGCAGCTTGATCTTCTGGAAGTCGCTTTCGTTGGCGCGGTAGGTGCCTTCGGTCCACGCGCCGGAGTCGGCGTAGTCGTAGAACATGCGCGGCACGCGGCGCTGGGCGACCACGCGCAGGTCTTCGATGCTGGTGATCTTGGAAAGGTCGGGCAAGGGGGCTCCTTCGGGGGTGTCTCGGGCTGTCTCGGGGTGCAGCCGTCCATTATCGGAGGTCGCTCAGCGGCCTTCGGTCATGGGGCCTCCGCAGCCGGCGCGGCCATGGCGCGGACGTACTGATTGCGCCCTGCGCCCAGCGCGGCCGCCGTGAGCGCAATGCCGATCAGCAGGTAGAGCAGGGCGGCCGCGTCGAAGCTGCCGGTCCATCCGCGCAGCACGCCGACCAGCAAAGGGCCGAACGCGGCCACCAGGTAGCCCACGCCCTGGGCCATGCCCGACAACTGGGCTGCGACATGCGCGTCGCGCGCGCGCAGCACGATCAGCGTGAGCGCCAGCGCGAAAGAGCCACCCTGCGAGATGCCCAGCAGCACCGCCCAGCCCCACACCTGGCCGAGCGGCGCGAAATGGCAGGCCAGCATGGCCGCCACGGTGGCAAGGGTCACGCCCACCGCGAGACCGCGTTGGTTGCGCGCGCGCACGGCCAGCGTGGGCACGATAAGGCAGGTCACGACCTGCACCATGACCGCCAGCGACACCACGTAGCCGGCCGTCTCGCCCGACAGCCCGCGCTCGCGCAGGATCGGCGCGAGCCAGCCCATCACGATGTAGGCCAGCGCGGACTGCAAGCCCATGAAGAGCGTGACCTGCCAGGCCAGCGGATCGCGCCAGAGCCCGCGCACCGTGAAGGCCGATTCACTGGCCATCGGTGCCACGCGCCACGCTTGCGGCGCCCAGAGCAGTGTGACCAGCGCAGCGGGCAGCGCCCAAAGCGCGAGCGCCAATTGCCAGCCTCCGCCCAAGGCATGCTCGAGCGGTACCGTGAAGCCTGCGGCACTCGCCGCGCCGGCGCACACGGCCATGGTGTAGAGCCCCATCATCAGCGCGGCCTGACTGGCGAAATCGCGCTTGACCAACCCCGAGAGAAGCACGTTCGCTACCGCGATACCGCCACCCGCGACGGCCGTTGCCACGAACAGCAGCGGCAGGCTGCCGGTGCCACGCAGCAGCGTGCCGACCAGAATCAGCACCATGCAGCCGAGCAGCGTTCGCTCGGTCCCGAAGCGCCGGCCCAGCCGCGGCGCCAGCATCGCGAAGAGGCCCAGGCAGATGATCGGCAGGGTGGTCAGCAGGCTCGCACCGCCCGGTGACAACCCGGTGGACGCCATGATTTCGGGCAGCACCACCGACAGGCTGGAGAACACCGGACGCAGGTTGAAGGCGATCAGCACCACGCTGATCGCAAGCAGCACGCGGCGTCCGCGGGTGGGGGTCGGTGTGGGCAGTGGCGGCGGCGTCTGGTTGTACTCCGCGTCGATCAGCAGGGCATCGGCGCTGGCGTTGGCTGCGGCGCTCATGCCACGTTCCTCGACAAGGTGTCGATCATCGGCCTCATGAAATTGCGCACCGCGGCGGCCGCGAGGTCGGGGTCGCGGCTGGCGATGGCTTCGACGATGGCGCGGTGGGCCGCCTCGTCGGGTTCGGGCAGCGCACTGCCCAGCGTGCTCGCGATGGTTTCCTTGATGTAGCCAGTGATGAAGCGGCACGTCTCGGCCAGCGCCAGGTTGCCCGAGATGTCGACGATGGCCAGGTGAAAGGCAAGGTCGCGCGCGATGAACCCCGCGCCGTCGTCGCTGGCGTCGGGCACGCTGCGCTGGTCAAGCAGGGCGTGCAGGTGGCGCAGGTCCTGGTCGGTGTGGCGCAAGGCGGCCAGCCGCGCCGCTTCGACTTCGAGCGCGCGCCGCACCTCGAACTGATCGAGGAGGCTGGCGCGCTGCATTTTCTGCAGGCTGGCGGCAGGGTCGAAGCCGGAGCGCACGAAGGAGCCCGAGCCCTGGCGCACTTCGAGCAGGCCGCGTGACACCAGCGTCTTGACGGCTTCGCGCACCGTGCCGCGGCTCACGCCAAGCCATTGCGCCAGTTCCGGCTCGATCGGGATTCGGCTGCCGACGGCCCAGCGGCCTGCAGCGATTTCGCTGCGAATGCTGTCGGCGACGGTGTCCGCCAGAGAACTGCGCGAGGCTTGGGCGAGCATGGAAGGTCTTTCAATTCATCGAATGATCGGATGAATTGTGCAGGAGAAAAAATGCCCGAAGCGCCGACGGACGGTTGTTGGGGGTCAGAGCGGCGCGCCTTGGTCAAAGTTGTTGATCCAGGCAGATCAAAGTTCGTGAGCTTTGCCTCTTGGCGCGCATGCGTGGCATGCGTGGCATGCTCCGATCCGGCAGCTATTGGCCAGGAGCAGTCATTCAGCGGACCCTTACGATGCCCAACAAAATACTTCTGATCGCCGTGGCCGCGTCTTTGTTGATGCTTCACGGCATTGCTGCAAGAGCGGAGAGCAGGGGTTTCATGAAGGACGTGGTTGTTCTTCTCCCTTCGCCGCTCGTTCCAATCGAAGGGTCCAACGCAGAGGCCCTTGATTCGCTGATCCTCTTTTTTGAGCAACGAAATTGTGCGCGGGCTGCGGGTGGGGTGTCTCTCGCAGTAACCGGGTACGCGCGGGAAGGCGCTCCCGATGCTCAGATAGCTGCAGCGAGAGCTGGCAGCGTCAAGGTTCTTGATTACCTAACCGCCCGGGCACCTTCCTATGTAAAGCGGATAGACACACTTGGTGTCGCGAAGCCGTTGCGCGGAAGCACGTGGAACGACTCCGTAGTGCGCTCCGCCATTTCTGGAGCAGTAGGGGTGCAAGCAATTTGCATGGGTATCTCATAGCCGCAATGTTGGGTTTCGACCCTATGGGCGACCGGCTACAGTCGGCCAAGAGCGGACGCTTAGGCCAACGAGGAAACTCGTGCCATTGCCTGTTGGAGCCGTTTCAGCATCTGTACAGTTTGGAGGTCTATCGACTCCATTTCGCCTGGCACATGTAGTTCCAACCGCGCTCGCTTGAGAACGTCGTTTAGGCTGTTCATCAGTTCAACTTGGCGTGGAGCTAGCCACGCTACATAAACCTTGGTAAGCCTTGCGTTCTCGTTCACGATTTCTTGGCGCAACCTCCTGCCTTGCGATGTTGCCTCGCCAGAACGATTGAGCTTGGCGAGCAACACGTCCTTCTGGGCGTTGTGCTCGGGCGTGTTCAGCAGCACACCAGCGTCCTTCTGCTGGAAGGCCGACAACGCCGCACTGTTTTCCTTTTTCTCCTCCAAGTAAGTCTTGATCTTCTCTTCGTGTTCTTCGATGCCGCGGAGGTTGCGGTAGATGGGCATGCATTCCTCCATACCCTGTAAGAACGTCTCCATGACCTTGGCCAAAAGCTCGCGTGTTTCCAACACAGTTTGCGTGCCAGCGAAGAGCCAGACCTTGTTCACGCTCGCGGTGAGGTCTGCCACGGGATCGAACAACTTCTTGTCCTTGGCCGGATTGGCCTGCGCCAAAGCACCGATCACGAGCGTTGCTTTCTTGTATGACTCGATTAGTTCCGTGAACACCTTGGTTCGCTCCTGAGCCAGGCGTGCATCGATTTCCTTCAAACGTGCATGCTCTCGCTCTTCCTGCGCATTTTTGCGAGCCTCCGTAATCTGATTGGCTGCCTGTGTGCGCGCCGCTTCTAGCTGAGCTTGCGTGTTCGTCCACTGCGCACTGATCTGCTTTTCCGCGGCAACCCGTGTGGCCTCTAGCTGGCTGTTGAGGTTCCGCTTTGCGTAGTGCAGTTGCAGGAATGTGGCGATGATGCTGCCCAGAATCGCCAGAGCAGGAACTACAGCCGTGGGGTCGGTCCAGCCGTTCTGCTTGTCTGCGGGCTTTAACTCGACCTGAATGGCGTTGTAGCCAGACTGGGTTGGCACTGGTGCGCTGGAAGCACTTGCTGGCGCCACAGGTGGCGGAACAGCCTGTGCTGGTGTAGACACGGTGGGAAGGGGTTGTGCGGCTGCAGTCGAGATCATGGCCCCAGCATTGTCAGCTCTTCAAATTGCAAGTCGCCGTCATTATCAAGATGCCGTGATGAAGGCGTCTGCTTTTGGGCTCGCAGGAAGACCGCAAAGGGCCCGAAGCAGCCGGTCAGCCACTGCGCCTTGCTGTGAGAAAACCTCAGCGCTGTGCGCGTGAAGCCAGGCTCAGCGTTCATAGCTACTGCGCACGTGAGTGATTCAATTGAGACGGCAAGCTCAATAACTCTGACTGCCTACAGCAGTCAGGCGCCAGGCTGCGCAGTGCGCGCCGTCTGGCCAGGCGCGGTGCCTTCCGCGCGGAGCGTCGCCAGCGCCATGGCAGCGCGGGCCAGCGGCGCAAGTTGCCCGTCGATCAGGCGCAGTTGTTCGGCCACACGATGTTGGGTCGCATCGGCGTCGGCGGGGAGTGGCAACGCGGGCGCTTCCGCTGCGTCGGTCGCCTCGGGTGATTCGGGTGCTCGGCCCTGCGTCAGCGCATCGGCCAGCATCTGCAGCAAGGCGGCCGTGGCACCGGCGCTGTCGAGCAGCGCGCTGGATGTCGCGCCGGGCACCAGCAGCGCGCGGTGGGCACCCAGCGCCGACAGGTAGTTGAGCACCGTGTGCGCGTGCACCATGAAGCGGAGGCCACGGTCGCCTTCCTGCGCGCGCCGCCCGGGCTCGGCCAGCAGGTTGGTGAGCGCGGTCGATAGCGCCGCATCGGCGTTGTGTGCGTTGCGGCGCGCGAGCCGGTAGGCCAGGTCGTCGTGCCGGCCGTTGCGGTACTGGTCGGCCAGCGCGCCGAGATACCCCGCCAGCGCGGCCAGCGAACGGCCGGCCAGCGCATCGAGCCGACGCCCCTGCCAGTCGGGCAGCAAGAGGAACACCGCCAGCCCGGCCAGCGCGCTGCCGATCACCGTGTCGACCATGCGCGGCACGATCAGCACGCCGCTGTCGCTGAACTGGTTGAAGCACATCAGCACCACCAGCGTCATCGATGCGGTGGCCACGGTGTAGCGCGTGGTGCGCGTGCTGAAGAAGACCACGCCTGCGACCACCGCGAACAGGGCCTGCAGCACGAGGCTGGGGAACAGGTCGAACAGCGCCCAGCCCAGCACCAGCCCGAGAAAGGTGCCGGTCACGCGCTGCAGCATGCGCTGGCGCGTGGCGTTGAAGCTGGGCTGGCAGACGAACACCGTGGTCAGCAGGATCCAGTAGCCCTGACTTGCGTGGATCGCGCGCATCAGCAGGTAGCCCACAGCCAGCGCGACGCACAGGCGCAAGGCGTGGCGCAGCAACGGCGACGACAGCCGCAACTGCTCGCGCACCCGGCCCAGCGCGTCGCGCCAGGAGCGCGGTGTGCGGTCGTACAGGGCGCCGTCGTTGGCGCCGCTTTGCACGCCGGGCTGCTCGGCACCGGCGAATTGCGCATCGAGCGTGCCCAGGTTGTCGGCCAGCGCGTGCAGCGAGCCGAGCAGCGGCTCCCACTGCGGTTGCCGATGCGCCTCGAGCTGTGCGATGGCGTCGCGCAGGTCCTGCAGCGCCGCGCCGGTGTCCGGGTGCTTCACGAAGGGCACGCGCAGCAGGATGGCCCTCGCGAGTCCGCCGCAGGCGCGGCTCTGCACACGCATCAGGCGCTGGCAGCGGAACAGCACGTCGCTGTGGAAGAAGGCGTCGATCAGGGCGTCGTACGGGGAGTGCGATGAGCTCGCGCGTTCATGGATGTCCTGCGCGATGAAGTAGAGATGCAGGTACTGCTGCATGCGGCTGCTCGGGCGCGTGGCGTCGACCCGGTTGAAGATGCATTCCTTGGCCTGGTTCAGCGCCATCACCACCCGGCCGCTCTGTTGCGCCAGCTGGATGCGGCGCACCTCGCCCTGGTCGCCCTGGTGGTCGCGCACCGGCTCGAACAGCGTCGACTTCAGCCGCAAGTACAGCTCCAGCTCGCGCATCAGTTGCGCCAGGTTCTGCTGCACGGGCTGGTGCAGGAAGATCGCGCACCACAGCACCGACAGCAGCCCGTACCAGCTGGCGCCCGCCAGCAGCAGGGCCGGCTCGCGCCAGAAGCTCTGGCCGGCGCCGGTGCGCTGGTCCATGCCGATGGCGGTGTAGATGCACAGGATCAGCGTGCCGTAGGCGATGGCCTGGTAGCGCCGGCTGATCGCGCCGAGCATCGTGAGGCCGAAGGCCGCGCCCATGATCACCGCGATAAAGGCCAGCGGCCGATGGAACACCCACTGCACCGCGCAGGCCGCGACGAAGAAGCACACCAACGTGAGCGCCAGTGCCCGGGCACGCCCGCGCCAGTTGTCGTCGGTCTCGGCCAGCGCGCAGGCCACCACGCCCAGGAAGAGAGGCACCACCGCCCGCATCTGGTCGAACCACCAGCCGCCCGCCATCAGCACCGACAACGCGATCGCCACGCGCATGCTGTACGGGAAGTTGGGCAGCGCCCAGAGGCGGCGCAGGGTGTTGGAGATGTTGAGGGAGGACGGCATGGTGCGGATCGGGCGATGCATTGATCATGCCGCGCATCACTTCAGAGACGAGCAAAGTTCCTGCATGAGAAGAGCGACTCATTTGCGGCCTCTACCTTGGGTATCGCACATCGGTGCAAGCGAGGTCAGGTTCGTGGCGCAAAGTGCAAGGGCTTGCGCGAGGAGAGCACTGCAGGCACCGAGTCGACCCGAACCCGCCATGGCCATGGGCGCCCTGGAACGACTGACCCTCATCGCGACCGGCGGGCCAGCCGAAGACCGAACTGCTGATTGCGCAATGCGCAACGCCCTATTGCGCGAGTTGATGAGACCGATATTGAACTTCGCCACGTAAGCTTTGAGGAGCCGCAGATTCCTGCGGTCGCACAGATGTCTGCCGACACTTCCCTTCCTCTTGAGGAGCCACCGATGAGACTCGCTAGAAAACCCTTTCAGGTCTGTGCGCTCGCACTTTGCGCGGCCGCTGCCAGCAGCGCCTTGGCGTCCAGCCATCGCGAGGCGCCATCGATTGCCGGTATGCCGAAGCTTGACGCGACCGACTTCTACATGTTCCGCAGCTATGAGCCGAGCCGACAGGATTTCGTGACGCTGATTGCCGACTACCAGCCCGATCAGAGCGCTTACGGCGGCCCCAATTACTTTTCGATGGACCCGAACGGCCTGTACGAGATCCATCTGGACACCAACGGCGACGCGAACGAAGACATTACCTTCCAGTTCAAGTTCAAGAACACGTTGCGCGACATCCAATTGGGCATCTCGGGCAAACAGGTGTCGATCCCGCTGGTCCAGGCCGGTGCCATCTCAGCGCCGAACCAGGCCACCAGCAACCTGCGCGAAACCTTCACGCTGAACATCGTTCGCGGCGACCGGCGCAAGGGCAGGGTCGAGGCCATCACCAAGACCGACGGCAGTGCCGAGTTCGACAAGCCGACCGACAACATCGGCGAAAAGACCTTCGGTGCCGGCGCGGGCTACGAAACCTATGCCAACCAGCACATCTACGCCATCAACATCCCGGGCTGCAACACCCCGGGCCGGGTGTTCGTGGGTCAGCGCAAGGATCCGTTCACCGTGGCGCTGGGCCAGGTGTTCGACCTGATCAACCTCAATCCGCTGGGCGGCACCAACGTCAATCCGGACGCACTGGTCGAAAAGAACGTGACCACGATGGCGCTCGAAGTGCCGATCGGCTGCGTCGCCGGTGCCGAGCCGGTGATCGGCGGCTGGACGACGGCGAGCGTGCGCCAAGGCCGCTTGATCGCCAGCCCGCCAAAGAGTGGCCACGGCACCACCTCGCTGAACGGCGGCGCCTGGGCGCAGGTGTCTCGCCTCGGCATGCCATTGGTGAACGAGCTGGTGATCGGTCTGAAGGACAAGGACAAGTTCAACAGCTCCAAGCCGAAGGATGACGGCCAGTTCGCCGACTACGTGACCAACCCCACGCTGCCGGCATTGATTCAGGCACTGTTCTCAGCGCCGGCGCCGACCAACTTCCCGCGCACCGATCTGGTGGCCGCGTTCCTGACCGGCGTGGAAGGCGTGAACAAGCCGGCCAACGTCAAACCGTCCGAAATGCTGCGGCTGAACACGACCACGATGCCGACGATCAAGGCCAACCAGAGCAACCTGGGCGTGCTGGGTGGCGATCTGGCGGGCTTCCCGAACGGCCGGCGGCCGGGCGACGACATCGTCGACGCCGAGCTGCGCGTGGCCATGGGGGTGCTGTGCTTCGCGACGACCGATGCAGACAATTTCAAGGTGGGCTGCAAGCCCACCGACGCCCCTGCCGGCAGCGCCGCGCTGACCGACGGTGCCGCGCAGAGCCCTGCGCAGTTCCCCGCCGCGTTCCCGTACCTCAACACCCCGCTGCCGGGCGCCCGCCTGTCGGTCAATTGAGGAGCAACCGCATGAAGCAACCGAGACTTCTGCGCTGGGCGCTGCCGCTTGCTGCCGCGCTGGCCCTGTTGGCCTATGGCGGCGGTGGGGGC
>SEGS01000078.1 GCA_004210915.1 Variovorax sp. | reverse complement strand
GACCATCCGGACGCGATGCGCGCGATCACGCTGGTGCGTGTGCTGGCGCGCGTCACGCTGCCCGGCGAGGCTGCGCCGCTCTCGCTGCTGGCGGTGACGATCAAGACCGGCCGCACCCACCAGATTCGCGTGCACCTTGCGTCGGCTGGCCACCCCATCGCGGGCGACGACAAATACGGTGAGTCCGGGCGCCAGCGCGCCCTGCAGAAGCTCGGCCTCAAGCGCATGTTCCTGCACGCCTGGCGCCTGCAGTTCAACCATCCCGTGAGCGGCGATCGCGTCGCGCTGCAGGCCGACCTGCCGCCCGAGCTGCGCTCGCTGATGCCCCCTGCGGCGCTCGACGCGCTCGCGGATCACCCTGTGCCCACCACCCATGACTGACACCACTCCGCGCCGCTTCGATTTGATCGCCTTCGACTGGGACGGCACCCTCTACGACTCGACCCGCCTGATCGTTCGCTGCATCCAGGCCGCCGTGGTGGATGTCGGCGGCGCCAAGCCCAGCGAAAACGACGCCGCCTGGGTCATCGGCCTCGGCCTGGCCGAAGCCCTCGCGCGCGCGGCGCCCGACGTGCCGAAGGAAAAGTACGCCGAGCTCGGCCACCGCTACCGTTATCACTACCTGCAGCACCAGGACGACCTCGTGCTGTTCGACGGCGTGCTGCCCATGCTCGATGCACTGCGCGAACGCGGCCACAAGCTGGCGGTCGCCACCGGCAAGTCGCGCCGCGGGCTCAACGATGCGCTGTCGACCGTGGCGCTGCGCGATCGCTTCGACGCCTCGCGCACCGCCGACGAAACCTTCGGCAAGCCGCACCCGCGCATGCTGCTCGAACTCATGGAAGAGCTGGACGTGCCGCCCGAGCGCACCTTGATGATCGGCGACACCACGCATGACCTGCAGCTGGCGCTGAACGCCGGCTGCGCGAGCGTCGGCGTGAGTTACGGCGCGCACGAGCCCGGCGGCTTCGACGTGCTGAAACCGTTGTTCATCGCGCATTCGGTCGACAGCCTGAGCGCCTGGCTGCAGGCCAACCCCTGAGGACCGGCGCCATGAGCGAACCCATCCCCCTCTGCAACGCGGCCGATCTCGTCGAAGGCGGGCTCGCTGTGCCGTTCGACGTGGTGCACGGCGGCGAAACCTGCCGCGCCTTCGCGATCCGCTTCGAAGGGCTGCCGCATGCATTCCTCAATCGCTGCACGCACGTCGCGATGGAAATGGATTTCCAGCCCGACCGGTTCTTCGACGACACCGGCCAGTGGTTGCTGTGCGCCACGCACGGCGCGGTCTACAAACCCGACACTGGCGAATGCGCGGGGGGGCCGTGCCGCGGCGGGCTGGTCACGATCGCCCTGAGCGAGCGTGACGGCGTGGTGCACTGGCATACTGACTGGAACCTTCAACCGCTGGCTTTTTGAGCCCGATCCCCCATGACCGATCCCACCCGCACGGAGCCGGAAGGCTTCGAGCCCTTCGAGGCCAAAGCGCCTGTCCTGACTGCGCGCGATGCAGGCAAGACCGCCAAAGACGGGGGCGCGCCATCGGCTGAATGGGAGCGGGCGACGCTGGAAAAGCTGGTCTTTGCATCGTTGCGCGAACAGAAGTCCACGCGCCGATGGAAGACCTTCGTTCGATTGAGCTGGCTGGCATTTTTTGTGGTGCTGGCGTGGTTCGCGTTCTCGCGCGCGACACCCAGCACGACCAAGAGCACCGACCACACGGCCGTGGTGGAAATCAAGGGCGAGATCGCTGCCGGGGCGGACGCCAGCGCCGAGTTCGTCGTCGCCGCCATGAAGACGGCCTTCGAGGATGCGGGCGCCAAGGGCATCGTCCTGTTGATCAATTCGCCCGGCGGCAGCCCGGTGCAGGCCGGGATCATCAACGACGAAATCAAGCGCCTGAAGGCCAAGCACAACAAGCCGGTGTATGCGGTGGTGGAGGAAACCTGTGCCTCGGCCGCGTACTACATCGCCGCAGCCGCGGACCAGGTGTTTGTCGACAAGGCCAGCATCGTCGGCAGCATCGGTGTTCTGATGGATGGGTTCGGATTCACGGGCACGATGGAGAAGCTCGGCGTCGAGCGCCGCCTCTTGACGGCTGGCGAGAACAAGGGCTTTCTCGACCCGTTCAGCCCGATGAACGATGCGCAGCGCGCGCATGCGCAGTCGATGCTCGAGCAGATTCACGCGCAGTTCATCGCCGTCATCAAGGCCGGCCGCGGAGATCGCCTGAAGACCGAAACGCCCGGGCTTTTCAGTGGCCTGTTCTGGAGCGGCCAGCAAGCCATCGAACTGGGCCTGGCGGACCAACTCGGCAATGTCGATTTCGTCGCGCGCGAGGTGATCAAGGCCGACGAAGTCATCGACTACACGCGCCGCGACAACGTGGCCGAGAAGCTGGCGAAAAGGTTTGGCGCCGCGATGGGCGACGCCTCGGTGCGCGCCTTGCGCAGCGTGCCGACCTTGCGCTGAAGCCCGTCAGCGGGCGCTCGCGTAGCGCGACGAGGCGGCCAGCGCCACCGCAAACCCTACCACCACATAGAGCGCGGCCGTCAGCGAACTGACTCGCGCGATCAGGCCGATGAGCGGTGGCCCGGCCATGAAGCCCAGGTACGCTGCCGCCGACACGGCAGCGATGCCGCGCGAAGGCTCGACACCCGGCACCTGCGCCGAAGCTGCGAAGAGGATCGGCACCACGTTCGCAAAGCCGATTCCCACGCCGGCAAACCCGACCAACGCCAGCCAGGGCAGGTCGGTGAGCAGTACCAGCGTCATCGAAGCGGCCGCCAGCAGGGCGCTGGCGCGCAGCAGGGCAGCCGGTGCGAAGCGTGTACGCAGCGCATCGCCGCCGAAACGCGCAGCCGCCATGGCGCCGGAAAAACTCGCGTACGCGAAGGCCGCCTGTTGTTGGGGCGCGCCAAGTTCCTGCTGCAGGTAGAGCACGCTCCAGTCGTAGATCGCACCCTCGGCAATCAGGCCGAGCGCTGCGAGTACGCCCATCACCACCAAAGCGCCGCGCGGCAGGCGGAAGCCCTCGTCGGCCGCAGTTGCCGCGCCGGGAGGCGGGGGCAGCATGCGGGTCGACGACGCGCTGACGGTGACCGCCATGACGGCAGCCACCAGCCACAGATGGGTCTGCACGCCGAGGCCAGCAGCCAGCGCGGCGCCACCGCTCACCGCGCCCGCCATGCCGCCCAGGCTGAACATGCCGTGCATGCCGCTCATCAAATGCGCGCCCGCGCGCGCTTCGAGTTGCGCTGCATCGGTATTGATGGCGACGTCGAACAGGCTCGTCACCATGCCGAACGCGGCCAGCAGTGCGAGCAGGGCGGGGTAGCCGGGCATGAAGATCAGCGCCGAGATCAGCAGCGCATAGACCGTGCCGGTGACGCCCGCCACACGCCGCGCGCCGAAGCGCCCGATCCAGCGGCTCGCGCGCGTGATGCCGAGCAGCGCTCCGAAGCCGGCCGCGAGCATCGCGAAGCCCAGTTGCGCTTCGTCGAGCCCGTAGTGCGCCTTGACCGTGGGCACGTGCACGCCCCAGGTCGCGAAGATGAAGCCGGAGCAGAAGAACTGTGTGCGGGTGGCCCAGCGGTTGCTGCGCGTGGGGGCGGGGAGCACCGCCGCCGTCGTGCCCATCTCAGCGGCCGATGGCGAAGACGGCGGGCAGCTTGTCCTCGCCGCCGGGCGGCTTGGCGCGCCAGCCCTTGACCGTCTCGCTGCGCACGCTGGCGTTCGCCAGCGTCAGGCCGCGCGCCACGGCGAGCCGCGTGTGGTGCTGCAGTGTTTGCATCAGCGCCTGCAACAGCGCTGCATTTCGATACGGCGTTTCGATGAACAGTTGCGTTTGCCCCGTCTTCAACGCGAGCGCTTCGAGTTCACGGATACGCTGGTTGCGCGCGTCCGCGTCCTGCGGCAGATAGCCAACGAAGGCGAAGTTCTGGCCGTTGAGGCCGCTGGCAGCGAGCGCCAGCAACAGCGAGACCGGGCCGGTCAATGGCACGACCACCAGTCCCAATTCGTGCGCCGCCTTCGCGACCGACGATCCCGGATCGGCGACCGCGGGCATGCCGGCTTCGCTGAGCAGGCCGATGTCGTGGCCTTCCAACGCAGCAGAAAGCAGCGGGCGTGCATCGAACTGGCCCGCGTGGTCGCCCTTCTTGTGCACTTCGCGCGGCAGTTCCTGAATCTGTTGCGCCTGGAGTGGCGCAGCCAGTGGCGCGATGGCGTCGATGCGCTTCAGGTAGGCGCGGGCCGATTTCGCGTTCTCGCAGATCCAGTGGGTGATGCCGGCGGCGGTCCGGAGCGTGCCGAGCGGCAACGCGTCCTGCAAAGCCGCTTGCACCTCGCAGCCGAAGTCGAGCGGTGCGGGGACCAGATAGAGCTTGCCGTTGCTCATAGCAAGTCGATCCCGGCGGCGCGCAGCATGCGGCAGGTGCGGATCAGCGGCAGGCCGACAAGCGCGCTCGGGTCGTCGCTCTCGATGGCGTCCAGCAAGGCGATGCCGAGCCCTTCGCTCTTGGCGCTGCCGGCGCAGTCGTAAGGCTGTTCCGCCCGCAGGTAGCGCTCGATCGCGTCATCGCTCAGGTCGCGAAACACCACGCGCACGGGGGCGATGTCGCTCTGGACGAAGCCGGTGGCGTGGCACACCACGGCGACCGCGGTTTGAAAAATCAAGGCCTGGCCGCGCATCCTGCGCAGTTGGGTGGTGGCGCGTTCATGGTCACCGGGCTTGCCGAGCGCCTCGCCGGCCAGATCGGCCACCTGGTCGGAACCGATGACGACCGCCTCCGGAAAGCGGGCGGCCACGGCATTGGCCTTTGCCAGTGCCAGCCGCGCGGCCAGCGCGCGTGGGCTTTCGCCGGGCAGGGCCGCCTCATCGACCTCTGGCGCGTGCACTTCGAAAGGCAGTTGCAGGCGGTTAATCAGTTCGCGGCGGTAGCGGGAAGTCGATCCCAGGATCACGGTGCGTTGCATGGGCCGTGATTGTGCGGGAGCGCTAGACTTCGCCGATGACGACAGAATTCAGCCCTTTGCGGCTCGACGTGAATGGCTTCGCCGCTGAGGCCGCGACCCTGATCGGCGCCGATCCGGTGAACGATTACCCGCGACTGGTTGCCGAGTTGACCGATCCCGCTGCGGAAGTGCAGGTGCACTGGCAGGCCCAAGGCGAAGAACGCGCGGGCGCATCGGGTGCAGCAGTGCCTTGGGTTCACTTGTCGGTAGACGCCGTCGTGCCCTTGGTTTGCCAGCGCTGCCTGACGCCGGTGGAGACGCCGCTGGTGGTCGATCGCTGGTTCCGTTTCGTGGCTGACGAGGCGACGGCCGAGGCCGAAGACGACGAATCGGAAGAAGACCTGCTCGTGGTGGCGCGGGATTTCAACCTCAAGGGGCTGGTCGAAGACGAACTGATCATGGAGATTCCGGTGACGCCAGTCCATGACACCTGCCCGGTGCAGGTCCAGTTGTCTGCGGCCGACGCGGACTTCGACTCGGTCGAGGGTGGCAAGCCGAACCCCTTCGCCGTGCTCGATGCGTTGCGTACACGCAAGCCGGAATAAGGCAAATTGGCGCAGTGGCCGGCCCTGGGCTATAATCGTGGGCTTCGCGCGCGCCGCTGGTGATTCGATGATGGCTTTCATCTCCTTTCATCGGGTTCCTTTTCGGCATGGCCCGCATCCAGTCACTCACCTCACAGTCCAGGAGCCATCATGGCCGTCCAGCAAAACAAGAAGTCGCCTTCCAAGCGCGGCATGCACCGCTCGCACAACGCTCTGGTTGTCCCCGGCATTGCCGTGGAACCGACCACCGGCGAAACGCACCTGCGTCACCACATCAGCCCCAACGGTTTCTACCGCGGCCGTCAGGTGCTCAAGAACAAGTCCGAAGCCTGATCTTCCGATCCAAGGCCAAGGCCCGAAGCTACTTTCGCTGTAGCGTCGGGCCTTTGTTTTGATGGCTACGTCTTCCGCTTTTCCCGCCGCGCCTTCTGTGATCACGCTTGCCGTGGATTGCATGGGCGGAGACCACGGGCCGCGCGTCACGCTTGCGGCGTGCCGTGCGTTCTTGGAGCGCCACCCGGATGCAGCGCTCCTCATGGTGGGTATGCCCGCCGCAATTGAAAAGTTCGCTCACCCACGCGCGACCGTGATCGGCGCCAGCGAAGTGGTGGGCATGGACGATCCGATCGAAATCGCATTGCGCAAGAAGAAAGATTCTTCAATGCGCGTCGCGATCCAGCAGGTGAAGGATGGCGCCGCGCAAGCTGCGGTTTCTGCTGGCAACACGGGCGCCTTGATGGCGATCGCACGCTATCTGCTCAAAACCCTCGACGGCATTGATCGCCCGGCCATCGCGCCGCAGCTACCCAACATCAAGGGCGGTGCCACGACCGTGCTGGATCTTGGCGCCAACATCGACTGTGATGCCGAGGACCTGCTTCAATTCGCCGTCCTCGGGTCTGCCCTTGTTTCGGCCTTGACGGGCAACGAATCTCCCACGGTCGGTTTGCTCAATGTTGGCGAAGAAGCCATCAAAGGCAGCGAAACGATCAAAAAAGCCAGCCAATTGCTCCGTACGGCTGCAAGCTCCCAAGATCTGAATTTCTACGGCAACGTGGAGGGTAACGATATTTTCAAAGGCACGACAGATATTGTTGTCTGCGACGGATTTGTCGGCAATGTGGCGCTGAAAGCCAGTGAGGGCGTTGCGTCGATGATTGGCGAGTTCATTCGCATCGAGTTTTCCCGGAATGTTTTGACCAAGGCTGCTGCGATCGTGGCTTATCCGGTGTTAAAAGCGTTCAAAAATCGGTTGGATCATCGGCGTTACAACGGTGCGGCTCTGCTGGGTCTTCGCGGTCTCGTGTTCAAAAGTCATGGTTCCGCCGACGACGTGGCTTTCGGCCATGCGCTGGATCGCGCTTATGATGCCGCTCGCAACAACCTGCTCGATCGCGTGCGGGCCCGCATCGCCCACGCCGCGCCACTGCTCGCGCGGCAAGAACCGGCGGCGCCGGTCGATGCCGCGGCGCTCCACGCTTGATGACACCTTATTCCCGAATCACCGGCACCGGCAGCTATCTCCCGCCGCGCCGCGTGACCAACGACGACTTGGCCAAAGAGCTGGCCACCCGCGGCATCGAGACCTCTGATCAGTGGATCATCGAACGCACTGGCATTCGGGCCCGCCACTTCGCCGCTCCGGAAGTCGGCACCAGCGATCTGGGGCTCGAGGCCGCCAGGAATGCGCTGGAAGCCGCAGGCCGCCAAGTCAGTGACGTCGACCTGATCATCGTCGCCACCTCGACCCCGGACATGGTGTTTCCGTCGTCCGCAGCCATCCTCCAGCACAAGCTCGGCATCGCCGGTTGCCCCGCGTTCGATGTGCAGGCTGTCTGCAGCGGCTTCGTCTACGCCCTCACAGTGGCCGACGCGATGATCCGCACCGGCACCGCGAAGTGCGCGCTCGTGATCGGCGCCGAGGTGTTTTCGCGCATCCTCGATTTCAATGACCGCACCACCTGCGTGCTATTCGGCGACGGCGCCGGTGCCGTCGTGCTCGAGGCGAGCGACGAACCCGGCATCCTCGCGAGCGACCTCCATGCCGATGGCAAACATGTCGGCATCTTGTGCGTGCCCGGCCATGTGTCGGGCGGCAATGTGCTCGGCACGCCGCTCCTGCACATGGACGGCCAGGCCGTCTTCAAGCTGGCGGTGCGCGTTCTCGAAGAGGCGGCCCGCGCCACGCTGGCCAAGGCCGGCAAGACCGAAGCCGACATCGACTGGTTGATCCCGCACCAAGCCAACATCCGCATCATGGAAGGCACGGCGAAAAAGCTGAAGCTGCCGCGCGAAAAGCTGGTCGTCACCGTGCACGAGCACGGCAACACCTCGGCCGCGTCGATTCCGCTCGCGCTCGACGAGGCGGTGCGTTCCGGTCAAGTGAAGAAGGGCGAAACCGTCATGCTGGAAGGCGTGGGTGGTGGCTTCACTTGGGGCGCGGTGCTGTTGAATTTGTAGCGCATTGCGCAGACCCCGTGCGGGCTGCGGCGTGATTGGAGACATAACAATGAAGTCCTTCGCATTTGTCTTTCCGGGCCAGGGCTCGCAGGCCGTTGGCATGCTCGACGCTTGGGGCGAGCACCCGGCGGTTGTCGAAACCCTGCGCGAGGCATCGGACGCACTCGACGAAGACCTGGGTGCACTGATCAAGAACGGCCCGAAAGAAGCGCTCGGCCTCACCACCAACACGCAACCCGTGATGTTGGTGGCCGGCATTGCCGCTTGGCGCGCGTGGCTGGCCGAAGGCGGCGCCACGCCATCGGTGGTCGCCGGCCATTCGCTCGGCGAATACTCGGCGCTCGTCGCGTCCGGCGTGCTGACGCTCGCTCAGGCCGCGCCGCTGGTGCGCTTCCGCGCCGACGCGATGCAGAAAGCGGTGCCGGTCGGCACCGGCGCGATGGCTGCGATTCTCGGCATGGATGCTGCGAAAGTGATAGCAGGCTGCGGAGAGGTGACGGGCGGTTTCGGCCCAAACAGTGCTGAAACTGTGGAGGCCGTCAACTTCAATGATCCGATGCAGACCGTCATTGCCGGCAGCAAGGCGGCCGTCGAGAAAGCCTGCGAAGTGCTCAAGGCCAACGGCGCCAAGCGCGCGCTGCCGCTGCCTGTGTCCGCGCCTTTTCATTCGAGCCTGATGAAGCCGGCGGCCGAAGCGCTGCGCGGCAAGCTCGCCTCGCTCACGCTGGCGGCGCCGCAGATCCCGGTCGTCAACAACATCGACGTGGCGGTCGAAACCGATCCGGAACGCATTCGCGACGCGCTGGTGCGCCAGGCCGCCGGCCCGGTGCGCTGGGTCGAGACGGTTCAGGCCTTGAAAGCACGCGGTGTCGAGGCCATCATCGAGTGTGGGCCCGGCAAGGTGCTGGCTGGCATGGCCAAGCGTATCGCGCCCGAGGCGATGTCGGCAGCGGTCTACGACCCTGCGACCCTGGCTGAAACGAAACAAGCGCTCGCGTCCTGAACGTCGCGGCGAATACCTGTAGATATGAGCATTCCCAAATTTGAAGGCCAAGTGGCGCTGGTGACGGGCGCGACGCGCGGCATCGGCGCGTCCATCGCGCTCGAACTGGCGCAGCGCGGGCTAAAGGTCATCGGCACCGGCACGACCGAAGAGGGTGCTGCGAAGATCACCTCGGCCCTCGGTGCCTTCGACGGCCGCGGCCGGGCGCTCGATGTGAACGATGGCGCGCAGGTCGAGGCGCTGATCGACGAAATCGTGAAGGCACATGGCGCGATCCACGTGCTGGTCAACAACGCCGGCATCACGCGCGACATGCTCGCGATGCGCATGAAGGACAACGACTGGGACGCGGTGCTGGACACCAATCTCAAGGCGGTGTTCGGACTGTCGCGCGCCGTCATGCGCCCGATGATGAAGCAGCGCTATGGCCGCATCATCAGCATCACGAGCGTGGTCGGCGCCTCCGGCAATGCAGGTCAAGCCAACTACGCCGCCGCCAAAGCGGGCGTTGCGGGCATGTCGCGCGCGCTGGCGCGCGAGCTGGGCAGCCGTAACATCACGGTCAACTGCGTGGCGCCCGGCTTCATCGAAACCGACATGACGGCCAGCCTGCCCGAAGCGCAACAGCAAGCGCTGCTCTCGCAGATCCCGTTGGGTCACCTGGGCAAGCCGTCTGACATCGCGCATGCGGTGGCGTACCTCGCTTCACCGCAAGCGTCCTACGTGACGGGCCAGGAACTGCACGTCAATGGCGGCATGCACATGTAGCCGCGAGGCGCAATCCTTTTCCGCAAGGCCGTCCGTGATGTTCTGGGCAAAAGCCACGATCCGGCCGGCTAAAATCCACAGTTAACTTACAACCCTCAGAGGGAACCAAATGAGCGATATCGAAGCACGTGTCAAGAAAATCATTGCCGAACAACTCGGCGTGGAAGAGTCCCAGGTCACCAACGAGAAGGCTTTCGTCGCCGACCTCGGTGCCGACTCGCTCGACACGGTCGAACTCGTGATGGCACTCGAAGACGAATTCGGCATCGAGATTCCGGACGAAGACGCAGAGAAGATCACCACGGTGCAAAACGCCGTCGACTACGCCACCAAGAATCAAAAGGCCTGATCGGCCGGCTGGGCCCAGGGCTTGTTCCCGGGCCCGGCGCTCCCAGAAAGGTTTGCCGGCATGACCAAACGCCGCGTCGTCGTGACCGGGCTCGGTTGCATCGCTCCTGTCGGAAACACGGTGGCCGAATCCTGGACCAACCTGTTGGCCGGCCAGTCGGGCATCGACACCATCACATCGTTCGACGCCAGTCCCTTCGCCTGCAAGTTCGCGGGCGAGGTGAAGGGCTTCGACATCACGCAGTACATCTCCGAGAAAGAAGCGCGTCACATGGACCGCTTCATCCACCTCGGCATGGCCGCCGCCATCCAGGCGGTGCAGGACAGCGGCCTGAAGACCAACGATGCGCTCTCGCCCGAAGAGGCGACGCGCATTGGCTGCAACATTGGCTCGGGCATCGGCGGCTTGCCCATGATCGAGGCGACGCACGGTGAATTGGTCGCTCGCGGCCCGCGCCGCGTGTCACCTTTCTTCGTGCCGGCATCGATCATCAACATGATCTCGGGCCACGTGTCGATCAAGTACGGCTTCCAAGGCCCGAACATCGCTGTGGTCACGGCCTGCACCACCGGCTTGCATGCGATCGGCCTGTCGGCCCGCATGATCGAGTACGGCGATGCCGACGTGATGGTCGCTGGCGGTGCCGAATCGACCGTATCGCCACTGGGCATCGGCGGCTTTGCGGCCGCCCGTGCGCTGTCGACACGCAACGACGACCCGAAGACCGCGTCGCGGCCGTGGGACAAGGACCGCGACGGCTTCGTGCTGGGTGAGGGTGCAGGGGTGGTCGTGCTCGAAGAGTACGAGCATGCCAAGGCGCGCGGCGCGAAGATCTACGCCGAAGTGTCCGGCTTCGGCATGAGCGGCGACGCGTACCACATGACCGCGCCCAACGTCGATGGCCCGCGCCGCTCGATGACGGCCGCGCTGGTCAACGCCGGCGTGAATGCCGACGAGGTGCAGTACCTCAATGCACACGGCACCTCCACGCCGCTGGGCGACCTGAACGAAACCAACGCGATCAAGAACACCTTCGGCGCGCATGCGAAGAAGCTGATCGTGAACTCGACGAAGTCGATGACCGGCCACCTGCTGGGTGGCGCCGGTGGCATCGAATCGGTGTTCACCGTGCTGGCACTTCATCACCAGAAGAGCCCGCCGACCATCAACATCTTCAACCAGGATCCCGAGTGCGACTTGGACTACTGCGCCAATGAGGCGCGCGACCTGAAGATCGACGTGGCCGTAAAAAACAACTTCGGTTTCGGCGGCACCAACGGCACGCTGGTCTTCAAGCGCGCTTGAGTCTTCTTCTCCCATGCGTCATGCCCCGTCGGTGACTTATCCGGTCCGGGGTTCGCAGGCAGTGGTCGCGCTGGTGGCCAGCGTCTGGGTTCTGGGCGCTGCCGCCGCGTTCCTGGCCAGCTTTCAGCTGGACGGGATCGGTTGGCGGCAGTCAGGGCTGATGGGCTGCGTCGCCATCGTCGGCCTTTTTGCATGGCGCAGCCCGCCATGCTTCATCCGTCAGGACCTGACCTTTGACGGCCAGCACTGGACGTTGGGGTCGAACACGCCTGCGCAAGGATTTCAGATCGCCGCGGTCGAGGTCGCTTTTGACCTGCAATTCCTGCTGCTGCTTCGGCTTTCCGGGCCGGGTCGCGCAGTGCGCTGGCTGTGGTTGAGTCGGCGTGCCATGCCATCGCGCTGGCGCGATCTGCGTCGTGCGGTATATTCGCGCGCCCCGGGCGTGCCGCCTGTGTCCAGCAGTGGGCACGCCGCACCCGTCGATCGGGCCTAAGCCTTTTCAGATGACAGATTCCCCCCCGCCCGTCACTCCGGATTCCGGACCGCCCGATGCGCCCGCCGGTGCGCCGCGTCCGGGCGAGGTCGACTTTCAACTGGTCCAGCGGACCGTGGCGGGGGATCAGAAGGCGTTCGAATTGCTGGTCATCAAGTACCAGCGCCGGATCCAGCGCCTGATCGGGCGGATGGTGCGCGACGTCGACCTGGTCGAGGACATTGCCCAGGAAACCTTCATCCGCGCCTATCGTGCACTGCATCAGTTTCGCGGCGAGGCGCAGTTCTACACCTGGCTGTACCGGATCGCGGTCAACACAGCCAAGAAGGCGCTGGTGGACATGAAGCGCGACCCAACCGTCTCTGAAAGCGCGCTGCGCAAAGGTTCGGACGACGACGATGAAACTTCCCGGCCCGGAAACGAACCAATCAGCGACGAAACCCCCGAATCGGTGATGGCTGCGAACGAAATCGCCAGTGCCGTCGAGGCGGCGATGGAGGCCCTGCCCGCAGAGTTGCGGCAGGCCGTCACGCTGCGAGAGATTGAGGGGATGAGCTACGAAGAGATTGCCGAGGTCATGGATTGTCCGATCGGCACGGTGCGCTCGCGGATCTTCCGGGCCCGCGAGGCCATTTCGATCAAGGTCAAGCCATTGCTCGACAACCAGTCGGGCAAGCGTTGGTAAGCAGGTGAATGAGATGAATCAAACAAGTACGGTGACAGTTCGGGAACAGGTGTCTGCGCTGGCGGACGGTGATCTGCAGGACGCTGAGCTCGCGCAGCTGATTGGCCAGATTTGCGCGGACGACGATCTGCGCGGCGCCTGGCGTACCTACCATCTGGTGGGCGACGTGCTGCGCTCGGGCGCCCAGGCCCCATGTGCCGAAAGTGCCGGGTTCGTTGCGCGCCTCCAGCAGCGGCTTGCGGCCGAGGCGCCGGTGTCCGCCCTTGCGCCTGCGCAGCCCGTGGTGGTGCCTGCAATGCACGTCGAATCCGCCCGCGCGCAACCGAGAGAGGCTGCCAATGAGCCGGTTTTCCGCTGGAAGCTGGTGGCCGGTGCCGCCTCGTTGGCTGCCGCAGCCGCGATCGGCTGGAACCTCCTTGGGACTGGCGCCGTCGCTCCCGCGCCGGCCGCTCAACTGGCACAACAGCAAGAGGCCCCCTCGGTGCTCGCTGCGAGCCGTGCCGTCGCGTCAGAGAGTGCGAGCCGGTTGGCGCCGACCCGGGTGGTCGTGGGTGGGGGCGCGCCGCAGGTGATGCTGCGCGATCCACGGCTCGATCAATTGCTCGAGGCGCATCAGCAGGCGGGAGGGGCTTCGCAGATGCCGTCAGGCTTCTTGCGAAACGCGACCTTCGAGGGCGCGGGGCGCTGAGGCCTCTTGCTGCACTCCGCATGAACGTTTCCACGCTGATCCCTGTGACCTCCGTCCGCGCGATGCTGATCGCGCTGGCTGCCGTGTGCCTGGCGTCGGTCGCCGCGGCACAGTCCCGGCCCGAGAGTTCGAGCAAGCAGGCATCCGTGCCCGCGGCGGGCGGCGGGTCGGAAGCGCTCGATATCGTCGGGTGGCTGCAGCGCATGCATGCGGCCTCGCGGCAGCGCAGCTACGTTGGCACTTTTGTCGTGTCCGCATCGACGGGCAACCTGTCCAGCGCCCGGATCTGGCATGTGCGCGACGGCGATCTTCAGATGGAACGCATCGAGGCCTTGTCCGGCCCGCGGCGCTCGACCTTCCGACGCAACGAACATGTGATGACCTTTCTGCCCGAGGCAAAGGTCGTCAAGAGTGAGAAGCGCGAGAACCTCGATCTGTTTCCCAACTGGATGGGCACGCCCGACGCGTCGATCGGCGACTTCTACGGTGCACGCATGCTGGGCAAAGGGCGCGTGGCCGGCTTCGACGCGGATGTGGTTCAGCTCGTGCCGCGCGACGGGCGGCGTTTCGGCTACCGGGTCTGGAGCGAACGCGATTCGGGCCTGGCGATCAAGCTGCAGACACTCGATGCCAACGGGCGCGTGGTCGAGCAATCGGCTTTTTCCGAGCTGCAACTCGACGCGCCGATCAAGGCACACGCAATCAAGAAAATGATGACCAGCACTTCCGGATACCGCATCGAGAAGTCAGAACTCGAGCGCACCACGGCGGAAGAAGAAGGCTGGGCGTTGAAGGCGCCTGTGGCGGGCTTCAAGGCGGTCAGTTGCTATCGCCGTCCGATGGGCGATGCGGCCGACACGAAGGCCCGTACGGTGCAGTGGACCTTCTCCGACGGCTTGGCGTCGGTATCGATCTTCATCGATCCGCACGATGCGCAGCGTCCCTCGCCGCAAGAAGGCGCGCTTGCGATCGGAGCGACGCACACGATCAGCCGTCGGCTGGTGGGACGGAACGGTGAATGGTGGCTGACAGTGGTCGGCGAAGTGCCGCCCGAGACCCTGGAAGCGTTCGCAGAGAGCCTGATTCGTATCCGCTGAATCGCGAGGCGCTGAACCAAATGCGCGGCAGTGATTCAGAGCAGCTGGTGTTCACAGTTCCTTTTCTCTTGAAAGAAAACCGATGATGTTCAAAGTCGACGGCTCGCCGTTCCGTGCCCGATTGATGGCTGTTGCATTCGCGTTCACCGCAGGTCTGGCGTTCGTGGCGGCCGCCCCGGCCCACGCTCAGGCACGCGCCCTTCCTGACTTCACCGACCTGGTCGATCAGGTCGGCCCGTCGGTGGTCAACATCCGGACGATCGAGAAGGTCGCGCAGCGCGGCGCCGCGGGCAGCGGCGAGATGGACGAGGAGATGCAGGAGTTCTTCCGCAGGTTCTTCGGTCAGCCCTTGCCTGGTACGCCGCGTCAGGCGCCGCGCCCCAATCGCCCGCAGCAACCGCAGGAAGAGTCTCGCCCGCGCGGCGTCGGGTCGGGGTTCATCCTGACGGGCGATGGCTACGTGATGACCAACGCCCATGTGGTCGATGGCGCTTCCGAGGTGCTGGTGACCTTGCCGGACAAGCGCGAATTCAAGGCGCGACTCATTGGTGCCGACAAGCGCACCGACGTGGCGGTCGTGAAGATCGACGCGACCGGCCTGCCGGCGGTGAAGGTCGGCGATATCTCGCGGTTGCGCGTAGGCGAGTGGGTGATGGCGATCGGCTCGCCCTTCGGCCTCGAAAACACCGTGACGGCCGGCATCGTGAGCGCCAAGCAGCGCGACACGGGCGACTATCTGCCCTTCATTCAGACCGACGTAGCCATCAACCCCGGCAACTCTGGCGGTCCGTTGATCAACATGCGCGGCGAGGTGGTGGGCATCAACAGTCAGATCTATTCGCGCTCGGGCGGCTTCATGGGCATCTCTTTCTCGATTCCTATCGATGAAGCGATCCGTGTCAGCGAGCAGTTGCGCGCCACGGGTCGCGTGACGCGCGGCCGGATCGGCGTACAGATCGATCAGGTGACCAAGGAAGTTGCGGAATCGATTGGCTTGGGCAAGGCGCAGGGCGCGCTGGTGCGCGGCGTCGAGAGCGGATCACCGGGCGAGCAGGCTGGCGTTGAGCCGGGCGACATCATCACGAAGTTCGACGGCAAGACCATCGACAAGCCAAGCGATTTGCCCCGGCTCGTGGGCAACACCAAGCCCGGTACGAAGAGCACGGTTACCGTGTTCCGTCGGGGCAGCGCGAAGGACCTGAGCGTGACGATCGCCGAGATCGAGCCGGACGCGCCCGTGGCCCGCGCGCCCGAGCCGGGCAAGGCGGTACCGCCCAAGGCACAAGCATCCGCCGCAGCGAAGTCGCTCGGCTTGGTCGTCAGCGATGTGAACGATGCGCAGAAGAAGGAGCTGAAGCTCAAGGGTGGCGTCAAGGTCGACACTGCGACCGAGGCCGCAGCACGCGCAGGTTTGCGCGAAGGCGATGTGATCGTGGCGGTCGGCAATGTGGAAGTTACCAGCGTGCGGGAATTCGACGCAGCCATCACCAAGGCCGGCAAAGACAAGCCAGTGAGCGTGTTGTTCCGTCGCGGAGAGTGGGCGCAGTACGCGCTGATTCGTCCTGAGCGCTGACCCACGAAGCGGTCAAGTGGCCCCACCCGCCAGTCGGGATTGGGGCCTTTTTTCGGCTGTTTGCTCCTCGCCGGGCGAGGCGATCAGGAAAAAATTCGGTGCGCTCCAGCGATTTTTAAGTTTGCGTACACTAACTTAAAAGAATTCTAACGATGCTTTTCGGTAGAATACGGGCCTGCTCGACTGGCTGGGTGGCATAAGCAAGACGGACTTCTTCACGATGCGAGATTCCAGCCTGCCATCCACCGGCACTCCACAGATCACCCACAAGTTGTCCAGAAAGTGCCCCACTGTTCTTGTTGATAAGTTGTTTATAACTTCTTGTTGCTGACCCGCAACGACCCTTTCAGACCTTGTTCCCGGATGTGCGTGCCTTTCTTTTTGCCTACAATGAAGTCCCAACTACTGCAGTTGCCATTGCTTGTTGGTTCAGGGCGCGTCTCCAGCAGACGCGCCCTTTTTTCTTGCCCGCCGCGTTCTGCGTGCAAGGCAATTCAAGTACTTAAGCGTTCCCGTTGATGAATCACATCAGAAATTTTTCGATCATTGCGCACATCGACCACGGCAAGTCGACACTCGCAGACCGTCTGATCCAGCG
>SEGS01000077.1 GCA_004210915.1 Variovorax sp. | reverse complement strand
TCGCGGCCGAGATGCTGACCGGCGGCGTCGGCATCGGCTTCTGGGTGTGGGACGAGTGGAACAACCTCAACGTCAAGAACATCATCATCGCGATCTTCGTGATCGGCATCGTCGGCCTGCTGCTGGAATTCGCGCTCATCAAGATCGCCACGGCGTTCACGTTCGAAGAGGTGAAGTCATGAGCCCGGTCATCGACACGCAGAACAAGAAGTTCATCGACATCCAGAACGTCGAGCAAACCTTCAAAACCGCCAAGGGCAGCTTCCAGGCGCTGCGCGACATCCACCTGACGATCGCCAAGGGCGAGTTCGTGGCGCTCATCGGCCACTCGGGTTGCGGCAAGTCGACCTTGCTGAATCTCATCGCCGGCCTCACCAAGCCCACGGAAGGCGTGCTCTTGTGCGCCAACAAGGAAATCGCCGGCCCGGGCCCCGAGCGCGCAGTGGTGTTCCAGAACCATTCGCTGCTGCCGTGGCTCACCTGCTACGAGAACATCTATCTGGGCGTGGAGCGCGTGTTCTCGGCCACCGAGAGCAAGGCGCAGCTGAAGGCGCGCACCGACGCCGCTCTGGCCCTGGTCGGCTTGACGCCTGCGACGAACAAGCGACCGGGCGAGATCTCCGGTGGCATGAAGCAGCGCGTCGGCATCGCCCGTGCGCTGGCGATGGAACCCAAGGTGCTGTTGATGGACGAGCCGTTCGGCGCGCTCGATGCGCTCACCCGCGCCAAGCTGCAGGACGAGCTGCTGTCGATCGTGCAAAAGACCGAGAGCACCGTCGTCATGGTCACCCACGACGTCGACGAAGCGGTGCTCTTGTCCGACAAGATCGTGATGATGACCAACGGCCCGTCGGCCACCATCGGCGAGGTGCTGAGCGTGAAGCTGGAGCGGCCGCGCAACCGCGTCGAGCTGGCCGAAGACCGCAACTACGTGCACTACCGGAAGGCGGTCATCGACTTCCTCTACACGCGGCAAGCGCACGTCGAGAAGGTGGCCTGAAGGCCGACGCCATGAAAACCTTCATCCGCGTCATCGAATACTGGGTGCCCAGTGAAGACGGCTCGCTGCTCGAATTCGGCGGCGGCCTGTTCGGCGAATCGCCGCGTTTCGCGGCCATCAGCCAGAACCTGTGCTTCGGTCGGGGCGAGGGCCTGCCGGGCCGCGCGTGGGACACGGGCCGCCCCATCGTGCTCAAGGAACTGGAAGGCTCGTACTTCCGCCGCGCGACGGCCGCCAAGGCCGCAGGCCTGACCTGCGGCATCGCGGTGCCGATCTTCAAGGGCGACGCGCTCAGCGCCGTGACCGTGATTTTCTGCGGCGACGACGAGGAGCACGCGGGCGCCATCGAACTCTGGGGCAACGACCCCGAGGAGTCGACCGACATGACGCTGGTCGACGGCTACTACGGCACCACCGGCGACACCTTCGAGTTCATCTCGCGCGCCACCGCGTTTCGCCGCGGCAACGGCTTGCCGGGCATGGCGTGGGACACGCAGAAGCCGGTGTTCCTGCCCGATCTGGGCAAGGGTTCGGGGTTCCTGCGCGCCGACGGCGCCGTCAAGGTCGGTATCAACCGCGGCTTCGCGATTCCCTGCTCGACGCTCGACGGCAGCAACTTCGTGATGGCCTTCCTGTCGGCGCTGGCGACACCCATCGCGCGCCGCGTCGAGACCTGGGAGCCGGATGCGAGCGGCGCCGCGCTGCGCCGCACGCTGGGCTTCTCCGAAGTGCAAGGCAGCACCAGCTCGCCCGATACCGCGTCGCTCGCGGCCGGCGGCCCGCTGGTGGATGCTTTCACCACCGGTCGGCCGTCCGTCGCCGAACCCATGATCGCGATCCCCGTGGCACCGCAGGGCCGCATCACCGCCGTCATGGCGCTGCATTTCTGATCGTTCTTTCTTCCCGGAAGTCATTCACCATGAAAAAGATGAAGCTGGTGCTGGTCGGCAATGGCATGGCCGGCGTGCGCGCAGTCGAAGAGCTCATCAAGCTCGCGCCCGACCTCTACGACATCACGGTGTTCGGAGCCGAGCCGCACCCCAACTACAACCGGATCCTCTTGTCGCCGGTGCTGGCGGGCGAGCAGACGGTCGAGCAGATCATTCTCAATTCGTGGGAGTGGTACGCCGAGAACAACATCACCCTGCATGCCGGCAAGACAGTGACCGAGGTCGACCGTGTCAAACGCATCGTGCGCGCCACCGACAAGGATGGCAGCGTGATCGAAGCCGAATACGACCGCCTGCTGCTGTGCACCGGCTCCAACCCGTTCATCCTGCCGGTGCCGGGAAAGGACCTGCAGGGCGTGATCGCGTACCGGGACATCGCCGACACGAACACGATGATCGAGACCGCAAAGACGCACAAGCATGCCGTCGTCATCGGCGGCGGCCTGCTGGGCCTGGAAGCCGCCAACGGCCTGATGCTGCGCGGCATGAGCGTGACGGTAGTGCACGTCAACGCATGGCTGATGGAGCGCCAACTCGACGACGTGGCCGGCGGCCTCTTGCGCAAGTCTCTGGAAGACCGCGGCCTGAAGTTCCTGCTGAATGCACAGACGCAAGAACTCGTCGATGACGGCAATGGGCGCGTGAAAGCCGTGAAGTTCAAGGACGGCACCGAGGCACCCGCCGACCTGGTGGTGATGGCGGTCGGCATCCGCCCCAACACCGCCCTGGCCGAGTCGATGCGGCTGCATTGCAACCGCGGCATCGTGGTCAACGACACGATGCAGACGGTGACCGATGCGCGCATCTACTCGGTCGGCGAGTGCGCCGCGCACCGCGGCATCGCCTACGGCCTGGTGGCGCCCCTGTTCGAGCAGGCGAAGGTGGCGGCGAACCATCTGGCGCAGTTCGGCATCGGGCGCTACATGGGCTCGCTCACGTCGACCAAGCTCAAGGTCACGGGCATCGATTTGTTCAGCGCTGGCGAGTTCATGGGCGGCGAAGGCACGGAAGAGATCGTCATGAGCGACCCTTTCGGCGGCGTCTACAAGAAGTTGGTGATCAAAGACGACAAGCTGATCGGCGCGTGCCTGTATGGCGACACGGTCGACGGCAGCTGGTACTTCAAGCTCCTGCGCGACGGACGCAGCGTGAGCGACATCCGCGAGAAGCTGATGTTCGGCGAATCGAACATCGGCGACACCGGCCACGAGGGCCACAGCAGCGCCGCCACGATGCCCGACGAGGCCGAAGTCTGCGGGTGCAACGGTGTCAACAAGGGCACCATCTGCAAGGCGATCAAGGAAAAGGGGCTGTTCACGCTCGACGAGGTGAAGAAGCACACCAAGGCGAGCGCGAGCTGCGGTTCGTGCACCGGGCTGGTCGAGCAAATTTTGATGTTCACGGCCGGCGGCGACTACTCCGCCGCGCCGAAGAAAAAGGCGATCTGCGGCTGCACCGACGCGAGCCACAAGGATGTGCGCGACGCGATCCGCACGCAGAAGTACCTGACGCACGCCGAGGTGTACGAGGGCCTGGGCTGGCGCACGCCGAACGGCTGCGCGAGCTGCCGACCCGCCGTCAACTACTACCTCATCAGCACCTGGCCGAAAGAGGCCAAGGACGATCCGCAGAGCCGCTTCGTCAATGAACGCAGCCACGCGAACATCCAGAAGGACGGCACGTATTCGGTGATCCCGCGCATGTGGGGCGGCCACACCACCCCGGACGAGTTGCGGCGCATCGCCGATGCGGCGGACAAATACAAGATCCCCACGGTCAAGGTCACCGGCGGCCAGCGCATCGACTTGCTGGGCGTGAAGAAGGAAGACCTGGCCGGCGTGTGGAAGGACATCGGCATGCCGAGCGGCTTTGCGTATGGCAAGTCGCTGCGCACGGTGAAGACGTGTGTCGGCAGCGAGTGGTGCCGCTTCGGTACGCAGGATTCCACGCAGATGGGCAAGGACCTGGAGCATGCGCTGTGGGCGATGTATTCGCCGCACAAGGTCAAGCTGGCGGTGAGCGGCTGCCCGCGCAACTGCGCGGAGGCCGGCATCAAGGACGTGGGCGTGATCGGCGTGGATTCGGGCTGGGAGATTTACGTCGGCGGCAATGGCGGCATCAAGACCGAGGTGGCGCACTTCCTGGTGAAAGTGAAAACCGCCGAGGAGGTGATGGAGTTCACAGGCGCCTTCCTGCAGCTGTACCGCACCGAAGGTTGGTACCTGGAGCGCACGGTGCACTACATCTCGCGCGTCGGACTCGACCACGTGAAAAAGCGGATTCTCGAAGACGTCGAGGGGCGAAAAGCGCTGTGGGAACAGCTGCAGTTCGCGCTCGACGGCGAGCCCGATCCATGGTTCGAGTCGAGCCGCGCATCGGTCGACGTGCGGCAGTTCACGCCGGTGGCTGAAGTGCCCGTCACATTCCTGCCGAAAGCGGCACCAGCGCCCGCCGTCCCTGCGCTGCAGGCCGATTGAGCTTTTCCATTCCGAGGAGAAAACCATGAGCGAATGGACGACCATCTGCCGCGTCGAAGACATCCCGGTGCTCGGCTCGCGCCGCGTGGCGCGACCCGTTGGCGTGGCGGTCGCGGTGTTCCGCAACAGCCAGGACGAGGTGTTCGCGCTGCTCGACCGCTGCCCGCACAAGGGCGGGCCGTTGTCGCAAGGCATCGTGTTCGGTACCAGCGTCGCGTGCCCGTTGCACAACTGGACCATCGACCTGGCCGACGGCTGCGCGAAGCAGCCGGACGAGGGGTGCACGCCGAAGTTCGCCTGCAAGGTCGAAGGCGGTTTGGTGATGCTGGATGCTCGGGAGCTCGCATCGCATGCGCTGGATCTGGAAGCGCCGCGGGCGGGGCCTGGGGCTGCGACGGCCGGTGCTTTGGGCGACGAATCGTTTTCTGTGCAGGCGCCGCATGGAAGCTGACTCGCTCCTTCCTCCTTTGGGGGAAGGCTGGGATGGGGGCACGGCGGCGCTTCGTTGGCGGCACGTCGACGGGCGGCAAGCCTGCGGGCGGCTGGCGCCTGCGGTCCTTCGGACTTCGCTGCTGCTCCTCGCGTCAGGCGGGGTCCGCACAAACTCGCCTGCGGCTCAAACACGCGCGGCCCTGATCCGCCTTTCGCTGCGGTGCTCGCCGCAGGCTGACGCTCGCCCGCAGGCTTGCCACCCACCGACGCTGGACGCGATCGTTGTGCATCCTGGCCCTCACCCCTACCCTCTCCCAGGGGGAGAGGGAGAAAGAGCGCCCCCGGAGCCAGGTATGCGGTGTGCGCGGTGCCAGCCCTCTGCGCCGCCGAAGCGCGCAGCGCAGTCGGGCGCGCGTGCCGAAGGACACGCGCTTCGTAAACTGACTCGTCGCAGCTGTTTGAGCGCAGTGAACGAAGTGAACGCAGCGAGTTCTGCGACGGCCCGACTGCGCGAGCACTGCAGGGCAGTCGCGAAGCGACCGGCGCAGTGGGCTGGCACCGCGCACACCGCATATCGGGCGGACGTTCAAACGAACAAAACGCCATGAACGAAACAAAGTCCACCTGCCCCTACTGCGGCGTAGGCTGCGGCGTCGTCATCGAATCCGAGGGCGCACAGATCACCGGCGTGCGCGGCGATCCGGACCATCCCGCGAACTTCGGGCGCCTGTGCACCAAGGGCTCGACGCTGCACCTCACGGCCACCGCCGAAGTCACCTTGCAGACGCGACTGCTGCAACCGATGCAGCGCGCTCAACGCGGGCAAGCAGCGCAACCCACAACCTGGGATGCAGCGCTCGACACCGCCGCAGACAAGTTCGCGCAAGTCATTCGCGACCACGGCCCCGACGCCGTTGGCTTCTACGTCTCGGGCCAGTTGCTGACCGAGGACTACTACGTCTTCAACAAGCTCGCCAAAGGCCTCGTCGGCACCAACAACATCGACACCAACTCGCGCCTGTGCATGAGCAGCGCCGTCGCGGGCTACAAGAAAACGCTCGGCGCCGACTCGCCGCCCGCGTGCTACGACGACTTCAAGGATGCGGACTGCCTCTTCATCGTCGGCAGCAACACCGCGTGGGCGCACCCCATCCTGTTCCGCCGCATCGAGGACGCCAAGCGCGCCAACCCGGCGATGAAGATCATCGTGGCCGATCCGCGCCGCACCGACACCTGCGAGATCGCCGACATGCACCTGGCCGTGCAGCCGGGCACCGACGTGATGCTCTTTCACGGCATGCTGCACCTCATGCTGTGGGAGGGCTGGACGAAGCCTGACTACATCGCGGCGCACACCAATGGCTTCGACGCGCTCAAGGCCACCGTGCGCGACTGCACGCCCGACAAGGTCGCGCAAATCTGCGGCATCGAGAAGGCCGACCTGGTCGAAGCGGCGCGCCTCTTCGCCACCTCGCCCGCGACGCTGAGCCTGTACTGCATGGGGCTGAACCAGTCGTCGTCGGGCACCGCCAAGAACGCTGCGCTGATCAACCTGCACCTGGCCACCGCGCAGATCGGCCGGCCGGGGGCCGGGCCCTTCTCGCTCACCGGGCAACCCAATGCGATGGGCGGTCGGGAAGTCGGCGGGCTGTCGAATCTGCTGAGCGCGCACCGCGACCTGGCCAATCCCGCGCACCGCGCCGAAGTCGCCGCACTCTGGGGCGTGGACGACGTCCCCGCCACGCCCGGCAAGAGCGCCATCGAAATGTTTCAGGCCGCGGCCGATGGCGAGATCAAGGCGCTGTGGATCTCGTGCACCAACCCCGCCCAGTCGATGCCCGACCAGGCGATGGTGCGGCGGGCGTTGACGCGGTGCGAATTCGTCGTGGTGCAGGAAGCCTTCGCGACCACCGCCACCTACGCCTTCGCCGACCTGCTGCTGCCGGCCACCACGTGGGGCGAGAAGATCGGCACCGTCACCAACAGCGAGCGCCGCATCTCGCGCGTGCGGCCGGCCGTCGCCGCACCCGGCGATGCGCGGCACGACTGGTCGGTTGCGGCAGATTTTGCGCAGCGCCTCGAATCGCGGCTGCCGCAGCGCGCCGCCAACAGCCTCTTCCCCTACGCGCTCGACGACAGCGGCGCCGAGGTCATCTGGAACGAACACCGCGAATCGACGCGCGGCCGCGACCTCGACATCACGGGCCTGAGCTGGGCGATGCTCGAGACGCAAGGCCCGCAACAGTGGCCGCTGCCCGAAGGCGCCACGAACGGCCGCGTGCGCCTCTACGAAGACGGCGTGTTCCCGACACCCGATGGCCGCGCCCGCTTCGTCGACACGCCCTACCAGCCCGTCGCCGAACAGCGCGAGGCGCGCTACCCCTTCTCGCTCAACACCGGGCGCCTGCGCGACCAGTGGCACGGCATGAGCCGCACCGGCACGCTGGGCCGCCTGTTCGGCCATGTGCCCGAGCCGGTGGTGCAGTTGAACCCGCAGGACATGGCGCGCCGCCAGATCAAGGACGGCGAGCTGGTGCAACTCACCACGAAGCGCGGCTCGATCGTGCTGCCCGCGCAAGGCAGCGACACGATCGGCATGAGCCAGAGCTTCGTCGCGATGCACTGGGGTGCCGAATACCTCAGCGGACGGTCGAGCATCGGCGAACCGCTGGCGGGCATCAACGCGCTGACCACGCCGGTGTTCTGCCCCGACTCGAAGCAGCCCGAACTCAAGCACGCGGCCGTGAAGGTCCTCAAGGCCGAGTTGCCATGGACGCTGCTCGCGGTCGGGTGGCTGCCGGGCGAGACGGCGCTCGCCACCTTGCAGGCGCTGCGCACGCTGATGCCCGAATTCACCTTCGCGAGCTGCGTGCCATTCGGCGCTGGCGGGGCACTCGCGTCAGGCACGGCCGAGCGCACGGGCGTGCTGCTTCGCGCGGCCGGGCACGACGCCGCGCCGGGCGCGCTGCTCGCACGGATCGAGAGCCTGCTCGGCCTCGCGACCGCCGACACGCTGCGCTACGCCGATGCGCGGCACGGACAACGCCGCGCCGCGCGCCTGGTGCGCTCAGGAAGCGATGCGCACCTCGAAGCCTTCCTGCTGGCCGGCGACACCCGCGCCGAAGCGTGGATCAAGACGCTGCTGCAGGACCAGCTGCCTGCGCAATCCTTCGGCCGCCTGCTGCTGCGCCCTGGCGCGACGGCGCCGGCCGGCGTCTCCTCGCGTGGCAAGACCGTGTGCAGTTGTTTCGGCGTGACCGATCTCGCCATCGGTGACAAGCTCGCGCACTGCGCCGGGAACGAGCGCGAACGCCTTGCCGAACTGCAGGGCGCGCTCCAATGCGGCACCAATTGCGGCTCGTGCATTCCCGAGCTGCAACGCATGGTGCGCGCCACGGCGCCCGAGCCCGCCGAGGCCGCGCCATGAGAGCCATTCACCAAGGCATAAGCCAATTCACTTTCGGGCATAAGCCTTGCGGGACAATCCGCAAACCCATGGGAATCAGTCACTACATCAAGGAAATCGGTCGCGGCGTGCGCGGGGCGAAGCCGCTCACGCGCGAGCAGGCGGCCGACCTGTTCGGCCAGGTGCTCGACGGCACCGTGACCGACCTCGAAGTCGGCGCGTTCTGCCTGGCCATGCGCATCAAGGGCGAGACCCCGGACGAGATGGCGGGCTTCCTCGACGCGACGCATGCGCGCCTGAACCTGTTGCCGGCCGGCAAGCGCCCGCTGATCGTGCTGCCCAGCTACAACGGCGCGCGCAAGCTGCCGGTGCTCACACCGCTTTTGGCGCTGCTGCTGGCGCGCGAAGGGCTGCCGGTGCTGCTGCACGGAGCGGCCACGGAGTCGACTCGCGTTCTGGCATCGAATGTGCTCGCAGCGCTTGGTACGCCTGCGCTTGCAGCTATTAAAACCATAGCAAACAGCGAAGTCGCGTTCGCGCCGACCGAGCTGCTCAGCCCGGGCCTCAAGCGACTGCTCGACGTGCGCCGCACCGTCGGCCTGCGCAATCCGGCGCACAGCGTGGTCAAGCTCATGCAGCCGACGGCGGGGCCGTCGATCGTGGTCGCGAGCTACACGCACCCCGAGTACGCCCAATCGATGGCGGCGACCTTCGAGCTGACCGGCATCAACGCCCTGCTCTCGCGCGGACTCGAAGGCGAGGTGGTGTCCGATCCGCGCCGCACCGCGCAGATCGACGGCTTCATCCGAGGCGAACGCATCGCCCTGCAAGCGCAACAAGCGGGCACGCAAAGCGAGGTCGAGGGACTGCCGAAGGAGATCGACATCGACACCACGGCCGACTACACGCGGCGCGTGCTGTCCGGCGAGCTGCCCGTGCCGGGCGCGATCGCGCAGCAGGTGCAGCACATCGTTCAACTGGCATCACGTCTATGAGCAACCTTCTTCCCACCCAAGGCACGTGCACCCTCGTGGGCGCCGGGCCCGGCGACCCGGAACTGCTGACGCTCAAGGCCGTGAAGGCCATCCACGCGGCCACCGTGCTCTTCGTCGACGACCTGGTGAACGACGCGATCCTCGGTTACGCGCGGCCCGATGCGCGCATCGTGCATGTCGGCAAGCGCGGCGGTTGCAAGAGCACCCCGCAGGCCTTCATCGAGAAGCTGATGATCACCGCCGTGCGCGAGGGCGAAACGGTCGTGCGTCTGAAGGGCGGCGACCCTTTCATCTTCGGCCGTGGCGGCGAAGAGGTGGAGCACCTGCGCGAAGCCGGCATCGAATGCACGGTGGTCAACGGCATCACCGCTGGACTCGCGGCCGTCACGTCGCTGGGCGTGCCGCTCACGCACCGCGACCATGCGCAGGGCGTCATCTTCGTCACGGGTCACGCCAAGACCGGCAGCGCCTCGGTCGACGACCCGACCGACTGGCGCGCATTGGCTGCCACCGCGCACAGCGCAAGGCTCACGCTGGTGATCTACATGGGCGTGGCAGGCGCCGGCCACATCCAGAAAGAGCTGTTGCACGGGTTGCCAGGCGACACGCCCGTGGCGGTGATCCAGCACGCCAGCCTGCCGCGACAGCGCCACATCGCGACCACGCTGGCGCACCTGCACGCCGGCATCGTCGAGGCCGGGCTGGCGAGCCCCTCGGTGATCGTGGTGGGCGATGTTCTGCGCGGGTTGGCGGCGATCGCGCCTGACCAGACGCAGGCAGGCGCCGCACCGCGCACCGGCGCCGAGGGGCGTCGGTCGAACATCGGCTGAACGCCGGCTGAGCATCGACCGCAACCGAGGAAAGCGCCGGTCGGGCCACCGACATGAACGGCCCGTCGCACACGGGCGGATGCCACACCTAGAATCCCGCTCGACGCGCCACGCAGGCGCGGCCCACCAATCGCACGCACTGGGCTCGACCCATTTTCGGCAGGGTTTCATGCAACTTTTCTTTCCATTCGCACGCAGTTCCGGAACGTTTTTCGCATCCGTTCTCGGCGCACGCCTGCTCCTGGCGGCGGCGCTGCTGGTGCTCGCGGGCTGCGCGTCGCGCATCGACCTTCCCTCCGCAGACAGCGGAATGCGCCTGCGCATCCAGAACTCCGGCATCGCGCCAGGCAACGGCGGCGAGTTGATCCCCATCGACGCGCTGGAGGCCGGCGACATCCTGTTGACATCGATCGCAACGGTCAATTCCTTCGGCATCCGGCTCGGCAGCTTCTCGCCGGTCAGCCATGCCCTGCTGTACCTGGGCGAGGGCCAGATCGCCGAGGCGGTGGGCACCGGCGTTCGGGTGCGCGGCATCGACGAGGTCATCGCCGAAGAGCAGATGGTCGTGGCCTTCCGTATTCCCGGCGTGGACGCGCCGCACGTCGAGCGCCTGCGCGCCTGGTCGCTGAGCCAGGTCGGCGCGCGCTACAACACCGTGGGCGTGCTGCTGCAGGCGCCCTTCGTGTTGAACCGCCGGCTGTGCGAGCTGCCGCTGATTCCGGGTCCGGTCAGCCATTTCTGCGTGAGCGGCATGGCGCGCATCCAGTTGGGCGCAAGCCGCAACGACCAGTTTTTCTGCTCGCAGTTCGTGCTCGAGGCCTACCGTCAAGCGGGGATCCCGATCACGCAGGCCGACCCGCGCTGGGTAAGCCCGGCCGACCTGCTGCACATGCGCGAAGGCGATGTTCCCTCGATCGCCGCGATCCGGCCCATGCGCTATGTCGGCCATCTCAAGTACAACCCACCTCCCACGATCACGGCCGATGGCGCACTGCTGCACTGACAGGGCTTCGCTGCGGGCGGCGTCTCGATGAAGTTCGATGTCGTCGTCATCGGCGCGGGTGCGGCCGGTCTTTTCTGCGCGGGGGTCGCCGGCCAGCGCGGCCTGAAGGTGCTGCTCGTCGACCACAGCGCGCGCGTGGCCGAGAAGATCCGCATCTCGGGCGGGGGGCGCGCCAACTTCACCAACCGCGATCTCGATGTGCGCGCGCCGCAGCGGCACTTCATCGGCGACAACCCGAACTTCTGCCGCTCCGCCTTGTCGCGCTATGCACCGCAGCAATTCATCGAACTGGTACAGAAGCACGGCATTGCCTTCCATGAAAAGCACAAGGGCCAGTTGTTCTGCGATGGCCCCTCGCAGCAGCTGATCGACATGCTGCTGGCCGAATGCACGAGCGGCGGGGTCACGCATTGGCAGCCCTGCGCCGTGCAGCAGGTTGCGTGGTCCGACGGGCGGTACTGCATCGACACGGCCCGCGGCGTGGTCGAAGCGCCGCAGCTGGTGATCGCGACCGGCGGCCTGTCGATTCCGCAGATCGGCGCCAGCGACTTCGGCTACCGCATCGCGCAGCAGTTCGGCCTGCGCATGGTCGCGCCCCGGCCCGCGCTGGTGCCGCTCACCTTTGGCGGCGACGCGTGGGCGCCATACGCAAGCCTGGCCGGGCTGGCGCTGCCGGTGCGCATCGAGACCGGCACGAAGAAGGACAAGACGGCGTTCCTTGAAGACCTGCTGTTCACGCACCGCGGGCTCTCGGGTCCGGCGGTGCTGCAGATTTCCAGCTACTGGAAGCCGGGCGCGCCGCTCACGCTCGATTTCGCACCGGGCGTCGATGTCGCATCCGCGCTCGGCGAGGCCAAACTGCGCTCTAAAAAGCGCATCGCCAACGAACTTGCGACGCTGGTGCCTTCGCGGCTGGCTGATGCCTGGGTCGGCGAAGACGCCGCCCTGCAGCGACCGATGAATGAAGCTGCCGACAAGGCCATCGCCGCACTGGCGGAGCGCATCGCCCGCTGGCAGATCACGCCCGGCGGCACCGAGGGCTACAAGAAGGCCGAGGTCACGGCCGGCGGCGTGGACACGCGCGACCTGTCGTCGCAGACCATGGAGTCGAAGCAGCCCGGCCTCTATTTCATCGGCGAGGTGGTCGATGTCACTGGCTGGCTTGGCGGCTACAACTTTCAATGGGCCTGGGCCAGCGCCCATGCGTGCGCCATGGCGCTGCGCACTTTGGCCGCATGAATCGCAAAAGACCTGATGCTCCCGCCTGGGCTATAATTTCGGGCTAACTTTGGCCTCCCCTCAACGGCCACCCAGATTTTCAGTTGAGGAACCCCGGCCCGGGGCCTCGATCTCCCCGAGCCAATCCAGTTCAACAATTCATTCATGACCACCATCCGCGTTAAAGAAAACGAGCCCTTCGACGTCGCTCTTCGCCGCTTCAAGCGCACCATCGAAAAGCTCGGTTTGCTGACCGACCTGCGTGCCCGCGAGTTCTACGAAAAGCCGACCGCCGAGCGCAAGCGCAAGAAGGCCGCGGCCGTCAAGCGCCACTACAAGCGCGTGCGCAGCATGCAGCTCCCCAAGAAGCTGTACTAAGCAGCGTTTGCTGGCCGCAAGCCAGCAGATACGGGCCGCGCCGGGGAAACCTGCCGCGGCTTTTGTGTTTCTTCCCCCCTTCTCTTCAGGAATCGCCATGACGCTCAAAGAACAAATCACCGAAGACATGAAGACCGCCATGCGCGCGAAGGAGTCGGAACGGCTGGCCACGATTCGCCTGCTGCTGGCCGCGCTGAAGCAAAAGGAAGTCGACGAACGCGTCGAGCTCGATGATGCGATGGTCGTGGCGATCGTCGACAAGATGGTCAAGCAGCGCAAGGACTCGATCGCCGCGTTCACGACCGGCGGCCGCACGGACCTGGCCGACAAGGAAGCCGCCGAGATCAAGGTGCTCGAGGTCTACCAGCCCCAGCGCATTAGCGCCGAGGAACTGACTGCCGCGGTGCAGGCCATCGTGGCCGAACTCGGCGCGAAAGGCCCGGGCGACATGGGCAAGGTGATGGGCGCCGTCAAGGCCCAGCTGGCTGGCAAGGCCGACATGGGCCAGGTCAGCGCGGCGGTGAAGGCAGCGCTGTCGGGCGCCTGAGCCCAACGCATCGGCAGAACCCGGCCATGCAGGACGGCGCCGAACCCGCGACGATTGGCAAGGCCTGCGCCTGCCTGGTTGATGCCCGCGGCCGGCTGCTGGTGTTCGACCATCCCGGCGATGGCGGCAGGCAGTTGCCCAAGGGAACGATCGAGCCGGGCGAAAGCGCCGAGGCGGCAGTACGTCGCGAGCTGTGGGAGGAATCGGGCCTGGTTTTCGAAGGCGCGTTGCAGAGTCTCGGCACGCTGCATCGCGCATGCGGCGCCGGTGAAGAGAACAACCGCCATGCGCATCCGCAACTGTGGCACCTGTTCCTCATCCGGTGGGATGGCGCGGCACTGCCCGAGCAGTTCTCGCACACGGCCCACGGCAGCCCCGAAGAAGACGGACTCATCTTCGCTTTTCGCTGGCTCGCCGAAGACGAGCCGCTCGACGGGTTCGCCCTGCCCTATCGCCAGACGATCGCCCGTGTGCGCGAGGCGCTGCGCGGCTGAACCAGCACGCCTCCGCGACTGACCAGCACGAACACCGCAGCAGTCCCCGCGAGCGGGGCGCTCCCCGCGCTTCCCACCTCAGGCACAGCGGCGGCCCTCAGGCGAGCGGTTGATGAAGTCCCTGTGCATGCGGCCGATGGCGCTGCCCTGTGTGGCCGCGCGATGGAACCAGTCGCGCGCCTCGCAGTGCGCCGCGGTGCGGGCGGTGCCAAGAGGCATTGGGCCCTGCATCAGCACCACGCCCAGCATCTCCTGCGCGGGCAGCAGTTCGGCCTGCGCCGCGCGGCGCAGCCAGTGCAGCACCGCCGCGCGGTCGCGCTGCGTCTCGGCTTACAGCGCCAGCGAGAAGGCCTGCTCGCGCGTCAAGGGCAGCGCAGGATCAACGCCGTGCACGCCGCTGGCGACGGCAGCGCCAGCAAAGGCGGCCCACAGCAGGCCAGCGGCGCCGGCGCAGCGGACAAAGTCAGGTCGACGAGGCATGGCGAAACTCCTTGGACAGTTGCAATGCGCTGCAGTCTGTCGCCCCGGTCCCGGCGCGCCAATGTGGATCTTGCGCAGCGAGCCTCAGCCTGCGCCTGAGGCCGACGTGCTACCTTGCGCCCATGCGATTCGACCTGACCGATCTGCGGCTGTTCATCCACGTGGTGGAGGCCGGCAGCATCACCGGCGGTGCCACGCGCGCGCACATGACGCTGGCCTCGGCCAGCCAGCGCGTGCGCGGCATGGAAGACGCGCTGGGCAGCGCGCTGCTGCAGCGCCACGCCCAGGGCGTGCGGCCGACCGAGGCCGGGCGCACGCTGCTGCACCACGCGCGCATCGTGCTGTCGCAGATGCAGCGTCTGCATGGCGAACTGACCGAATACGGCGATGGCCTGCGCGGCCACGTGCGCCTGCTGTGCAACACCTCCGCCATGATGGAACACCTGCCGACGCCGCTGGCCGACCTCCTGGTCGCGCATCCCCGCCTGTCGGTGGACGTGGAGGAGCGCGCCAGTGCCGACGTGGCCGAGGGCGTGCGCATGGGCCAGGGCGACATCGGCATCTGCTCGGACATGGCCGAGCTGCACGGACTGGTGCAGCAGCCGTTTCGCAATGATGCCCTGATGCTGGTGCTGCCGCGCAGCCATGCCCTGGCCGGTGCACGGCAGTCTTCGCTGGCGGATCTGGCCGCGTCCAGCGGGCGTCCGCCGGAGCTGGCGATGGTGGGCCTGTCAGCCGGCAACCCCCTGCAGGAACTCGTCAGCCGACAAGCGCAGCAACAGGGCTTGCGCCTGCGCTACCGCGTGCGGGTGCGCAGCCTGGACGCCGTGTGCCGGCTGGTGGAACAGGGCATCGGCGTGGGCATCGTGCCTCGCACCGCGGCGGCTCGTTGCGCCCGCGGCATGAAGATCGCGCGCGTGCCGCTGACGGACGCTTGGGCGGCACAACGCCGGCTGGTCTGCGTGCGCGGCGAGAGCGAACTGGCGCCGCATGCACAGCGCCTGTGGGAGCAGCTGACTGCCGTTGCTGCGGCGCCACCGGCGCGCGCGCGGCGCAGCCTCAACGCGAGCGGCTGATCGGAATCGCCTGCGCGGCGCGCGCCGCGACGAAGGCCTGTGCGCTGGTCTTCGTCGGCCTGTAGCCGAAGACTTCTTTCAGCGCCCGGTTCGCGAGCACCGGCCGGTAGCGCAGAAACTCGAGCTGCTCGGGCCCGTAGCGGCTCACGCCCGGTGCGGAGCCCACGGCCAGTGCGGCCTTCAGCACACGCGCAGGCCATTCGATGCATCCCTTGCCCAGGCGCTGCTCGATCTCGCGGATGCCCAGCGCGCCGTCGCCGGCCAGGTTGAAGCAGCCCGTGGGCGCGCCGGCCAGCGCGTGCGCGATGGCGCCGGTCACGTCCTCGTCCCAGATGAAGACGAAGGGGCTGGCGCTGCCGCGGATGGCGATCAGGCGCGGCTTCTCGAACAGCGCCGTGATCTGGTTGTGCACCTGCTCGCCCAGGATGGTGCCGATGCACAGCACCGTCTGCGCCAGCGCCAGGTGATCCGTGCGCGCCTGCACCAGCATCTCTTCCACCTGCCGCTTGTGGTCGGCATAGGCGAAGGCGGCGTTGCCGCGCAGCGGCTGCGATTCGTCGATCCAGTCGGGGTTGTCCGCGTGGTAGCCGTAGGCAGCTGGACGACACGACCAGGTGCCGCACGCCCTCGGCTACGCAGGCCGCCCAGCGGGCATGGAGAACTGAGCGAATTCGGTGGTCATGCGGCTCGAGATCAGGTGGGCCGAGTGGTACACGGTGGAACGCGGGTTGTCGGTGTCCCGGAGGCCACCGACATCGCTGTGCGCCTTGAAGCCTTGGGCGGCACGCCGTGTTTTTGCAAGTAGCGCGCGCAGGCGGGGCCCGTGGGGCCGACGCCGATGAAGGCGATGGTGTCAGCGCTGGGGTGGTCGCTCTTGGGATGTGGCAGATGTGGAGGGTGCAGCCGTCACGCTGGGTGCGGTGCCCGTGGGAAGCCCCGGAATGGGGGTGGCACCCGCCTCGCCCACGCGCGGCTTGCGCGGCTGGCCGCGCAGGATGTGGTCGTGCAGCGCGGACGGCAGCAGGGCCAGCGCCTTCGACAACCAGCCGATGCGGCGTGGCAGCACGATGTGCGTGCGTCCGGCCGCCTTGCTGGCACAGTAGGCGCCGTTGCCCGGCAGGCCGCGCCACCCGGCCAGACTCGCCACGCCGACCAGCGCGCCGCGGCGCTCGGCCTGCATCGCACGCAGGAAGGGCTGGAAGGTGGTGGCGGCGCCCAGCAGGTTGATCTCGAGCATGCGCCGGAACACGGCGAGGTCTTCTGCTTCGCCCGTGTCGTAGCCGCCCGCGACACCGGCGTTGGCGATGACCAGGTCCGGCACGCCGTGCCGCGCGGTCCAGTCGGCGGCCATCGCCTGCATCGCCGCGGCGTTCGAGACGTCGGGCGTGTACACCGCGCAGCGCTCGGGCGCCCTTGCACGCAGCGCATCGAGGGCTGCAGTGTCGAGGCCGACCAGTGCGACGCGCGCGCCGCCGCCGATGAGCTCGCGCGCGAGCGCCTGGCCGAGGCCCCCGCAGGCACCGGTCAGCACGACGTTGCGAAATAACGTGACAGGGCGTGACATTACGCGCCACTGTAGCCGTGCCGGGCGGTGGCGCACCCCGGCATTTCCCCTCGGGACGGGCGGCTAGGAGCCGGCGATCTTCATCCGGTTGACCAGCAGCGAGCCCGTGGTCTTGGCGCCGTAGTTGTACGCGTCCGCGCCCACGGCCTCGATGCCCATCAGCATGTCCTTGAGGTTGCCGGCGATGGTGATTTCCTGCACGGGGAAGGCGATCCTGCCTTTCTCGACCCAGTAGCCGCTCGCGCCGCGCGAGTAGTCACCCGTCACGTAGTTGACGCCCTGCCCCATCAGCTCGACCACGAACAGGCCGGTGCCGAGTTTGCGCAGCATCTCGTCGAGATCGTCGCCGGCTCTGGTGAGCGTCGAGCGCAGCGTAAGGTTGTGCGATCCGCCCGCATTGCCCGTCGTCTTCATGCCGAGCTTGCGCGCCGAATAGGTGCTGAGGAAATAGCCTTCGAGCCGCCCCGCATCGACGACCTTGCGCGCCTTGCACACCACGCCTTCGTCGTCGAAGGGCGAGCTGCCCTTGCCGCGCAGGATGAACGGGTCTTCGTCGATGCTGATGTGTTTGGGCAGCACGGGCTTGCCGAGCGAATCGAGCAGGAAGGTGCTCTTGCGGTACAGCGCGCCGCCGCTCACCGCCTGCACCAGCCCGCCGAGCAGGCCGGCCGCGAGCGGCGATTCGAACAGCACCGGGCACTGCGTCGTCTTGATCTTGCGCGACTTCAGGCGGCTGAGCGCGCGCTCGGCGGCGTAGCGCCCGACCGACTGCGGGCTCGCCAGTTCATCGGCAGCGCGCATCGAGCTGTACCAGGCGTCGCGCTGCATGTCGTCGCCCTTGCCGGCGATGGGCGCGACCGAGATCGAATGGCGCGAGCTCGCATAGCCGCCGCGGAAGCCATGCGTGTGCGCGCTGAAGAAATGGCTCTGCTGCGCCGAGACGCCCGCGCCTTCGCTGTTGGTGATGCGCTTGTCGGTCGACAGCGCCGCTTCTTCACACTCGAGCGCCAGCGTCGCCGCCTGCTCGCTCGTCACGGCCCACGGATGGAACAGGTCGAGCTCCGGATGAATCTTGGCGATATCGGCTTCGTCGGGCAGGCCGCTGACCGGATCTTCCGCGGTGAAGCGCGCGATATCGTAGGCCGCTTGCACGGTCTGCGCGATGGCGGCTTCGGAGAAATCCGAGGTGCTCGCGTTGCCGCGCCGGTGGCCGACGTAGACCGTGACGCCCAGCGACTTGTCGCGGTTGCGCTCGACGTTCTCGAGCTCGCCCTTGCGCACGGAGACGCTCAGGCCACAGCCCTCGGAGGCCTCGGCGCCGGCGTCGGTCGCGCCCAGCTTTTTGGCATGCGCCAGCGCCGAGTCGACCAGGTTTTCGAAGAAGGGACGGGTGTAGGCAAAACCGGAATCAACCGGTTTGTGGGCGCGCGAAGCCGCTTGCGTGGGGGATGTCTTCATGTGTTGGCTATGATACTTGGCACCCCCCGTTTTTCGTTTTGAGGTCCCCTGCGGCCAAGGATTTCGACCATGTCCCGCAAACCCAAAAAAGGCTACTTCGTCCGTGGCGAGTTCGTACACGAAGGCAGCGAGCTCGACCTGGAACTCAAGCGCGAGCTCAAAGGCACCGATGAGGCGAGCCGCACCGACCTCAAGCGCGAAAGCGACGAGTTGCAGAAGCTCGGAGAAGAATTGATCGGCCTGCGGGCGGGCTTGTTCGAGAAGCTTGCGCTCGACGAGAAGCTGGTCGATGCCATCGGTGAAGCGCGGCGCATCACGAACTTCGAGGGCAAGCGCCGGCAGATGCAGTTCATCGGCAAGCTGATGCGCAAGCTCGACCCCGAGGTGCTCGACACGGTGCGTGCGGCGCTCGCGCAGCAGGACCAGGTGCCCGCCGCCGAAGCCGCCGCGCTGCACGAAGCCGAGCGCTGGCGCGACCGGCTGATCGCCGATGACGACGCGCTGGGCGGCTGGATCGAGACGCACCCGGGGACCGATTCGCAGCAGTTGCGCGCGCTCGTGCGCCAGGCCCGCAAGGATCTGAAGGCAGGCCCCGCCGGCGAAGCGCCGCGCCAGGGCAAGGCCTACCGCGAGGTCTTCCAGTTGGTGCGCGAGCAGCTGCGGGTGCATGACGGCGGCGACCATGCCGCCGTCGCGGCCGCGCAGGAACGGGAAGGCGACGCATGAGCGCCGCACCGCTTCCGCTGCCGCTGCCGGCCACGCCCGAGCCGGTTCGCATCGGCATCGTCTCGGTGAGCGACCGTGCCTCGACCGGCGTGTACGAAGACAAGGGCCTGCCGGCCTTGCAGGACTGGCTCACGCGGGCGCTGAAAAACCCCATCGTGTTCGAGCCCCGCCTGATCCCTGACGAGGCCGCGCGCATCAGCGCCACGCTGATCGAACTGGTCGACGCCGGCTGCTCGCTGGTGCTGACCACCGGCGGCACCGGGCCCGCGCTGCGCGATGTCACGCCCGAGGCGACGCTCGCGGTGGCCCACAAGGAGATGCCCGGCTTCGGCGAACAGATGCGCCAGATCAGCCTGCGCTTCGTGCCCACAGCGATCCTCTCGCGCCAGGTGGCGGTGGTTCGCGACCGTGCGCTGATCCTCAACCTGCCCGGGCAGCCGAAAGCGATCGCCGAGACGCTGGAGGGTTTGAAGGACGCCGAGGGCGCACCGCTCGTGCCCGGGATCTTCGCAGCCGTGCCCTACTGCATCGACCTGATCGGCGGGCCGTACCTCGAGACCGACGACGCAGTCTGCAAGGCGTTCAGGCCGAAGACGGCCATCCGCACGCGCACCTGAAAAAGTTCTGACAAGCGGGTGCGTGGCGCGCGTTCAGCGCTGGCGCTCGGAGCCGGCGATATCGATCCAGCAGGCAAAGATGGGGTGGCCGTCCACGATCATCGGTGGCGCCGCACGGTGCGCCTTGATGCCTTTGCGGCGAAGCAAGCGCTCGATGCCCAGCGGCGACACGGTGATGATGCGTTCCGCGCCATGTGCTTCGGCCACGTTCAACGCGCTGTGAAAGAGCGCGATCGTCACCTCGGAAGAGAATTGCCCGAGCGCGCCTGCCAGCGGCTGGGTGAAGTCGACCGCGGCAAAGCGCGACAGCTCCCAGACCCGCGGGTCGCGTGGAACCTCTGCACCGCCCATCAGCTGCGGGAACACGTCGCCCAGCAGGTACGGGCCAGTGGTGGGGAGCAGCCGCCCGGTGCCGACGATGTTCTCCGAGGCGTCGCGCGCAGCCAGATACACCGTGTCATCGCCATCGAACTGGTCGCGTTCGCGACCTTCCTCTGTCACGAGATCCCACCCCAGGGTTTCGACGAAAACCTTGTGGCGGTAGCGTGCGACATCGTCCATGACACGCGGTTCGAGATGGGCGGGCCGGCCTGCGAGGATTTCCATTTGCTTGTTCCCAGTGGTGAGTTGGGAAGATTTCATCGCCCGGCGCGCATTGGCGAAACTGTCAATTCTGATAGGCGGGGCGGTCCTTACGCATAGCGCTGGCACACTGCCTGGAACGCGGGCGTGTTCCAGTCGAGGGTGTCGATGAAGGTCGCCAGCACGTGCAGGCTTTCATTCCAGGGCAAGGGCTCGCTCGCGCCATCGAGCACCTGGATGTTGGTGCGCGGCAGGCCCAGCCGGATCACGCGCGGCGTCAGGGCGGCATCGTCCAGGTGCCAGTCCCATCCCAGGGTCAGGTTCGGCTCGTCGGCGCTGATCCATTCGGTATAGCCGCAGAGCGAGGCGCTGCCACCGCAAACCGGGTCTCTGGGCTCGAGGTCGACATCGTCGTCCAGACCCGAGGTCAGATGCGTTAGCTTCATCCCGACCAGATCGCGCCTGCACAGGCGCAGCAGGCCGTCATTCAAAGGTTCTTTCATTCGTACTCCTCGCCTCGCGGCGGCACAGACGCGTCGACCATCCGCAGCGTCCTTTCGAAGCTTGCGTGCGTCGCGGGCTTTGGACAACCGCCATAAATAGCAGGTGAAACCGTGTTTGCGACGAATCGCACGAATCCCACTGCTTTGAAGGGGATGTCGCGAGTGCGCCGTACCGGCCACTTAACAATCTCTTACAGTGCTACCTTTCGCGACCCGTCGTCCAACGGGCCGCTTTTTGTTGAAATCGCCACCCAGGAGGTCGCCTGTGAAGCAGTTCAACGAAGGCCTTCTGACCGCGCTCGATGGGGCGGATACCGAGGAAGCCGTTTTTGCCGCTCTTCTCTCCGCCACCCAGGCGCTGGGCTTCGAGCATTGCGCCTATGGTCTTCGGATCGCGGTCCCGGTCTCCAACCCCAAGGTCATCACGCTGAACAACTACCCGACCCGGTGGCAGGAGCGCTACCAGGAAGCCGGGTATCTGGCGGTCGACCCCAGCGTGCGCCATGGCGTGTTGACGCGGCGCCCGCTGGTCTGGACCGACGACGTGTTCGCGCCCGTGCAGGATTTCTGGTCAGAGGCGCGCGAGCACGGACTGCGCGTCGGCTGGGCGCAGTCCAGCCTCGATGGCTCGGGCGTGGGCGGCATGCTGACCTTGTCGCGTTCGGCCGAATTGCTGACCGGTTTGGAGCTGGAAGAGAAGGAAACAGAGATGCGCTGGCTGGTGCAGGCCGCGCATCTGTCGCTCTCGCGCCTCATGCAACCCAAATTTCTCGTGCAGCCCGACAACCCGCTCACGCCGCGCGAAATCGAGGTGTTGAAGTGGAGTGCGGACGGAAAAACAGCCAGCGAAATCGGCGACATCCTCTCGATCGCCGTGCCCACGGTCAATTTCCATATCAAGAACGTGGTCCTGAAGCTGAAGGCGGCCAACAAGACCGCGGCTGTCGTTCGGGCGCTGATGGCCGGCCTGCTCAACTGAGCCCACGCCACAACCTACCAGTTTTGCCAGTTACTTTCTGACTCGTTTGGCGGCTCAATAGGGCCAGGACCTTCCGATGTTCGGGTGAGGTCGTCCATGCAGGTCAAACGGGTGCCCGTTCCTGCAGTCAGGAGGCAAACATGGCAGCACTTATCGGCAACACCCAGATCCGCGTGCATCTCGCAGCAGGAGCACTGGTCGCCTGCGAAGTGGAGCGCAGTCGCTGGCACCGGACGGTGGTCACGCGCAAGGAGCGTTTTGCTTTCGAACCCGGCGAACGCGCCGGCGCGATGGCGGAACTGGCGAAATGGATTCCGCACAGCGCATCGCGCCGGTCGATCGTGTGGGTGATCGGCCCTGCGCACGCGCAATATTTCGTCCTGCCCTGGTCGCCCGCCCTGATCGACCTGGGCCTGCGCGACGCCTACGCCCGCGCGAGCTTCGAGCAGTTCTATGAGCGCGATGCGGGCAGCGCCGCCTTCAGCTTCGGCCCGGCCACGCAGGGCGGCAGCCAGTTGGTGTCATGGGTGCCGGCCGCGCTGCCACTCGAACTGGCCGACCATGCCCGGCAGGCAGGCTGTGAACTGTTGGGCATCAAACCCGCCATCCTCACCGTCTGGGAGCGCTTCCGTGATGTGCTGGAGACCGAAACGGGCATCCTGTGCGTGGTCGACGGCGACCGGCAGACCCTGGTGCGGCACGACCGCCAGCGTATCGAGGATGTGGTCATCAAGCCCTGCGACCGGACGCAGAGCGGCCCCGCCCGTCGTGAAGGGGTGTTTCGCCGCTTTTCCAACGAATCGTTGCGCAAGCCTGCCGACACTTCGCCCGCGGACCTGAGCCTGCCGGCGCAGAACGGTTTTGTGGCGGCGCGCGACGGCGCCTACGCCTTCGCCCTTTGCGGCGCGCTCTGACCGTCGTTTCCCGCCCGCCAGCGGATCGCTAACTTGCCGATCGACGGCGTCAGCTTCTCCTTCTCGGAGGGCGCATCGCGCGCCGCATCGACTAGCTGGACGGCGATGCCTGCGCTTGGGACCCCGGCGGCAGCGCCTTGCCAGGGTGCGGCCCCTCGGCCATTGCCTTGGCGATGCCGCGCAGGATGTGCACTTCCTCCGGCGTCGGTTGCGCACGGTTGAACAGTTGCTGCAGCCGCGGCATCAGCTTTTTTGGTGCCTCGGGATCGAGGAAGCCGATCTGCACCAGTGAGCGCTCCCAGTGCGCCAGCATGCCCGCGACCGCCTGCGCATCGGCGGCCGGCGACGGCGACAGCGCCTCACGCACGCCGTAGCCGCCCAGCGCCAGACGCCACTCGTAGGCGATCACCTGGATCGCGGCGCCCAGGTTGAGCGAGCCGAACTGCGGATCGGTCGGAATCGTGAGCGCCACGTGGCAGCGGTACACATCCTCGTTGCGCATGCCGAAGCGCTCGGAGCCGAACAGGAAGGCCACGCAGCCATCACCGCCTTCTTGCCCCAGCGGTTCCAGGTGTTCGCGCGGCGTGCGCGTGGGCGGGCCGAAGTCACGCGGGATCATGGCGGTGGCGCACAGATGGGTGACGCCGTCCAGAGCCTCGTCGAGCGTTTCGACGATGCGCGCGTTGGCCAGCACGTCGAGCGCGCCGCTCGCACGCTGAATGGTTTCCTCGCGCCGCAGCACGTTGGCCCAGCGCGGCGCGACCAGCACCAGATCGCCGAAGCCCATGGTCTTCATGGCGCGCGCGGCAGCGCCAACGTTGCCGGCGTGGCTGGTCTGGATCAGGATGAAACGGGTGCGCATGGTGGACGGGGGCAAGCAGACGGGGCAGGGAAAACGCCGAGCCAGTAAAATCCCCGATTCTCGCTGCCCGCATCGCCGGTCAGCTTCCCTCGGGGCCGGGTTGTTCGGCTTCCCTGCTGTTCTTCTCACAATCCAATGTCGTCCCCCAACCTGCATCCCATGCTCAACGTGGCCGTCAAGGCCGCACGCGCCGCCGGCGCCATCATCAATCGCGCGGCGCTCGACGTCGAAGCCGTGCGGATCTCGCAAAAGCAGGTCAACGATTTCGTTACCGAAGTCGATCACGCCGCCGAGAAGGTCATCATCGAGACCCTTCTGACCGCGTACCCGGGGCACGGCATCCTGGCCGAAGAATCGGGCACCGAGCATGGCGCCAAGGACTCCGAATTCGTCTGGATCATCGATCCGCTCGACGGCACCACCAACTTCATCCACGGCTTCCCGGTCTACTGCGTGTCGATCGCGCTCGCCGTGCGCGGCAAGGTCGAGCAAGCGTGCATCTACGACCCGAGCCGCAACGACCTCTTCACAGCCACCAAGGGCCGCGGTGCGTACATGAACGACCGGCGCCTGCGCGTGTCCAAGCGCACGCGCCTGAACGAGTGCCTGATCTCCACCGGCTTTCCGTTCCGCACGGGCGACAACTTCAAGCAGTACCTGGCCATCATGGCCGATCTGATGCCGCGCGCCGCGGGCTTGCGCCGACCGGGCGCCGCGGCGCTCGACCTGGCCTATGTGGCCGCCGGCTTCACCGACGCTTTCTTCGAGACCGGCCTGAACCCGTGGGACGTGGCCGCGGGCTCGCTGCTCGTGACCGAGGCCGGCGGCCTGGTCGGCAATTTCACCGGTGAGCCGGAATTCCTCGACCAGCGCGAATGCCTGGCCGGCGCGCCCCGCATCTACGGCCAGCTGGTGCCGATTCTCTCGAAGTATTCGAAGTTCGCGGGCGTCGACGACAAGCTGCGCGCCAGCGACCGCGTGCGCGCCGTCGCGGCCGCGGCCAACGTCACGGCGAACCCCGACGCCGACCCTTCCGCATCCGCTGACCTGTACGCACGCAGCACGGTGTCGGACGCCACACTCGCGGACGAAGGCGCCGAGGCGACGCCGGCACCCGTTGCCGCCCCGGCACCGCGCAAGCTGACGCGCGTGCGCCGCGACAGCACCGAATCGGCGGGTCCGGCAGGATCCGACCCCACCGCGCGCTGATGCAAGCGGCGGGCGCCGTCGACCGGGGGCGCGCCGCCCTGCGCGTGGCGCTGAGCCACTATGTGGCCAACGGGCTGTCGGTGGCCGCCGGCCTGCTCCTGATCTCGGGCGGCATCCAGTTCTGGCTCGGTACCCTGGCCGCGTCGGCCGCCGCGGTCGGCGTCATCGTGACTTCGCCGCCCGACCTGCCCGGCCCGCGCCGCGGCAAGTTCCTGCAGATGCTGCCGGCGCCGCTGATCGGCCTGCCGCTCTTCTTCGTGGTCCAGATGCTGCACGCGGCGCCGATCCGGCTCGGCCTGGTGCTGGTCCCGGCCACCTTCATCGCCTTCGTCGCGATGGCCTGGGGCAAGCGCGGCATTCCGATCGCCATCGCGGTGATGCTCGCGATGGTGCTGTCGATGGCCACGCCCAAACCGTCCGGCCTGGCCGAAGCAATCGAGCGGACCTGGCATTTCGGGCTGGGGGCCGCGCTGTACGTGCTCTACGCCACGCTGGCCAACCTCGCGCTCAACGGGCGCTACCGCACGCTGTCGGTGGCCGATGTGTTGATGTCGCTGGCCGCGCTGATGCGCACCGAAGCGTCGCAGTTCGTGCCGCAGGACGAAACGCGCGACATCCGCGACACGCCCGCACCGATGCTCGGCCGCCTGTTGCGCGAGCAGGCCGCGCTGGCCGACCAGTTACAGGCCACGCGCGACATCGTGCTCGAATCCCCGCGCACGCCGCGTCGCCAGCGGCTGGCGGGCATGTTGGTGGTGGTGCTCGAACTGCGCGATCACCTGCTGGCCAGCGAGCTCGACCTCGATGCGCTCAAGGCACATCCCGCGCACACCGACGCGCTGATCGAGATGCGCCGCGTGCTCGAAGAACTCGCCGACGAGACCGCGGCGCTGGCCGACAGCCTGCTGCTCGGCCGCAGGCCGTCCGCCGTTGCGACCCGCCGGCCGCGTCTTGCCGCCATCCACTTGCCGGACGACCCGACGGTGCGCCGCGCCGGCCCCACACCCGCACTGCTGGCGCGCGGCCTGGCCAGCCGCATCGGGCACATCAACGACGAGGTGATGCGCCTCGCGGCCATCGCCCGCGGCGACACCGCACCCGACCTCGCTGTGGTGCGCACCAACTGGCAGCTCTTCGTGAGCCCGACCGCGTGGTCGTGGCGGCCGTTTCTCACGCTGTGGCGCTGGGACGCGGTCGCCGGCACGCTGCTGGGTTGCGTCTTCGCCGTCGGCCTGCTCTCGACCCATCCCACGCCGCTGGGCCTGCTGGGCGCGATGGTGGTGGCGCAGGCCATCGCCCACGGCTTTGCGGTGCGGCGCTACCTGATCACCGCGGTCGCAGCGACGGTGCTCGGGCTCTCGCAGGCCCACCTGCTGCATGCGGGCGTGGCACCAACCTTCGCGCTGTTCGAGCGGGTGGCCGACACGCTGATTGGCGCGACCGTCGCCTGGGCCTTCTGCTACGTGCTGCCGTCGTGGGAGCGTCATCAGCTGCCCGCACTGGTGGCACGCGTGCTCACGGCGCAGGCGCTGCACGCGCGCCTGGCGCTGGGCCTCGGCCAATTGCAGGCGGTCGACAGCAGTCCCGAGCTCGAATGGCGACTGGCGCGGCGCGAAGCCTTCGACAGCCTGTCGGCGCTGGTGCAGGCCACGCAACGCGCGCTCTCGGAACCGCGGGCCGTGCAGCCGCCCATCGAGCCGCTGGAACACCTGCAGGCGCACAGCTACCAGTTGCTCGCGCAGCTGAGTGCCGTGAAATCGATGCTGGTGCTGCGACGCGACCGGCTCACGCCGGCCGAGGTCAGCGGCCCCCTGGCGCGTACCGCCGCGCGCATCGAGGTGGCCATCGGCGGCAGCGCACCCACGGCCGGGCCCGCGCTGCCCGCCCAGGCACCCTCGGGCACGCCGGCCGGTCCGATCCCGCTGCTCGACCCGTTTGAGAACGACATCAGCCCCTGGTTGCTGCGACGCCTCGACCTCGCGACCACGCTCGCGACCCAAGTGCGCGACGACGCGGCACGCATCCTGCAATCGCTCGACACGCCACCTGATTCCTCTTCGCCGCTTTCCACCACCTCTCTTGAAAGGACCTCCTGAACGATGACCAAGGACATGCTGCTCGCCCACCCGTGGTTCGCCCCCTGTCTCTCTGCGCTGATCGCCGTGTGCGTTGCCCTTGTGGTGCACCGCATCGCGCGCGCGGTCTTGTTGCGCGTCACCCGCCAGACGGTGGTGTTGCACAGCCTGCTGGCCCACATCGGTTCGGCCGCACAACTGGTCATGCCCCTGATCGCCCTCCAGGCGGTGTGGCAAGCAGCACCCGACGACCTGCGCTTCATCGACAGCGTGCGGCATCTCAACGGACTGCTGCTCATCGCCGCCACCACCTGGCTGGCGATACGGGCCGTCAACGGCTTTGCGGACGGCGTGATCGCGCGGCATCCCTTCGAGGCGGCCGACAACCTGCAGGCGCGCCGCATCCTCACGCAAACCCGCGTGCTCGCCCGAACGGCCTGCACCGTGCTGCTGGTGGCGGGCGCGGCCATGATGCTCATGACCTTTCCGGGCGCGCGCCAGGTTGGCGCCAGCCTGCTGGCGTCGGCCGGCGTGATCGGCATCGTGGCCGGCCTGGCCGCCAAGCCGGTGTTCAGCAACCTGATCGCCGGCCTGCAGATCGCGCTGGCCCAGCCGATCCGCATCGATGACGTGTTGATTGTCGAAGGCGAGTGGGGCCGCGTGGAAGAGATCACCGGCACCTTTGTCGTCCTGAAGATCTGGGACGACCGCCGCTTGATCCTGCCGCTAACCTACTTCATCGAGAAGCCGTTCCAGAACTGGACGCGCCACAGCGCGCAATTGCTCGGCTCGGTGTTCATCCACGTCGACTACAGCACGCCGCTGGCGCCGCTGCGCGCCGAGGTCGAGCGCATCGTCAAGGCGGCGCCCGAATGGGACGGCCGCTTCTTCAATCTGGTGGTGACCGATGCGACCGACCGCACGATGCAGCTGCGCGTGCTGTGCACCTCGGCGTCGTCCGGGCTGTCGTGGGACCTGCGCTGCCGCGTGCGCGAAGGGCTGATCGACTTCATGCAACGCGAGTATCCGCAGTGCCTGCCGCAGCTGCGGATCAGCGATGCGCCGGCCGCGCGCGCCGCGTCGCCCGAGTTCGGGCCGAATGGGCCGCCGATGTCGGCCCTGGCGTCCTAGGCTAGACACCCGGCGCGACACATGCGCGGCCCGGCCGCCGCGGTCAGGGCAAGAGGCGCACCTGCTCGACCTCGAACTCCATCTTGCGGAAATCCTTGTCGACTTCGCCGACCAGTTCGACGCGCTGCTCGGCGCTCACTGGCTGGCCCGGCGGAAAGCGCTTGGCGGCGATCTCGACGGGCATGCGGCCAGAGTCGTCGGCGAAGGTGTAGTTCTTGCCGCCGTCATGCGAGACGATGCGGCCCTGCAGGCGCGCATGCTGGTCGTCGCTGGCGGTATCGAGCAACTGCTTGACGGTCAGCACGGGCACCGAGCTCGGTCCGGTGTAGACAGCGGCCTGGCCGGCTGACGCCGCCGCGGGCGCCGTGCTCGGCCCGGTGAACTGGGCGAGCACCGGCGCAGTGCCTGCCAGCAGGCCCAAAGCGAGGATGGATGCGAGGGTGGTTTTCTTCATGGTGTGACTCCGGTCGTTGAAGGTTGGCAGGCTTCGCTGCCCTGTGCAGCGAAGCCATGGCGCCATTGAACCGGCCGAAGATGAAGGCTTTCTGATGTCTGCCGCCCGACCCGATCAGGTGGCGGGGAAGTCGAGCACCACACCCAATCCGCGCCCGTCGAGGCCGGACTCGAAGCGCAGCTCGGCGCCGTGCAGCGCCGCGACGCGCGCGACGATCGACAGGCCCAGCCCGCTGCCGGTGGCGCCGGTGCCGAGCACGCGGAAGAAGCGCTCGGTCAGCCGTGCGCGGTCCGCGGCGTCGACGCCGGGGCCATCGTCACGGACGGCGATGCGCAAGCGCGACCCGGCGCGCTCGGCCTCGACGTGCACGCGACCGCCGGGCGACCCGTAGCGCAGCGCGTTGTCGATCACGTTGCGCAGCGCGCTCTCCAGCAGCGTGGGGTCGGCCTGCAGTACCAGATCGCGTGCATCGAAGCGGATGGACATGCCGTCAGGACGCGCCATCGCGCCAACAAGGCGATCGAACAGCGGGCCCAACACAACAGGCTCCTTGACCACCGCATCGGGCCGCGTCGGATCTAGCCGCGCCAGTGCGAGCAGGCTTTCGGTCAACACCGTGCAGCGGTCGACTTCGTGCCGCAAGCCGGGCAGGTCCAGCGGCGTCGGCGCGCCGCCGTCGCGCGACTGCTGCCGCTCCATCAGCTGGATGCGCATGCGCAGTGCAGCCAGCGGCGTGCGCAGTTCGTGCGCGGCGTCGGCCGTGAAGCGGCGCTCGGCCTGCAGCGCGTGGTCGAGGCGACCGAGCACGAGATTGAGTGCGTGCACGATGGGCAGCAACTCGCGCGGCTCGTCGCTGGCATCGACCGGCGCGAGGTCGTCCGGCGATTTGCCGGCAATGCGCCCCGCCGTCCGCTCGATGGGCTGCAGCAGCCGACGGATCGCGAACCAGCACACGGCGCCCAGCAGCAACAGCAGCCCGAGCATCGGCCAGGCCAGATCCTCGGCCATGTCCTCGAGCAGTTCGGCGCGCTCGTCCCACGGCTGTCCGATCTGCACCTGCACCCCCTGCCCTTCGGCGCGCAGCAAATAGACGCGCCAGGCGCGGCCCTCGACCCACACGTTCTCGAAACCCTTGCCCTGGTCGAACGCGCTCGAGAACGGCTGCTGAGGCGCTTTTTCGGCGCGGCGCAGCACGCGGCCGTCCGTCGACACCAGCTGGTAGTGCAGCTCCAGCCTGTCTTCTTCGAGCCGCCGGGCCGCGCCGGTGGCGGCGCCGCCTTCGCCTTCGATGCCGAGCGCGAGTACGAGGCGCGCGCCCTCCTTCAGCGCGTCGTCGAAGACGTCGCTGGTCTCGCGCCACGCCACGTGCAGCACCACGGCGAGGCTCACGGCCCATACCGACACGCTCGCGCCCAGCACCCACGCGATGAGCCGGCGCCGCAGCGAGTAGGCGCCGCGCGCGGCCCGTCGTTGCGCGCGCCAGCGGGAGATCGCCGCGCGCATCACGCAGGACCCAGGCCGTAGCCGTGGTGGCGCACGGTGGTGATGAACTTGCTGCCGAGCTTCTTGCGCAAGTTGTAGACGTGCACCTCGATCGCGTTGCTCTCCACTTCCTCGCCCCACCCGTAGAGCGCGTCTTCGAGCTGCGCGCGGCTCAGCACGTGGCCACTGCGCCGCATCAGCGCGTGCAGCACCGCGAATTCGCGTGCCGTCAGGGCCACGGGCTCGCCGTTGCGCGTCACGCGTTTGCCTGCGGGATCGAGTTCGACCTCCCCATGCCGCAGGGTCGGGGCAGGCGCCCGCGCCTCGCGGCGAAGTGCTGCGCGGATGCGCGCCGAAAGCTCTTCCAGGTCGAAGGGCTTGACCAAGTAATCGTCGGCGCCCAGGTCGAGGCCTTCGACGCGGTCCTGCAGCGTGTCGCGCGCCGTGATGACGATCACGGGAATGGCCGCGCCGCGCGTGCGCAGTGCCGCCAGTACGGCTTCGCCGCTCAAGCCCGGCAGGCCGCGGTCGAGCAGGAGGCACTGGTAGTCGTGCGTTCGCAGCGCGGTGTCGGCCTGGTCGCCGCGCCGGACCCAGTCGACCGCGTAGCCGTCGAGCTGCAACCAGGACTGGAGCGTCTGACCGAGGGAGGGATCGTCTTCGACGAGAAGGATGCGCATCGCGCGAGGCTATCGCACCGGGCTGAAGCGAATCTGAGGCGGCATCGCGGCCGCTCCGAGGTGGGTGGTGTCCCTGTTGACACTGTTTAACCTTTGCGCCACGATGTCGACTCTGTGTATACACAACGAATACTCAAATGACGATCAAGACCGAAGGGCTGACCTCCCGCGCCTACGAACAGCTGCGCGAAGAGATCGTGCAGGGGCTTCTGCCCGCCGGCGAGGCGCTCTACGAGATCCATCTGGCCGAGCGCCTGGGCATGAGCCGCACGCCTGTCCGTGAAGCGTTGAAGCTGCTGACCCGGGATGGCTACCTCGAAGAACTTCCGTCGCGTGGCTACGCCGTTCCGCGCCGTTCGCTGGAAGACCTGCGCGAGTTCTTCGAGCTGCGCGAGGTGCTCGAAGCCAGCGCGACCCGCTACGCAGCCTTGCGTGCCACGCCGGCCGAGATCGCAGAGCTCGAGCGCCTGTGCATCCGCTACGAGCGCGAAAAGAACGATGCGAAATGGGCGCAGGTCGGACACGACTTCCACTCGGTGCTGATCAAGGCAGCACGCAACACGCGGCTCGCGACCATGCTGGATTCGCTCAACGCGCAGATCGTGCTGTCGCGCCGCACCGTGGCGCAAGCCGATGCCATTCGCCGACTGGCCGCCGTTCGCGACCACCGCGCCATCTTCGAAGCCGTGAAGGCCAGAGACGATGTTCGCGCCCAGTTGCTCGCCGCCGAACACGTGCGGCGTTCCTATGAGACGACGCTCCGGGCCTGTGTGCCCGACGCGTTTTCCATCCAGCAGGCGGCCTGACCGACCTGGACGTTCGCGCGGCCTCACCACGCGCGTTCCTGCTGTGCCTCGCCGTTACGACGGCCCCTCGAAAAAACGGAGACAACCGATATGAAGCAAGCCTTCCTTGCCGTCGCCACCGCGATGGCCCTCGCGCCCATGATCGCCAGCGCGCAGGACTACCCCAACAAGCCGATCAAGATCATCGTCCCCTACCCCGGCGGGCAGGCCTCCGACACCATCGCCCGCCTGGTCGGCGAGCGCCTGAGCAAGTCGCTGGGCCAGCCCGTGGTGGTGGACAACCGCCCCGGTGCAGGCGGCAATATCGGAACGGACATCGGCGCCAAGGCCGCCCCCGACGGCTACACGCTCACGATGGCCACCGCCGCGCTGCCGATCAGCAAGCACGTCTACAGGAAGCTGCCTTTCGACCCGGCGACCGACTTTGCGCCGATCACACTCATGACCATCACGCCGCTGGTCCTGGTCACGCGCACCAACCTGCCGGCGAAGAACGTCGGGGAGCTGGTCGCGCTGGCCAAAAAGGATCCGGGCAAGCTCACCTTCGCCTCGTCGGGTCCGGGTACGTCGCACCAGCTGTCGGGGGAGCTCTTCAAGTCGCTGGCCAATGTCGACATGCTGCATGTGCCGTACAAGGGAAGCCCGCCCGCGCACGTCGATCTGATGGGCGGATCGGTCGACATCATGTTCGACAACATCGTGCCGGTGGCGCCGCACGTTCGGCAGAACAACCTGCGTGCGCTGGCCGTCACCACGAAGACCCGCGCCGCGGCGCTGCCTGACGTGCCGACCATGGCGGAGTCGGGCTATCCCAACTTCGAGGCTACGGCCTGGTTCGGCTTGCTCGCGCCCGCCGGAACGCCCCAATCCATCGTCGACAAGCTCAACCGGGAAGTCGTCGCCGTGCTCAAGACGCCCGACATCGAGCAGCGGCTGTCGGCGATGGGCGCCACCGTGGTGGCCGACAAGCCCGAGGAGTTTGGCCAGTTCATGGCCAAGGAAATCAGCAAATGGAAGCCTGTGGTTCAGCAGGCCAAGATCGAACTGGAATGAAGATGACACAAGCAATGAATCAAGCACCGAAGACCATCACCGAACCCGCACGCGAAACACCGTTGCTGATGGAGACCGACGTGATCGTCGTCGGCGGCGGCACCACGGGTCCCTTTGCAGCCATCTCCGCGGCACGCCAGGGCAAACGCGTGGTGATGATCGAGCGCTTCGGCTCGCTCGGTGGCAACCTCACGCTGGGGCTCAACACCAAGCCATCGGGCGCCCTGGTGGGCGGACTGCCGCTCGAGGTGTGGAACCTCGCCCGCTCGGCGGGTGGTGCCGGCGACGACTACATGGCCGTGGTCAAGACCGGCGGCGTGAAGATCGCCTCGCCCTGCGACCCCGAGCTCATGAAGATGCTGCTGACGCGCCTGTGCGCCGAGGCCGGCGTGCAGATCCTGTTCGAGACCGTGGTCTCGACGCCGGTGCTCGAGGGCGACACCGTCAAGGGCGTGATCGTCGAGAGCAAGACCGGCCGGCAATTCATCGCCGGCCAAGTGGTCATCGACTGCTCGGCCGATGCCGACATCGCCACGCGTGCCGGCGCGCCCTTCGTGATGGGCGCAGGCGGTGAGGCCCGGACCATGCAGCCGGTCTCGATGTATTTCACGATGGACCGCGTGGATCTGGTGCGCCTGGCCGAATGGGCCAAGACCACCGACGACGTGCCTGCGCGCGCGATCCCCGCCACGCCTGAAGGACTCGACTACGGCCTGTGGCTGACCGGCTTCAACCAGTCCCTGCGCAGCTGGCAGGAAAAGACGGGCATCCAGCTGCAACGCGACAACATCACGCTGAAGACCGCCGATGGCCGGATGTACGTCAACGGCACCCGGGTCACTGATGTGGATGTTTTCGATCCCGTGCAGTTCACCGCGGCCGTGCTGGAGTGCTATCGCCAGATCGAGGGCGTGGCGCGCTATCTGCGCGAGATGATTCCCGGCTTCGAGAACGCGCGCATCGAGGCGATCGCCCCGGTGCTGGGCGTGCGCGAGACGCGGCACATCATTGGCGAGTACACCCTCTCGGGCAAGGACTCGGTCGAAGGCACGCATTTCGACGACAGCATCGCGGCCGACGCATCGGCGCTCGACATCCACGATCCCAAGGGCGCGGACGTCGACTTCCAGGGCCTGCGTCCTTACGAAATTCCGTACCGGACGCTGTTGCCCATGGGCGTGGAGCAATTGCTCGTCGCGGGCCGCTGCATCTCGGCCGACCACGCCGCGCATGCGCGCTCCCGCAACATGCCGGCCTGCATGGCGACGGGCCAAGCGGCTGGCATTGCCGCTGCGGTGGCGATCGACCGTGGCGTCAACGTGCGGCAGGTGCCGGTCGATGTGGTGCAGCAGAAGCTGCGCGAACTGGGGATGCCGCTGCACGGCGAAGAGGTCAAGGGCACCATGTAAAGAGGTCGGGGCGCGCGCGGGGTCGCTGGGCGGCCCCGGCTGTGTCCAGGCCCAGCCGGGGCCAATGCGGGCGGGTCATGCAAGCCAATCCATGCGGCTGGTAACGTACGGATGCGTTCGGCTCGCACGGCGCGGACACGGGCCCGAACCCCGCGGTCCGCGGTCCGCGACGTGCAACCTGCCGCCCGCGCTCTGGAGCACCTCCCATGACCGACACCCCATCCGACACCACCATCCCCGACCGCACGCCGCGCCGCGTGCGTCATGAACTGCGCTTCAGACGACTCGAGGTGCGCGCCGTCGAACGCGTGACGCCGCACCTCGTGCGCGTCACCCTCGGCGGCGACGCGCTCGAAGGTTTTCATAGCCCGGGCTTTGACGATCACGCCAAGCTGTTCTTCCCCGACCCCGTCACCGGCGCGTTGCCGATGCCGACGGTTGGGCCCGACGGGCCATCGTGGCCCGAAGGCCCCAAGCCGACGATGCGCGACTACACGCCGCGCCGCCACGATGCAGCCGCCGGCACGCTGGAGATCGACTTCGCGCTGCACGAGGCCGGCCCCGCGACCGCATGGGCCGAACGCGCCCAACCGGGCGATGCGCTCGGCGTGGGCGGGCCACGCGGTTCCTTCATCGTGCCCACCGAATTCGACTGGCACCTGCTGATCGGCGACGACACCGCGCTTCCCGCGATTGCGCGCCGGCTGGCGGAACTGCCCGTGGGCGCGCGCGTGGTGGTACTGGCCGAAGTCGACAGCGAAGCCGACGAAGTGCCCATGCCCACGCGCGCTGACCTCGGCCTGCAGTGGGTGCACCGCCGCGGCGCCGAACCGGGCAGCACCAGCGGCCTGCTCGAAGCTCTGCAGAAGCTGACGATGCCCGTCGGCGACTTTCACGCGTGGGTGGGCTGCGAGTCGGCCGCCGCCAAGGCCCTGCGTGCGCACCTGGTCTCAGAACGCGGTGCCAACCCCAAATGGGTGCGCGCCTCGGGCTACTGGCGCCGGGGCGCCGCGGCCACCCACGACACCCACGACGATTGACCCTGGCCGTACTTCCGACCAGAATCCGCCGACCAGGGAGTGAGTACCAAAGGGCTACAAGCCCTGACCGGGATCGACGTCATGGACAGCGATTTATCGGAATGGCAGCGCATCGCGCTGTGGATGCTCGCGGCGCTGGCGGCGGCCCTGCTGGCGAGCGTGGTTTGGCACCAGCAGGCCTCGCGGCGCGAGAAGATCAGGCTCATCAATGCGGCGCGCGTGCGCTCCGGCCACGTTCCCCTAGAAATTCCCACGGTGCGCGGCAGCCTCGGCACCCACACCGACGAGGCGCCGGACACGCTCCCGGAATGGTTCCTGCAGGGCAAGGGCGAGCACGCCATCGTCGACGAGAAGCCCAAGGTACGCCTGCGCTACATCAGCCCCACGGGCAAGAAGGCCGAGTGCGTGATGCGCGTCGAGCACCTCGACGTTCGCAAGAAATTCATCGTCGGGCACGGCGATCTGCCGGGCGAGAACTGGCGGCTGCCCCTGCATGCCATCGTCGCCGCGCGCATCGCCGACACCGGCCAGCGCTTCAACATCGACACCTGGGTCGACGCCGTGCGCGTGGCGCGCCGCCGACGCGGCGAAGTCTGATTGTTCGGGCTCGCCCGACGCACGCGCGCACGTCTGCGCGAGCGTCCAACGGCAGCGTGGCGCTGGCCCGGCGGTGACCGACTTCATTGCCCAGCAGGCCGAACGGATCGCCGCCTGATCCGGGCGAAAATCAGCGCCACATGCTGATGACACCGCCTCCTGCTGCAGCCGATCTTTCGGCGCACACGCCCATGATGGCGCAGTACCTGCGCCTCAAAGCCGACCACCCGGACACGCTGCTCTTCTACCGGATGGGCGATTTCTACGAGCTGTTCTGGGCCGATGCCGAGAAGGCTGCGCGCCTGCTCGACATCACGCTCACGCAACGCGGCCAGTCGGCCGGCGCGCCGGTGGTGATGTGCGGCGTGCCCTTCCATTCGCTGGACACCTACCTCGCGCGGCTCATCAAGCTCGGCGAATCGGTGGCGATTTGCGAACAGGTCGGCGAGGTGGGCGCGGGCAAGGGCCCGGTCGAGCGCAAGGTGATGCGCGTGGTCACGCCCGGCACGCTGACCGATGCCGAATTGCTCCACGACAAGAGCGAATCGCTGCTGCTCGCGGTGCACGCGGGCGCGCGCAATTTCGTCGGGCTGGCCTGGCTCAGCGTCACGGGGGCCGAGCTGCGGCTGGCCGAGTGCCCGGCCGACGCGCTCGAAGCGTGGATCGCGCGCATCGCGCCGAGCGAGCTGCTCTACAAGAGCCTCGCTGCGTGGAACGCCGAGGGCCTGCCGAACGCGCATGCCGCCGCCGCCGCGCTGCTGGGCTACGCCGAGCACACGCAGGGCCGCGCGCTCACGCATGTGCAGAAGCTGTCTGTCGAGCGCGACGGCGAACTGATCGAACTGCCGCCGACCACGCGCCGCAACCTCGAACTCGTGCAAACGCTGCGTGGCGAGGATTCGCCCACGCTCTTCTCGCTGCTCGACACCTGCATGACGGGCATGGGCAGTCGACTGCTCAAGCGCTGGCTGCTCGCGCCGCGCCGTGAGCGCCATGAAGCGCAGGCGCGGCTCGACGCCATCGGCGCGTTGCAGACCCCTGCGCCTGGCAGCACGGCCCCGCCGTGGCGCGCGCTGCGCGATCAGCTGAAGAACACGAGCGACGTGGAGCGCATCGCAGCGCGCATCGCGCTGCGGCAGGTACGGCCGCGCGAACTGGTCGCGCTATGCCAGGCGCTCTCCAGATCGGCGCAACTTGCGCCCGCGCTGCCGGCCTCGGCGGCGCTTCTGGGCCAGATCTCGGAAGCTCTGGCCTCGCCGCCGAGCTGCGCCGAGCTGCTGACGCGCGCGATCCACCCTGAGCCCTCGGCGCTGGTGCGCGACGGCGGCGTCATTGCCACGGGCCACGACGCCGAGCTCGACGAGCTGCGCGCGATCAGCGAGAACTGCGACGACTTCCTGCTCGCGCTCGAAGTGCAGGAGCGCGAGCGCACCGGCATCGCCAATCTGCGCGTGCAGTTCAACCGCGTGCACGGCTTCTACATCGAGGTGACGCAAAGCATGCTCGCCAAGGTGCCCGACAACTACCGGCGCCGCCAGACGCTGAAGAACGCCGAGCGCTTCAT
>SEGS01000122.1 GCA_004210915.1 Variovorax sp. | reverse complement strand
GCGTGGCTGCAAGCCGGTGGCCAACCGAAGACGGCAGGCCGCGTGGTGCAGCAATGCGCGGCGGGGTTGATCCCGATCCGCATCGACGGCGGTCAACCCGCCTTCGCCGCGCCACCGCTGCGGCGCAGCGCGCCCAGCCCGAGCGTGCTCGCCAAAGTGGCCGGGGCGCTGGGTCTGAAAGCGCACCAGATCGTCGCGGCGCAGCTGCTGGACAACGGGCCGAAGTGGCTCAGCCTGCTGCTCGACAGCGCCGAGACCGTGCTTGCGCTCACGCCCGATCACGGCGCGCTCAAGGCCCTGGGAGTGAAGGTGGGCGTCGCGGGCATTCCGGTGGCGCCGGAGGCGATGCACTTGATCGGCCGCTCGAACCGCGAGTCGCGCGCATTCGCGGCCACCGCCACGCGCGGCTCGTCGCTGGATGTGATCGCCGAAACGGCCCGCGCCGACGCGGTCGGCCTCGAAGTACGCGCCTTCGCCGCCGCCAGCGGCATCGAGGAAGACCCGGTCACCGGCAGCCTGAACGCGGGTCTCGCCGAGTGGTTGATTGGCGAGGGCCATCTGCCCGCGCGATACCGCGCCGGCCAGGGCCAGGCGATGGGCCGCGATGGCTATGTGACCGTCGAACGAGAGGCCGACGGGACGATCTGGATCGGCGGCGATTCGGTGACCTGCATCGACGGCAACGTCACGCTGTGAAGGCGCATCCGATGCAGGCCGAAGTCGACCACCTCGTGATCGCCGCCCGCACGCTCGCCGAAGGCGTGGCCTGGTGCGAGGCGACGCTCGGCGTCACGCCCGGCCCCGGTGGCGCGCATCCGCTGATGGGCACGCACAATCGGCTGCTGAACATCGCGTGCGCGGCCTTTCCGCGGGCCTACCTCGAGATCCTCGCCATCGACCCGGCGGCCACGCCCACACGCAGCGCGGGGCAGCGGCGGTGGTTCGATCTGGACGATGCCGCGCTGCAAGCCGGGCTGGCGCAGCACGGCCCGCAGCTGGTGCACTTCGTCGCGCGCGTGCCGGATGCACGCGCCACCCTGAACGCGCTGCGGCAGGCGCCGGCGCCAGTCGGCCCGATCGACCGCGGCGCGCTGATCGAAGCGGGCCGCGACACGCCCGCCGGGCGCCTGAGCTGGCAAATCACCGTGCGCGACGATGGCCAACGCCTCTTCGATGGCGCGCTGCCGACGGTGATCGAGTGGGGTGCCGTGCATCCGGTCGATGCGATGCCGGCGTCGGGCCTTACGCTGCGCGCGTTGCAGTTCACGCACCCGCGTGCAGAGGCCCTGGCCGGCGCGCTGCAGGCCATCGGCTTTGCGCACCTGCCCGTGCAAAGCGGCACCCCGAAACTCGTCGCCGTGCTCGATACGCCGCGCGGCCCCATCACCCTCGAATCGAAAGGACTCTGAACATGTTCACCACCACCGAACTCGCCTGGTTCGCTTTCGCCGCGCTGCTGATGGCGCTGACGCCGGGGCCCAACATGATCTATTGCGTCTCGCGCACCCTCGTCCAGGGCCGGCGCGCGGGGCTGATCTCGCTGGGCGGCGTGCTGCTGGCTTTCCTGGTGCACCTGATTGCCGCGACGCTCGGCCTCACGGCGCTGTTGCTGGCCGTGCCGCTGGCCTTCGATGCGATCCGGATGCTCGGCGCGGCCTACCTGCTGTGGATGGCCTGGCAGGCCGTGAAGCCGAGTGGCGCCGCGCCCTTCGAGCCGCGCGCCTTGCCGCCCGATGCGCCCGCGAAGCTGTTCCGCATGGGCTTTCTCACGAACCTGCTGAACCCGAAGGTGGCGATGTTCTACCTGTCTTTCTTTCCGCAGTTTCTGCATCCGGAGCGCGGCTCGGTGCTGTGGCAAAGCGCCACGCTCGGTGCGGTGCAGATTGCCAGCAGCGCGCTGGTCAACACGCTGATGATCGTCGGCGCGGCCGGCATCACCGCGGTGCTGTCGCAAAGCAGCGGCTGGTTGCGTGCGCAGCGCTACGTCATGGGCGGCGTGCTCGCCGCGCTCGCGGTGCGCGTGGCCTTGACGGACCGCAAATGAAGTTCACACACGACGAGATCGCCGACGCGCAGCGCACGGTGTACGCGGCCATGCCGCCCACGCCGCAGTACGCGTGGCCGCTGCTCGCGCAGCGGCTGGGCGCCACCGTGTGGGCCAAGCACGAGAACCACACGCCGGCTGGTGCTTTCAAGATCCGCGGCGGACTCACCATCGTGGTGCCGCACGGCAACTCGGTCGAGAAGAACGCCGCGATGCGCGCGCTCGGCGTGACGCTGGTCGAACACGGCGACGAATTCCAGACGGCGAGTGAGCATGCCGCGCTGCTCGCCGAGCGCGACGGACTGCACCGCGTGCCCTCCTTTCACCGCGACCTCGTGCGCGGCGTGGCGACCGCCTATGTCGAGTTCTTCGAGGCGCTGAAGCACAACCCGCCCGACGTGCTGTTTGTCCCCATCGGCCTCGGCTCGGGCTTTGCCGGCGCCGCTGCGGCGCGCGCACATGTCGGCGTGCCCACGAAGCTGATCGGCGTGGTCTCGACGCATGCGACCGCCTACCGCGACTCTTTCATCGCCGGGCGCGCGCTCGAGTCGCCGGTCAGCACGGTGCTGGCCGACGGCATGGCCTGCCGCACGCCGGTGCCCGAAGCGCTGGAAGTGATCCGCCAAGAGGCCGACGACGTGGTGACGGTAAGCGACGACGAGGTGGCCGAGGCGATGCGCGCGCTCTTTACCGACACGCACAACGTGGCGGAAGGCGCCGGCGCCGCGGCGCTGGCTGCAGCCATGCAGCAGCGCGAACGCTGGCGCGGCCAGACGGTCGGCATCAGCGTGACCGGCGGGAATGTCGACGCGGCGATGTTCGGGGACGTGCTGCAGCGCCACTAGACCTTGCGCTCGCCGCGGCCTCGCGCAACGGGATCAGGCTGGTACGACGATCGGAAAGCGCGCTCGCAGCCCGTCGTTCGCGCGCTCGAAAGGCACCGTCACGGCCGCCCGGTCGATGTCGTCGAGCCGGCGCCAGAGGCCGTCGCGCGCATTGCCCGGATCGCCTTCCACGTAGAGCTGTGTCGTGAGCAGCTCGCGCCGGTCGAGCCTGACCTTGACGTGGATGTGCGGCGTCCGGCCCGTGTAGGGCACCGGTCGAATCGTCCGGAAACGGTAGCGCCCATCGGCGCCCACCGTGACGCGTCCGAAACCCTGAAAGCCCGCATCGGCGCGGTTGCCATCGCCCGGGTGGTGATAGTGGCCCTGCTCGTCGCATTGCCAGATCTCGACCTGGGCGCCCGCCAACGCTTTGCCGTCGAGATCGTGGACCGTGCCTTCGACCCAGCTGGCCTGACCGCCGCCGTAGGGTGTGCGGCTGCCATTGCGCAGCAGGTCGGCATCGCTGTCGGCCGGCAGCGCCACCGGATAGAACGGACCTTCGGTCTGCGAGGGTGTGGCGCGGCGCACGGGCGCCGGTTGCGCCCGGACTCCCAGCCACAGCGCCGGCATGATTACGAGGGCTGCAGCGGCGGTGCGCCGCGGCAACAGGGTCGACTTGGGGGTGGGCGGGAGCATGGCGGTCGGAGTCGGCACTGTCGTCCGAGTTCCGCCGCCCTGCATCTGACTGCCGACGGGCGCCGGCTTACCAGCGCGCGCGCAGGCCGATCGATCCCTGAATGGCCGAGCGGTTCTCGACATCGCCGCCCAGGCTCGTCAGCCGCCCGACTTCACCGTAGATCGATGTGCGCGGGCTGAGCGCCATCGTGGCGCCCACCGCCAGCTCGGCCGAACTGCCGCCCGTGCGGCTCAGGATGTCGGTGCTGGCGACACCGCTGACGAAGCGCGCGATGTCCGTGCCCGAGCTGGCCTTGTAGAAGTTCAGCCGGCCATAGGGCTGCAGCACGCCGGCTGCGGTGGAGATCTCGCCTTTCACGCGGACGCCGGCGCGGGCCACCCACCCGTTGTCGGCGTCCTGCTGGACGCGGGTGCCGAACAGGTACACATCGTCGAAGCTCTGCCGCTGGTGGACGAGCTGCAGCTGGGGTTCAATCTTCCAGGTGGGGCTGAGGCTGAACGCCTGACCGACTTCGATCGACGCCAGCAGGCTGCTGCCCTTGCTGTCGATGCGCGCGTTGCCCAGCGGCTGCAGCGTGCTGCGATGGCGGCCGGCCTGGATCACCGTGTCGGCATAGAAGCCGTTGGCGTTGGCGTAGGTGGCGTAGGCGCCCAGGTACTGGTTGCGCAGGTCGTTGCTGCCGACGCCGAGGTTGGCCACGCCGCGGGCGAAACCGTTGACGCGGACATCGCCGTCGAGCTGGCCGACATACACACCGGCGCGCCAATCGGCGGCCGGGGCGACATACAGGTCGGTGCCGGCCTGGAAGCCCCGGATCTCGCCCTTGCTGCGGGCGTCGACGCTGCCCGGCTGCCGAACGTCGATGTCGGCAGCGATCACGCGGCCGAAGGCGCGGCGTTGCAGCGGGCTGGGCGCGCTGCTGCCGGCGGCACTCGCGTTGCCCGTGGCGGCCGCCGCCTGGACGTCGTCGTCGCCGATGCGCTGGTGCATGTTGCCGAGCATCGCCATGTCGGCCCGGCGTAGTTGCGCAGGCAGGGCGGCGAACATCGGCACTTCGGCGCGGTACGTGGGCATCACGACGCCCGGATTGCCCGGATTCCCGGGGCTGCCGGGGTTGCCCGGATCGACCGGCGGCACGACCGTCGTGGTCGAGCGCAGGTACCAGTTCTCGCCGGCGCCCGACGCATCGCCGTCGTGCAGGCGGTACTCGTAAGCACCGGCGTCGACGTGGCCGCCGGCCAGGCTGAAGGCGTTGGCTTCGGTGGTCGCGCCGCCGACTGCGGAGACGACGTTGATGCCGTTGCCGGTCGTCAGTGCACCGAGACCGCCCAGCTGGGTAATCTGGATGCTGGTGGTGCCGCTGGCGTTGCCGCCGTTGAGCACCAGACGATCGCTGGCGCTGCCGCTGTCGCCGAGGAAGGTGCCCAGACGGAGCACGCCGCCGGTGCCGACGTAGGCGCCATTGACGGTCAGCGTGGTGCCCGGTGCAGTGCCGACCAGCGACACCGTGCCGCTGTTGTTGAGCGAGGCCACGGTCTGGTTGAAGCCCGCCGCATCGAGCGTCGCGCCTGCGGCCACGGTGTGGGCCGAGGTGGCGCTGAGCGCGTTCGCCGCGCCCGCGCGAAGGTTGCCCTGCGCGACCGTGGTCGCCCCGCTGTGGTTGTTGGCGCCCGCCAAAGTCAAGGTGCCTGCGCCGGTCTTGGCCAGCGGGCCCGCGCCGCCAACGACCCCGTTCAGGGCCGCGTCGTTGCCGTTGGTGTCGAAAGTGCCGCCGCCGGCGCCCAGCGTCACGGCGCGCGCGCTCGCGAAACCGGCGCCATAGCGCAGCGTGCCGCCGTCCATCGTCAGCGCGCCGGCAGTGGAACCCAGGTTGCCGTCAGCGTCGACCTGCAGAACGCCCGCGCGCACCGTCCAGGGCGTGAGCGCCGCGGTGGTGCCTGTCAGCGCCCAGTCGCTGGCGCCGGTTTTCTCGTAGCCGGCAAAGCCCTGGTATTGGGCTGCAGGACCGATCGCGCTCACGTCGAAAGCGGCTGTCGGCGTGCTGGCGCCGCCCAGCGCCAGGATGTTGCCGGCGCCGATGGCGACCACATTGCCGGTGAAGGCATAGCCGGCATTGAGTTCGACCGTGTTGCTGTTGCCTGAAACTGTGACGGCGTTGGCGGCCGCGTTGGCGCCTGAAATCGTTCCAGCGTTGACCAGTGTGTTGGTGTTGCCCGTGATGCGCACGCCCACGCCGCCCAAGCCCGCCGCGCCAGCCGGGTTGAATGGTGCCAGGCCACCGGCGCCGCCCGCGGCGCCGGTGATCGTGCCGGCGTTGTAGACCGTGCTGTTGTTGCCACTCGCCCGCACCCCGTCACCACCGTTGCCGCCGTTGCCGGCAACGCCACGGACGACGGTCCCGTCAGGCTGCGCCACCCCACCGGGGCCAGCATTGCCGCCGACCCCGCCGGTGCCGCCCACGATCGTGCCGCTCGCCTCGTTGCGCAGCGAGCCGCCCGCGACCACTGCGCCGGTGCCCCCGCCGCCGCCGCCGCCGCCGCTGGGGCCGTTGTCCCAGGTGTTGCCGCTGCCGCCCGTGC
>SEGS01000076.1 GCA_004210915.1 Variovorax sp. | reverse complement strand
GGGTACTTCCCGCCGATTGGCGGCACGCCGCCGCCGACGACCGGCACGCCGCCGACCGACCCGCCGGGAATGCAATCGCCCTATGACGCCTTCATCGCCTACGTAGTGGCGCTTGTCGAAACGGCGCTTGACACCTCCGAGCCGGCCGACGTGGCAGCTTTTGACCCACCGCCTTCGTCCGATGTTGCGGAGCCGCTGGTCACGCAGTAGCGCCAGCGCCGCGGCGGCATGGGTAGCCGCTGTTTTGCTGGTGGCTGCACCTGCCTGTGCGGCGCCACGCGTGCCGACAGACGACAGCGAAATTGTCGAGACTCTGCCCGCGGTGGCCGGGTGGTCACGGGAAGAACGTCGACTTCGGCGCGAGCTGCTGATACGCCCGCGCGACACCGCCGTGGCGCTTGAAGCCGCACGCGGCTACCTGGACCTTGCCCGCACGCAGGGCGATGCGCGCTATGCCGGCTACGCAATGGGGGTGCTGCAGGCATGGACACCCGTGTCCGCGGCCACGCCGAACGAAGTTCTTGTGATGCATGCAACGGTGGCGCAGTTTCTCCACGATTTCGACGGCGCGGAGGCCACGCTGAAGATGGCGCTCGCGCAACAGCCTGGCAATGCCCAGGGCTGGCTGACGCTGGCCACCATCCAGCGCGTGCGCGGCCGCTACACGGACTCCGATGCGGCGTGCAATGCGCTCGCCCGCATTCGACAGAATCTGTATGCCGTCGCCTGCCTGGCCGAGAACGCCGGCCTGCGCGGCGAGCATCAGAACGCGCGCGATGCGTTGCAGGGCTTGCTGCAAAACCCCGTGCTGCAAGACCCGCGGCAAGGCGCCACGCGGCAGTGGCTGCTGACCACGGTGGCCGAAGTGGAAGAACGCGCCGGCAGGCCCGCCGAAGCCGATGCAGCTTACCGGCAGGCGCTGGCCGCGGGCCGGTCCGGGTATGACGTGATCGCCTACAGCGACTTTCTGCTTGCACAGAACCGGGCGGACGAGGTGCCGGCGCTGCTCAAGGCAGAGCCGCGCAGTGACGCGGTACTGCTGCGGCTGGCCATTGCGGCGCAGCGGCAGGCCGCGTTGCGGCCGTTGCCGGCCAAAGCTGCCCAAGCCAACCAACGCGACATCGACGAATTGAAGGCGCGCTTCGAAGCCGCCGCGCAGCGCCCCGGGACGACCGCGCTGCACGCCCGTGAGCAGGCGCTGTTCGCTCTCCACGTGCAGGGCGATGCAGCACATGCACTGACGCTGGCGCGCCTGAACGTTCAGCTGCAGCGCGAACCGATCGACCTGCTGGTGCTGACCCGCGCCGCGGCCGCCGCGAACGACGACGCAGCCCGGCGCGAAGTGAAAGCGCTGATGCAGGAGATCGGCCTGCGCGATGCGCGGGTTGATGCGGCGCTGTGACATGAGGCCCGGCCGCCTCATGCTGCGGTTCGGACTGCTCTTCGGGCTGCTCCTGTTCCTGCTGGCGGGGCCGGTTCGGGCCCACAAGGCGAGCGACGCTTACCTGCAGTTGCAACGTACGGACGACGGGCTCGCGCTGCGCTGGGACATGTCGCTGCGCGACCTCGATGCGATGCTCGAGCTGGACAAGAACGGCGATCAGAAACTGAGCTGGGGCGAAGTCCGCACCCGCCTGGACGACATCCTCGCCTATGCGCTGGCCCATCTGCGGCTGCAGCAGGGCGGCTGCGCGCTCACCGAAGCGCAGCCGCCCGCACTGGAGAGCCGCGTCGATGGGAGCTATCTGGTCTTGCAGTTGAGCGCAACATGCGCGATCGGCCCGTCTGTCGAGATCGACTATCGCCTGTTTCGCGAGGTCGACCCGACGCACCGCGGCCTGCTGCGCGTCGAAATGGGCAGTGGGGCGGCGCCCGCCCTGCGCTCGCTGGACCCGATGTCCGGTGCGCTGACCGTCGACCTGCCACGGCGGGACAGCGACCCCGTCACACCCGCTGCCACGGCGCCGGCTGCCGATGTGCCGGCGACCGCAGGCGCCGGCTTCTTCCGGGACGGTATCCACCACATCCTGATCGGCTACGACCACATCCTGTTCCTGATCTGCCTGTTGCTGCCGGCCGTGCTGCAGCGGCGCGCTGGCGGGTGGGAGCCGGTGAGGCGCTGGCGCGATGCGATCTGGCCGATGGTGGGCACGGTCACGATGTTCACGCTGGGCCACTCGATCACGCTTGCCTTGGCCGGGCTCCAGTGGGTGAGCCTGTCGCCGCGCCTCATCGAGCCAGCCATCGCCCTCACCATCATCGTGGCCGCGGCGGACAATCTCTATCCGCTGCTGCGCGGCCACCGCCGCGTGTTCACCTTCCTGTTCGGCCTGATCCATGGCTTCGGCTTCGCTGGCGTGCTGGCGGAGCTCGCGCTACCGACTGGAAGCTTCGTAGCGGCGCTGCTGCAGTTCAACCTGGGCGTGGAGGCCGGTCAGCTCGTGGTGGTGACGCTCGCCCTCGCGCTGCTGTTGGCCCTGCGGCACTGGCGGCGCTATCCGCCGGTGGTGCTGCGCGGCGGCTCGGTGATCGCCGGGCTGCTGGCGGCGATCTGGTTCGTCGAGCGTGTGTTCGACCTCAAGTTGCTGCCAGTATGACGTCGCCGCCCACGCGCCTCACAGCGCAGCGCTTGCTGCGATGGGGTCTGGTCGTCTTTCTGGCCATCTGCCTTCCGGTGCAGGCAGCGTCGGCACTGATGGCCGAAATGCTGGGGGCATGGCACTCTCACAAGTTGCAGTCCTCGCTCTCGTCGCTCGGCGCCGACTTGGCACTCGACCCGATGGCCGGCTGGCGTGACTTCCGGCGCGTGCAGCACGATGGCGCGCACGCCCATGCCCATGCCCACGCGCATGCAACAGGTGAGCGACACCATCACGACCATGAAGATTGGAGCGTGGTCGCCGAGGAAGTCGCCGGCTTGGAGGACGGCGCTTCCACCGACAGGGTGCAGACCGTCGGCGCATTCGTTTGCCTGGCCACCGATGGCACGTCGCCGCTGCCTGCGCCCGCAGCAGTTTTCGGCACCGCGTGGCCTGCGCTGGGACGCGCATCCGTTCCAAGCCCTTGTCCCTGGCGTATCGAACGCCCGCCGACTCGCGCCTGACACCACGTTGACGAGCCACGGCGGGCTGCTGCACGCCCTGTCGCGTACAGCGCCATTCGACCCGCACACCTCTGCGCGACCAATCGGTCGAGTCCAGCGTCGCGACCGCGCGCGCTGCGCCCGACACTGCCCGCAACCCCTTTTTCGCAGGAGCACTGCCGTGTTCAAACTCTTCCCTTTGCTAGCCGCATCCGCTGCGGGCTCGGCACTCGCGCAATTTCCCGCGCCATCGGACATCGCCCACCTGCCCGAGATTCAGGTTCGTGGCCCGCGCGATGCTGCCATCGGGTCGGCCGACAGCGCCAGCGAAGGCGCGGCCGAGCGCGAATCTTTCCAGACGCGGCCGAAGCTGCGGCCCGGTGACATCGTCGAGGCGGTGCCGGGCGTGGTGGCGACACAGCACTCGGGCGATGGCAAGGCCAACCAGTACTTTCTGCGCGGCTTCAATCTCGACCACGGCACCGACTTCGCGGTGAGCGTGGACGGCATGCCCGTCAACATGCCGACGCACGGGCATGGCCAGGGCTACGCCGACCTCAACTTCCTCATCCCCGAGCTGGTGTCCGGCGTGCGCTACCGCAAGGGCCCGTACTTCGCCGACGGCGGCGACTTCTCGCTCGCAGGCAGTGCGGCGCTCGACTATTTCAGCGCGATCGAAGCCCCCTTTACCGAACTCACGCTCGGCGCCAATAACTTCCGGCGCCTGTTGGCCGCGGGCTCGCGCACCGTGCAGGACCAGACCTGGCTCGGCGCGATCGAGCTCGAAGGCAACGACGGCCCATGGGATGTGCCGGAGAACCTGAAGAAGACCAACGCGGTGCTGCGCTATTCGCAAGGCTCGCCGACACGCGGCTTCAGCGTGACCGGCATGGCCTACAGGAGCCGCTGGACGTCGACCGACCAGGTGCCCGAGCGGCTCATCGACAGCGGCCAGCTGCCGCGCTTCGGCTCGCTCAACCCGAGCGACGGCGGCAAGACGCAGCGCCTGAGCCTGTCGGGCAAATGGTTCGACAAGGGCCCGGACGGCGAGACCACGCTCAGCGCCTATGCGATCGACTACAAGTTCGGCCTTTTCTCCGACTTCACCTACTTCCTGAACAACCCGGTGGACGGCGACCAGTTCGAGCAGACCGACCGGCGCCGCGTGTTCGGCGCGCAGGCGGCCCGCACCATGCCGACGAAGTTCGGCGGACTCGACGGCGTGCTGAGCTTCGGTGCCCAGTGGCGCGGCGACCGCATCGGCGAGGTGGGTCTCAACAACACGCAGAACCGCGAGCGGCTGTCCACCGTGCGCAGCGACAAGGTGTCGCAGGATCTCTATTCGGTCTACGGCCAGCAGCTGGTGTACTTCACCGAGCGCTGGCGTGGCTACGTCGGAGTGCGCGGCGACACGCTTCGCTACGACGTGCAGGGCCGGGAGCCGGTGTACGGGCCGGCCAACAGCGGCAAGGGTCACGATTCGATCGCCAGCCCGAAGGCCGGGCTTGCCTTCACGCTGACGCCGCAGCACGAGTTCTATCTGAATGCAGGCGTGGGCTTTCACAGCAACGACGTGCGTGGCGCCACCATCTCCACCGACCCGGCCTCTGGTCTGCCGGTCGATCGTGTGCCGGCACTCGTCAAGGGTCGGGGCGCAGAAGTCGGCTGGCGCTTTCAGCCGAACGAAGACCTCACGGCGACGGTTGCGCTGTGGCAGCTCAAGCTCGACTCCGAACTGATCTACGTCGGCGACGCCGGCGCGACCGAGCCGGGACGCGCGAGCAGCCGGCGCGGCATCGAGGCCACCCTGCGCTGGAAGCTCGACCGCGCCTGGCGACTGGAGCTGGACGCAGCGCTGTCGAAGGCACGCTTTCGCGGTCTCGCGCCGGAAGGCGAGGGCAACTTCGTGGACAACGCGCCCGAGCGCGTGTTTGCGGCTGGCGTCAGCTACATCGACGGGCCATGGACGGCATCGCTGCGTCTTCGCTATCTCGGTCCGCGTGCGCTCGACACGCAGAACACCGTGCGCTCGCGTTCGACCACGCTGCTGAATTTCAGTGGGCGCTACGCGGTGAACAAGCGCCTGACGCTCGGGCTCGATGTGTTCAACATCGCGGGCCGCAAGGGCAACGACATCGAGTACTACTACGCCTCGTGCACCGGTGGCGAGGTGGTCAGCGGCAGCTGCAACGGCGGCGCCGACGACCGCCACGTGCATCCGATGGAACCGCGCAGTGCGCGGGTCAGCGCGCGCTGGACGTTCTGAAGAGACAGGCTTCATCACTGTTCGCTCTCGCACAGAAGAGCGGGCGATGCAACCCCGCCTGGCAACTTCATCACGTGGCGTCGAGCCCCTTGAAACCGCCGGGGCTGCACCTATCTCCCTCACCGGATGCGCCGGAGACGCTTCCGGCGCTCTGTTCAACCCTTGAATGGAGGTTTGGCCATGTACCGCTCCCTGTTCCCGCGCGATATGTTCGCCGAACTGGATCGCCTGCAACGCGATATGCAGCAGGCCTTCGATCTGTCGCCCACCATCCGCGGCTTCGCCCGCAACGGCTTCCCCGCCCTCAATGTCGGCGGCACGGCCAAAACCATCGAGATCTATGCGTTCGCACCGGGCGTCGACCCGGGCACGCTGGAGGTCAATCTCGAACGCGGCTTGCTGACGGTCGCCGGCGAGCGCAAGAGCCCGCTGCCCGAAGCAGAGAACGGCGCCGCCGTGCACATCAACGAACGCTTCGAGGGCCGCTTCCGCCGCGTGCTGACCCTGCCCGACGATGCCGACCCGGAGGCCGTCGATGCAAAGCTGCGCAATGGCGTGCTGCACATCACCGTGCAACGCCGCGCTTCTGCGCAGCCGCGCCGCATTGCCATCCAGTGATCACCCACACGAACCCGGAAAGGAGTACAGCCATGCGCAACGATGTTCAAACCACCCAGGGCAACGCCGGCAAGCCGGCTGCCACGTCGCAGGACCGGTCCCGCTACAGCGACGCCGCACTGACGCCGCCGGTGGATGTGGTGGAGGACGCCAACGGCATCACCCTCTACGCGGACCTGCCCGCCGTGAGCCGCGACAAGTTGAACCTGCACGTCGAGTCGGACACGCTGACCATCGAGGCCGAGTCCGACCTGGCGGTGCCCGAGGGCTTGACCTCGCATCACACGGAAGTGGGCCTGGCGCGCTTCCGCCGCGTGTTCACGCTGAGCAAGGAACTCGACACCGAGAAAATTTCGGCGGAACTCGCACAGGGCGTCCTGAGGCTTCGCATTCCAAAGGCGGAGCATGCACAGCCGCGCCGCATCGAGGTGCAGGTGGCCTGACAGCCAAGCCCCGAGGGCATTGGCGGGCAGAGGGGCAGCGGCGGGGCGTGACCAGCGCGCCGCGTCCGCTGCTGCCCCGCCACTCAACGCGATCGCTTCCCTGGCGAGCCCGCCACCACGCCTGCGCCGCGCACCTCGAGCCGCCGCGTGTCGATCACAAGGCCGCCGGCATCGACCAGTTCGATCACATGACGCCCCGGCCAGGGCAGCCACTGCGCGCGGGCGCCCCGGGCGAAAGGTTTGCCATCGATGCGCCATTGCAGCGCACCGGTGCCTGCGGCCTCGAACTGCACGCGCTGGCGGTTCGGCGGGATGTCGGGGTCGAGCGCGATGATGGTGCCGTCCGTCGGTGCGGTGATGCGCGCTGTGGCGCCGCGCGCCGCGGGGGCAACGACGTCGGTCGCGAACAGCGATTGTTCGGTCCCTTGCAGGAACCACTCGGTCCGCGCGGCTTCCAGCGGGTCGCTGCCCGACTCGGCCTGGCCGAATTGCACGGCGGTCTGGACCAGTCCTGGCGGTGGCGCGGGTGCGCGGCTGGCCTCGCGCGCGTGCAGGAAGCGCATGACCTCGGCCCAGACCGGTGCCGCGCCGCTGGTGCCGCTCACGTCCCACATCGATGCGCCGCTCGCATTGCCGACCCACACGCCGACCGTGTAGCGCTGCGACCAGCCGACCGCCCAGTTGTCGCGCATGTCCTTGCTGGTGCCGGTCTTCACTGCGCTCCAGAAGCGCGTGGCCAGGATGCTGTCGAGGCCGAAGGTGCGCGCGCGGGCGTTGGGGTCGCTGAGGATGTCGCCGACGATGAAGGCGGCGCGCGCATCGAAGGCCTGCCGGCTGTCGCCCGGCGCGGCGGCCGCGCGCGAGGCCACCAGGTCGCGCGTCGGTGCATACCGGCCCCCGTTGGCCAGCGTGCGGTAGGCGTTGGTCAGGCCCAGCAGCGACACCTCCGCGCTGCCGAGCGCCAGGCTGTAGCCGTAGTAGTCGCCGTTCTCGCGCAGGGGCAGTCCGGCTGCGCGCAGTTGCCGCGCGAAGGATTCGGGCGACACCATCACCAGCGCACGCACGGCCGGCACGTTGAGCGAGGCGGCCAACGCGGTGCGCACCGAGACCAGGCCCTTGAACTGGCGGTCGTAGTTCTGCGGGATATAGAGGCCGCTGGCGGTGCTGATCTGCGCCGAGGAGTCGTCGATGAGCGAGGCCGCGGTCAGCCGACGTTCCGCGATCGCCTGCGCATAGAGCAGGGGCTTGAGCGTCGAGCCGGGCTGGCGCTGTGCGAGCACGCCGTCGACCTCGGCCGCCTGGCTCAGCGGGCCCGACGAGCCGACCCATGCGAGCACTTCGCCCGAGGCGTTGTCGAGCACGATCACCGCACCGTCTTCGACCTGCCGGCCGCGCAACTCGCGCAGATGGCTTTGCAGCGAGCCGAGCGCGAAGCGCGCGCGTTGGGCGCGCGCACCAGCGCTGCCGCCACGGCCGCCTCGCGGGTGTCGAGGCCATGCGGCGCCTTGCCGAAGAGCGTGCGCGAGAGGGCGTCGATGCCGACGATCTCGCCGCGGAAAGGCACGCTGTTGAGGTACGCCTCCAGGATCTGGTCCTTGCGCCACTGGCGCTCGAGCTGCGTGGCCGCGACCGTCTGGCCGACCTTCTGCGTCAGGCTGCGCCCCCCGCTGCCGCGGCGAAGATCGTCGTCGATCAGGCCGGCCAGCTGCATCGTGATGGTCGAGGCGCCGCGCGTCTTCGTGTTCCAGAGGTTGCCCCAGGCGGCGGCTGAGACGGCACGCCAGTCGACGCCGCTGTGTTCGTAAAAACGGCGGTCCTCGCTCAGCAGCATGGCGGCGCGCAGGGCGGGCGACACGTCGGCCAGCGCGATCCACTGGCCGCGGCGCACGGTGGCGTCGGTGCGCACCCGCTGCAGGAGCGCGCCGTCGTGGTCGAGCACGGCGGTGTCCGAGGGCTGGAAGTCGCGTTTGACCTCTTCGAAGCGCGTCAGCGCCCACGCCGGTGCGGCGCACGTCCACACCAGCGTGGCGACGGCGAGGCTGCGGCGGAGGGAGAAGGCGGGCGGCATGGGCGGGAACGGGAAAGCCGCCTACTTTAAATCGCGCGCCGCGCGCTGCGCTTGCCGTCTCCCAGGGGCTTAAGGTCGAGCCCACATCCGGTAACGAACTTCACACGCTGGCTGTGCAGGCCGCCATTGCGCGACACGCGAGATGCATTGAATGCACCCAGGCGGTTCGCCTTGATTCCCACAGGAGAAAACCATGAAAAAGATCCAGACCCTTGCCATCCTTCTTGCCGCGGGCGCCTTGCTCGCCGGTTGCGTGGCCGTGCCTTACGACAGCGGCCGTCCGCCGCCACCCCGCGCCGAGCGCGACCGTGACCGCGACGGCGTGCCGAATCGGGTCGACCGCGATCGCGATGGCGACGGCGTGCCCAACCGTTACGACCGCCGCCCGAACGATCCGCGACGCTGAAGAGCGCGCGGCGCACGCCCTGCGCCGTGAGGCGGGGAGAATCCCTCTTTTCTGGAGACACGGATGACCCCCCAAAAAATCGGATTGATCGGCGTCGGCCTGATGGGCCACGGCATTGCCAGCAACATCGTCAAGCATGGCTATCCTCTCGCAGTGCTTGAACACGCGGGCAATCAGCCGCTCGACGGGTTGAAGGCCGCTGGCGTCACCACCCAGCCCGACGTGCGTGCGCTCGCGGCGTCGGTCGACGTGTTGCTGTTGTGCGTCACCGGCTCGCCCCAGGTCGAGGCGGTGCTGTTGGGCGAAGACGGCCGTGGCGGCGCGTTGCAGGGGCTGCGTGCCGGCGCGGTGATCATCGATTGCTCGACCGCCATCCCTGCCTCGACCGAGCGCCTCGCCCAGCGCGTCGCCGAGGCGGGCGGCCGCTTCATGGATGCCGCCATGACGCGCACACCAAAGGAAGCGGCCGAGGGCCGGCTCAACCTGCTGGTCGGGGCGGACGATGCACTGTTCGCCGAGTGCCGGCCGCTTCTGGCCTGCTTCGCCGAGAACATCACGCATGCCGGGGCGGTCGGTGCCGGCCATCGCATGAAGCTGCTGCACAACTACGTGTCGCTGGGTTCGGTCGCGCTGATCGCCGAGGCTGCGGCCTGCGCCGAGCGCGCGGGCGTTGCGCCCGAAGTTTTCGTCGACGTGCTTGCGAAGGGCGGCGGTGGCGGCATGGCGCTGGAGCGCCTCAAGCCTTTCCTGCTGGACCGGGATGCGAGCGGCCTGCGCTTCGCCATGTCAAACGCGCTAAAGGACATGGGCTACTACACGACCATGGCGGGCGACAGCCACTCGGCGCGCCGGATCGCCGACGGGGTGCGCCAGACCTTCGAGAGCGCATTGCACGACGGCGACCCGGGGGCGTTGGTGCCTGAGCTGGTCGCGGTGCTCGCGCGCCGCGGCGACGGCCACTGATCAATGGCAGCTGAGCCAGACGGCGCGGCGGCGCAGCAGTGCGGAGGCCCGCCGGTTCAGGCGGGTGTGCCGGTCAATTTGATCAACAAGGGCGCGATGGCGTCCAGCATCGACACCCTGTCGGGGTGATCGTCGGCCACCGTACGGACCGGCGTGCGGGGATCGATCGCATCGACCGGGCTCTGGACGATTCCCACACCTCCCGCCGCGCTGACAGCCTGCATGCCGGCAACGCCGTCGCCACTGCCACCACTGAGCACCACGGCCACGACACGCGGTCCGAAGGCCTGCGCTGCGGACATGAACAGCGCATCGACGGGGGCATCGGGCTTCACCGCCTTTTCGGCGGGCAGCAAGGCAACGAAGCCGCGCGCGTCGATGGTCATGTGACCCCAGGAAGGACACACCAGCAGGTGGCCAGGTGTCAGCTTGTCGCCGTGCTCCGCAAATGCCAGGACGATCGGCGTCCGTGACTTGACTTCGTCCAGCTGCGTCTCGTTGAGCCTCTGAGCGCGCGGTGTGACGACGGCGAGCAGCGCCGCACGAAAATCCAGGGGCAGGCCGCCCAGCACGCGCGTGAGGGCCTGGAGCGCACCCTCGGAACCACCGAAGACAACCACGTCTCTAGCCACAGCTTTTGTGTTCATCGCGGGCCTTTCGTTCTGGGCATCAGGCGCTCTACGGGCGGAGAGATTAGAGGCCGTCGCGCCTTGCGCCTGTCAGCCAAACGCGGGTGCGGACGCGCGCGGTCGCCCCGTCGGAAGAATCGGGTGACGTCAGCGCGGCTGTCGCGCCGATTCGCTGGCCGACCAGACACTGTCCGGCCGGCCGTGGCGCACGCGGCGCGCCGTGCCCCGGGCAATCCAGGCCCAGCCAATGGCGCCAGCCACCGCCACCGCATCGACCCCCAACGCTCCCGCGCTGCCATGGGCCCAAAGACCCGATGACGGCGCTGCCCAGCCGATCAGCGAGGTCAGCGGGATCGCCGCGGTGGCAGCGGCCGCCGCCCAGAGCAGCGGGGTTGCCGCGCGCGCTGCGCCGCGCCAGAACGCCCAGACCAGCGCCATGAAGAACGCGGCGTAGTAGATGCCCATGTGCCAGGCGCCCAGGTCGGTGGTGCGTCCGTGCAGCCATTTGCCGGCGACCAGGCTGGCCGAAATGCCGATCACGCAGCCCAGGCACACGCCCACCGTCGCCGCTGCCATGAGCACGGTCGAGCGCTTCTGTGTCACCGCCTCGCCCCGGCCGCGGTCGGCTTTGCGCCGGCTTTCGATCCACAGCAGGTTGCCCGAGTAGAAGAGGAAGGCGCCCGCGAGCCCGAGCAGGAAGTACATCCACTGCACCGGGGTGCCGCCGAAGGTCGCGAAGTGCAGGCTGAAGAAGCTGGCGATGGTGGCGTTGCCGCCGTCTTGGTGGCCGGGCAGGTAATCAGTGCTGCGCACCTGGCCGGTGTAGGGATCGAGCGTGACGAACCCGCCCTCCATGGTGCGGTGGAAGGTGGTGTCGTCGCGCACCCACACCTGCACCTGGGCGCGCGCGGTGGCAACGCCCCGGTAGTCGAGTGTCACGGGCTGGAGCCGGGGGGAAATCGACTGGACGCGCGCCAGCAGTTCGGCCGGCGGCAACAGCGCAGCGAGATCGCGCGGCGGCGGTGGGGGGCCCTTCGCTGGAGGGCCGCCCCACAGGCTCGCGAGCTGGCCCTGGTGGAGTACCTTGTCCTGCACCGCGAAGATGCCGTCGTGGAACGCGAACACCGCCGCGGTGAGCGCCATGATCACATGGAAGGGCAGGCTGACGATGCCCACCACGTTGTGCGCGTCCAGCCACATGCGCTTGAGGTTCCTGCCCAGTCGCAGCGCGAAGAAATCCTTCACCAGTGTGGGCAGCAGGATGATCACGCCCGAGACCAGCGCCACCGTGTAAAGCGCGCAGATGACGCCCATCACCCAGCGGCTGGGGTCGTTGTCGAAGGGCAGGCCGACCACGCGGTGCAGCACGTCGATGAATTCCGCCACGCGCGACTGGTGCGACTCGGCGATCAGCGGCAGGCCGTCGGCCTGCAGGGTGGCCATGTAGTGGCGGTCGGCCGAACGGTCGTGGTCGTCGGCGCCGGGCGCCTGCTCGGTCCAGCCCATGCGCGCGGGCACATGCTCGACATCCTGCAGGTGGATCTGGAAGCGGCGTGCCGCGGCCGGATGGGCGGCGAGGGCGCTTGCGATGAGCGCCGGCACATCGTCCAGCGGGACCGACGCCGCGCCGGCGGCGGGCGGTGCCACCCAGCGCGCGATCGGCTCCTTGAAGACCGTGAGCGCCCCGGCATAGAAGGCGATGAATAGCGCCATGCCGGCGACGATGCCGGTCCACGTGTGGACGGTCTTGTAGAGGCGGATGACGTCTGCGCGCATGAATCGAATTCAGTGCCGGAGTGCGACGATGCCGCCCCAGAGAGCGAACACCGTCACGCAGGCCAATCCCAGCCACAACCAGGCGCGCAGGCCGCTGCGGAAAAGGTAGACGAAGCCCAGCACGCCGAACCAGACGGGCGGCACCAGCCACATGGCCAGCTGTGCCCGCGCATCGAGCGCGATGCCGCGGGCCGCTTCGTTGAAGAGGCCGCTCACGCCGATCGCCAGGACCGCGCCGAGCAGCGCCCCCGCCAGACTCTTGGAGAACCAGTCGCGTTGAATGGCCGGTGCCTTGGCGCTCATTCTGTGTCCCGCCGCAGGGCCCTGAGCGCGCCGAGCCAGGGCAGCAGCGTGAACAGCAGCATGGCCCAGGTGCAGAGGACGAAGAAAGCCGCCGCCGGCTGCAGCGCCCGGAGCAGCGCCGCCTGCGCGGCCACCAGCAGCAGCGCGCCGGCGATGCGCGCCGGCGCCGCGGGCCAACGCCTGGGCAGTAGGCGCTGGTGGTCCGCCGCGAGGTAGATGCAGGTGCAGCCGGCCAGCGAGAGCAGCAGGCCGGCTGCGAAGGCCGGTGTCATCGGCGCTCCGTCAGAACGACACCGTGGCCGAGGTCCGGAGCGTGCGCGGCGCGCCGGGCATCACGAACGAATCGCCGAAGACGCCGATCCAGTACTTCCTGTCGGTCACGTTCTCGACCGAGACGTTGAAGCGCACCGGCGTGTTGCCGAACTTCGTGTCGTACTTGGCCATCAGGTCGAGCCGGTTCCACGACGGAACGCGGATCCTGTTGCTGGAATCGGACCACTGCGAGCCGGTGTGGATGAAGCGGCCACCGACCGTCACTCCCGTGAGCGGCGTTTCCCAGTCCAAACCGATGCGCGCGCGCAGGCCGGGCACGCCATAGGTATCGAGCCCCGTGTTGAGCTGCTGCGACTTGATGTGCGACACACCGCCCAGCAGGGTGAGCGTGGGTGCGATCTTCCCGAACACGCTCCATTCCACGCCGCGCAGGCGCTGCTCGCCGCCTTCGACCAGGTTGTTGCGGCTGTCGGTGATGAGCGAGGGGCGCTCGATCTGGAACGCGCTCACGGTGTGGGTCAACTCGCCCGCTTGCACCTTCACGCCCAGCTCGGCCTGCTTGGTGGTCATCGGCGCAAAGGTCTCGCCGGCGTTGGCGAAAGTGCTGGCTGCGGTCCGGCCCGGCTCCATGCCCTCCATGTAGTTGCCGAAGAGCGAGACCGCATCGCCCCACGGGCGCACGACGACTGCGGCCATCGGCGACAGGCGACTCTCGTCGTACCTGGCCAGCGGTTGCTCCACGTTCTGCTGGCGCACGCCCAAGGTCAGAAGCACCTTGTCCTGGGCGAAGCTCATGGTGTCGGCGATGGCCAGCGAACGGAATTCGTTCTTGGTCGCGACCGACGCGCGGTCGTAGCCGGTCCACACCGGCGCCCGCGGGAAGGGCGGCACCGTCGGGTTGTAGAGGTTGGTCTGGTAGCAGTAGTTGCAGGGCGTGTTGTTCGTGCCCTCGCGATGCTCGAGCACGTTGGCCGATATTTGCAGACGGTGCTTGACGCTGCCGGTGTCGAACGTGCCGATCACGCCGGCCTCGGCGGTCTGGCGCTTCGACTTGGTGTTCACGTGGTACACGGCACCGCGGGTGGCGCCATTGAGGCCGGTCACGATAGCGCGGGTGCCGAACAGCAGGCCGAGGCCCTCCGCCTCGGACGCGCCGGCGGCCACGTAACCTTGCCAGTTGCTGTTGAAGTCGACTTCGGCCCGCGCCAGGATGCCGGTGTTGTCGTAAGTGCCCTGCGTGCCACGGAACATGTTCACGTCGCCCTCGGGTGGCGGCAGCAGCACGCCGACGCCGCGGATGGCCCCGCTGCCCAGGAAGCTGTACATGCCCGGGCTGCCGTTTTCGATCTTGTTCTGGCTGGTATAAGCATCGAGCGAGAAGCGCGCCCGGTCGCCCTGGTAATCGAGCGCGAGCGCGCCGACCTTGCGAGTCTGCTTTTCGTCTTTGGCGCCCATGTCGCCGCTGCCGTAGACCCCGTTGAAGCGCAGGCCCAGGCGCTGTTCGGAACCGAAGCGTTTGCTCAGATCGGCATGGACCTGGCCGTACGAGCGGGTGTTGTACGTGAAGGTGAGGTCGGCGATCGGCTTGGCCAGTGCGCGCTTGGTGACCATGTTCACCGTGCCGGCCACGCTCGACGCGGGGGGCATGCCCGACAGCAGCACGTTGGGGCCGCGCAGCACTTCGACCCGCTCGAACATCTCGATCGGCACCGCGTTGGCCGGCGCGATGCCATAGAGCCCGTTGGTGGCGATGTCGATCGCGCTCACGTCGAGACCGCGCAGGTTGAAGTTCTGCAGCAGGTGGTTCTTGTTGGTGGTGAAGACGACCGCGGCGTCGTTCTCCAGCACATCCTGCAGCGTCAGCGCCGACCAGTCTTCCGCGAGCTCACGGGTGTACGCATTCACGTGCACCGGCGCATCGGCGATCGAGGTCGCACCCAGGATGCCCAGGCGCGCGCCTTTGGCGGCCTTGCGGCCGGGGGCCAGCGTTGGAAGGTCCTCGCGCTCGTAGCTGTCGCGCACCAGGACTTCGCTGAGCGTGCCGGGGGCCGTCGCGGTGGCGGGAGGCGTCGGGGGTGCGCCTTCGGCCGTCTGGGCCGACACCCAGAGCGGGCTGGTCAGGAGCGCCAGAGCGACGGGAGAGAGCCGTACAACGCGGCGGGACACAGGATGGGCGGCAGCCACGGCGGGGCGCAACGCCCGCGGGCGGGATCGGAACACAGGCAACTCCTCGGAACACGGGTGGGGTCGCGGAGGTGCTGGCTTGCGGCTACGCCGCGCATTGCGCGCGGCAGCACCCTCTCACGTGAATGAGATTAATTATCATTTGATGACGGGCGCGCGACCAAGGGCTGGCCGCAAAAACCCTGCGCCACGGTCGGCCGTGACGTTGCATGCTTGCAACGTCACGGCGGGCACGCTATTTCGCCGCGTCCACCTTCACCCGCGCGTTCGGGGTCTCTCCGAACATCTCGGGCGCATACAGCGCCTCGACGCGGCTCGGGGGCAGGGCGAAGTCGCCGACGTTGTTCAGGCGCACCGTGTATTCCATCTTCACGACGCCCTTGGGCAGGTATTCGTAGTAACTGCGGAAAGCCTCGAAGCTGCGCTCTTCGAAGGCGGGCGAGCCGGAACCGGAGCGGGGCTTCTCGCCCTGCGTCGCGATCTGCGAATCACGGCCGAGGCCGCTGCCCAGGATCGTGGCGCCACCGGGGATCGGATCGGTGATCGCGACCCAGGTCATGTCGGTGCTGGCGTTGACCTCCAGGCTCACGCGCAGCACGTCGCCGCGCGTGTACTTGCCGGCTTCGGCCTGCTCGACCGGCGTGATCGTCTTCTTGATCGCATAGCCGGCCGCGAACGGCGCCTTCAACTGCACGGCCGCCACCGATTGCAAGGTGAGCCACGGACGGCCCGTGCCCTGCTGCGTGACCAGCAGCGTGTCGCGCGCCGGCGCGGTGCCGGTGCCGGTCGGCCAAGGCAGGAACATCGTGTTGTTGCGCAGGTTGCCCGGCGCTGCGGGCGCGCCGAACATGCGGCCCTGGTGCATCACGCCCGCGGCATCGCCGGCCTTGATGCGCTCGACCTGGCTCCAGTCGACCTGCGCCTTCGCCGCGCCGAGTTGCGCGGCCGTGATGCCGGCCACCGGCGTGCTCTCGAAGGCCTTGCTGAATTTCTCCAGCGCAAGGCCGCCCCAGAGGTTGGCCGTCGTGGTGTGCCAGGCGCCGTTCTGCTGGCGGCCGATGAAGCCGTTGGCCAGCTTGCCGATGTCTTCCTTCCAGCCCGGGTCGTCCATCACCGCGAGCAACAGGCGCGCGGTGTTGACGTCGCCGTTGGTCATCAGCCACCACCAGTAGTCGTCGCGCTCGGTGCTGAACATCACCTTGGTGCCCTGGTAGGACAGGCGCGCCTTCAGCACGTTGTTGGCTTCGTCCAGGCGCTGCTGGCGCTCGGGCACGTCGCGCACGCGCTTCAGGATATTGACCCAGTCGATCACCGCACTGGTCGGCCACTGGTTCGGCGCGATGGTGATGCTGGCCGTCATGCGGCCCTGTGCGCGGCCGTAGCGCGAGAGCGCTTCCAGCGCCGCGAGCTTGCGCACGTCGAGGTCCTTGCGCGGGCTCCAGAACTCGCGCTGGATGCGGCCTTCGACGAAGGCGATCAGACCGGCTTCCATCGGCGCGCGCGCATCGTCGGGCATCGCGAAGGCCGGGTCGAGCGCGGACGCTTCGTGCGTGGCCGCCAGCAGGTAGGTCGTGAGGATGTCGCTGCCGCGGTTGCCCTCGCCATCGCGCGGCGGGAAGTAGCTGGCGAGGCCATCGCTGTCCAGGTAGCTCGGCAATTGCGCCAGCACCGTCTGCCAGCCCTTGCCATCGCGCAGGCCGATCGACTTGCTGGTCTTCTGCTCGAGGCAGCTGTACGGGTAGGCCGCGAACCAGTCTCGCACACCGGTCAGGCCTTCGGCCAGGCGCGGCTGCATCGACATCTTCAGGCCGCCGCGGCCGGGCAGGGCGTCGGCTGGCGGGGCCACGTCGATGGTGAACACGCCATCGACCTGCACCAGCGTCGCCTGCTGCACCGTCAGCGGCACCGCGGGCACGATGCGCTGCGTGACCTTGAGCGCATCGCGTGCGCCGCCCACGGTGTCCTTCGCCTCGATCTCCCAGAGGATGGCCTCGGCGCGCGTCAGCGCGAGCTGCGCCGGCGCGGTCACGTTCCACGCGACGTCGCGCGCTTCGCCGGCCGGGATGTCGATGGTTTGCGGCGCCAGCGTCAGCAGCGTGGCGCGCGGCGTGGCTTCCACCTTCATCGCATGCTTGGTGGTGTTGCGCAGCGTGATCTGGGCGCGGAACTGGTCGTCCTCGCGCACCAGCGGCGGCAGGCCGCTGATGATCTGCAGGTCCTGCGTGGCCTGGATGCGCGCCTCGCCGGTGCCGAAAAGGCCCGTGCCGGCGTCGGCGACCGCGACGATCCGGAAGGTGGTCAGCGCGTCGTTGAGCGGCACCGTGACCTTCGCCTGACCGTTGGCGTCGAGCACGACGCGCGGGTTCCACAGCAGCAGGGTGTCGAGCAGCTCGCGCGTCTGCGCCTTGCCGCCACCGCCGCCCGCCGGCACGGCCTTGCGCCCGTAGTGACGCCGGCCGACGATTTCCATCTGCGCGGTCGACGTGCTCACCCCCCAGCTGCGCCGCTGCAGCATGGCTTCGAGCACGCCCCAGCTGTCGTTGGGCATCAGCTCGAGCAGCGCCTGGTCGACCGCGGCCAGCGCCACCTCGGCACCCGCGGCGGGCTTGCCGTCCGGCAGCTTCGCGCTGATGGTGATCTGCGCCGGGCTGCGCACGGCATAGCTGGGCTTGTCGCTCGTCACCGTGACGGCGATGCGGTGCGCTTCGGTGCCGACGCGGATCTCGGCGAGTCCGAGGCGGTAGGCCGGCTTGCTCAGGTCGACCATCGCGGTCGGCGCCGTGTACTCCTTGCCCTCGACCCAGAAGGCCGTCCACCATTCACGCGGCGCCTTGAAGCCCCAGGTGAAGAAGCTGTACCACGGCACTTCGCGCAGGCGCCCGCGCAACGCGAGCACGCTCACATAGGCGTTCGGTCCCCACTCGGCCTTGACCTGCAGGCTCACCGTCGGGTCCTGGCCGTTGAGTTGCACCACGTGCGTCTCGATCACGCCCTCGCGCTCGACCGCCACCAGCGCGGTGGCAAAGCGGAACGGGCTGCGCACCTGGAACTTCGCGACTTCGCCGGGCTGGTAGTTCTTCTTCTCGGGCAGCACGTCGATGCGGTCGTTGTCCTCGCCGCCGAACCAGAGCTCGCCCTGCTTGGTCACATAGACCGAGCTCGCGGCGCGGCTGTCGCGGCCGTCCTTGTCGGTGGCGCTGGCGACCAGTTCGACCTGGCCGGCTTCCTTCAATTCGGCCTCGCACAGCAAGAGGCCGCGGCTGTCGCTCTTGCCGCTGCAGACGGTGCCGATTTCCTTGATGTCGGTTTTGTTGTCGTAGGTGTAGAAGCCGCCCACCATGCGTTTTCGGCTGGTGGTGGTGATGCGGGCCGTCGCGCGCACGTTGAGCGTGACGCCCGCCTGCGGCTTGCCCGCGAGGTCGAGCGCCAGCGCCTGGAACTTCAGCTTCTGGCTGGTCGAGACCCAGCCCTCGGTCTTGATGCCGGCGACCACCGCCGCGGGCCAGAGCGTCTGCACGCTGCGCAGCGTTTGCACTTCGCCGTTCGGGTCGGCGTAGGTGGCTTCGAGCAGCAGTTCGCGGGGCGTGAATTTGGTGGCGGGCAGCTTGTCGATGGTGAGCTTGCCGGCGCCGTCCTTGTTCAGTGTCACTGGCAGCTTGTCGGCCACGATGCGGGTGTCCTGCGAGGTCGAGGCTTCCTCGTCGTCGCCCGATGTCGAAGCGGCGCCGTCGGCGCCGGACGGCGGCGAGAAGCTGAAGCTGTCGAAATCCGAGAACGACAGGCTCTTGCCGCGCACCATGGCCGACACGCGCACCGGCAGGTTGGCGGCGCCACCGCCGGCCACGTAATTGATCTGCACATCGGTCGGCAGCGCGGTGGCGGCGACCAGCGGCGCCTTGTCGCTCGGGCCGATCCGGCCTTCGAGCACGGGCAGGCGGAATTCCTCGACGCGGAACTGGCCGGTGCTGAAGGTGTTGCGGTAGCCGTCCTCGCTCTCGCTGCCCTTGCCCGCGCGCAGTTCGACCTGGTAGGCGCCGAGCTTGGCGGCCGGGGGAATGGCGAAGGTGTTCTCGGCGCTCTGGCCGCCGGTCGCGGTCTTGCGCCATGCCAGGGGCTGCGTGTACTGCTGGCCGCTGCCGACATGGGTGATGACGAGGGTGTCGGGCGTGCCATCGGGCAGGCCGAAGCCCTGGCCGGTCTGGGTGCGGATCAGGTGCTTCATCGACACCGTCTGGCCGGCGCGCAGCAGCGTGCGGTCGAAGACGGTGTGGGCGATGCGGTCGGGCTCGGGCTGCAGGCTGGTCGGCACGTTGAAGCGCCAGGGTTCGATGCCACGCTGCCAGTCGCTCCAGGTGAAGGCGAGGTCTTCCACGCCTTGCGCGTCCTTCGCGCGGGCGCTGACGAAGTAGGCGTCGTTGTAGGTCTCGCCGGGGCTGCTGCAGCGCATCGCTTCAGGCGACAGGTCGCTGATGCGTGCGATGCCGTTGGCGTCGGTGGTCGCGGTAGCCACTTCCTTGCCGTCGCAGGTCGAGACGCGCACCGTGGCGTTGGGCACCACCTTGCCCTTGTCCAGCGTGGTGACCCAGGCCAGCGAGTTCTCGCGGCCGAGCTTGAAATGCACCGCGAGGTTGGTCGCAAGCGCCGTGGTGCGCACGTACATCGTGCGGGCATCACCATAGCGCTCGTCGAGCAGCGCACCGCCGAGCTTTTGCGACGCGATCTCGAGCACGTGGAAGCCCGGCGTGAGCGGGATGCCGATCACTTCGAACGGACGCGGGTCGGCCGCCTGGGCCTTGGGCATGTCGAGCGTCTTCGCGCCCGACTGGCCGTTGAGCAGCGACACCATCCGCGTCTGGATGCTGTTGCGGTTGTCGCGGTCGATCACGCGGGGCAGCGGGCCCTTGACGTCGCGTGCGGCGCGCTCCCGGCTCACGGTGTAGTTGTCGAAGAACTGCACCTTGCGGAACCACGCAATGATCTCGGCGTCGGTCTTGGGGTTCAGGTCGCTGACCTTGCCGGGCATCAGGGCGTGCACCTGCAGCGCAGGCTCCACGTTGCGCACCGTCACGGGCATCATGGCTGGCGTGCCGGGCTCGGCCAGCCGCTCGATCACGCCGAAAGGCGAAGCCGCGAACTTGGCCAGCGGCGGCATCGCACCGGTCGCCACCTTCAGCGGGAAACTGTCCGGCGAGCCGAGCGGCCGGCCCGAGGCGTCCTGGAAGCCATCCGGGAGCTTCACGCTGAACTGCGCGCTTTCTGGCAGCGGCGGGCCGAAGCTCACGCTGTTGACCACGTCGTCGTCGTTCTGCGAGCCGCCGCCGTCTTCCAGCGTCGCCATGATCCCCGACATCTTCGAGCCCTCGTCGCGGCTGAGCACGATCATCTTGGCCATCTTGCGCGTGACGGGCGCATTGAACGACAGCGACATCGGCCGCAGCGGCAGGCAGGCGGCTTGCGCGTTCTCGCGCTCGCAGCTGAAGGACACGGCAAAGGGCTCGCGCACCTGGAAGTCGAAGCGCCGCTCGGTGTTGTTGGCCACGCCCGAGGGCGTCGCGACGCCCGTGCCGTAAACCAGCTGCACTTTGCTGCCCGGGGTCAACGTGCGGTTGCATTGCAGCGTGACGAAGCGCTGCGGATCGGCCTCGGATTGCTTCTCGCGGCCGAAGGCCTTGAGCAGCGCCTTGCGCTGTTCGCCTTCGATGAGCTGCACCGGCACGCGTTCGCCCATGCCTTCGGCCGCGCACCAGACGTTGTCGCGCACGCTCTGCAGCGTGGCGGCACCGTTGAGTTCGAGCATGAACTGCTGCTGCTCGTCGATCCGGCCGGAGCGCGGCTGCCAGTGGCGCACGAAGGGGCCACCGGTGTTGAACTGGTAGCGGTCGCTGCCGGTGAGCTCGGCGCCCGCGGCCGACTTGAAGCCCGCGACCCGCGTCAGGGTGCAGCGCACGCCCGGCGGCAGGTCGTTCTCGAAGTCGTACACCCATTGCTTGTCGCCGGTCCATCGGCCCGTGCCCTTGGCGGCCTGCGCGTCGCTGCAGCTGACGGACAGGGGCGCCGGGGCTTTGGGGTCGCCGAAGTTGACGGCTGCCTGATCGAATTTGGCGACGACCTGCCGCACCCGCGAGACCTCGCCTTGTGGCGTGACGCCGGTGATCTGCAGTGCAAGGCTCGGGCCGGCGAGCAGGGTGCCAGCTGCCAGCAGCCAGAAAGGTGTCAGTCGAGTCGATCGGGTCACGCGTGTTCCTCAGTCCAATGCGGTGTGCAGCGTAGCCGATTTGGACGTCGGTTCAGATGCCGCCGGGGCGCCTTTCCTACAATCGAGGCACTGTCATGCGTGCGTCGCGCGGACTGCCAGAAAGATCCACGCCGGCCGATGAAACGTTATTGGGAAATTGACGCGCTGCGCGGGCTGATGCTTGTGCTGATGACCGTCACCCACCTGCCCACGCGCCTGACCGACCCACTCGGCCAGCCGTTCGGCTTCGTTTCGGCGGCCGAGGGCTTCGTGCTGCTGTCGGCCTTCATGGCGGGGCTGGTGTACAGCCGCATCGGCTACAGCCGCGGCGTGGAGCCCATGCGGCGCGCGTTCTGGCAGCGCGCACTCAAGGTCTACATGAGCCAGGCCGCGACGCTGCTGTTCCTGCTGACCGTGGTGACCGCGCTCGGATTGCGCATCGACCAGACCGCCGTGAAGGACCTGGTCTCCTACTACCTGGCCGCCCCGCGCGAGGCCTTCCTCTTTGGCCTGCTGCTGATCTACGAGCCGGCGCTGCTCGACATCCTGCCGATGTACATCTTTTTCATGCTGCTGAGCCCGTGGGTGCTGGCCTTTGCGCTGCGCCACGGATGGACCGGCGTGATGGTGGCCAGCGCCTCGCTGTGGGGGCTGGCGCAGTTCGGCTTCAGCGAATGGCTGTACGCGCTGGCGGCCGAATACCTGGGGCTGAGCGTGCCCTTCCGCGAGATGGGCGCCTTCAACGCCTTCGCCTGGCAGTTCCTCTGGTTCACGGGCTTGTGGATGGGGGCCAGCCGCAATGCGCCGGGCGCGCAGCCCTTGCGGGTGCCGCGTCCGCTGTTGGTGGTGGCGGCCGGGCTTGCGCTGTACGGGCTCTACTGGCGGCACCACGGCCTGCACGGCCAGGCGCCTTTTGGCGGCGACATCGAACTCAACTTGCTGTTCGACAAGTGGCAGCTCGGGCCGCTCCGGCTGGTCAACCTGATCGTTCTGGGGATGCTGGCGCTCAGCTTCGGCCCGGCGCTGCTGCGCAAGTTGCCGCGGATGCACTGGCTCGAAGCGATGGGCTCGGCGTCCTTGCCGGTGTTTTGCGCGCACCTCGTGGCCGTGCTGCTGGTGCTGGCCTTCTGGGGCGACAACCAGCTGGCGCGGCCGTGGGGGGGCGATGCGCTGCTGCTCGCGGCGGTTTTCGGTTGGCTCTACGCCGTGGCCCGTGCCACCCTCTGGCTCGACCGGCGCAGCGCGGAGGCGCTCAGCGCCGTGCCGCAGGCGGACTGACCGGGGCAGGCGGGCTCGTCGGAGCGGCCTGCACGCCGGGCGGCAGCGCCGGTTCGGCCGGAGTGGCCGCGCCGACCGGCAGGCGCGCCACGGCAGCGGCCGCATCGACCGGCCGGGCCACTGAAATCACGGGCGCCGCCGGTTGCGATTCCGTGGCCGGCAGGTGTGCCAGAAGGATCGATTGCCAGAGCCGGTATCCCTGCTCGTTGAGGTGCAGCCGGTCGCCCAGAAACAGCTCCGGCCGGGGCTGGCCGTCCGCGCCGAGCATCGGCGTGAAGATGTCGACGAATGCGCTGTTGGGGAGCCGCTGGACATAAGCCGCAATCGCGTTGTTGGCTTCGCGCATCTTGGGCAGCAGGGCTTGCCGCGAGGGGCTCGGCTTGATCGAGATGTAGCTGATGCGCACATCAGGCAGTTCCGCCCGGACCGTGTTCACCAGCCGCGCAAAGCTTTCGAGCACCTGCAGTGGGGAATGGCCCTCGGCCAGGTCGTTGTCACCGGCGTAGACCAGCACATGCTTGGGCTTGTAGCGCACCACCAGTTCGCGCGCGAACAGGCTGCAGTCGGCCAGCGTGGAACCGCCGAAGCCGCGGTTGATGACCACCGGCACCTGGCGGAAATCCTGCGCAAGGTTGGTCCAGAGGCGGATGGTGGAGCTGCCGACGAACAGCACGCCATCGTTGCCGGGCAGCCGCTCCTTGTCGGCATTGGCGAAGGCGTCGAGCGAGCCTTTCCACCGCGTGTGGGCGGCGATGTACTCGGCCGACGGCGGCACGGCGGCCGCAGCGCCGGGAACTTGCGCGCGTGCGCCAGGGGACGCGCCCGCTGCCAGACCGAGCAGCAGGCAGAGCGCCAGATGCGACAGCGAGGTCGCCGGGAATGAGCGTTTCATCAAGGCGGGCGGAGAAATCAAAGCGTCGTTCGATTGCCATGCTCCGGCAAGTTCCTGCCGATGCGTCCCGAAATGTTAACGGCTTGGCGGCCCGCCCGCATCGCAGCGCGCAGCGTCAGAGCGTCTTCTCGATCAGCGCGCCCTTGAACAGCACCGGTCCGGTCGGCCCGCCCTCGCTCGGCACGCCGCCGCGCGGCTCGAGGCTGATCGCGAGCGTCGGCACGGCGCGCACGGCCGATTCGGCCGCGGCCAGGCGCACCGCAGCCGCCTTGTCGATGACCCCCAGCGAGCGCGGTGCGCCGCCGGGCGGCAACGCCCAAAGCTGCAGCGACTTGTCGGCGCCTTCGGCGAAATTGCCCACGCGTTGCAGCACGAGCTGCTGCTTCTTCGGATCGAAGGTGACCAGCATCGAGGCCGCCTGCTGGTCATCGGACAAGACAGCGACGTACTGCACGGCCGGGGCGTTGACCAGCTGGTCGCGCAGGTTCAGACCCACCGTCACTGCCAGCACCGTTGCCAGGGCGCCCGCGGCGGTGGCTCCGCGCCACAGCGCCAGGCTGCGCAGCCATCCGCCGGGGGAGGGCGCAGCAACACCGGCCGGCGTGGCCCGCTGGCGCGCCATCGACTGCTCGTCCTGCTCGGCCTGGATCAGGTTTCGGATGCGCGTCCAGACCGCCGCGTCGGGCACGACCGGCGCCTGCAACTCGGCCATGCTGGCCAGGCGGCCTTGCCAGACCAGCGCGGCGGCCCGGATCGGCGCTTGTTCGCGGGCCAGCGCCTCGAAACGGCGACGGGCGCCGCCGCGCAGCGTCCCGAGCGCGTGGCTGGCAGCCAGCAGTTCGAGCAATTGGGGGTGGGCGACGAGATTCATCGAACGGTCCTCACGCGAGGCCTGCTCGCTGGCGTCGGCCGTGTCCATCGGGTTCGAGGCATCGGATTCGAAAGTCTCGGCCATCACCTCGTCGAATTCCTGTGTCAGCTGGGCGCGGTCGGCCGTGCGGCGGCGCAGCAGGTCGAGTGCGCGGCTGCGGACGATCAGACCCAGCCACGCCATGGGCGGGCTCAGCGAGGCCCGGTAGTCGCCTGCCACGCGCCAGATCGTCAGGAAAGCTTCCTGCAGCACATCTTCGGCCCACTCGCGCTGCCGCACGACCCGCATCGCCAGGCCGAACAGTTTGGGCGAGGTGCGGTCGTAGAGCTGCCGCAGGGCAGCTTCGTCGCGTCGACCGACCCGGTCGATCAGCGCCATCAATTCGGCGTCGGGGCTGGTGGAGGTCATCCGTGGATTGTGAGACATCGAGGCGCATCCCCAGGATACGGCAGGGGACGCCCGGCGGATTCATGCGGATATGTGAACGGTGCATTGAATCCAATCGGCGCTGGACTACGTAAGTGACAACAGGATCGATGAAGAATCGATTCTGTCTTCACACCCCCTCTACCTCCACAAGAAGGAAACGATCATGATCATTCGCACCCTGACAGTCACCGCCGCCGCAGTGGCCACCCTCGGCCTGGCCGCTTGTTCCGGCATGGGCGGCAAGCCCATGATGACGTACTCCCAGGCCAGCCTGCCCGATGCCGTGAAGGTGCCCGCCGGCAACCGCGTGGCCATGGAAACCGCTGCGGCGGGCGACATCACGTACGACTGCCGCGTCAAGGCTGGCGCTCCCGGGCAGTACGAATGGTTCTTCGTCGGCCCCGACGCAAAGTTGATGGACCGCAGCGGCAAGACTGTCGGCAAGTACTTCGGCCCGCCCGCCACCTGGGAAAGCATGGACGGCTCGAAGGTCACCGCCACGCAGCTCGCCGTGGCGCCCAATGGCACCGGCAACATCCCCTACCAGCTCGTCAAGGCCAACCCCGCGATGGGCATGGGCGCCATGCAGGGCGTGACCTACATCCAGCGCGTCGCCACGATGGGCGGCACCGCACCTGCCATGCCGTGCGGCGCCGGCAACCTCGGTCAGAAGCAGGTCGTGAAGTACACCGCTGACTACATCTTCTACAAGGCGATGTAAGCGGCTCGGTCGGGACGGCGCTCAGGCGCTGTTGCGGCCGATGCCCTGGTAGACGATGCCCGCGTCCTTCATGGCGCCGGGCTCGTAGAGATTGCGGCCGTCGAAAATGACGGCCGATTTCATTTGGGCCTTGAGCCGCTCGAGGTTCGGGCTGCGGTAGGCCTTCCACTCGGTCACGATAATGAGCGCGTCGGCGCCGGCCAGTGCTTCCATCGGATCTTTGGCGCTGCTGAAGCTCACGCGATTGAGCAGGGCCGGGTTGTCGGCGAAATCCAGTTGCAGCACGCGCCGGGCTTCGTCGACCGCGATCGGGTCGTGCGCCACGATCCGGGCGCCGGCCCGCACCAGTTCGAGCAGCACGACGCGGCTCGGCGCCTCGCGCATGTCGTCGGTGTTCGGTTTGAAGGCCAGGCCCCAGAGCGCGAAGGTGCGCCCCGTCAGATCGGCCCCGAAGCGGGCGAAGACCTTGGCCGCCAGCATGTTCTTCTGCGCGTCGTTGACCGCCTCGACCGCCTCGAGCACGCGCAGCGCCTGCCCGTGTTCGCGCGCGGTGCGCGTGAGGGCCTGGATGTCCTTTGGGAAACAACTGCCGCCATAGCCCGTGCCGGCATAGAGGAAGCTGTAGCCGATGCGGGGATCCGAGCCGATGCCCTGGCGGACCGCTTCGATGTCGGCACCCACCATGTCGGCGAGGTTGGCCAGCTCGTTCATGAAGCTGATGCGCGTGGCCAGCATCGCGTTCGCCGCGTACTTGGTGAACTCGGCGGACCGCACATCCATCACGCGGCTGCGCTCGTGGTTGCGATTGAAGGGGGCGTACAGCTTGCGCATCGCCGCCAGCGCTTCGCGGCCGGCCGCGTCGTCGGTGTAGCCGATCACGATGCGGTCGGGGCGCATGAAGTCATCGACCGCGGCGCCTTCCTTGAGGAATTCCGGGTTGCTGATCACTGAAAAGCCGAGGTCGGTTCGACCGCGCTTTTCCAGCTCCTCACGGATGACGGCCGCCACCTTGTCGGCCGTTCCCACCGGCACGGTCGACTTGTCGACCACCACCTTGAAACTCTCCATCGTGCGGCCAATGGTTCGCGCCGCCGCCAGCACGTACTGCAGGTCGGCGCTGCCATCTTCGTCAGGCGGCGTCCCAACGGCAATGAACTGAATGTCACCGTGCGCCACGGCTGCCGCGGCGTCGGTAGAGAACTGCAGCCGTTTCGCCTCGACGTTCGAGCGCACCACCTCGCCCATGCCCGGCTCGTAGATGGGGATGCCGCCGGCATTGAGCAGGTCGATCTTGCGCGGATCGACGTCGAGGCAGAACACGTTGTTGCCGATGTCCGCAAGGCAGGCTCCGGCGACCAGCCCCACGTAGCCGGTGCCGATGATGGTGACGTTCATGGGTGCGCCCGCTCAGGCCGCACGGCTCAGCCGAGTGGCGCGAAGCGCTGGCGCGCGCGCACCGCCTTCGCCGGATTGCCCGCATAGACGGTCCAGGGCGCAAGGGTGCCGAAGGCCACCGCACGCGCGCCGACCACGGCGCCTTCGCCGACCCGCGTTCCCGGCCCAATGAAGGCTTCAGCGCAGACCCAGGCCTGCGCACCGATGGTGATGTCGCGCGCCACCAGCTGGAAGTGCGCGTCGTCGAAGTTGTGGGTGCCGCCGCACAGGTGCGCGTCCTGCGACACCAGCGCGCCGCGCTCCAGCGTGACCAGACCCATGTTGTAGCAATTGACGCGCGGCCCGATCACCGCGCGTTCGTGCAGCACCAGGTTCGGTGGGTACCATACCTTGGCGCTGCCGCGCACATCGCTGCCCGCAGCCACGGTGGCGCCGAAAGCGCGGAGCAGGAAGCGCCGCCAGCCGGCCAGTTGACGTGGCGTCCAGGACGCCGCGAGGGCCCAGACCACGATCCAGAGCGCGCGCTGGATGCGGTTGCCGAGCGAGAAGCTCGGGCCATCAAGATGCGAGCGCGAAGCGCTGGCGTCGAGGATCTTCGCCTTGCCGGAGGTCATGGGGTTCAGGCGAGGCGCGCGCGGTGCCGCGCGATCTGCGCCCGCACCTGCGCCGGGGCCGTGCCGCCGAGGATGTTGCGCGCGTTGAGCGAGCCGCGCAGGCTCAGCACGTCGTACACGTCCTTCTCGATGCTGGGGTTGAACTCTTGCAGCACCGCCAGTGGCAGCTCCGACAAATCGACCTTGTGCGAGATCGCGGCCTTCACGGCATGCGCGACCGTCTCGTGCGCGTCGCGGAAGGGCAAGCCCTTCTTGACGAGATAGTCGGCCAGGTCGGTCGCGGTGGCATAGCCGCGCAGCGCAGCGGCTTCCATCGCTTCGGGCCGGACGGTGATGCCTTCGATCATCTCGGCAAAGATGCGCAGCGTGTCCTTGAGCGTGTCGACCGTGTCGAATAGCGGCTCTTTGTCTTCCTGGTTGTCCTTGTTGTAGGCCAGCGGTTGGCCCTTCATCAAGGTGATGAGTCCCATCAGGTGCCCGACCACGCGGCCGGTCTTGCCGCGCGCCAGTTCGGGCACGTCGGGGTTTTTCTTCTGCGGCATGATCGACGAGCCGGTCGTGAAGCGGTCGGCGATCTGGATGAAGCCGAAGTTCTG
>SEGS01000005.1 GCA_004210915.1 Variovorax sp. | reverse complement strand
CCCCTACCCCCGCCCCCACCGAACTCATCCTCATCCGTCACGGCGAGACCGACTGGAACCGCGAGCTGCGTTTCCAGGGCCACATCGACATTCCGCTCAACGACATGGGCCACGAACAGGCCCGCCGCCTCGGCCTGCGGATGGCGGGCGAGACGGCCCAGCACATGGTCAGCAGCGACCTGCTGCGCGCGCAGCAAACCGCCGCGCCCGCCGCGCAGCAACTTGCGCTGCCGATCGTGACCACCGTGGGCCTGCGCGAGCAACACTTCGGCGTGGTCGAGGGCATGCGCGCCGAGGAGATCCAGAACCTGCATCCACGTGCCTGGGAGGAGTGGCTCGAATTTCGCGAGGACCACGCGATGCCCAACGGCGAGACACCGCGCGCGTTCCACGCCCGCATCATCGAAGCGCTCGGCGCGCTGGTCGCCGCGCATACAGGGCAGCGGCTGGTGGTGGTCACGCACGGCGGCGTGCTCGACATGGTGTGGCGCACGGCGCAAGGCTTGAGCCTGAGCGGGCCGCGGCAGAGCGACATTCCCAATGCGGGCTTCAACCGCATCCGCATCGCCAACCCTGCAGCGCCCACCGGTATCGAGATCCTCGACTGGGCCGACACGCGCCACCTGAACGACCTGCCGCCGCAACCGGTCTATGACCAGAAACGGCATCTGAACAAAGCCTGATGCAGGCTTGCAAGAGTCAGGTGCGCGGCATCTTCTCGGACTCGCTCACGGCGGCCGCGAGGAAGGCGGGCAGGGTCTCACAGTGCGCGGCCAAGCTGATCAAAGACGCGTGGGCTGCAGGAGACAGCACTTCATCCATCCGGTCCTGCATGTACCAGATCAGCGTGGTGATCATGACGTCCGCATGGGTGAGCGCCGGTCCGCAGGCATAGGGTGTGACGAGGCGGCGGGTCAGTTCGTCGAGGCCGGACCGGGCCTGGCCAAGGCAGCGGTCGGGCCAGCCCGTGCTTCGATGTTCCGGAGGATGGAAGTGCCTCTCGTAGACCACAGCCGCGACCTTTTCAAGGGTGCCCTGCGCCAGTGCCGTCATCTGGAGGGCGCGCCGCCGCGCAGGGCCGGCGGCGGGCATCAACGCAGCGTCGCCCGCCTGCTCGTCGAGGTGGTCAAGGATGGCGGCGCTGTCGATCAGTACCTCTCCATCGTCGAGGACGAGGGCCGGGATTCGGGTCAGAGGGCTGATCCTGCCGACCGCTGCTGCATCACCAAAGACCGAGCGGGTGTCGCGCGTGAAGGGTATGCCGTAGTGATGCAACGCGATGGCGATGCGGCGGGTGACGGGACTGTCGTATTGGCCGACAAGGATCATGGGGCGTGTTTCTGAGTCAAGGGTTCGTGGCGGCAAGGAACATCAGCCGCCCGCCGCCATCACGGCATCGCGCAACGCGTCGCGCGCTCGTTCGGGCTGCTCCATTGGCAGGAAGTGCGTCGTGCCCGCAACGGTTTCCACGCGCACGCCGGGCGGCCAGGGGAAGGATTCCGCGCCCTCGTCCCAGCAGCATGTCGAATCCTTTTCGGCACGCAGGATGTGGATCGGCGCCGGCGGGCGGCACAGCGCTTCGTCGGGCGTGTGCGCCCATGAGCGGATGAAGTTCGCGGCTTCCCACGCGGGTGCGCAGGCCAGCGTCATGCCGCCCTCCGCACGCGGGACGAGGCCATCCGTGAGGTAGTCGACGATCACCTCCCGCGGCCAGGTCTTGAACGCGCCACGGCCCAGGTAGCTCTGCAGCGCGGCCTCGCGGCTGTCGAAGAGCGCGTTGCGGCGCAAGGCACCGCGCACCAGCGGCGATTCGCCCGGATCGGCGGTGGCAGAGGCGGCGGCGCTGGCGGGTCGAGCGACCGGATCGAACAACACCATCGGCGGCGCGGTGGCCACCGATCCGGCGATGCGCGGCGCCGCGAGCAGCACCGCCGTCGCGCCCATCGAATGGCCGGCCAGCACGCGCGGCACCGTGCCCAGTGCAGCGATCAGCGCGAGAAGGTCGTCGGCATAACGCAACCAGGAGTGGCCTTCGGTGACAGTCGAATCGAGCCGGCTCAGGCCGTGGCCCCGCTGGTCGATGGCCATCACGTGCAACCCTTCCGCGCCGAGCGGTGCGAGCAACTGCCGGTAAGTCATGGCATTGAAACCGTTGGCATGGAGAAACAATACATCGACCGGCCGCGCCGCGGGGCCGAAGGCGATGGTGGCGATGGCGCGGCGCTCGGCGGATCCGTCGTCGATGGAAATCAGGCGGCGGCGCGGGGCTTCGAGGGGCGTGGCGAGGGACATGGCGGTCAACGCGGCGCCTCGTTCAGGCTGGCCAAAGACGGCAACCCCAGTGCGCTGTACACGACGCTCACCTGACGCCGCAGCCTCACCGATTCGGGCTGTCCGTTGACCTGTTGTTGCAGCAAGCCTTGTGCGCTGCCGAGCGTCGCTTCGGTGCCGACGCGCACCAGTGCGTCGAGGTAAATCTGCTCGAACAGATCGCGTTGCGCATGGCTGCCACCGATCTCGACGAGCCGCGGCAGCGCGATGCCGAGCTGCTCGGCTGCGACCGCATGCTGGCCCCGCGCGTGCGCGAGCAGGCCGTGCGCGGCAGGCACGCACACCCGTTGCCAGGCGGCGCGCGTCGAAGCGGGCGCGTGCGCGGCGTGGGCTTCGATGTGGCGCAGCAACGTGTCGGCCTCGGCGTGGCGGCCGGCGCGCGCCAGCCCGTAAAGGTATTGCAAATCGAGGAAGGGCAGCACGTGGTCATCGAGCCGCTGCGCGAGGTGCTTCGCCACATCGGTCCAGCGATCGCCGACATCGATGCCCGCCAGCTCGAAGCGCGCGAGGAGAGACACGGCGCCGATTTGATCCTGCGAATAATCCTTCACCACGCCCCACACAGAGCGGTCGTACACGGTCAGCGCCTCGTCATCGCGCCCCAGATCGATGAGGAACAGCGCGACGTGCCACCAGTTGTGCGTGAACATGAAGGAATTGAGGTCTGTCCAGGTGTCGCTCACGTCCTGCATGAAGGCCAACCCTTCGCTGAGCCGACCCTCCGTCAGCATCACATGGCCCAGCGCATGGTGGGCCCAGGGCTCCTTGCGGCACATGGCGATTGCATGGCGCGCGCTGGTCTCGGCCTCGCGCATCAGGTGGCATTGCTCGTAGCCGAAGGCGGTCATGCCGTGCAGGTAAGGCACATCGGCTGCCGCGGGCAGCGCGGCCAGCGCGAGCCGCAGCATGCCCGGGCCGTCGCCGGTGTTGAAGCAGTGGTACTGGCCCAGCTTGAGCGAGGCCAGATCGCGCGGGTGCTCGTGCGCCTGCTCGGTGTGCAGCCGGATCGCGCCCGCGAGATCGCCCCTTGCCCAGGCATCGATCGCGGCGATGTAGCGCTGCTCGCGCGGCGTCGCTCGCCGCGCGCCGGCCTTGGCCTGCTCGAGGTACGGCGTGGCGTTGGTGACCGCGTCGCGTGACTCGGCGAAGAGATGCAGCGTGGCCGCGTACGCCTGCACGATGGGGCTCGGGTCGGCCTCGGCGATCGCCAGCAGGTTCGCCGCACGCGCTTCGGTCGAGATGAAGCCCATCACGAAATCATCAACTGGCCCGACGCTGGTTGCGTCGCTGAGCGTGATCGGGTTGCCGAGGGCGTCTGTGTGCATGCGGCCATTCTGCCGCGCGACCTCGCTGGCGTCAGCCGGCCTGAAAGTCCACGTCCGCTGCGTTCACCGCACGCACGCGCGGTCCAAAGCTCTGGATGTTCGTCAGCGTCGCGTTGTGGTGGTCGATGACCTGTCGGGGTGTCAGGTGCGCGTTGCCATCGGTGGTGTGCGCGTCGGCCGCGAGCACCACCGGATAGCCGAGCGCCAGGGCGCGGCGCGTGGTGGTGTCGACGCAGAATTCGGTGTGCATGCCGCAGACGACCAGCGCGCGGATGCCCAGCCTCTCGAGCAGGGACTGAAGTTCCGTGCGATGAAACGAGTCGGGTGTCGTCTTGCGCACGCGCAGGTCGGTGGCCTGAGCGCCGAGCGCGGCCGGCAGCTGCCAGCCGTCCGCGCCCTGTTCGAGGTAGCCGTTGTGTCCTTCGTGCTGCACGAAGATCACCGGCGCGCCTGCGGCCCGTGCCCGTGCGGCAAGCGCTTGAATCCGCGCGATCACCGCATCAGCGTCGAATGCGGCGCTCGGCCCTTCGCACAGGGCGCGCTGGACATCGATGACCAGCAGCGCTGTCGATGCGGCTGCGGCACTCACGCGTTGCGTCCCCCGGGCGGCTCCGGCCAATGCCGCTGCGGCTCGCGGATCTGCTCGAAAGCGCGCGCGACGCGCAGCACGCCGAGGTCGTCGAATCGCTGCCCGGCGATCTGCAGGCCGATCGGCAAGCCGTCGGCGCTGTAGCCGCAGTTGATCGACGCGGCCGGCTGCTCCGACATGTTGAAGGGCACGGTAAAGCCGATGTGCTCCAGCGGGCGCAGCGGGTCGTTGGTGGGCGACGGGTCTTCGGCCGGCGCCGGCATGTTCGGCGCGGTCGGCGAAATCACGTAGTCGTAGCGCGCGCAAGCCGCCACTGCGGCCAGGCGCGTCGTGTGGAACTGGCTGAAGGCGCGGAACACATGCTCGCCGCTGAAGTCGGCCGCGCTCTCGGCCCACTGCCGGATGTAGGGCAGCACCTTGGCGCGCTGCGCCGAGGGCAGGGTGTTCAGGTCGGTCAGCGAGCGCATGCGCCAGAGATGGTCCATGCCGTCGAGCATGGCTTGCGACATGAACGGTTGCATCGGCTCGACGATGGCGCCGGCGCGCTCGAACAGGCGCGCGGCGTGCTCCACGGCGGCCTTGATCTCGTGGTCGACCGCCAGGCCGCAGCCGGCGTCGAGCAGCAGCCCGATGCGCAGGCCGTGCAGGTGGTCGGTGCCGACATCGAACGACGACCAGGCGATGTCTTGCGCCGGCAGGCTCATGCTGTCCCGCGCGTCGGGCTGCGCCAGCACCTGCATCATCAGCGCGGCATCGGCCACCGTGCGCGTCATCGGGCCGGCGGCACGGCCCATGTAGGGCGGATCGATCGGGATGCGGCCAAGGCTGGGTTTCAGCGTGAAGATGCCGCACCAGCCCGCGGGCAGGCGGAGCGAGCCGCCGATGTCGGTGCCCAGGTGCAGCGGGCCGTAGCCGGCGGCGGCCGCGGCGCCCGCACCGGCGCTGGAGCCGCCGGGCGTCTTGCGCAGGTCCCAGGGGTTGCGCGCCAGCGCGTGAAAGCTCGAGAGGCCCGAAGACAACATGCCGTAGTCGGGCATCGTCGTCTTGCTGAACACGATGGCGCCCGCCTCCTTCAGCCGCGCAGCGGGCGGTGCATCCGCGGCCGCGGGCCGCAACACGACCGCGGCCGTGCCCGCGGGCAGCGGGTCGCCGCGCGTGGCGATGTTCTCCTTGATCGTGACCGGCACGCCATCGAGCGGACCGGTCGGCTGGCCCTGCTGCCAGCGCGCATGCGAGGCTTGCGCCTGTTCCAGGGCGGCCTCGGGCCGCAGCAGCCAGGTGGCCTGCAGGTGCGGCTCCCAGCGCTCGACATGGGCCAGCACGGCCTGCATGACATCGACCGGCGACAGCGACCTGTCGCCGTAGCCAGCGACAAGTTCGTGCGCGGAGAGTTCGTGCGGTCCCGCGCTCACCAGCTCAGCGCCGACAGGTCGTTGGCGAAGATCGGCATGTCTTTCCACAGACCCTTGACGCCCTTCTTGGCGACGATCGGGAACTGCGGCTGGTACATGAAGCCGTTGGCTGCGTCGTTGGCCAGCAGCTTTTGCGCGTCGCCGAGCAACTTGTTGCGTTCGGCCTCGCTGGCAGTGGTCTTGATCTTGTCGAACAGGGCGTTGAATTCTTTCGACTGGTAGCCCCAGTAGTAGTCAGCCTTGGCGTAGTTGCCAAGGTCGAAGGGTTCGACGTGCGAGATGATCGACAGGTCGTAGTTCTTCGGGCCGCCGTAGGTGTTGCTGAGCCACTGCGCCCACTCGACGTTCTGCACCTTGACCACGATGCCGACCTTGGCCAACTGGGCCACGATGACCTCGCCGCCTTGCCGCGCATAGGGCGGCGGCGGCAGCGTCATCGTGAGTTCGAGCGGCGTCTTCACGCCGGCTTCGGCCAGCAGCCGCTTGGCCTTCTCGATGTCGAACGGGTTCACCGCTGTGGTGTCGACGAAGCCAGCCGCACCGGGCACGTAGTGGCTGCCGATGGGCACGCCGAAGCCGTCGGCCGCGCCGGCGATGAAGGCCTTGCGGTCGATCGCCGCAAGGATGGCGCGGCGCACGCGCACATCGTCCAGCGGTTTCTTCTTGCTGTTGAACGCGACGATGGTCTTGGCGCGCGAGCCGGCAAGGATGACCTGGAACTGCCCGTTGGCCTTGAACTGGGGCACGACGCGCGTGCCAATGCGCGGGAAGGCGTCGACATCGCCCGCCAGCAGCGCTGCCGCCTGCGCGGCGGTGTCGGAGATGAAGCGGAAGGTCACGCGGCGCAGCTTGGCCTCGCCGGGATTGCGGAAGCCCTCCCACTTGCTGACCGTGAGCGACGAGCCGCGCGCCCAGTTGTCCAGCTTGTACGGGCCGGTGCCCACGGGCGCCGTGGCGTTGGTCTCGGCGCTCTTGGGCTCGACGATGACGGACGTGGCCTGGCCCAGCACGAAGGGCAGGTCGGGATCGATTTCCTTGTTGATGATCACGACCGTGTGGTCGTCGATCACCTGCGTGCTCAGGTTAGCGAAGGTGCGCTTGTCCTTGTTGGTGCTCTTCTCGCCGCCCGCGCGGTCAAAGGCGAACTTCACCGTCTGCGCATTGAACGGCTCGCCATTGCTGAACTTGACACCGCGGCGCAGCTTGAAGGTGTAGGTCTTGAGGTCGGGCGAGACTTCCCAGCTCTCGGCCAGCAGCGGCGTGACCTTGCCGTCGGCATTGATCTTGGTGAGCGTCTCGAGGATGTTGTAGAGCACGATCTCGCCGATGGCCGACGCGGCGCCGACGGTCGGGTCCAGGCCCGGCGGCTCAAGCGCCATGCCCAGCACGATGGCGTCCTTGCGCCCTTGTGCGAGCGCCATCTGCGGCAGGCTCGTGGCGAGCGCGGCGGCGGCGGTGGAAGTGAGGACGGCACGGCGATTCAACATGGTCAAGGCTCCAGGGAAAAGCAAAAAAAACCGGTAAGGAAAAGCAACGTTACCTCATGCGCGAGCGCGCGTGCAGGGGGCAAGCCGCATTTGCTCATGGGCGCGCGGGCGGTGGCTCGGCGCGCGGCACGGCGGCGAGCAAGGCTTGCGTGTACGGATGCTCGGCATGGGCAAAGAGCTGCTGCGGCGCCCCGCGTTCCACGATCACGCCGCGGTGCAATACGCAGACCTCGTCGCACAGGTGGTTGACCACCGCGAGGTCATGGCTGATCAGGAGGTAGCTGACGCCGAACTGCTGCTGCAGTTCGTTCATGAGGTTGAGCACCTGCGCCTGCACCGACACGTCCAGCGCGCTGACGGGCTCGTCGGCCACGATCAGCTTGGGCCGGGTGATGAGGGCCCGCGCGATCGCGATGCGCTGGCGCTGCCCGCCGGAAAACTCGTGCGGGTACTTGTCCAGATCGCTGGCACGCAGGCCCACGGCGGCGAGCGCATCGCGGGCGCGCTCGCGCTGCTCGGCGCGCGTGGATTCGGCCAGCGCCTCAAGCGGTTCGGCCACGATGCGCGCCACGGTCTGGCGCGGGTCGAGCGAACCGTAGGGGTCCTGGAACACCATCTGCACATCGCGCCGCGCGGCACGCAGTTCGGCGCGGGGCAACTGGTGAAGGTCGCGGCCCATCAGTTTCACGCTGCCCGCGGTCGGCACGTCCAGCGCCATCACCAGCCGTGCGATGGTCGACTTGCCCGAGCCCGACTCGCCGACGATGCCGAGGCTCTGGCCCTGTCGAATCTGGAAGCTCACGCCGTTGAGCGCCTTCACCTGTGGCGGTGGCGAGAACAGCTTTTCGCGCGGCAGCGCGTAGTGGCGCACCAGGTCGGTTACCTCGAGCAGCGGTGCGCCGGCCGCGTCGTCGACATGGGGGGCCCTCTCCTCGTGCACCGCGGCGGTCATGCGGCCGCTCCTTGCGCCAGAACTTCGTCGAGCCGGATGCAGCGCACGATGTGGCCGCCGGGCATCGGCGTGGGCGGCGGCGGTGTGGTGAAGCAGGCGTCGATCGTGAAGCCGCAGCGTCCGGCAAAGGGGCAGCCTGCCGGCAGATCAACCAGCTCGGGCACGCTGCCCCGGATGGTCGCCAGCCGCACGCCGCGCGGCGCGCCCAATGCCGGGCGGGCGGCGAACAGGCCCTGCGTGTAGGGATGCGCGCGCGCAGCGAACACGGTGGCAGTCGGACCGCTCTCCACCACGCTGCCGCCGTACATCACGCACATCTTCGAGACGCTCTGCGCGATCACGCCCAGGTCATGCGAGATCAGGATCAGGCCCATGCCGCGCTCGGCCACGAGGCCCTGGATCAGGTCGAGGATCTGCTTCTGGATCGTGACGTCGAGCGCCGTGGTGGGCTCGTCGGCGATCAGCAGGTCGGGCCCGCAGGCCAGCGCCATCGCGATGCCGATGCGCTGCCGCTGGCCGCCGGAGAACTGGTGCGGGTACGCGTCAAGCCGCGACGCGGCGTCGGGAATGCCGACGCGCTCGAGCAGCGCGAGCACCTCGCTGCGCGCCGCGGCGCCCGACAACCCGCGGTGCAGGCGCAGGGGTTCGCCGACCTGGCGCACGATCGTGTGCACGGGATTGAGCGCCGTCATGGGCTCTTGGAAGATCATGCCGATGCGGTTGCCGCGAATGGCGCACAGCGCGCGTTCGTCCAGGCCCACGAGCTCGGTCCCGTCGAACCGGATGCTGCCGCGCACCTTCGCATTCGCGGGCAGCAAGCCCATCAGCGACAGCACGGTGATCGACTTGCCGCAACCGGACTCGCCAACGATGCCCATGGTTTCGCCGCGTTCGAGCGAAAAGCCGATGCCGCGCACGGCTTCGGCCGGCCCGCGCTGGGTTTGCAGTTCGACGTGGAGGTCGTTGACTTCGAGCAGGGGCATGCCGGTCACCTTGCCCGTGCCAGACGCGGATCCAGCAGGTCACGCAAACCGTCGCCCAGCAGATTGAGGCCCAGCACCGCCATTGCGATCGCCATGCCGGGCCACACCGCGAGCAGGGGCGACTGGAACATGAGGGTCTGCGCTTCGCTGAGCATGCGGCCCCACGAGGGCTGCGGGGGCTGGGTGCCCAGCCCGAGGTATGAGAGCGCCGCTTCGGCCAGGATCGCAATGGCGAAGCGGATCGTGATCTGCACGATCAGCACGGCCGAAATGTTCGGCAGCACATGCTGCATGGTGATCGCGAAGGCGCCTTTGCCGCAGGCGCGTGCCGCGGCCACGTACTCGCGCGACCAGATGGCGTTGGCCGACGCGCGTGTGATGCGCGCAAAGGTCGGGATGTTGAAGATGCCGATCGCCACGATCGCATTGACGATGCCGGCGCCGAAGACCGCGGTCATCATGATGGCCGAGAGAATCGCCGGGAACGCCAGCGTGAAGTCGGTGAGCCGCATGATCGTCTCTTCGACCCAGCCGCGCCGCGCCGCGGCGAGCAGTCCGAGCGCGGTGCCAACCGTGAGCCCGATGCCGACGGCGATCAGCCCCACCAGGATCGACGCGCGTGCGCCGACCAGCAACAGCGAAGCCACGTCGCGCCCGTAGGAGTCGGTGCCCAGCCAGTTCGATGCCGACGGTGGCTGCAGCTTGTTCGCCATGTCCATTTCGTAGGGCGACCACGGCGTCCACACCAGCGACAGCGCAGCGGCCAGCAGCAGCAGGAAGGTCAGCACCCCGCCGAGCACGAAGCTGCGGTGCCGCAGGGCGCGGCGCCAGAAGCCGGGCACGGCGAGTGCGGCGCCGCTCGGCGCGGTGGTGGACGTGCTCATATGTCGGAGGCCTTGATGCGCGGGTCGATCACGGCGTAAAGCACGTCGACAACGAAGTTCACGATGACCACCATCGCTGCCAGGAGCATCACGCAATTGCGCACCACGATCAGGTCGCGGTTGCTGATGGCCTGAAAGATCAGCCGGCCGAGGCCCGGCAGGTAGAACACGTTTTCCACCACGATGGTGCCGGCCAGCAACTCCGAGAACTGCATGCCCATCACGGTGATGACCGGGATCATGGCGTTGCGCAGCACGTGGGTCCACAGCACGGCGCGCTGGGTCACGCCCTTGGCGCGCGCGGTGCGCACGAAGTCTTCGCGCATGACTTCGAGTACCGCCGAGCGCGTGATGCGCGCGAGGATGGCCGCCTGCACCACGGCCAGCGACAGCGCGGGCAGCAGCAGTGACTTGAGGCCGCCGAGAATGCCGCCGCCGTCTTCGCCCCAGCCCTCGAAGCCGCCGGCCGAGAACCACTGCAACTGCACTGAGAAGACCAGGATCAGCAGAATGGCAAACCAGAAGTTCGGGATCGCGATGCCGACCTGCGTGAGGCCCATCAGCCCCACGTCGCCGAGCTTGTTGTGTCGTGCTGCCGCGGTCACGCCGACCACCAGCGCGAGCACCGTGGTGAACACCATGGCGAGCAGCGCCAGCGGCACGGTCAGTGCCAGGCGTTCGAGGATGAGGTCCATCACCGGCGAACTGTAGGCGTAGCTGTCGCCCAGATCGCCGGTCAGCAGGCCGCCGATCCACTGCCAGTAACGCGTCCAGGCCGGCTGGTCGAGCCCGAGCTTGATGGTCAGCGCCGCCACCGCGTCGGGCGAGGCGTCGGGGCCCATGAGCAACTGCGCGGCGTTGCCGGGCAGGATCTCGAGGACGAGAAAGACGATGACCGATGCGCCGACCAGCGTACCGATCAGCGTGGCAAAGCGCTTGAGAAGAAACAGGCTCATGGGGCGGGACGCAGCATAACCCGACCGATGCAACGAGCATGCCGGGACCTCTGCCCCCACGCTCGCCACGGTGTGGACTCGCTGCCCCCCGAGGGGGCTTCTGCCGCCTTGGGGCGGCCCGGCGGCGACAGCGGGATAATCAAGGCATGGCACTCATGATCACCGACGAATGCATCAACTGCGATGTCTGCGAACCCGAGTGCCCGAACGACGCGATCTACATGGGCGAGGCGATCTACGAGATCGACCCGCACAAGTGCACCGAGTGCGTGGGCCATTTCGACGAGCCGCAGTGCGTGCAGATCTGCCCGGTGGCCTGCATCCCGGTCAATCCGGACCACGTCGAAACACGCCCGACGCTCTGGATGAAGTTCGAGCGACTGACCGCCCCCAAGGCTGCCGCGCCGGGCGCCTGAGCGTCCCCGTGGCGCGATTCAGGCCGCGGGCGCTTTCTGGCGGCGTTTGTTTTTCGTGGTGGGCGGGTTCGATGGATCGTTCGCCGTGAACGCCTCGCTGCCCATGCGCGGCTTCTTCGGCTTGTGCAGTTTGGGCCTTGAGGCGACGGCGTCGGTGCGTGGGGGCTGGCTTGCGAGTGGCGCGCCCGGGCGGGCTATCACCGCAGGTCTCTGGTTGACGGTGCGCGCCTCCAGTGCGCGCCGTTCACGCGCCAGCGCATCGGCGTGGCGGCCGGCGTCGCGCGCCTGCGACTCGCCGGCCTGCTGTTGCGCGGCCGAGCGTGTGTCATCGACATCGACGGCCTTGCCACCCTTGCAGGGCTGGTCGGTGTAGGTGTTGCCGCAGCGCCAGGTGCCGCTGGACGGCTGCGCGGAAATCGGCCCTGCGCACGCCCAGACCAGTGCGCCTACCAGCGCGCAGGCCCATGTTCCTGTGGGCCCGATGCCACAGTGAAGTCTTCTCATTTTTATGCCTCCCTTTCCCTTCAAATCAGCCCTGCACGGCCGGCGGTGGCTCGTCACCCGCCTCCCGCCGCGGCGGTTTGGGCCGGGGCGGTTTGTGGGTGTGAATCAGCAGGGTCGCCTTGTCCATCTCGCCTGCCAGCAAGGCCGGCACGGCGTGCAATGTGCGCATGGTGGCATCGTCGATCGCTTCGCGCTGCTCTTTCAGCGGCTTCTTCAGCACCCAGCTGACCACCTCGGACTTCACGCCCGGATGCCCGATGCCCAGGCGCAGTCGCCAGTAGTCGCCGGTGCCCAGCTGGGCGTGGATGTCGCGCAGGCCATTGTGGCCGGCATGGCTGCCGCCGAACTTCAGCTTGGCCTGGCCCGGCACCACGTCGAGCTCGTCGTGCACCACGAGGATTTCTTCGGGCGCAATCTTGAAGAAGCGCGCCAGCGCGCCGACCGACTTACCCGAAAGATTCATGAAGGTCTGCGGCTGCAGCAGCCACACGGGTTGTCCATGCACGCTCACTCGCGCGGCCAGGCCGTGGTAGCTGCGCTCGGGCACCAACGTGGTCTTGAGATCGCGCGCCAGCGCATCGATCCACCAGAAGCCCGCGTTGTGGCGCGTGGCTTCGTATTCCGCACCGGGGTTCCCGAGTCCGACGAACAACTTGATCATGAGCGGATTATCCGGTTCCTGAAATGAAAACAGCCCGCACGAGGCGGGCTGTTGGCTGCAAGCAGAGGCGGCGAATTACTTCTTGCCCTTGCCCTTGGCGGGTGCTGCAGCCGCTGCAGCAGCTTCGGCGCCTTCGGCCGGCGCAACCACTTCTTCTTCGGCTGCCGGCGGGGTCGCCGATGCGAGCACCGGTGCATTCTTGCCGTGGCTGACCCAACGCACGCCGCGTGGCAGCTTGATGTCCTTGAGCGTCACGGTGCCGTTCTTCTTGAGGCCGGACAGGTCCACCTCGATGAATTCGGGCAGGTCGGTCGGCAGGCAGCTGACTTCGAGTTCGGTCGTCACGTGGCTGACCAGGTTGTGCTCGAGCTTGACGGCATCGGACTCTTCCTCGCCCTTGAAGTGCACAGGCACCTTCATGGTCAGACGCGTCTTGGCATCCACGCGCTGGAAGTCGATGTGTTGCACCAGCTGGCGGAACGGGTGGTACTGCACGTCGCGCAGCAGCACCTTGCTGGTGGCGCCGCCCAGTTCCATGTCGAGCACGGACGAGTGGAAGGCTTCCTTCTTGAGGGCATGCCACAGGGCGTTGTGATCGAGCTCGATCAGTTGCGGCTGGCTGTCACCACCGTAGACGATGCCGGGCGTCTTGCCCGTGATGCGGAGACGGCGGCTCGCACCCGTGCCCTGCTTGGCGCGCTCAAAAGCGACGAATTTCATAGTTAACTCCTTGGAGCGAAGGCACAACTGCCATCCGCTTCTTGAGCGCCGACCGCGACCAGTGCGGCGCCGGTTTCAAAAGGCCTCCCCGAGAGAAGGCCGGCTTTTTGCTCAGAACAGGTTGTCCTGGTCCGAGAACAAACTCATCACCGACTCGCCCTTGGCAATCCGTTGGATCGTTTCGGCGATCAGCGGGGCCACGGAAAGTTGGCGGATCTTTCCGCAGGCAAGGGCGCCGTCGGTCAGGGGAATGGTGTTGGTCACGACCACTTCGTCGAGGGCCGAGCCCTGCGTCAGGCGTTCAATGGCCGGCCCCGAAAAGATCGGGTGCGTGCAATAGGCGTAGACGCTGCGCGCGCCGCGCTCCTTGAGCACCTCGGCGGCCTTCACCAGTGTGCCGGCCGTGTCGATCATGTCGTCCATGATCACGCAGTTGCGGCCGTCGATTTCGCCGATGACGTTCATCACTTCGCTCACATTCGCCTTCGGGCGGCGCTTGTCGATGATGGCGAGGTCGCAGTTGAGTTGCTTGGCCAGTGCACGCGCGCGCACCACGCCGCCCACGTCGGGCGAGACCACGATCAGGTCTTCGTAGTTCTTGGCGCGAAGATCGCCCAGCAGCACCGGCGACGCATAGATGTTGTCGACCGGAATGTCGAAGAAGCCCTGGATCTGGTCGGCGTGCAGGTCCATCGTGAGCACGCGCTCGACGCCGACGGTTTCCAGCAGGTTGGCCACGACCTTCGCCGAGATCGGCACCCGGCTCGAACGCGGGCGGCGGTCCTGGCGGGCATAACCGAAATAGGGGATGACGGCGCTGATCCGGCCAGCCGACGCACGCTTGAGCGCATCGACCATGATCAGCAGTTCCATTAGGTTCTCGTTGGTCGGAGCGCAGGTGGACTGCACCACGAACACATCGCGCGCCCGCACGTTCTGGTTGATCTCGACGGTGACTTCACCGTCGGAGAAGCGGCCGACCCGCGCGGCACCCAGCGTGGTGCCGAGGCTCTCTGCGATTTCTGCGGCCAGGACCGGGTTGGCGTTGCCGGTGAAAAGCAAGAAATCAGGATGTGGAGCCTGCATGAGTGCGTTCCCGGCGATGCGAAGTGGCCCTCAAGAGCCGTCTAAGAGTCTGAAGACCTGCAGCCGGGCTGGCTGCAGGTCTGAATTGGCAGGGGCGGAAGGATTCGAACCTTCGCATGCTGGAATCAAAATCCAGTGCCTTAACCAGCTTGGCGACGCCCCTACACGGGTCGACGGACGCCTCCAGAAGAGAAGACCGCCAACCGATATATGTCGGTTTTTTCAGGTTGCCCAGCCGCAGAGCGGATGAACAGCCAGGTTGCTGCATTCACGAACCTGCCAGCCTTCAGGGGCCTGTGCGAGCTTCGTTTCGTGCGGCATCACTGCAAACACCGCGCTTCCCGAGCCGGTCATCCGAGCCTCCATTCCCTGGTCGCCGAGCCACTGGATGGCATCGGTGACGGCAGGGCAGAGCCTCTGGGCAACCGGCTGCAGGTCGTTGTGACCAAAGTCGAACACTTCGAGTCCGCTGTCTGCAGCAAAGCCCGAGATTATAGCAGTCGGTGTGGCGCGTTGAAGATCGGGTGCTGCAAAAATAAGACGCGTCTCCAATCCTTCGTGCGGTTTGACCACCGCGAAGCGGGCAGACGGCAGGGCCAGCGGCGCGATCTGCTCGCCGATCCCCTCAACCTTGGCATGGTGCCCGCTCAGAAAGAAGGGCACGTCGGCACCAAGCCCGAGCCCGATCTGCGACAGCCTGGAAAGCGGCAAGTTCAGGCCCCACAGCCGGTTCAGCGCCAGCAGGCAGGTGGCGGCATCGGACGATCCGCCGCCCATGCCCGCCTGCGCCGGGATGCGCTTGGCGACGCCGATGTGGGCGCCCTGGTCGGGCGCGGCGAAGGGCTGCAGCGCCCGCGCCGCACGAAGGATGAGGTCGTCCGCGGGCAGTGGCGTCGTCAGGTCTTCCCGGCTCAACTGCCCGTCGCTGCGCAGCTCGACATGCAGCGTGTCGCACCAGTCCACGAGCATGAAGACCGACTGCAGCAGGTGGTAACCGTCGTCGCGTTGGCCCGTGATGTGCAGGAAGAGATTGATCTTGGCGGGCGCGGGTAACTCGTAGAGCGCCCTCATGTGCGCTCGAACGCGATGCGCAGGTCGGCGCGCGGCAACGGTGCTTCGCGCGTCGCTTGCAAGCGCCCGGCGGCGACCTGCGCCAGGTCGGCGCGCCAGCCCGGCACCGGCTCCGCGCGCCCCGCCAACCAGCCGAACAGGGCGCCGACCGGGATGGCGGCGCCGGTGGCCGCTTCGATCAGCGCGTCAACCGACGGATAGCGGCGGGTGTCATTGCCGCTGCGCAACAGCGCCTCCCCGGGCGACCACTGCAAGCGCGCCAGGGTGCTGCCGATCGGCGTGGTCAGGACCAGCTCGCCGGTGTCTGCCGTGCCCGTCAGGTCGAACAACGCGGAGAAGGTTTGCTCGGGTTCGCTCTCGATGCGCAGCGACATCCGGCCGCTCCACGAAGATCGCGCGTCGGCCCCGGCCGACCCCGCCGATCCGGCAGGCCGCGCGAGGCTGCCGCAGCCGGTCACCCCCAGGAGGGCGAAAGCGCCGGCCAGCAGCGCCGTGCGGCGCGCGAGGGTGCGCGTGACCGCGCTGGCGCTCATGGCTTGACGCGCAGGCGCTTGAGCGTCTCCTGCAGGGTTTCGTTCTCCGCGTCGACCAGCGAGGCTTCCTTCCAGATCTCGACGGCGCGGTCCCGTTGGCCGCTGACCCACAGCACTTCGCCCAGATGCGCGGCGATTTCGGGATCGGGCCGGCGCTTGTAGGCCTCTTCCAGGATGCGCGTCGCCTCGGCCGTGTTGCCGAGCCGGAACTCCACCCAGCCGAGGCTGTCGGCGATGAAGGGATCTTCGGGCGCCAGCGAGACGGCTTTCTGAATCAGCGTGCGCGCCTCGTCCAGCCGGAGCTTGCGATCGGCCAGCGAGTAGCCCAGCGCGTTGTAGGCGTTCTGGTTGTCGGGCTTGAGCGCAATCAATCTGCGCAGCAGCCGCTCCATCTCGTCCAGGCGGTCGAGCTTCTCGGCCAGCATGGCCAGGTCGTACATCAGGTCGGCATCTTCGGGCGCTGCGGCGAGTGCCTGCGCCACCATGTCGTACGCTTCCCGGTAAGCCTTGGCGTCGCGCAGCAGCTGCACCTCGGCCATGAATTTCTGCTTCTTGTCTTCGGGCGTGCGCTCGGGCAGGGCGCGCACGACATCGCGCGCTTGTTGCAGCTTGCCCTGGCGCGCAAGCAGACCGGCGCGGCGCGTCTGCGCGATGCTCAGGTCGTCGGTGCTGTCGATGCGCGAAAGCCAGCGCTCGGCGCCGGCAAAGTCGCCCCGCCGCTCGGCCAGCTGTGACATCAGCAGATAGGCCTGCGTCACACCGCGCTTGTCGTCGCCCGCTTCGCGTGGCGCATTGCTGGCCAGTTCCAGGTAGCGCGCGAGCGATGCCTCCGCCGCCTTTTCATCGCGTGCCTGGACCTGCAGGCTGCCCAGCAGCAGCCAGGGTTCGGGCACGGTGGGTTCGGCGGTGGTCAGCTTGCGCAACTCGGCGCTGGCCTCGGGGTAGCGGCGCGCTTCGGCCAGCACCCGCGCGTAGTTCATCCTGATCTCGGGCAACACCTTCGGGCCCGCGAGATAGCGCGTCACGATGGGTTCGGCCAAGGGCTGGTTCGGGCCGATGAGCTCCAGCGCCAACCCGATCGGCCCGTCGGACGACGGGTCGACCTCCTGGCCGCGCCGCGCCGCTTCGAGCGCGCCAGACGCATCGCCGGCGATCAGGCGCAGGCGCCCGACGGTCGCCCAGGCCAGCCCGCCCGTGGCGGGGCTGGCCAGGTCGGCCTGCAGCGCCTGTTCCACCACCGAGGCAGCGAGCTTCTTGTCCGTCGCACGAGCGTAATTGCGCCCGATGACGGCCATGAGCAGCGGCCGCTCTATCACCGGCGTCGCCGCGACTTCGGCACGCAGCGGTTCGACGGTCTCGCCAATGCGGTTGAGCGCGATGAGGATCTGCAGCTCGAAACGCCGCGCGTCGCGCGACTCGGGCATCGCATCTTTCCAGGCGCGGGCCGCAAGCAGCGCAGCATCGCCCGAGCGCGCCTGGAGCGCGATCTCGACGGCGCGCTGGAACAGCTTCCCGTCACGCGAACGCCGCGCGGCGTCGAGCACCAGGGCATAGCCGGAACCCGGGTCCCCGGAACGAGCAGTCATCTCGCCCAGAACGATTTCGTAGAACAAGGGAGCGGTCAGTGCCGACACATGCGGGGCCTCGGTGCCGGCCTTCGCTGCAGGCGCCATGGCCGCGGGGGGCGTTGGCGCTGCGGGCTCGATCAACGGGGCGGGGCTGGTGGGCGCAGCGGGATCTGGCTGCGCCTGCGCTGCAAGGGCAATCAGCACAAGGGACGCGACCGCCGCGAGGCGGTGTCGGCGGGGCGATAGGGTCATCGAACCATAATAAGCCAAGGCTTTCGGATCGCGCCGCTGCGGGGTTTCCATGGCATCGCCTCCGACAACGAGCCTTTCCACACGCGCACCCCTCCATGCCTGAACTCCCTGAAGTCGAAGTCACCCGGCGCGGCTTTGCCGACCGCATTGGCGGCGCCCGCATCGACGCCGTGCGTGTGGGCAAGCCCCTGCGATGGGCGCTCGCAGTCGAGCCGGACCTGTTGGTGGGACGCGTGGTGCAGGCCGTGCGCCGCCGCGGCAAATACTTGCTGGTCGATCTGGATCAGGGGCTGCTGTTGATGCACCTGGGCATGTCGGGGAGCCTGCGCTTCGACACCGCACTGCCATCGCCGGGCACGCACGATCACTTCGACCTGGTCACGAGCCGGGGCACGCTGCGCCTCAATGATCCGCGCCGCTTCGGTGCAGTGGTTTACGTGGAAGACGAGGGCTCCCCTCTGGCCATCAAGTTGTTGGGCGGCCTGGGCATGGAGCCGTTGGGCGACGCCTTCGACTTCGTCGCCTTCCATGCGGGCCTGCGTCGGCGCAGTGCGGCCATCAAGCAGGTGCTACTGGCCGGAGACGTCGTAGTCGGCGTGGGCAACATTTACGCGTCGGAAGCGTTGTTCATGGCGGGCATCCGGCCCACGGTTTCGGCTTCGCGCATCAGCCGGCCGCGAGCGTTGCGCCTGCACGCTGCAGTGCGCGAAATTCTGGCGCGCGCGGTGGAGCGTGGCGGCAGCACGTTGCGCGACTTTTCGAATGTCGACGGGCAAACGGGTTACTTCCAGCTCGAGGCCATGGTGTATGGCCGTGCGGGCGAACCCTGTCGAGTCTGTGCGAAACCCATCCGCCTGTTGCGCCAGGGGCAGCGCGCAACGTATTACTGCGTGAACTGCCAAAAGTAGCAAGCTGTAGCGCTTTATTACGCATTCTTATCCAGACGGGATGCTATATATTTTGTTACCCACTATTCCGTCCTTCCATTGAGCCGCTCCTTCAATCAGCAATTCGACCAGCACGGCGCTTGGCGTCGTAATTTCGCGCATCGCCTGAGTTGGCTGTCGCGCTGGCTGAACGAGAACGAACTGCTCGATCAGGCCGTGGCCGAGCGCCTGCGCGAACTCGAGTCGCAGATGCGCACGAGCAAGGTCATGGTGGCCTTCGTGGCCGAGTTCTCGCGGGGCAAGTCGGAACTCATCAACGCGATTTTCTTTGCCAACTATGGGCGGCGCATCATGCCGGCGAGCGCAGGGCGCACCACGATGTGTCCGACCGAACTGGGCTACGACCCCGCGCGCCCGCCGAGTCTGCAACTGCTGCCGATCGAGACGCGTCTCGAAGCGCATTCGCTCACGCACTTCCGCGACGTGCCTGCGCGCTGGACACACATCGATATCGACGTGAACGACGCCGAGAAGCTGTCCGACGCCATGCACAAGGTGGCCGAGGTGCGCTGGGTCGCGAAAGACGATGCGCGGGCGCTCGGCTTCTGGAGCGACGACGCGCCCGATGACAACCCTGTCCTCGACAACGAAGGTCGGGTCGAGGTTCCGCGCTGGCGCCATGCCGTGCTCAACATGCCGCATCCTCTGCTGGAGCAGGGCTTGGTGATTCTCGACACGCCAGGCCTCAACGCCATCGGCGCCGAGCCTGAATTGACGGTCAGCCTGATTCCCCAGGCGCATGCCGTGGTCTTCATCCTGGGTGCCGACACCGGCGTGACGCGTTCCGATCTGTCGATCTGGCGCGAGCACCTGGTGACCGAGGGCGCGAACGAAACGCGCATCGTCGTCCTGAACAAGATCGACACGATGTGGGACATCCTGAGCACGCCCGCTCAGATCGACAGCCAGATCGACCGTCAGCGCAAGGGCGCGGCCAAGTTGCTCGACGTGCCGCTGTCGCAGGTGCTGCCGGTGTCCGCGCAGAAAGGCTTGCAGGCCAAGATCCGCCGCGACGCGCCCTTGCTGGAAGCCAGCCGCCTTCCGGGCCTCGAAGCCGTGCTGGGCCAGGGGCTGCTGGGCAAGCGCGAGACGATGCTGCGGCTGGCGGTCGACACCGGCATCGCCGCGCTGCGCACCGAGGCGATGCGCATCCTGCAGGTACGTCAGCGCGACCTGTCGGAGCAGGCGCTGGAGCTGCAGGGGCTTCGCGGCAAGAACGTTTCGGTCATCCGCCACATGCGCACGCGCATCGAGCACGAGCAGGCCGAGTTCGAGGGCAGCAATGCGCGCATCCTGGCGCTGCGGTCGGTACAGGGCAAGCTGCTGCGCGAGGTGTACGCCGTCCTCGGCAGCACCGCGCTGAAGGGCGACATGGCGAAGCTCGCTGCGTCGCTCAAGCGCCCCGGCATCAAGCTCAATGTGCGCAAGGTGTATGGCGAGACCTTCGAGGCGCTGCGCAACAACCTGCGTGAAGTGCAGGCCACGACGGCCGAGATCCAGTCGATGCTGCACGCCACATTCCGCCAGCTGAATGCCGAACATGGCTTCACGCTGCAGGCACCGGCCGAGCCGGACCTGCTCGGCTTCGAGCAGCAACTGAACCAGATCGAGCGCAGCCACATCCACTACCTGGGCGTCGGCAACCTGCTGAAGCTGGCGCAACACGATTTCTGCGACAAGCTGGTGCGCGCGCTGGCCAGTCGCCTGCGTGTGGTCAATGAAGCCGCCATGACCGAGGTCGAGCGTTGGAGCAAGAGCGCAGGCGCGCAACTCGATGCGCAACTCAAGGAGCGCCGTCGCAATTTCGGCAAGCGGCTGGAAGCGGTCGAACGCATCCAGGGCGCGGCGGGCAATCTCGACGAGCGGCTGGCAGAGCTCGCGGCACAGGAAGCTGGCCTGGCGGACATGCAGGTGCGCCTGCGCGAGCTCACCGCGATGCTGACCAGCAACGAAGCGCCCAGCGCAGCCGCGGCCCGCAGCGAACTCAGTGCCGTCTGAGCGGGCAGCCGCTACGGCGGCGCAGCGGGCCGCGGGTGCGGCGCCAGCGCTGCCTGATTTCGCTGCCCACATCGTCGCCTGGCAGGCCACCCATGGCCGCAGCGCGCTGCCCTGGCAGAACACGCGCGACCCCTATCGCGTGTGGCTCTCAGAAGTGATGCTGCAGCAAACCCAGGTCACCACAGTGCTTGGGTACTTCGCACGCTTTCTCGAGCGCTTTCCGACGGTGGGTGCGCTCGCCGCCGGCACCGAGGACGAAGTCTTCGGCCTCTGGAGCGGCCTCGGCTACTACAGCCGCGCCCGCAACATGCACCGGTGCGCACAGGACGTGGTGGCACGCTTCGGCGGCGTCTTTCCCACGACCGCCGCCGAGTTGATGACTTTGCCCGGCATCGGCCGTTCGACCGCCGCTGCGATCGCTGCCTTCTGCTTTGGCGAGCGTGTGGCCATCCTCGATGGCAACGTCAAGCGGGTGCTGACACGCGTGCTCGGCTTCGCGGGGGACATGTCTTCGGCCGCGCAGGAGCGCGCACTTTGGGACGAGGCGACGCGCCTGCTGCCGCCGGCCGACGATCGCGACGCGATCGCGCGCTACACGCAGGGGGTGATGGATCTGGGCGCGACCGTGTGCCTGCCGCGCAAACCCGCGTGCATGCTGTGCCCCGTCAGTCGCCGGTGCGTGGCGTTGCGCGAAGGTGAGCCCGAGCGCTATCCGGTCAAGACGCGCAAGCTCAAACGCACGGCGCAATCGCTGTGGATGCTCGAGCTGCGTGATCCGCAAGGGCGCGTCTGGCTCGAGAAGCGGCCGGCGCGCGGCATCTGGGCCGGTCTCTATTGCCTGCCCGTGTTCGACAGCCGCGAAGCGCTCGTCGCCGCCATGCCGGGCGCAGCGTCCGATCTGGAAGATCTCCCGCCCTTCGTTCACGTGCTCACGCACAAGGACCTGCATCTGCATCCGGTGCGCTGCCGTGCCACGGTGCCGCAGGGCAGAGAGGGGGCGCGCTGGGTCGACGCGGCGGAATGGCGTCGGCTGGGCCTGCCTGCGCCGGTGCGCAAGCTGCTCGAAGGCTAGCTGCCGTCGAGTTCGCGGTGCCGCTTGAGTGCGGCCCAGCGGGCGCCGAAGTTGCGCGCCAGTTGTTCGACGAGGAACACGGACCGGTGCTGGCCGCCCGTGCAGCCGATGGCCACGGTGACGTAGCTGCGATGATCGCCCGCCAGCGCGTCGAGCCAGCGGTTCAGAAACTGTTCGATATCGCCGTACATGCGCGCCACGTCCTCGTGCTCACGCAGCCAATCGACCACGGCCTCGTCGCGCCCGGTGAGCGGACGCAGCGCTGGCACGTAGTGCGGGTTGGGCAGCATGCGCACGTCGAACACATAGTCTGCGTCCAGCGGCACGCCGCGCTTGAACGCGAAGGACTCGAACACCAGCGTCAGCGCGCTCTGCGGCGCCGAGATCAGCGCCTTCACATAGCTTTGCAACTGCGCGGGCCGGATGATGCTGGTGTCGATCACGTCGGCGCCGTCGCGCAGGTCGGCCAGCAGTTCGCGCTCGAGTTCGATCGCATGCATCAACACGCGCTGCTGGTCGGGCGCATCGTCGCGGCCTTCCTGTCGCGAGAGCGGATGGCGCCGGCGCGTTTCGGAATAGCGGCGCAACAGCGCATCGGTGGTGGCGTCCAGGAAAAGCGATCGGGTCGTGACGCCCTGTTGCCGCAACAGGTCGAGTTGCTGCGGCACCAGCGGCAGGGACACGCCGCTGCGCACGTCCATCGCGATGGCAACGCGCTTGGCTTCCTGCTGCTGCTGGAGCGCGATGAAAGGCGCCAGCAATTCCGGCGGCAGGTTGTCAACGCAGTAGTAGCCAGCGTCCTCCAGCGCATGAAGCGCCACGGACTTGCCGGAACCAGACATGCCGGTGATCAACACCAGCTCAAGGCTCATGGCGAGGCCTCCGGGGTTTTCTGCCCAAGCAGCTCGCGCGCGTGCGCCAAAGAGGTCTGCGACACCCGCTCGCCGCCGAGCATCCGCGCCACCTCGCGCGCGCGTTCTGCGGGCGGCAGGGCAATGACGGTGCTCTCCGTGCGGGGGCCGCTCTGGCCAGCTTCTTCGGTGGCACGCTTGGCCACACGAAGATGATGGTCGGCGCAGGCGGCCACCTGGGGCAGGTGCGTCACGGCCAGCACCTGTCGGTCCTGGCCCAACTGCTTCATCAGGCGGCCGACCGTTTCTGCGACGGCACCGCCGACACCCGCATCGACCTCGTCGAAGATCAGCGTCTGCGCGGTGCCGAGCTGGCTCGTGGTGACCGCGATGGCCAGCGCGATGCGCGACAACTCCCCGCCCGAAGCCACCTTGCCGATGGGCCGCGGGGTGCTTCCGCTGTGGCCTGCGACGAGAAACGAAATCTCTTCGAGCCCTGCGCGGCCTGGCTGATCGAGTGGCTGCAACTGAACTTCGAAGCGGCCGCCCTGCATGCCCAGGCCCTGCATCGCGTCGGTCACGGCTTGCGAAAGGCGTGGCGCAGCCTGCTTTCGCGTCTTGCTGACGGCTTTGGCTTCCTTGCCGAACGCAAGGCTGGTCTCGCGTTCGGCGCGCTCCAAGGCTTCCAAATCGCTTTGCGCATCGAGCGCGCGCAGTTCGGCGTGCCAACCTTCGAGCAGGCCCGGCAACTCGGCCGGCGGGCGCTTGTAGCGGCGGGCCAGCGACATCCACAGGCCCATGCGCTCATCGAGTTCGGCCAGCCGACGCGGGTCTGTGTCGGCCTGCCGCACATAGCCGTGCAGCGAGTGGGCGGCGTCGGCGGCCTGGGCGATGCTGGACGCCAACACCTCGGCCAGCGTCTTGAACTCCGGCTCGATGTTCGCGTTGTTCTCGAGCAGCGTCACCGCGCGCGAGAGCGCGCCGAGTGCGCCGCGCTCATCGTCTTCCAGCGCTTCCGATGCGGCCTCGGCGGCATCGAGCAATGCCTGGGCATGTGAGCTGCGGGTGTGGGCCGCCGACAGCTCTTCCCATTCGTCGGCGCCCGGCGCGAGCTTGCCGACCTCGGTCACCTGCCATTGCAGCCGCTCCCGCTCACGCTGCAGCGAATCCTGCGCAAGCCTGGCATGGTCGAGCGCGGCCGCGGCGCGGCGCCACGCGTGCCACGCCGCATCCATCGCGTCGGTCCGCACGCCCGCGTAGGCGTCAAGCAGGCCGCGCACGGCCTCGGGCCGGGTCAGACTTTGCCAGGCATGCTGGCCATGGATGTCGAGCAGGCGGTCGCCCAGTTCGCGCAATTGCGTCGCCGTGGCCGGGCTGCCGTTGATCCATCCACGGCTGCGCCCCTGCAGGTCGACCGTGCGACGGAGCAGCAAGGCGTCACCGGCCTCGAAGCCGCCCGCGTCGAGCCAGGACGCGAGCGCCGGATCGGCGTCGAACTCCGCGCTCACATCGAGCCGCCCGGCGCCTTCGCGCACCGCACCCGCATCGGCCCGGTTGCCGAGCGCCAGTTGCAGCGCGTCGATCAGGATCGACTTGCCTGCGCCGGTCTCGCCGGTGAGAACGGTGAAGCCTTCGCTCAAGTCCAGTTCGAGTGCGCGCACGATCACGAAGTCGCGCAGCGCGATGCGTCGAAGAGCCACGTTCAGGATCCCCCTTCGTTCCAGTGCAGCTTTTTGCGCAGGGTGTCGAAGTAGCTCCAGCCTTTGGGGTGGAGAAAGCGCACCCGGTGTTCGGAGCGGCGCACGATCACGCGATCGCCGATGGCCAGGGAGGCCAGCGATTGCATGTCGAAGTTGGCGCTGGCATCGCGACCCGAGACCAGTTCGATCGAGATCTCGTCGGCGTCGGGCAACAGGATCGGGCGGTTCGACAGGGTGTGCGGCGCGATCGGCACCAGGACCCATCCCGGTATGTCGGGGTGCAGCAGTGGGCCGCCCGCCGAGAGCGCATAAGCCGTCGAGCCCGTGGGCGACGCGATGATCAGGCCGTCGGCGCGCTGGTTGGCCACGAAATGCCGGCCGACGGTGACGCGCAACTCGACCATGCCCGAGGTCGCGCCGCGGTTGACGACCACGTCGTTCATGGCCAGCGCATCGAACACGCAAGCGCCCTCGCGAATGACCTGCGCATGCATGAGGCGGCGGTGGTCTTCTTCGAACTCACCGGCCAGCATCGGGATGAGGGTGGCTTCGTAGTTGTCGAGCGGGATGTCGGTGATGAAGCCCAGCCGCCCGCGGTTGATGCCGATCAGCGGCACGCCGTGGCAAGCCAGCTTGCGCCCAATGCCGAGCATCGTTCCGTCGCCGCCGACCACCAGGCCCAGATCGCAACGTTCGCCGATCTCTTCGGCCGTCAGGGCGACATAGCGGCCGGCTTCCGTTTCGCCGCGGTGCGCGTGTTCGATGAACACTTCGCAACCCTGCGATTCAAGGAACGACCCGATGTGTTCCATCACGCCGTCCCGCGCGTCCGCCTGCAATCGCGCGTCGGAGGCCTGGTATTTACCGATGAGGGCGACACGACGAAAGCGGGAGGTCATCTACAAATTACAACACTAAAATCCGCCGATGCTGGACGACCGCGCCAAGTTGCTGCTCAAGACGCTCGTCGAGCGTTACATCGCCGAAGGGCAGCCGGTGGGATCGCGCACGCTGTCGCGTGAACCGGGGCTCGAGCTGTCGGCCGCGACCATCCGGAACGTGATGTCGGATCTTGAAGCGGCCGGGCTGATCGCCAGCCCGCACACCTCGGCAGGGCGCATTCCGACAGCGCGCGGCTACCGGCTCTTCGTCGACACCATGCTGACCGCGCAGCGCGAACAGCTCACCGCTCCCCGGCTCGCGCCCGACCAGCCGCAGAAGGTGATTGCCAATGCGGCGCACCTGCTGTCGAGCCTGTCGCAGTTCGTGGGTGTGGTGATGGCGCCCCGGCGCGCGTCGGTGTTCAAGCAGATCGAGTTCCTCCGGCTGTCCGATCGCCGGTTGCTGGTGATCATCGTGTCTCCCGATGGCGATGTTCAGAACCGGGTGATATTTCCCGAGGCCGACTACACGCAGTCGCAGTTGGTCGAGGCGTCGAATTACATCAATGCGCACTACGCCGGGCTCACGATCGAGCAGGTGCGTGACCGCCTTCAGTCCGAGGTCGAGAAACTGCGCGGCGAGATCGCGGCGCTGATGCAGGCGGCCGTCAATGCGAGCTCCGAAGTCTTGACTGAAGCGCAGGACGAAGTTGTGATCTCTGGCGAGCGCAATTTGCTGGCCGTCAGCGACTTCTCGAGCGATATGGGACAGCTGCGCCGCGCCTTCGATCTCTTCGAACACAAGGCGCAACTGATGCGGCTGCTCGATGTGTCGAGCAAGGCAGAGGGCGTGCGCATCTTCATCGGCGGCGAGAGCCAGGTCGTCCCGTTCGAAGAACTCTCGGTTGTCAGCGCGAACTACGAGGTCGACGGGCAGGTCGTCGGCACGCTGGGTGTGATCGGTCCGACGCGGATGCCCTATGACCGGATGATCCAGATCGTGGACATCACCTCGCGCCTCGTGACGAACGCGCTCAGTCACCGCAAGTAGCGTGGCGCCTCGCCGCGGGTCGTGGTCCGCCGAATAGAATCGCGACCGCGTGGGCCGTTAGCTCAGTTGGTTAGAGCAGCGGACTCATAATCCGTTGGTCGATGGTTCAAGCCCATCACGGCCTACCACCGCACAATTCACATGGTTCTTGGAAAGTCTGCTATCGAAGTGGTAGCAGACTCTTTTCGTTTCGGTGGTGATTTCGTGATCTTGTCACGATCCATGTCACGATCCGCTTTTTGCTGCGGTTCTGGCGCGCAATGACGTGGAAAATCCACACATGTCCTGCTTCGCCCACCTTCCAGAAGACGACCTACTGGTTCACGCCCACGAATGGCGTCACCGCGCACTGCGTGGCGAACGGGACGCCCGAGGCATGGCCCGCCGGCTTGAAGCCGAAGGGCGGCGCCGATTCGGGGCTCCGACCGCACCGGCTGCACTGCTGGACACGCGGCCTCAGTTGGCGCGTTTGTGGCCTTGGTGGAGGTTCTGGTGAGCAACCGCACATCCCGCGCGCTGGCCTGCGCCCTCTTGATCTTGCCGGCGGTATCCGCATTCGCGCAGCCGACGGTCTACCGCTGCGAGACAAACCGCAAAGTAGCCTACTCCGACGAGCCATGTATCGGCGCGAAGGTGATCGACGCCACGCCGACGCAGGGCATGGACAAGATGACCGGCCGCACCAGCAAGGGCAAGGAGGTGCGGCGAGACGAACTCAACCGGATGTTCGACGGCGCCGTGCGCCCGATCACGGGCAAGTCCACGGAGGAAATGAACGTACTGCGGCGCCGAGTGCACCTGCCCGGCAAAGATCAGGCGCAGTGCGGGTCGCTGGACGACCGGCTCGCGCGCCTTGAAGCCGCCGCTCCTACGGCTGCAGCGCGAGACAAGGCGAAGGCCGATTTCGACCTCTACCAAGCGCGCAAACAGTTCTTCGACCTGAGATGCTGAAGAGCGTCCTGATCTTCGGCGTGCTGACATGCAGCGCGGCCGCCCACGCCATCGAGCCCCGCGTCTGCCGCGTGATCGGCGTCACGGACGGCGACACGTCACCGCGTGCTGCGGCCACCCGGAAGAGCATGGCACGCGAATTTTTCTCATTCAGAGTTGGTAACAGGCGCTTTCACCCTACATCTGTGTGATCATCGAGTCGTTACGATCAACGTGCATTCAGGATGGACGTAGAACGTACGTAGACGCAACTGCCATTTCCATCAAGCTTCGACCCACGGAAGGAGCGAAACCATGGCCAATTTTCTGATCTTTCACTCTCGCAAATCTCCCCATGCCGCCGGCGCTATCGCCGAAGTACGCATCGTAAGCAAAGACGCGGTGAAGCGCGCCAACGCTCGAATCATGGCTGGTTCGGCGCTCAGCGATCCTTTTGAGCGACACAATATCCCCCGCCCTACTCGCGAAGAAATTGAGCGTGCGGGGTCAAAGGCTCTGCGCGATTTGCGCACCCGCGATAGCAAGGTTTTGGCCGGCTGACAGCGCGTGGAGTTGCTACCGGCTGGCGCTCGCCCATCCCCCGGCCAATCGGCCGGCGGCCCGACGTTCCCGACGGGAATGAAGCACGATACCTACAGTCAGCTGGTCCAAGAACACGACGATCTTGTAGGTTTGGTCGCTTATTCGCTGTACAAACAGCAAAAAATCGACTTCTTGGAAAGACACCGAACCGAGAACTGCAGTGTTGATGTGCCGGCGCACGTCGTTGACGTGTTTTGCGCAACGTACCGAAATCCGATGCAAGTTCAATTGCTCCGGGACCATGCAAGCGCCCTTTTGTCTGAGATGGCGGAAGCAGTCCTTGCTGACGCAGAAAAGCCTCTCAAGGACGCCTATCAGCAAGACTTGATTCGCCAACTTAAGGAAGGCCCGCGATGGTGGCAAGGGGCCATCATCGGCGCCGTCGGGAACATACTATTCGCCGCCCTCATCGCGCTGGTTCTGTTCGGCATATCGGCGCAGAACAAGGGTTTGGGGCCTGCCATCATCAACTGGCTTGGAGGCGAAGTCTCCCAGACTGGTCCAGCACTGCCGGCGCGATAACCGCTGGCAACAGCGTGACCTCCTGCGCGCCGCCCGCCATAGGGATGCCCTGGATCCGGACACCCGTGCAATGCTCCGCAACGAGCGGTGGAGGTGCTCTGGCAGAATCGCGATAAGGCCAGTTCGCTGACCCCATCGTCCTAGCGGATCAGGCTCGTTTCCTGTCCCCGTCCCGGCGATTTTTTTCGCCTGCATCGTCGCCACGTCACGGAATCGCAGTGTGCGGCAATAGCTGCAAGCTGGCGAATACGAGCGAGGGCGGCGACCTGAAGGCAGATCACTCTGCAAATTTGCGGAGTGGTGCGGTCAGCCAAAGCCGCTGCGGCCACCCCATGTTGAACGTCAGCACCCGTAGCGCTACAGCCTCGCTTGGCGGTCATGTCGCATCAGCCGCGATGGCGTCGAGCGTTCTCTACGACCCTTCAGTTGCACGTAGTTTCGATCTGCTGGAACGGCGCAAGACCGACTGCAGAGCTTGTGCAGTTCGTTCGCCGACGCTGCTGGGCAGCGTCAATGAGCGCACGCTGATTGCCGAGTTGGATGCGTCTATTCTCGATTTCTGACCATCTCTGCTTGCGCGCTGCATCGAACTGGTAGAACGAAATTTGCTTGCGGTCGAGTTGATCGGCCAGCGAGATCGTGTAGGCATGATACTCATCATCCCAGATGTCATATCGCCAACTGTGATATGAGCCGGTGCTGTCGAGCTTTGTCTTCGTATCTCGGTCTAGATTACGGATGGAGGACTGCGCGGCAACCCAAGTTATCTGCCCTGCTGCGGCATGTCTCTCCACTTGGGCGGAGAATTCATCGTAATGCCGCTGGATCGGCTGGGTGTCGATGAAGGTGCCGCACGCCGCCAAAAGGGCGAGCCCGAGGAGAGCGAAGAGTCGAAGGCGCATGAGGTCGTCGAGGTCGTTACGAACGTAAGCAGCATAAGCCACGTCCCCGCCCCGGCGATTTTTCTGTGCTCGGGCTGATGCAGCGGGCGCCGCCGCGAACAACGCAAGGCCCCAGAGGCCCGCCAAGCCCCACTGCGCACCGTCCGCGCGCCGAAATGCCCACTATTCGTTTTTTCCCGTCTCCCAGTTCGGTTCGTTGAGGGAGTCTGCCGAGATGATGCAGCGCTGCCCGCGCTTCAACGCGTCGCGATAGGTCGGCTTCGCCGCCACGTCCTTGCTGCGCGCGTTGACCGTGCTCAGGCGCCGGCATTGAGTGTTCATCGGCGTCTTGGTCGGCGACCAAGTCGGAATCAGGCCCATTGCCCCTTGACCCATTCGCGTGCGTAGGCAACCTCGTCGCGATCGCGGCGGACGAAGGGCCCCACAGAGAGCGGGTAGCGGCCCTGATCGCACCGTCAACTCCACCAGCACCCGTTGAACTCGCGGTGAGTTGATTTTCGCTTCAGTGCCGCCAGGATCTCGCATGTACTGGGAAGATCGGCGACAGCGCATCATCCAGTCGGCTCCTAAGCCAACGCTCGCGGCACATCCGCCCACCGCGTCGTGTACTCCGGCGTCTTCATCGACTGCTTCATGTGCCAGCCGCGCCGGCCATCAGACTGCCCCGTGCTGGCCAGCACCACCGCCCCCCGTCCGTACCGATCATTTAGCCGATCCAGCGTCGCCATCAGCGCACTGCGATCAGCCGCCTCGTCACCCAATGCAAGCTCGGCCTGTTGCACCGATGCATCCTGCAAATCGAGCAGCATCACGCCGGCCTTCGAATAATTGAAGCCCGGCTTGAACGCCGCCTTCACCCCCATCACCGCCGCCTGGACGATCAGCGCCGTGTCGGCAGTCGGTCGGCGCAGCGGCACCGTGATCGATCGCGAGTACTGCCTGTCCTGCCGCCGGAACGGGCTGGTGTGGATGAACGCCAGCACCTGCACCGCTTGGCTGCCTTGCTTGCGCAACTTCTCCGCTGCGCGACTCGCGAACTGGCTCACTGCTTCGATCAGATCCTTCAACTGCGTCACTGGCTGCCCGAAGCTGCGCGTGCAGGCGATCTCCTTCTTCGCCGGCGCCACGTCCTCAAAGCCCATGCAAGACTGCCCCTGCAACTCGCGCACTGTGCGTTCGAGCACCACCGACCAGCGCCCGCGCACCATCGCCGGGTCGAGCCGAACCACATCCAGCACAGACGTCAGCCCTGCCTCCTTAAGCTGCGCACCAATGCGCCGGCCGATGCCCCACACTTCACCGAGATCAGTCGCGGCAAACACCGCATCAAGGTCGCTTGGTGGCAACGCACTGAGGTTGCACACCCGGGCCAACTCCATGGGGTAGCTCCCCGGCTTGCGGTCCGCCGTCTTGGCCACGTGGTTGGCAAGCTTGGCCAGTGTCTTGGTCGATCCGATGCCAATCCCGCAAGGAATGCCGATCCATTGCAGGATCCGCTCGCGCACTTGGTGACTGCGCGCAACAAGGTCGCCACGCATCGCGCTCAAGTCGATGAAAGACTCGTCGATGCTGTAGATCTCCTGCCCCGGACCCAGCCCCGCGGCGATCGCCATCATCCGGTTGCTCATGTCGCCGTACAAGGTGAAGTTCGCGCTCAGCGCCACCACCCCCGCATCGGGAAGCGACCGCTGGATCAGGTGCCATGGTGCACCCATCGCAATCCCGAGCGCCTTGGCCTCGTTGCTGCGTGCAATGGCACAGCCATCGTTGTTGCTCAGCACGATGACTGGACGATCCAGGAGGCTGGGGCGGAACACCCGCTCGCAGGACACATAGAAGTTGTTGCCGTCGACCAGCGCGTACACGATGAGATCCGCTACTTCACAAAGCGCTTGATCGCCGCCGTCACCACACCGCATATGACAAGCTGCTGACCCTCTTTGAACGTGATCTCGGGAAAGGTCGGGTTGGCCGTGGTTAGCTTGATGCGCCCGCTGCGCTTGTAGAGGTACTTCACCGTGAAGTCGCCATCCACCTGAGCCACGACGATGTGCCGATGAACCGGCGTGATGGCGCGATTCACCACCAGCAGGTCGCCATCCCCAATGCCAGCCTCCACCATCGAATGACCACTGACCTGCCAGTAGAACGTGGCAAGCGGGTGCGTGATCAGCAGGTCATTCAGATCCTGCCGTTTGATCGCGAAATCGTCAGCCGGCGAAGGAAAGCCAGCGCGCAGCTTGCCTTCCACCACGGGCAGCGGCAGCACGCCAGGCTCGATGGCGGCGGGGCACGCGGATGACGGAATACTGTACATGCATCCAGTATATGGGTAGCATCAGGGTATGGGACGCACCACCCGTTGAACTCAGCGCAGAATATGGATTGCTGCCTGCGCGCAGCGACTGCAGCAGCGATGGCGCACGGTCGATCCTGTGCAATTGGAGGAGATCGCCGGCAAGTTGCTGCATGACGAGCGATTTGCCCGAATGGCGCCCGCGGAAGCGGCCATCGAATGGCTCCGCCCCGTCGAAACCAGCGCCGAGAATCACTAGCGCAGGTCAGCCGCTCGCTATGCCAACAGCGGCTGTTCCAAGCGACCACGCCGCCACACTTCCCTATGCCTTCATCCTCGTTCACTCTTCCTCGCGCGCTGCTCGCCGCGGTGCTGGCCGTCACCCTGAGCGGCTGCGGCACCACCTCAGGTCACCCTTCATCTCAACCGCAGGTTGAAGTCGCTTTCTCGCCCAAGGCAGGCTCAGAAGCATTGATCATCAAGGTCATCGACAGCGCACACAAAAGCCTGCGCCTTGCCGCTTACTCGTTCACTTCTCCAACAATCGTTCGCGCACTCATCAACGCCAAACGGCGCGGCGTCGATGTCCGTGTGTTGATCGACGACAAGGGCAACCGCGGCAAGTCCAACATCGCCGCCATGAACCTGGTCGTTGGCGCAGACATTCCGACCCGCGTGATCTCGACATACACGATCCACCACGACAAGTACATCGTCGTCGACAGCCAGCACACCCAGACTGGCTCCTTCAACTACAGCCAGGCCGCGGCAGCAGCGAACTCCGAAAACGTCCTGGTCGTATGGAACAACCCGACGGTAGCCTCCACCTACCTCGCGCATTGGGAGAGCCGCTGGGCCAAGGGCACCGCGGTCGAAATGGGCTACTGATCCAGGAGCTTCGCCAGAAAAGAAGGGGAGCGGTCGCGCCCGCGATCAAACCAGGTCAACGTGCTGCTCAAGCAGACCAGGTCTCGGAACTGAGTGGCAGCGCATTCAGCTCTCGCCGCGACTCTTGCCATTGCGGCCAGTGTCGAGTCAAAAGGGCAACAAATCGCTCGTTGTGCGTCGGCTCCAGCAGGTGCAGCATCTCGTGCACCACCACGTACTCAACCAGATCTTTCGGCTTCTTCACCAGCTCGGTATTCAGCCGTATGTTGCCGGCCGCGTGATTGCAGCTGCCCCACTTGGTCTTCATGCGTTGCAAGAAATAGCCCGCCACGCGAACACCCAGTCGCGCCTCCCAGCGTTCGATCATGTCCGGCACAGCGGCATGAAGCAGACGCTTGTGCCATTCATGCATCACCTCAGCGCGCTTCGCAGCATCACTCCCGGGGCGCACAGTGAGCGTGATTCGCCGGTGGTCGAGCTTCACAAAGGGCTTCGTGTCTTCCTCGATCACCGTCATCAAATGATTCCGGCCCCACAACTGGTGGCTCTCTCGCTCGATGTAGCGCCGCTCAGTTTCCCGGGCCTGGTCGCGCAGCGCCTGCTGTTGCAGCCGTATCCAACCCAGCTTGGAAATCGCGTACGCGCGCGCCACTTCGGGGCGGGTGCTCATCGGCGCCACCAACGTCACTCGCCCCTCGGGCGGATGGACTGTCAGATGAACGTTCTTGACGCTCTTGAGCGTCACGTTGACCGTGATCTCACCCAGCTCGAACACTTCGCTCATCAGTAGCCCGGCTGGTTCTTGATGATCTCGAAGATGGCCAGCGTGGCAGTCCTGTTCTTCTTCATGATCGGATAAATGGCATTCAGCACCTGCGCCTCGCGCGCAGAGTCCCCCTTCCAACCTGCGGGCGCCTTTTCCCTGATGGCCTTGTCCAGCTGCAACGCCAGCTCAAGCACTTCGTCGCCGTTCGGCACAGCGGTTTCGCCCGCAGCGTTTGGCGGCATTGCCGCAGCCAGCACGGCGGGCAGGTTGTTGTACAGCACCGTCGCCTCTTTGTTGCCATGCAGTTCCGCGGGCACGTCGTTCTCTCCCTTGCCCGTGCCCAACTTCTTCGCCAGCGTCTCCGCTTTCTTCAAAAACAGCTCGTAGGATTCGGTGTCGTCGCGCTTCTGCTGGATCAGATCCTCTAGCAACTTCGACATCTCCGCGTAGAACACCGGGTCCGTCAATTGGTCACGAATGATCGTCTTGCGAACGTTATTGACGATGCCCTCGGCAATCGCGTTCCGCGACAACTTGCCCTTCTCATTCAGCTTCTTTGCGATGGCATCGTGGATGCCCGTCTCGATGATCAGCTCCGTCAACGACAACTCGCTCAAGTCCCCAAGCAGGTTGGCAGGGTCCGCCAGCACATAGCTGTTGATGAGGTGGCGCATGTCGGCCTCGAAGGGCTTGATGTCCAGCTCTTCGACCGAGTGGTTCTTGATCGCCGCGCGCACCTCCGCATAGAACTGCGTCTCATGCGCGAGGTTCGCGATCTCGGCCGCGGTGTAGCCCGCTTCCTCCAGATTCGGCGCCAGCTCCGCGTAGGCCCGCACGTACGCCGCCACCGCCTTGTAGAACGAGATGCGCAGCGGCTCGGTGTCATTCAACGCGCTGGGGTTTGCCGCATCGCCGCAGAAGTACTGGATGTGCTGCTCGATCCCTTGCGGTTGCTTGACGGGTGCGCACAGGTAGGCCAGGGCCTCACGTGCGGCGTCCAGCCGTGCCTTGCCTTCCTTGCGCCAGTCCTTCACGGTCACATTGCCACCGTCGCCCGAGCTCTCGGTGTCCAGTTCGTCCGAGGTATAGACCGCAATCGCGTCCTGCACCTTGTTGAACAGCTCCTTGTAGTCGACCACGTGCCCGTAGTCCTTGTCGTCGCCATCCAGTCGGTTGGTCCGGCAGATCGCCTGGAAGAGGTTGTGGTCACGCAGCTGGTTGTCCAAATAGATGTAGGTGCAGCTCGGTGCGTCAAAGCCCGTCAGCAGCTTGCTCACCACAATCAGAAGCTTCAGGTTCGCCGGCTCCTCGATAAAGCGCCGCTTCATCTCGGTTTCGTACTGCGAAGTGCTCTGGTCTTTGCCGAGCACGTGCTTGGTGTACGTGTCGAACTTGTAGCGCTCGTCGCTGTCCTTCGGCTCTTGCGAAATCGCGTTGTGATTCGGCTCGTACGAAGTGATGAGGCCGCAGTGCGGCTCCAGCGGTGAGTTCTGGAACAGGCGGTAGTAGTGGCAGGCGTCGTAGATCGAAGCGGCCACCAGAATGGCCGTGCCTCGATCGTTGTTCAACCGCGGACGCACGCCAAAATCGTGGTTGATGTCCGCAATGATGCGCTGCTTGCGCTCGCCCGAACTCATCAGCTCTTCCATCGTCGCCCAGCGCTTGCGCAACACCGACTTCTGGAAGTTGTTGAGCCCCTTGGCTGCCTTCTCGAACCAGGCATCGACATGCTCTGGTGACGTCAGGCGCTGAGGCACATCCCGCGCTTCGTACTTCAAGTCCAGCACCACCTTGTCGGCCACCGCCTGGTCGAACTTGTAGGTGTGGATAAAGGTGCCAAACACCTCGCGCGTGGTCTGCTTGTCGCGGCGCAGCAGCGGCGTGCCGGTGAAGCCGATGAAGATGGCGTTCGGCAGCCAGCGCTTCATCTGCTTGTTCATTTCGCCGCCTTGCGTGCGGTGGCACTCATCGACGAACACGTAGAAACGTCCGGCCACCTTTGGCGGCTCACCCTTCAGGTCCGCCGTGTCGATCTTGTGGATCAGCGCGCACATCAGTCGCGGGGCTGCCGCCCCCAGTTTCTCCACCAACTCCCGACGTGATTGGATGCGCGGCGAAGGCGACTCGGCACCAATCACCTTGGCGTTCCTCATCACCCCTTCGATCTGCTTGTCCAGTTCGTCCCGGTCCGTCACCACCAAAATGCGGGCATCGGCATCGTGTTCCAGAAGCCATTTGGCGATCAGCACCATCAAGATGCTCTTGCCGCTGCCCTGGGTGTGCCAGATCACGCCACCTTCGTGTCGCTTGATGCGCTCCTGCGCCGCCTTCACGCCTTCGTACTGGTGCAGCCGCGGCACCTTCTTCTGCCCCGCGTCGAAGATCACGAAGTTGCGCATCAGGTCCAGCAAGCGCACAGGGTCCAGCATCTGGCGCACTGGGCTGTCCAGCAACTCGCCAACAGAAAGGCCCTCGTCGCCTCCACCGATCTTGTGGTGCTTCCACTCTACGAAGAACTTTTCCGGGGTGCCTGTGGTGCCGTAGCGCAGCCCCTGCGAGTCGCTGCCGGCCAGCACCAGTTGCACGGTGCTGAAGAAGTTCTGATTGAAGATGCCTTCCTGATTGGTGCGCAGCTGTCGGATGCCGTTGGCAATGTCCACCGAGCTGCGCTTCAGCTCGATAACGACCGCCGCGATGCCGTTCACGTACAGCACGATGTCCGGCCGGCGCTCGTGCCCGCCCTTGAGCGTCACTTCCTCCGCCAATGCAAAGTCGTTCTGCGTGGGGTGGCTCCAGTCGATCAGATGAACCGTCTCGTGCGGTACGCCCGCGGCCATTTGCACTGGCACGCCATAGCGCAGCAGGTGGTACGTGCGCAAGTTCGCCTGATACAGGGTGGTGCCCGTGGTGTCAACCGCGGCCATCAGCTTCTGCGCGGCCTGGGTGACATGGGCATCCGTGTAGCCGCGCTTCTTCAAGTTAGCGCGCAGGTGCTCGATTTCGATGCAGCGGTTGCCGTCCCGTTTGCTCCAGTCCCCCAGGTTCGTGTAGCCCAAGCCGCCCGTCGAAGCCGCAGCTGTGATCAGCTTCACGACCCGGTTCTGCGTGACCCGCTCGGGCCGAAGGGGTGGATTCGTCATGTGTTCAGTGCGCCTTGCATGGGGGTGAGGGCAAAGCTCACCTCGTAACGGTAGAAGCTGATGTTGTTCGTCGCCCGCAGCGCCCGCCGGATCTTGAGATCATCCTCCAGGGCGATGATCACGCCCTTGACGGTCTGGTGGGGCTCAGCCAGCTCGTCCATTAGGTAGCCCATGTAACGCTGTATCTGCCCGACCACCGTATCGCTCGCGCGGCCTCGCTTCAGCTCCACGACGAGAAGCTCTCTGCCGTCCTTGCTCACGGCCAATACATCCAATGGCCCCGTATCCGTCTGAAACTGCTGGCCGACCCGTTCGCCATCGACTGTGTAGATGTCGTACTTCTTGCCGAGCTCGGTCTTCGCCCAATTGCTGACAAGAAAGTCTTCCAGGTACTTCTCCAGCGCAAAGACCGCGGGGTCTTCGACCGTCGGGTCACTGGCGATCAATGCTGGGTTGGCTTGCCCGCCGACCAACGCTTTCAGCTCGGCGGCGTACTGCGTGACGTCGCAACACGTGCCAATCGAATTGGTAGACCGCTGCAATGGCCCGCTCATGGCGGAGCGATCGATCTTGTTGGGGTACCAAGCCACGGGGCGCCGGTGCGGAAGAACGCCGCCTGGTTTGTAGAAGTAGCCGCCGGTGATCTCGCCGACGTAGTAGGCGCCTGCACCGTCGGGGCTGATCACAATGTCGCCCTGTTTCAGGCCCATCGCCACCGTCCAGGTGAAGCCGCATGCCAGGCCTGCACCGATCTTCGTCTTCTCAGGATGACCGGCCAGGTAGATCGGGATGTACTTGGCGTTGAACTCTCGGAAGTCGTCTGTCAGATCGGCGGTCAGGTCTTGCGCGATCTGGTAATCGACCCCGATGAATCCTTCCTGCACACACTCGGCGGCATGGATTCCCCCTTTGCCCGCCATCACTCGGTTGTATTGGGTCATACCAGTCTCGTCCTTCCGGTTAGCAGTTCTTGCATCATTCCTTGCTTGAGCGCGCGGGTCTTGTCGCGGCGGACTTCTAAGGCGATGAGTTCGGTGTCGATGTCGGAAAGGACGGTAGCAATAGCTGCTTGTTCGACTTTCTCTGAGGGCAGCCGAACTGTGTAGTGCCGGAGCTGTGTTTTCCCGATCTCTAGAAAGGTACTGCCCCCACAAAGACTGACAAACCCGGCCTTCTGTGTCGAGAGAAGGTAGTACAGGAACTCTGCGTCAATATGCTCGAACGGAACGAAGTTTTTGAAGCCCTGATTTGTTGTCATCGGAACGGCATTGATTGCGCATTCCCCGATCGTTGCGCGTGAAGTCATGACGATTGACCCAGCCGGGATCACTTCTGCAGAGCTTTGTTTGAGACCATGCGCTGTGATCCTCCGGGTCGTGCTCGACAGATACTTTCGCCCTGCCAGTGCGGTGATGTCAGTGGGTGTGCACCAAGCGATGTCTCCATCCCAACAAGCGGGGTCATTCGTGCTCGGAGTACCGCCGCTTCTGATGTCTGCCACCTCGTCGAGTCGCTTCACCTCCCACTCGTCCTGAAACCCCGGAAGCCGGGTCTGGCCGGTGAGGAGTTGCTGCATGGCGGCCTGCTTGACGTCGCGCTTCTTGGCGATGAGGCGGTCCAGGGCAGCGAGCAAGCTGTCAACATCGTTCAGCGCAGCTGTGATTCCAACTCGCTCCCGCTCCGTTGGAGGTAGTGGGATACGAAACGAATTAAGACTCTTGTTCGTGATCTGGTTGATCGTCGCGCCGAGATGCTCATTGATCTGGCGCTTGAGGATCTCCGACTGAAAGAGAAATTTGACCAGCGGACCGATATCGCTCCGGTACACGGCCATAAATGCCCCGAAGGTCATTCCTTCCACGCGGCTGTCAAGCAGCGCGGTCTTTCCGATCAGGCTCCTACTTCCATTTCGTACGCAGACAAGGATGTCACCGGACCGTACCCTGATGCGCTCTGCGATCTCGCAGTCGACGTAGACGTTGTCGTCGAACGCGAGTGCGTCGTTCTGGATATTCGAAGAGCGGAGCACCAGCGTTCCATGCGGCTTGACGTCGCTTGGCGAGTAAGTCAATCCGATCAAGGCCTCACCAACGCTCCCAAGGTTGCACACATCCCAGTCAGCGGGAACTACCCCTAGTTCGGATTGTTTGTACGCCGGCCTCAATTCCATGAGACCCCCATCCTAGAAAGATGCCCGTCGACCGTTGCCGCCAGCGTTGCGACTTCTTCACTTAACACGGGTAGCGGCATCGAGTAACGCTCGGCCAGCTCGCGTATGCGTCCGGTCAGAGCGTGAGACACACGAGCCAACTCGCCCTGCACAGTCCCTAAGAGTGTTGCCATCCACTTTTCGTCTATCACCAGCGCCTGGATCTCGGACAGCGTCAGACTTGGGTACCTCGCATAAGCCAGCGCATCCAATGCCATGGCGGCCTCGCGCACCTGCTTCTTCAATACCGCGATGCGGTTGCCCCGCTCCAGCCAATCCTTCAGCAGCTTCAGCTCCTCGGCTCCGTCCGCGTCCCTGCCGATCTCGCGGATGCGATCCTTGACCGCAGCGGCCGAAATGCTGTCGTAGCCTACGAAGATGCCCTCATCACCGCCTTGCTCTTCTTCAAGCTCCGTCTGGGTCGCGATGGCCGCCTCCAGCTCTGTCTGCAATGCATCGTTGGCCGTCTGCTCCGGTGAGAAGTAGCGCGCCACGATCAGAGGCTTGGGGATCAGCTCGCAGGTCCAGCCGCGGTCTTTGGTCTTGCCTTTCTTGTCGGTTTCGAGGATACGTTGGGTCTTAGCCACCCAGCCGTCGGCAGCAATCAAATAGACGTCGTCCTGCAGCGTCTGCGTCCAGTAGTCCATCAGGTGTTGGTAGACGTCGTAGGCGTCGACAAGTGGTACATCCTGAAATCTGGCTAGCAGGTCTTCGGCCAGCGTCTCGATCAACGCCTTGGGGTGGTCGCCGATGCCGAAGGCTTGCAGGCGCTGAGTGGCCGACGCACGCCAGCCGGCAAAGCGCTTCTGGGCCAGGTCATTGAAGGCGTGGAACTCGGCGTGACCGGCGATGGCTGCCTTCAGCTCGGGCAACGGCAGTGTCAGCTGCACGTAGCCGGCGTGGCCTGTCGGCTCAAAGAAGCCACTGCGCACACCCGGCAGCACCTGCCAGTAGGCGGCCAGAGGGCTCGCCTTGTCGTCCAGGTCGCGCTCTGGAATGCCGCCGCGCAGGTGGGCCGTAATGTCGTGCAAGTCTTCGGGCTCGCTGCTGTCGATGTAGCGCGGCAGGTTCAGGTTGAAGTCGTTCTTCGCGTCGGCGATCTCGTCCAGCGGCACCAAGCGCGCGTAGCGCGACACCTCGGCCTGACGGGTGAAGGTGTCGACGATGCGGTGCACGTCTTGCTCCCGCAGGCGGTTCTTGGGGCCGTCCTTGAGGAAGCCTTTGCTGGCATCGACCATCATCACGCCCTTGCGCGCCGTGGCGTTCTCCTTGTCCAGCACCAGGATGCAGGCCGGGATGCCGGTGCCGTAAAACAGATTGGCGGGTAGACCGATGATGCCCTTCAGGATGCCGCTGGTGACCAACTGCTTGCGGATCACGGCTTCAGCATTGCCGCGGAACAGCACGCCATGGGGCAGGATGCAGGCCGCCTTGCCGTTGGCCTTGGTGCTTCGAATGATGTGCAACAGGTAAGCGTAGTCGCCCTGTTTCGTGGGTGGTACACCCCATGCGAAGCGCTGGTGAGGATCAGCTTCGGGTGTCATGCCCGTGCTCCAGGCCTTGTCGCTGAAGGGCGGGTTGGCCACCACGTAGTCGTAGGTGCGCAGCTGGTGGCCGTCCAGAAATTTCGGGTTGGCGAGGGTGCTGCTGCCGCCCAGAACGTTGGCCGTGGGGAAGTCATGCAGGATCATGTTCATCCGTGCCAGGCCCGCGGTCGTCACGTCCTTCTCTTGCCCTTCCAGCGTGATGTGCTTGCCAGCCTCGGCAGCAACCTTCAATAGCAGCGACCCCGACCCGCAGGTAGGGTCGTACGCAGTCGTGCTGGCCTTGGTGTTGGCGGGCGAGATGCCGATCACCTTGGCGATGACGCGGCTCACTTCGGAAGGCGTGTAGAACTGCCCCTTGCTCTTGCCACTCTCGGTGGCGAAGTGGCGCATCAGGTACTCATACGCATCGCCCAAGATGTCGTCATGCTCGGCACGGTTCTGCGAAAAATCCAGCTCAGGCTTCTGGAAGATACTGATCAGGTTGTCGAGCCGCTCCACCAATTCGCCGCCCGAGCCCAGCTTCTCCGGGTCGTTGAAGTTGGGAAAGTCGCTGCGCGCCAGGCGCGCGTTGGCATCGATCAGCGGCTGAATGATCTGCGTATTGATTTTGTCGCCGATGTCGGGCTTGCCCTTCAGTGCCACCATGTCCTTGAAGCTGGCACCTCGGGGGATGATCACCGGTGGCGCGAAGTCGTCGCTGTCGGCGTACTTGTCGCTGATGTACTTGATGAACAGCATGAACAGGACGTAGTCCTTGTACTGGCTGGCATCCATGCCGCCCCGCAGCTGGTCGCAACTGGCCCAAAGGGATGAGTAGAGGTCTGACTTCTTGATGGCCATGCGGCTGTAGCTTGCTTTGCGTTGAGATGTTGTCGGGACGAGCAGATACACGGCAGGTCTGCGTGCGCCAGGTGTGAAGTATCCGCGTTGTTGCGGTGTGAAAAACCAGGGCTAGAGACCGTGGCACCTGGACCAGCGGGCCCTGAATTTTCTACGCGAGACAGAGCGAAAACCGAGGCGTGGCCTCAGGCGAACCGCGCATGCCGTGGCATCCTTCCGCTTGGTCCAACTACGCGGCGCGCACCATGTCCAAGCAACTCGAACAGGAGGCCTTCAGGCATCTTGAAAGCTATCTGAAAGAGCAGTTCCCCGGCTGCGTACTTGAGAACCACATGAACAAGGGAGGAGGGCAGAGCGACGTGGTGGGCGACGCCATCCTCCGGTACCAGGAGAAGTGCTTCGACATCGAAATCAAGGCCAGCAGCAAAGAGCCCAGTAGCAATGTGCGCCTTTCGCACCAGACCGTGACCAAGGCGATCGGTAGGAATGTCATCGTTGCCCTGATCTCACGGCTCGCGACCGAAAAACCAACCTTTGAGTTTTTCAGGCTGACCGATGTCGTTGAAAACCTTCGCATCGAGCCGAACTTCATCATCACGAAGAAGCTCACGAACTCGAAGATGCTGCCCTTTGCGTCGCTAATGGATTTGCCTGATGCGAAGCTGGACATTGAAGCGCAACTCAACAGCAAAGTCCGGTCTTTCATGAGCGAGAGTCTTTGGGAAGATTCGCAGCTACTCGGCGGGGCCCCTCTTGCACCTTTGTCGGCATCCGAGAACGCGGTCGAGCATCCGTGGCAATCACCCAGTCACCCGCTGTGGTCGCCTTTCGATTCGAACTTCAATGAGGCTGGCGAGCGCCACCCACCTTGGCTCAAGTATCCAAACATGCCCCGAACCTCGATGGGCTGGGTGATGGGAGACGGTGAGGATTACGCGGAAGAATTCGGGCACTGGCTAAGTCAGCTGGCCTCCGGCGACCTGCATGCCTACCGCACAAAGTACCCAGCGCCGAGCGACTGGAGCAACATCTGGCCAAGGAGCTGAAATGACAGTGCGGGCTAGCAAAGCCAGCGCTTGAATATTTCCTGCCGCTCTTGGCGTCGACCGTTCTCAGCATGGAGAAAATCTTGCTCTATCAAACCGAACAATCAACGGAGATCATCTTGAAATTCATCGTCGCGTTGGCGCTCGCTTTCATGTGCCAGTTCGCCACAGCGGAAACAGTCCCGGTTAAATATCACGGCGTCGTATCACTCGACGCATTCGCCTGTGCGGACGTTTCGGACAGCAGTGACGTCACGCGCATCTGCTACGACAAGGCCGAGCGGTACATGGTCATTCGGCTCAAGACGACCTACTACCACTACTGCGAAATCGACGCCGCCACAGTGCAGGGCCTTCGCGGTGCCAGCTCGAAGCGAACGTTCTTCGAATCCCGCATCCGCGGAAGCGGTTCGGACGGACCATTTGACTGCCGGACCCACCCTATCCCCAAAAAGTATCGGAAGTGAAACGAGTCCGATGAGACGCCTGCGGTCGGTGCTGAATCGCTTAAGCGTTGAGGTTGTGCGAGCCCACCGCTATTGACACTTTTTCTCCGAACCGGACAGGCAGCGCGAGCACCAATTCCTTCAGGGGCTCACGAGGAAGAAAAAGATCAGAAGCACCGCTCGGTTCGCCGCTCTAGTAACGCCTATAGCAGTCAAGCATCTTTTCATGATCCAGTCCGGCGATGTCCAGCCACATAACGTCCCCCCTCTTGAGTTGTAGAAGCCAGAATGTCGTCGAGTGGCAGATCGCCAACTGGACGGCTCAGGCTTTGTGGCTGGGCACATCGGAAAGCCGGGCGGCATTGAACTGCGGATCAATCGCCAACTGAAGAAAGTGAAGACCGCCGGCTGTCGCATCCCACTTGAAGTCGTACGAGCCTTGCAAAGTGATCGGATCGCCGTACCCCTTCTCCGTCCGATACTCGGCCTTCGTGCCGCTTACGTATGACCGGCCATCGCGAAAATCGAATGCTGCGGTGGCCGCTTTGTAGGCCGCATGGTCGACGTAATGGTTGTGATCGGTCGCGACGAGCAAGTAGCATTTCTCGGCGAAGTCCCCGTAATTCTCCAAGTTCTTGATATCGGCAAAGACGTCGTACCGGTTGTTTGGCTCACGATGATTCTTGCGCTGAAAATACTTCATCTCAACCGCACAGCGATGGACCTCCTTGGTCTCTGCGTTTGTGAAACTGAACAAGATGTCAATCTTTGCATTCTTGGATCCGCTTTTGCCGAAAACGTCGTTCGCTGAGTAGACGGGCTTCTCGAGTTCAATCGAAAAAAACTCACTGCGCTCTGCCTCCAACAGCTCACCTACCGACTTCAAGATAGCCGCAAATTGAAGTTGCAAAGAGGCCTCGTTTGCCACCTGTATGCGGCCGCCGTTGATCTTCCGACGCAAGCACTCATAGGCAAGTGCGAATGTGCGATCTAGCCGCTCGATGGTCATAGAGATCCTTCGGTCTGTGACATAAAAATGCCGCTGCATCCGCTCAAGCCCCTTGTCCATTCGCAGCATGAGTTGGGTACGTACGCTGTGCGCTGGGTCGAAAACGTTCGGTTACAAAGGTTAGCATGTTGGCCTCGCACACGCCCACCACAACCTCCTGCTAGCGGTCGATGATCTTCGCGCGCAGTTCGACGCTGTAGCCGCTCACGAGGATCAGCGTCTCTCGCTTGCGGAGCAGATAAATCTTGGACGGGCGCCCGCCGGTAGAGGGCTCGGTCTTTTCCTCAAAACTGAGGGAAAGGGCGCGGCGAGATTTTTCACGTCACGCCGCACGTTGTCGTGGTCTTTGCCGGTGCGGTCTCGCGGCTGCTCAAGGTGAGCGGCGCGCGCTGATCCACATGGCGTAGGCGTAGACCAGCTCCTTTGCCACGTAGGTGCCGCCGTATCGGCCTGCCGTTGAGGCGATAGGCTTATTCCGGGAATCCCCGGAATTAGAAATTTCGGCGGCCAGCTCGATTTCTGCTTGAGCTTGAGCCAGTCGGACGGCTGGTGGCGGGGGCCGCTTCGCCGTCACGCATCGACACCAGACGGGGGCAAACGCCATATCTGGCGTTACCTCACTTGCCGAAGGTGCCGGTGCCGCGCCGTTCTTGATCGAGCGCACATGCGCAGATCGGGAATCCCCGGTTAGCCCGTCAATCAATTCGCGAGGCGGGTTGATGCCGGCGACATGGGTCGTGACCTCCTGCATTGCAGGGATCGTGATGACGCCAAGCGCCGCAAGTGCACGGGGTTGGGCAGTTCATAAATTGAGGGTTTGCGATCACCCGCGAGCAGCAAGGCTGGATAGTCCGCACGACGTTGTCATGCCCGCTCCCCGATTCGGGGGAGCGGCTGCTGGTACGGCGATGCGATACATTTGCACACAATCGCTGGAGGCCACATTGAAACTGCTCTTGTCTGCGTTCGTTCTCGTGAGTCTTGTCGGCTGTCACGCCAGCATGGCCGCTAAGGACTGCGAGACGCTCGGCTACGCGTCGGGAAGTCCAGAGTTCACCCAATGTGCAGAACGTCAACTTGCGAAGCGACAGAACCTGATCAAGGACCATCTGCGGCAACAAAACGAGATTCGGCTGCAGTGCGAAAAATCTTCACAGGGCATTTTCGGCAGGAACACCGGCAGGACAGACTGCCGGTGAATTTCTTCCTGCTTCGCCACCAGCAAACGGCCGGCATGGTGCAGGGCTACTGCATCGGCATGAATGACGCCGACCGAGCCCGCAAGGCTCCCTGAGCGCATGCCCGCACTGTGCGTCGTGCGCATGCCAGAGGACACCCGCCCCGGCCCGTTTTGGGCCGTCAAGCCCGATGACGCGCGCCGCCTGATCGCGGCCGACCACAAGCTGTACGCCGGCGAACTGCCGGACGCTGCAGCTTACTGATCAATCCTCAGCCACAGCTAACAATGAAGAGCCTCATCGCCATTGCCATCCTGCTCGCCGCCGCATTGGCGCACGCCGAGCGCATCCCCACGCCGGCCGAAGCAGACCGCCTGCTAGCGCGCGCCGAGCGCGAGCTGGCCGCCGCCAACAACGAAGCGAACCGCCGCCGCCCTGACCTGAAAGACCTGCTCAAAGAAGACACAGCCGAATGGCGCGCGCGCGTGGAAAAGGGTTGCGCGTCCGATGAGACAGGCTCACTGGCCGGCAGTGCCGCGGCGCTCGACTACGCGAACACCACCGCCTGCAAGGCCGACGCGACCACCGACCGCGCGAACCTCATGCGCAAAACCATCGGCGTCAAGGGCTGATCCCACCCGACACAACCTGCGCGATGCGACGGTCTCGCACGTCCTGATTCGCCGGGTCTTTCACGTTTACCTGCACCGGCGCCGCGGGCGTGTTGTTCAGCCGCTCGGGGATGTTCGCCTCGGGCGTTGGCGGAATCTGCGACGCGCTGGCCGATGGCACGTTCGCGCTGGGCACGGTCGGCGCCTTCGTCGTCGCCACCAGTGCACCGCTGGCGAGACGTTGACCCCATTCCGCAGCCTTGGCTTGGCGGTCGGCCAGCCCGTTGTAGCCGCCGTTCACCAGCTTCGTCGCCTTCGTCACATCCTCGCCCGCACCGCGCGAGGCGACTCGCTTCTTCCAGTACCACGCGCTGATCCGCGCTGCGTTGGCGGGGTCTTCGGCCAGCGCCGGGTTGTTCACAAGGTCGAGCCCGAGGTCTTTGCCGGCCGCCGTGTAGTTGGCGCGCCCGGTGATCTGCGTGAAGCCGCGGCCCTTGAACTTGAGGCCGTCGCCGGCTTCGGTGTTGCCGAGGTTCTTCTTGCCCCACGCGCCGCCGTAAATCGCCTCGCCGATGGCTGACTGCCCGCCGGCGTGCACCGCGCGCGCCTCCTCGATGTTGTTGATTCCGCCGTTGCGGCCCTTGAAGTTCTTCAGCAACTGCTCGGGCGTGAAGTTCGTGTTTTCTTTCAGGGCGCGCAAGTTGCCGGACTCGTGCGCGTTTTGGCCCATGAAGTTCGCCAACTCCTTGTTGCCCATGCCGGCATCGCGCCCGGCCTGCAGCAGCATGGCCGCGTTCGATCCCGCGTTGACTGCGCCGCCCACAGCGCCACCAGCAGAGCGCGCCACGCGCTGCACGCCGCTCGATGGCGTGGGCGCATCGGTGCCCTTGCCGCGGGCTTCGTCGTAGCCGGCCTTCGCCTGCGTGGCCGCCGCGCCGCCGGCCGCGGCCGCGCGCTTGATCGTGTTGGGCACGGCAGCAGCCGCAGCCTTTGCTGCTGCGTCAGCCGCGTCAGAGGCCATGCCCTTCGCCCCGTCCCACGCCCGCCCGGCGCCGGCCTTCGTCGCGCTCCAGCCGTCCGAGGCGGCTTGCTTCACGTCGATGCCGGTCTTCTGCTTGATCCAGTCGTTCGCCGCGGTGGCTGCGTTGCCAATCGTGTCCATGAGGGTGCCGACGGCGCTTTTCGTCTCCTGCCACCACGCCCCGGCCACGTCCGTGATTCCGGTCCATGCCATGCGCGCGTCGGCGGCCAGCGAGTCCCATGCGCCACCAATAGCGGCCGAGGTCACGTTCCAGCCGGCGACGATCTTTCCGGGGATGTCGGCGTCGACCAGACTCATCGTCCATTCGCCGACCTTCTTCCCGACCACCTCCCCGAACAGAGCGCCACCTACGCCACCAATCAGGCCGCCGACGGCCACACCCACCGGCCCGAGGAACGCGCCCAGCATCGCGCCGCCCTTGGCCCCGGCAAGGCCACCGGCCAGCATTCCGCCCGCTTCGCCCACGCCGCCGTACTTCTCCTCGCGCGAGCCGCCGCCGAACATCGACGCGAGCGCGCCGCCGCCGGCCATGAGGGCGCCCAGCACCGGCAGGCGCCGCAGCAACTTGCCGCCCTTGCCCAGCATCCCAGCGAGTCGGCCGCCGGCGGCAGCTCCGACACCTTGGCCGACGCCAGACAGCAGCCCACCGCCACGGCCACCACCGACGACCGCTTCGGTCTTGGGCTTCGCCTTCAGAGCGGTCAAGAAGCGGCCGTACCAGCGCTCTTTCTTGCGCTCGGCATTGCGGCCGAACAAGCCACTGAGCCCGCGCCCGAGCGGCGCGACGGCGCTGGTCACTTCCTTGGCCGCGGCCATGGTCGCATCAATCGATTCCATGCTGCCGGCGACACCAGCCAGCGCACCGGCCGCGCGGTTCAGGCGCTCCGTCGCCATGCCGAAGCTGCGGCCACCGGGTGCGTCATCACGGGGACCGCCGCTGCCGGCCACAAAACGGCCATTGCCGCCGCGCGCTGGCACGGCCACCGCACCCGTGCTGCGCGGCCCTTGCCGGCCCACGGGCGAAGAGACGATGGTCGGAGCGCTGCCGATGCCGCGGCGGCCCGCAGGGGTGGCGACTGCGCCGCCCACGAACGCCGCGGCCGCCAGTCCGTGTGAACGCTTGCGCGGGGTGCTGGGCGGGTGCCCGCCCAGCGCGCGGGACAGGTTCGCCACTTCCGTGCGAATATCGCGCCAGAGCGCAAGCCCTTGTTCCTGCGCCCGCAACAGGTCGCGGGAATTGTCGAGCAGCTCGCCAACAAGGAAGCCTTGTGCGTCTGCTTTGAAACCGTTTGCCATGGGTGCCTCTACTTCTTGCGAATCAGTCGCTGATAGCCGGCGACCGTGCCGTCGGCGGCGATGAAATGTCGCGTCGGAACAGCCGGCGCTCGGGGTGCACGCCCGAGCACGACCTGCTCAAAGCGTTCGCGCGCCGCGCTGAATGCGGCTGCGCGCTTCAGGTTGTCCCGCGTGTTGGCTATCGACATGGGGTCATTCCTCCGCGAAGACCTGCACCAGCAGCGCACGGCCGGGGTGCAGGCGGATTACATCCAGCGCTGGATCGCGGTGAGCAGTCGGACCAAAGTCAGGCGCGGTCGGGTCGTTCAGGTCTGCCGCTGCGATGAAAACGCGCAGAACAACTGACACGCCGGCCGCGGTCTCGACCGCGACGTAGCGGCCCGTCGTGAGTGCGTCCGGGTCTTCGGCCTGCACCACCATAGCGGCCGCATCGGGGTAGTCGGGATCGACCGCGCCGAGCTGCTGCGCAAGGGTGCGGGCGTCGGGGTCGACCACCGCAAAACGCACTGAACCCAGACTTACCACTTGGGGCTCGGCTTCGTCGGCATCGGTCCAGGCGCTCGGTTCGTCGGCGAACGGCTGGCCGTTGGCGTCGAGCGCGATGCGCGCGAGGATTTCGCCGGCGAGGGTCTCGGCTTCCGGCGTCGGCACCGGGTCGGACATGAGGGAATTGAGTTCGTTCATTTGGTTCTGCCCGTGCATGGGCGGTAGTGAATGAGGGTTGCGGCGCATGCGCGCCATCGCAGAGAGCGAGACCGCGCGGGCGGCCGCGTCGAGGAGCCGGGAAACGTGCCCTTCGTTCATGCAGCGCCACCTCCACCGGTGTGTGCCGCGAGTGCTTGCAGGGCGCGCATGACGGCGATGCTGTTGGCGTCCGTCTTGCCACGGAATGCGGCCATGGCGGCGCGCACGTCGGCGCTGGCGACCTTTGGGACCAGCGTGGCGTGGCGCGGTGCGTTTGACGGGACCACGATGCGGCGCGAGTGCTTCGGCAGCATCCGTTCGGCCTCTGCCTGAGCAACAAGGATCGCGCGGGGTTTGGCCCGGCCGGGGCGGTTGATCAGCTCACGGTCGGCTTCCACCATCTTCGCGATGCGCTGGCGCAGGCCCACGCTCGACTGCAGGTCGGTCAAGACGCGGATCAGGTGCTTGCACGCCGCGCCGTCCAATGTCGGGTTCGTTAGCTTGGGCAGCCCCCCCTCATAACGGCCCGCGACCCAGCCGCCCGCGCTCGCGACGTACCGCAGGAAGTACCGGAAGTGCCCGCAGTCGCACTCGAACTTCAGCGGCGACTCTTTGCAGAGCCACTGCGCCGCCTGCGCGGGCGTGCCGGGCCGTGCGAGGGCCGCGCTGTACTGCGCAAACTCAAGATGGACATGGTGGCGCGTGACCTTCGACTGCGGGCCGCTGTCGGTCACCAAGTGCAGCTTGCCGGCCTGCAGGCGCACGGGCAACGAGAAACTGATTTCCTTCTTCGCACGTTCGACCGATGCAGCGGTCGACAGGGACAGCGCCTCTCGCGCGCTCAAACCCTGCTGCGCTTTCGCACCAAGTTTCTGGACCGCGAGACGCCACTGCGCGAGGTCTTTCGGCGTAATCGGCCGGGCCGTGCCGCCCAGCGTGGTCGTGAGCATGCGCGCCGGGCTCAGGCCACCCGACACTTCGCTCGGCTGCAGGATCGTCGTCGCCTGCCGGCGGCTGTCCAGCTCCTGCTGGCGCAGCTTGTTGATTGCCGACTGTGCGTTGCCGATACGGGGCGCGGTCATGACTTCGGCCCCCGCGTGATGCCCATCGAGATAGCCGGTTTCATAGCCCCGCCAAAAAACTTGGCAAGACTTAACACGGCGGGCTGGAAGCTCGTCGAGATAGCCGGGTTCATTGGCCCGCAAAAAACCTTAGCCAGACTTAGCATGACGGGCTCGCTTCCAGTACCCCATAACGGGCCAACATCGCACGCCCGGCCGGTGTCTGCTTGATCTGTTCGATCTTCTGCTTGTAGGCCGCATCCGCGGCCTCTTGGGCCTTCTGCGCGGCGACGAACTTGGCATTGGCGCGCGCTCTGGCAGCCCGCCCCCGAGGGGTGCTGGCGTAGTCGGCTGCTGCCTCTGCGCAGCACGCCTTACACGTTGACTTCACACCACCGCGCCCGGTCGCATGCGGGCTGAAGTGCATCAGCTCCATCTCACAGTGGCACCGACGGCAGACCTTCGAGGTGATTTCCACGGTGTCGTACTTGTCCACCGCCATCCAGCCGTCGGGCATCCCGGTCGACATGGGTTCGGGTTCGTTCCGACGGTCCTTGTATGGGCCACGCGCAACGCCCGGCTTCGAGCCGCGCGGTTTGCGTCCGGACGGGTCGTGCTGCTTCGGGGTCGGGGCCGGCATCAAGCCACCTGTGCGAGGGGCTGGCCGAGGGCTGCACGCACCTGTGCAATCGCATCGGCGATGGCCGGGTGCTCCACGGTGATGGCGTCGAGGTCGAGCACTGCAACCTTCAGCAATTTCTCCAGATCGGCGATCACGGGGACGATCTTGTGAATCTTCAGATTTGCACGCGTCTTCACCGCCGAGGCGTCGGCATCCGGCGCGGCGGGAAATGCCACGCCGGCCGCTTTGAGGGCGGCTACGTCTACACCTGATGCGGCCAGACCCAATTCAGCTACGCCGGCGCCGCCCTTCGTCGAAACGCCGGTCTCGCGTTCGCGCGCGGCGTCGGCGTGCTGCGCGCGCAGGTCTGCCAGCGCGGTGCAAACAGCCGCGTGGATTGGCTTCAGAACCTGCTCGCGGTACAGCTGCCGGGCGTCGTAGGACTCTTCGTGAGCGGCAGTTGCCATCTCGAACATTTCCGCGACTGCGTGGGTCTGGTCGTTCAGCGCGGCAACGACGGCCGCGGTCGTCGGGGCGGCACCAGATGCCACGACCTTCTGGACAGCGCGGGTGATCGCGATGCGGGCGCTGAGCTTCGCATTCAGCGTCTCGCGGGCGGCCACGACGGCGCGGGCCGCGCGGATCACGTCGCCGTCGGTGTCGATAACCACGTGCTGGGCGGCGTCAGACAGAGCTTGGCTCGCGGTCAGGGGATTGAAGAGGATTTCGTTGTTCATGAAGAAAGGGTGTTGGAGGGTTGCAAGGCGGCTGTTCGTATTCGGGGCGCGGACGGCACGGGCTTCACGCCACGCGACAACCGCGCTCAGCTGGTACTTCAAGCGGCTCCCAATGCGGATGTACGGCGGATGGTCGAGGCCGCGCAAACGCGCCTTCTTCAAGCTGCGGGCCGTGAAGCCAGCCACCGGGGCGGCGTCGGCTTCATCGACCAGCGGTTCGGGTGCGACGGTGCGCGAAGTGCTTTGGAGAGACATGCAGCAACTGTCGGTGACGTGCGGCGTGCGGGCCTACCCGTTTTTTTCCAGTTGTTGCCCGTCGTTCGCGGCCGGCGCGCAGAGCAATTCGCGCAGGTGCTGCAGCTCGCCTTCGTGTCCGGCAACGGCTCGGGCGCCTTCCACGAGAGCCTCTTCCAGTTGCTCGATCGCGAAGGCCAGTGTTCCGCCTCCGACGATGGAGTGCAGCGCTGGCCCGTCCACGCGGCGAGCTGCCGACATGACGGAGCGGGCGTGCTCCAGCAGTGCGCGGTAGCGCGGCAAAGCTGACCCACCGGTGAACTTGTCGCTGGCCTCGACGTGCTGCATGAGGGCGTCTGCGACGGTCTTGATGCCGTCGAGCACCCGGCCGGCCACGGACGTGCGAACTTCGATTTCTGACTCGCTGGACGCGCGGCCGAGCAGGAAGTCGGTGCTCACGCCATACACCTCCGAGAACTTCACAACATGGTCGAGGCGCAGTTCGCGTGCACCAGATTCCAACAAGCACAACGGTGTGCTGTTCGCATAGCCGGCCCGACAAGCTGCTTCTTCCTGATCGAAGCCGGCCAGACGGCGTGCCGCGATCAGATTCGCGAGCCGCATCGAGCGACCTCGGATTTCGACTTTGCGTCGCACGACCTCGTCGGCCGCTTTCTGCTTATCCTGCTGCGACCGGGGCAGCGCACTGGTGCGGGCCTTGGCGGCCTCGCCAGCGGCGATGGCTTCTTCAAGCACACCGCCTGCGAGGACCGGAGCAAGCTCTGGCGGCACGTGCTGATCTTCGGCGGGAGCAACTGGTGCTGGCATGGAGCCGAGCCCGCGCCAAACGTCTGTCGATGCAACTTCGGTTGCGGGCGCAGCAGACTCGGTCTGCGGCTCTGGTTCGGTCTGTGCGTTCATATGGCTAAGGTTGCAGAGGGCATGCGCGGCCACCGCTACAGCAGTAGGCCGGCCGCAGCCCGGTTTATGGATGAGGCGGCGGCGTGGCATCAATCCGCCCCGGGCGCGGCACCGACAACTGCCGCAGCGCCGTCGCTCTCTTCGCAAGACGGGTCAAAGCATCCCGGGTCTTCGTACAACTGAAAGAAGTAGTTCGAGTTGTCGCCCAACTCGACCGGGTGACGCCACGGCTCTTGCAGCCACTTGGTGAGTGCGCGGCGTTCAATCGCAAGGACCTGGGCCTCGTCAGATTGAGCATCCGGAGCGCACACGTCAATCTCACTGATGCGCGAAGCAACGAGACCGCCAATGCAGCTGCGCCGGGTTTTGAGATATGCGGCCGCGCGATCCTCTACGCGTCCAGCGTGCGAGACTTTCTCGGCGTAGATGCACGCCTCTCCCAGCATGTCCTCCAGCTCCTCGCGAACACGCTCGGCTGTCGGGAAAAATTTGCTTTTGCTCAAACGCTTGACCGCTTCGGCTACGGCGAGCTGGATTCCGCTCTGAGCGTTGATGTCCGCTAAACGGGCTTGGAGTGCAGCGGCAGCTGCCTGCACGGCATCGTCGTTCCGCAGTTCGACGTGCATGCTCAGGCTGCCGGAGTCATTCCAATCGGTCGCCATCGGGTTGACCTCGGTCGGCTGGATTGCTTCGTTTTTTTCGTTCCACGTCAGCATGGTTTTTCTCCTCAAGTGAAATCCGCGCACGGGGCGCATGGGTTGAAAAGGGGTGTGGCTTCAGGTCGCCGACGCGCGGCGGGTGAACTGGCCGTCGTTCGCAGACGGCAGTCCGGGGGCACGTGCCCCCGGCAGCAGCGCGTGCACCGACTGGAAGCTGATAGCGGTCTTGGCCGTGGCCTCGCCGCCGTTCATGACTTGCGCCGCGCGTTGCGGGTCGCCGATCAGTACGGGCGCCGGGATCGGCAAGCCCTTTTTCTCGTACTCCCAATCCGGCGAGCGCTCGCCGCGGCAGAGGCTCGGGTACGGGAACACGCCGCGGCCGGTGTAGGCACGGTGCGACTTGCAGAACGCGGTCTGAACATAGCCAAGCTCGGCCACTTCCGTGCGGCACAGCTTCGGCCAGCCGCCGGCGTCGTCGATGGCCGCGTGAATCGCCGGGTCGTCGAACACCACGTCCTGATACGCGCCCACAAGGCGCATGGTGTCGTGCACCTTGCCCCACGCCATCGCAGCGCGGTCGCCGTGCGTGCCGTGCAGGATGCGGGTCATGTCGGCCAGCTTCGGCGGGTACTGACCGTGGTCGGGGTCAGCCACATGCGCATTGAAGGCGCGCTTGACTTGGTCGAAGTCGAAGTGACGCAGGGCATTCCAGAACACTTCGCGCTGGAAGTCGCTGGTGTCGATGCGGTAGAGGGTGTTCACGCCGGTGAGCAGGCGTGCGAAGTCGGGCATTTCCGCGGTGTTCATGTGTTGCTTTCTGTAGGTGTTGCGGGCGTCATCTGTGGGTTGTTCGCGGCGTGACCTGCGGCCCAGCGATCAGCCGCTTCAAAGTTGCGTTTTTCAAGCGCGGTCTGTTTGTTTTCCGGCGCCCGTTCGCCGCGCATGCGCTGGCACGTGGCCGTGATCCAGCCGCGGGGATCGACGGGGCGTTCGAGGCAGGCGGCGCGCATGGCGTCGAACACCAGCACGCGGTCATTGCCGCAGTCCTTGACCAACTTGCCGAGAAAGCGGCCGGCGGCGTCGGCCTTGATGCCGGCGTCAGCGAGGATGAAGCGGCCAGCGCTCCACAGCAGCTTTTCGTCCTCGTCGCGCAGCGGGTCGCCGTCTTTGCGATCCATAACGGCCACCTGCTCTAGGACGTGGGTGGCCGCTGCCTCTGCACCCGTGCGCGAATCCGCTGGTGCCTCGACGCGCTCAGCGAGCGCCGTACGAAGTACGGAATGATCGTGTTCTTGTTCCTGCTCTTGTTCTTGGCTTCGATGGGGCTCAGAAGGCCCTTCGATGCGGCTTGCAAGCGGCATCAAAGCCACTCCGCCAAGTTCTGCACCATCGGGCATCGGCGGCAGGTGAAAAGGTGCGGCATAGCGCAGGTGAAAAGCCCGTCGCAGGCGGTCGGACGGGACCGACAGCCATTCGCGAAGCACGGCCTTGGTGCGCTTGTCGGCTTGAGCCAACGTCGCGCCGATCTGCTCGGGCGCCATGTCGTGCACGAACACAACGTCGCTCGATTCATCGAAGGTGCAGTAGTCCGCTTCGGAGAGGCTTGCAAGGGCCTTTGAAGCCCCTTCGATGGGGATGCCAGTGTCCTGCGCGATGTACGCAACGGGGCAGTGATACAGCCCGATCATGTTGGCGTGCGGGCCGGTCTTGAGATACAGAGCGACGACTTGAGCGGCCGTGTTTCCGCGCAACGCCTTGGCAAGCGGCGTGATCCAGAACTTCGTGGGCACGATGGCGTAGTCACGCATTGGCGCCCCCGAGACGGCGAATGAGACCGTCGAGGTCATGGCGGGTGCTCACGATGAAGCTCTCGTTCAAGCGCCGCACGTCGAACTGATCGCGGCCTTGCTTGCGAACGAGGTGAAGTTCGTAGCCGGCGCGCGCAAGCTTCGCGGCGGCGGTGCTCATGGCCTTCGAGTCGTCTAGCGCTGGCCCGGTGAGCGCGTGACGACAGGCGAAAAAGCGGCCCTCTGCCGGCGAGGCATCGGCGTGATCATTGGTTTGTTCACAGGGTGCTCCGAGAGGAGCTTTCGCCGCCGGCGCCGCTTCCATCGGCCCGGCGGTTTTCTTTTGCGCGTGGTCGCGTTCGTTCCAAGTCAACACGGCTGCCCCCTTACGCGAGGGCGGCACGGGCAGCCATGAGCTGCAGCACGAGCGCGCGGATTTCGTCGTTGCTTTTGCCAGCGATCCGCGCAGCGTTCAGTGCGGCGACCTCGCTACGCGGCCAGCGGCTGGCGCGCGGCCCGATCTTCACGGGGCGCGTGTAGAGACCGGCTTGGATATCAGCGTAAAGCTTGGATTTTTTCGTCTTCGTTGCATCGAGGACATCGGGGGCGTCGAGCAGCGGATCGATCTGCGGCGGCGGCTTGTGGATTTCAGCGGATGAAGAGGTCATGAGGGCAATGGTCGTCATCGCCGCAGCTCATGTCACCGACAAGAAAAGGCGCCAGTATTCGCGCCGGCGCCTAATGCGCCAACTTCAATCCGAGCGAAATGCCGCGTGGATGGAGTCGCTCAAAATGCGCAGGGCCTTTTCTTTTTCGAGCCCTGCAAGCCCCAGTGGAAAATCCTCTAACTCGGGTGGTTCGCACACCGGCAGCAGCTCTTCGACGCCGTGCAGGATGCGATTCGACCGGCGTTGCTGTTCACGTCCTTCGCGTTCGGCGGAATACCACTGTCGGCCTTCTTTTACCAAGCGCTCGACGGCGCGCACCGACAGCCCAACTTTGTCGGCGGTCTCCCTGATTGCCGCACCTGAGGTCAAGCCACCATCCAACAGGTTGTAGAACCGTGCCGCCACTGCATCGGGCTGATGGCTTGCATGTCCTTCGCCAATCTTCGCGCCCTTCTTCCGCGACGGCAGTCGTTCGCGAATCGATGCCTTCGCAATTACCGCGTTCACAGCCGATTGAAACCGCGGGTCGACCTCAGTGTTCGTCAAAACAAGTTCCGCCAGAACCTCAATCAGCTGCCGTTCGTTGACTTCACGGCCAGCCACCATGCTGTCCAGCACGCGCCCCTGCTTCAGGGCTGCGCGTTGTGCAGGATCAATCGTCAAATTCATCAGACACCTCGCAGGAGCTCGCGCTCGACGTATTCGCGCAGGGCCGAGGTCTCCCACAGCTGTGCATTGAAGGCGCCGCCGTCGTCGAGCCGCGCTTCAAGCCCGCGCGCCGTCGCGAGCAGCTGCGCGCGGTTTGCGGCCAGCAGGTCGACGGTGGTCGGGCATGCGGTTGCGGCCGCTTCGGCGTCGATCAGGTAGGCGTTGATCATCAGGCCCTCGACCGCGGCCGCGATGGTGTCGTTCGTGTTGATAGATGCGTGCATGTTTTCCTCGTCGTTCTGGTTGCCCCGGAAGTAGCGCGCCGGGACTTCGCGATGTTCAGGCCGCCCGACGGATCGGCGTGACGTTCCCAGTGGTCGGAGTGCCGATGCACACGTCGGCGATGTAGTCGTTCCACGCGCGGAGGGCGGCAGACTTTGCGGCGAGGTGCAAATCCTTGTCGTAAACAACGTCTTGCACGCCGGTCAGGCCGTGACTCAGGAGCTGGGCGCGAACATCTTTCGACACGTGCAGCTTGCCGGACAGCATGGTTTCAACGGTGCGCCGTATGTCGCCACCCCGAAACGGTGTCGCAGCCTGCGGCGCGCCATCGGCGCCCGTCGACACCATCATGGCCGTACAGATGTTCTGCACAACGACGGAAAGCGTCTCGGGGGCGATGACGGCGCCGCGGCTCGCGAAGAGCAGGGCGGTTCTGTCGTTGTTCACCACGGGGTTGATCGCCCGCAGCGCGTCGATGATCGAGGCAATCTCGGGCACGATGGGCAGCACGTGCAGGCGTGCGACGCTCCGCTTGCCCTTCGGATCGCGCAGGGTGATCGTGTGCTCCGACACGTCGCCATGCGTGAGTCGCAACAGTTGTTGCATGCGCTGGCCGCCGGCCACGAGCTGAAGTTGCAGGGCAAGGCGCGGCAGCACCGCCGGCCACGCCGCGAGGTGCGCGAGATAGTGCCGCAACTCGTCTTCGTTCAAAGTGCGCTCGCCGGTCTTGTTGAAGACCTCCGCCATCTCGGTGATCGAAATCGACGCCGCGGGATTCCCAGTCAGGCCAAAGCTGGCCGCGCCGGTCTGAGCCATCGGATTGGTGCTGGCGCCGAGCGCCGACTTGAACGCCGCCGCCATATAGCTGCGCAGCTTCAAGGCCGTGCGCCCTTTCTTGGACTGCACGTCCGGGCCGACAAGGCGGGCCAGCATGCGCGAAATATGTTCCGGCGTGATCTGCGCAGCCGGGAGCGCGGCGAGGTTGGGGAACGCCTTCTCGACGTGGTTCGAGAAAATGTTCTCTGCGTCGTACGCGCTGTTTTCCTTGCCCTTCGATCGAAGGCGGCCGATGTATGTCGCCAGCAGCGCGGAAAGGGTGCGCTCGCTGGCCTCCCGCATCACGTGCACCGCCTCAGACTGGCGCACTCTTGCGGCTTCGCGCTCGATGTCGCGCTTGTGGACCGGGCTTTCCCCCGCACGAACGGTGGCCTGCAGGTCGGCCGCCTGAGCCCGCGCTTGCGCCAACGTGAGGCATCCGGCGACCTCTGACGCGCTGTAGCGACCGATGGAATGACGAACGGTTTTGCCGTCGCGGTGCCACTCGAAGAGCCATTCGGCGACGACCCCACCCGCGGTCTGCCGCTTCCGAATTTTCAAGCTGCCTGAGCCGGGACGGATCGCCCCGTCGGCCAACATCTTGCCCGGCTTGAGCGCGCCGATGGCGGTGGTGGTCAGCGGCTTCGTCGCGCTGCGCAGCACCTTCGGCGTCTTCTTGGCTGCAGAAATCTTGTCACGATCCATGTCACGATCCAGTTGCGGATTTGAGTGGACCGGAATGTACACATACGGACAAAAAGGCGCCAGTTTTATTAACTGTATCCGGAGACAATTAGCTGGATCGTGACACGATGGACTTTGCTGGACAAACGGTTATCTGACTCATAATCCGTTGGTCGATGGTTCAAGCCCATCACGGCCTACCACCGCATCGGGGCGTTATTGCAATCGACTGCGATTTGCATGCTATGATCGCAAGCTGTGCGGCTGTAGCTCAGTTGGATAGAGTACTTGGCTACGAACCAAGGGGTCGTGGGTTCAATTCCTGCCAGCCGCACCATCATCAGGAAAGCCCGCAACGCAAGTTGCGGGCTTTTTCCATTTTTGGAGCCATTCCCATGAACAAGGCTTTCACCAAAGAGTCTGATGCGGACGCCGACGATGACGGCACACCCGAGGTCGCCCAGCCGCTGCCCGCGGGAGGCAAGAACTACATCACGCCGACGGGTTACGCGCGATTGCGGGATGAGTTGCTTGAACTGATGGATGTCGAGCGGCCCAAGATCGTTGAAACGGTGCATTGGGCGGCCAAGAACGGCGACCGCTCGGAGAACGGCGACTACCTGTACGGCAAGAAGCGCTTGCGCGAGATCGACCGGCGCATCCGCTTCCTGACCAAGCGCCTCGAGATCGCCGAAGTCACCGACCCTTCGGTGCACCACGGCAGCGACCAGATTTATTTCGGCGCCACGGTGCGCTATGCGGACGAAGCCGGCGAGGAGCGTGTGGTGACCATTCTGGGCATCGACGAGGCGAACAGTGCCGAGGCAGAGGTCAGCTGGATCTCGCCCGTCGCTCGGGCGTTGCTCAAGGCCCGCGAGGGCGATGTCGTGAAGTTGCTGGCGCCGGGCGGCGCGCGTGAGATCGAAGTGCTTTCGGTCTCCTATCCGGTGGCACTGGCCGCGCCCGACGCGCGTTGACTGCTCAGGGCGACGGGACGGTGCGCGCTGCGGCCAGAACGGACGACGTGCGTCTTGCGGCCCGCAAAACGACATCGAGGTGCTGCCGGTCGCGCACCGCGACAACGAAGCGCAAGTCGCTCGAATCCAGCGGCGTCTCGTCAGCCATCTCCAAATGCGTGATGTCGGCCTCGGCGCCCGAAAGCGCGGCCGCCACCCGCGCCAGCACGCCCTTGTCGTTGCGCACCGTAATCACGATGCCCGTCTCGAAAGGGCGGACCGGTTCATCGGCCCATTCGACGGCGAAGAAGCGCTCGCTGTCCTTGTGACGCAAGCGCTGGCCCACACCGCAGTCTTCGGTGTGAACGACCAGGCCCTCGCCGTGGCCGAGGTAGCCCACGATCGGATCGCCCGGAATCGGTCGGCAACACAGCGCAAAACGCACCGACGAGTTCTCGCTGCCGTCGAGCGTGACTGCGCCCTGCGACACGCTTTCGTGGGCCGTGAAGCGCTCGCGGCTCAGGAGGAGCGCATCCGGTTTCTCGCCCAGTTCGGCCATCAGCGTCATCAGGCGCTTGGCCACGATGCTGGCGATGCGTTTGCCCAGTCCGATGTCGGTCAGCAGTTCGGCGCGGGTGCGGTTGCCTGTGAAGCGGAGCAATTTGTCCCACAGGGGCTGTTGCTCGGCATCGTTGGCTGGCAACTTGCTCAGTCCCTCCGCGCGCAGCGCCTGCGCCAGCAGCTTTTCGCCCAGGCCTTCGGATTCGGCATGCGCGAGCGTCTTGAGGTAGTGGCGGATCTTCGAGCGCGCGCGGCCCGTGCGCACAAAGCCAAGCCAGGCGGGATTGGGCGTCGAGACCGGCGCCGTGATCACTTCCACCACGTCGCCGTTTTTCAACTCGGTGCGCAGCGGCACCTGGTCGCCATTGATGCGCGCGGCAGAGGTGTGGTCGCCGATGTTGCTGTGGATGGCATACGCGAAGTCGACCACGGTCGCGCCGCGTGGCAGCGCCATGATCTGGCTCTTGGGCGTGAACACGTAGACGGCGTCGGGAAACAGGTCGACCTTGACGTGATCCCAGAACTCGGCGGCATCTCGGGTTTCGTCCTGGATGTCGAGCAGCGACTGCAGCCACTTGGTGCCGAGACGGTCGTTGCCCGCCGCGTTCGGCTCGGCGGCTTTGTAGAGCCAATGCGCGGCCACCCCGGATTCGGCCACCACGTGCATCGCCTCGGTGCGCAGCTGGAACTCGACATTCACGCCGGCGGGCCCGACCAACGTGGTGTGCAGCGACTGGTAACCGTTGACCTTCGCGATCGCAATGTGGTCCTTGAACTTGCCCGGCAAGGGCTTGTACATCTGATGCAGGATGCCCAGCCCTGTGTAGCAGGAAATCACATTCGACACGATAAGGCGGAAGCCGTAGATGTCGGTGACCTGGGCAAAGCTCAGGTGCTTGTCTTCCATCTTGCTGTGGATGGAGTAGAGCGTCTTCTCGCGCCCCGCAATGCGCACCGGGATGCCGGCGCTGGCAAAGGCGGCTTCGACTTCGCGCTGAACCTTCTGGATCAGGTCGCGCCGTCGGCCGCGTGCCTTCGCCACCGCTTTGGCCAGGATGGCATGCCGCCAAGGCCGAAGGTGACGAAACGACAGTTCCTGCAGCTCGCGGTAGGTCTGGTTCAAACCCAAGCGGTGGGCGATCGGTGCGTAGATCTCGAGCGTTTCACCCGCAATACGCGCCCATTTCTCCCGCGGCGCATCGTCCAGCGTGCGCATGTTGTGCGTTCGATCGGCCAGCTTGACCAGAATGACCCGCACGTCGCGCGCCATGGCCAACAGCATCTTGCGGAAGGACTCGGCCTGATTTTCTTCCCGCGTATTGAACTGCAGCTTGTCGAGCTTGGTGAGACCGTCGACCAGTTCCGCCACCGCGGCGCCAAAGCGCTCGATCAGTTCCGGTTTGGTGACGCCGCAGTCCTCGATGGCGTCGTGCAGCAGCGCGGCCATCAGGGCCTGCGCATCGAGCTTCCATTCCGCACATTGGGCGGCAACGGCGATGGGGTGCGTGATGTACGGCTCGCCGCTGTTGCGCAGCTGGCCCAGGTGCGCTTCATCGGCAAAGCGGTACGCCCGGCGGACCAGTTCCGTGTCTTCCGGGCTCAAGTAGTCGAGGCGCGCGGTGAGCGCGGCGAAGCTGGCCGCAGCCGCATTCAGCGCGGCCGGGCTTGGCTTGGCCGCGCCTGAAGGGCCTGCGAAATGGGGTTTGACGACCGCGCTCATGCTTGCACTTTAGCGTGACCACCTGGCAGACGTGATCGCCCATGAAAAAGCACCGCGGCGCGGTGCTTTTTTGTCAGGGTAAGCGTTGGCTCAGCCTGGGACCTTCTTGAGCATTTCAATGCCCACCTTGCCCTCGGCGATTTCGCGCAGCGCCGTCACGCAAGGCTTGTTCTTGCTCTCGATCTTCGGCGCATGACCCTGGCTCAGCATGCGCGCACGGTACGTGGCGGCGAGCACAAGCTGGAATCGGTTGGGGATCTGTTGCAGACAATCTTCGACGGTGATGCGGGCCATGAGGATCTTTCGGTCGGTAAGCGGGAAATCAGGGAATGTTGAGGGCGGCAAAGGTGTCGGCACGTGCGCGGCGCTGGGCGGAATACCGCAGCCGCTGGGCGTGGACGATGGCTTTCAGGTCGAAAAGCGCGCGCTCAAATAACTCGTTGATTATAACGAAGTCGAATTCGCCCGTGCGGGCCATCTCTTCGGCCGCGTTCTTCAGCCGCAGCTCGATGACCGCGGCGCTGTCTTCGCCGCGCCGCTCCAGTCGAGAGCGCAGCTCCTCCCAGCTGGGGGGCAGGATGAAGATCATTACCGCATTGGCGAAGGTCTTGCGGATCTGGATCGCGCCTTGAAAGTCGATCTCAAGGATCACGTCCGCACCCTGCGCGACCCGCTCCTCGATCGCCCTCTTGGAGGTGCCGTACCGCTGCCCGTGCACATGTGCCCATTCCACGAAGGCGTCGGAGGCCACCATCGCGTCGAACTCGGAATGGGAGGCAAAGAAGTACTCGCGGCCATGCTTTTCCTGGCCCCGCGGCGGCCGCGTGGTGTGCGACACCGACGGCTGCACCGCCGAATCCAGCTCCATCAGCGCCTTCACCAGGCTTGACTTGCCGGCCCCGCTGGGGGCGGCCACCACGAAAATATTGCCAGGGTAGTCCATGCGTTCGCTCACTCGATGTTCTGCACCTGCTCGCGCATCTGCTCGACCAGCACTTTCATGTCCACGCCGATCCGGGTGAGTTCCAGCGCGGCCGACTTCGAGCCGAGCGTGTTCGCCTCCCGGTGCAGTTCCTGAATCAGGAAGTCCAGGCGCTTGCCGACCTCGCCGCCCTTCTTGAGCAGGCGCTCGATCTCGTCGAGGTGCGACTGGAGCCGGGTCAGCTCTTCGGCCACATCGATGCGGATGGCGAATGCGGTGGCTTCCGTCAACGCGCGGTCCTGCGCGGCCTCGGGCAAGGTGCCGCCGGTCAGGCCCATGGCGTCCTGCCAACGCTCGAGAAAGCGCGCACGCTGCTGTTCGACCAGTTGCGGGACCAACGGGCCGGCCTGATCGACCAACGCGCGCAGTTGCGACAAATGGCTCAGCAGCATCTTGGCCAGCCGCTCGCCCTCGCGCTGGCGCGCCGAAACCAACGCGTCGAGTGCCTTGCTTGTCACCGCCGCCAGTTCCGGTCCCCAATCGCCGCGGGTCGCGCCTTCGCCGCTGGCCAGCCGGATGACATCGGCCACGCTCAACTCGCGCGCGCCCGGCAGCCAGGCCCGGATGCCATCCTGCACGCCGTTGAGCCGCTGCAGCAACCGGGTTGAGGGTTCGACCACGCCGGCGTGCGCCGTGTTTTCGATGGAAGCACGCACTTCGACCTTGCCGCGCTTGAGGCGGCCAATGAGGAGTTCACGCAGTGCCGTTTCGTGCTGCCGCAGTTCCTCTGGCAGCTTGAACGTGAGGTCGAGAAAGCGGCTGTTCACCGAGCGGATTTCGATCCCGAGTCGGCCGCCCGAAAAGGGACGCGCATCGGCTTCGGAGTGGCTGCCAGGGGCGCCGTTCTGGCCGCTGGCATAGCCGGTCATGCTGTAAACTGGCATTGAGCCTCGCTGTGATTTTGTTCGCGTACACCGAGGGCCCGGCACGGCGTTCGCATTGCCAGCACCATCGCCTTCGGGCGAAACTCCCGGATTATGTCAAAGGTCAAACCCTCGCCCTTGCTGCCTGACACCGTCATCGGTGGCTATCGCGTGGTCCGCCGTCTTTCTGCCGGCGGTTTCGGGGTGGTGTATCTCGCGGTCGACCAGAGTGGGCAGCAGGTGGCCATCAAGGAGTACCTGCCATCGTCGCTCGCCACCCGCGGGGTCGGCGAACTGGCGCCCCAGGTGCCGGCCGAAAAGCTCTCGCTGTACCGGCTGGGGCTCAAGAGCTTCTTCGAAGAAGGGCGCTCGTTGGCGCAGATCTCCCATGCCTCGGTGGTGAGCGTGCTCAACTTCTTCCGTGAGAACGAGACCGTCTACATGGTGATGAACTACCTGGAGGGTGCGACCCTGCAGGATTTCATCGTGACCGCGCGCGACCTGAAGAAGCAGAAAGTATTCAGGGAGTCGACCATCCGGTCGCTGTTTGACGAGATCCTGCGCGGGTTGCGCATCGTGCATCAGCACAAGATGCTGCACCTGGACATCAAGCCCGCCAACATCTTCGTGACCGACGACGACCGCGCCGTGATGATCGATTTCGGCGCCGCCCGCGAAGTGCTCTCGAAAGAGGGCAACTTCATCCGGCCGATGTACACGCCCGGCTTTGCAGCCCCCGAGATGTACCGTCGCGATTCGTCGATGGGTCCGTGGACCGACATCTACGCCATCGGCGCCTGCATCTATGCCTGCATGCAGGGCTACCCGCCCAACGACGCGCCCCAGCGCATCGAAAAAGACCGCCTTGGCCTGTCGCTCTCGCGGCTGCGCGGCGTGTACTCCGACAACATGATCGAAGTGGTCGAGTGGTGCATGTCGCTCGATCCGCTGTCCCGGCCGCAGTCCGTGTTCGCACTGCAGCGCGAGCTCAGCCGCGAAGGCGAGCGCCGTTACACCAAGCTCACCGTAGGCGAAAAAGTGCGCCTTTCCATCGACAACATGCGCTCCTTCGACAAGAAGGGCCTGCCCAAGGCGGCGGCGCCCACCACGCGACCTGCATGAAGTTCTCCATTTTCCAGGTGAGCCGCAAGGGCGGCCGTCTCAAGAACGAAGACCGCATGGGCTATTGCTACACGCGGGAGTCTGGCCTGTTCGTGCTGGCCGACGGCATGGGCGGCCACCCGGAAGGCGAAGTCGCTGCCCAACTGGCGTTGCAGACCATCGCGGCGCTCTATCAGCGCGAAGCGCGGCCGGTCGTGAAGGATGTGAAGGCCTTCCTGACCTCCGCCGCGATGTCGGCGCACCAGCAGATCATGCGTTACGCCGGCAACAAGGCGATGCTCGACACGCCACGCACCACGGTGGTGGCAGCCGTGCTGCAAGGCACCACCGCCCAGTGGCTCCATTGCGGTGACTCGCGCCTCTACGTCGTGCGCGACGGTGTACTGCTGACCCGCACGCGCGATCACTCGCACGCCGAGCGGCCGCGTCTCAATGCCGGGCCGGAACCCGTCAACCGCAACCTTCTGCTGACCTGCCTCGGTTCGCCCACTGCGCCCCTGTTCGACGTCTCGGCGCCGCTTCAGCTCCAGCGCGGCGACCGGATCATGCTGTGCTCGGACGGTGTCTGGGGCGTGCTCGACGACGCGGTGATCGTGCACACGCTCTCGTCCGGAAAGCCGGTGTCCGATGCGGCGCCCGACCTGGCCGAAATGGCGCTGCGCGCCGGCGGTACCCACAGCGACAACGTGACGCTGATCGCGCTCGAATGGGAGACGCACGACACGCCGGGCCGGGATGCGGGCATTTCCACCGACAGCATCAGCGACGGCGTTTTTGCATCCACCATCCAGGCCGGCATGCCTTCGGACAGCGAACTCGACGATCTGGACGAAGACGCCATCGAGCGTTCCATCGCCGAGATCAACGAGGCGATCCGCCGCTCCGCCGCAAAGAGGTTATAGGCATCCCGCCGGGTCACTGCGCGTGGCCGGCTCACTGAAATCCATGCGTCATCCGCCGTCGGCAGCCCGGTTGCCGCGTGCCGTCGTCCTTTTTATCCCATGACCCACATCACCATGACTGCATTCACCCGAAGCGGCGGCCGCGCTGCCGATCAACTCCGCCCCGTCCGCATCACGCGCGGTTTCACGATCCATGCCGAAGGCTCGGTGCTCATCGAGTTCGGCCAGACGCGCGTGCTGTGCACCGCCTCGGTTGAAGAAAAGGTGCCGCCGCACAAGAAGGGCAGCGGCGAAGGCTGGGTCACGGCCGAATATGGCATGCTGCCGCGTGCCACCCACACGCGCAGCAGCCGCGAAGCGGCCAAGGGCAAGCAGACCGGGCGCACCCAGGAGATCCAGCGCCTGATCGGCCGCTCAATGCGCGCGGTTTTCGATCTGAAGGCGCTTGGCGAGCGCACCATCCACCTCGATTGCGATGTGCTGCAGGCCGATGGCGGCACACGCACGGCGGCCATTACGGGCGCGTTCGTGGCCGCGCAGGACGCGGTCAACAAGCTGCTGGCCGCGGGCGCGCTGACTGCCAATCCGATCAAGGGCCATGTGGCCGCCATCTCGGTTGGCATCGTTGAAGGCACGCCGCTGCTGGACCTCGAATACACCGAAGACTCGGCGTGCGACACCGACATGAACGTCGTCATGACCGGCGCCGGCCATTTCGTCGAGGTGCAAGGCACCGCGGAAGGCGCTGCCTTCTCGCGCGACGAAATGAACGCCTTGCTGGCACTGGCGGAAAAGGGCATCGCAGAGCTCACCGCGTTGCAGGCACAGGCGCTGCAATCGACCTGACCGGCCTCGCAAGGATCGGTGGTCGCATGAAACTCGTACTGGCTTCGAACAACGCCGGCAAGCTGGCCGAGTTGCACGCGCTGCTGGCGCCGCTGGGTGTGGATCTGGTGCGCCAATCGGACCTGGGTGTCGGCGAGGCCGACGAGCCCTTTCGCACCTTCGTCGAAAACGCGCTGGCCAAGGCGCGCCATGCGGCCGCGGCCACGGGCTTGCCAGCCATGGCCGACGACGCCGGCTTGTGTGTCGACGCTTTCGGTGGTCTGCCGGGTGTTGACACCGCGTTCTACGCCACGAAGTTCGGCTACGCCAAGGGTGATGCGAACAACGTGCGCGCGTTGCTCGAGCAGATGGCAGGCGTCGCCGACCGGCGTGCGGCCCTGGTCAGCACGCTGGTGGCGCTGCGCTCGGCAGAAGACCCCGAACCGCTGATTGCCGTCGGGCGCGTCATCGGCGAGATCACGCGCGAGCCCGTCGGCGACAACGGCTTCGGTTTCGACCCCGTGATGTTCCTGCCGTCCTTCGGTCAAACCTTCGCGCAGTTGCCGACCGACGTGAAGAATGCCCACAGCCACCGCGGCCAGGCGGCCCGCACCATGCTCGCCCTGATGCGCGAGCGCTGGCTGTGATTCCCATCCTCCCGGCGGTCACCGGTCAAGAAACCGCAGGCGCGGCACGTGCCAACGATGTGTTGCACCTCATGCGCCCGGGTCCCTTGCAGCTGACGGCATTACCGCCGCTCTCGCTCTACGTCCATCTGCCCTGGTGCTTGCGCAAGTGCCCCTACTGTGATTTCAATTCGCACGAGTGGCGCGCGGATGCAGCGGGTGCCTTGCCCGAGCAGCGGTATCTGGATGCGCTGGTCGCCGACCTGGACGCGGCGCTGCCCCTGATCTGGGGGCGCACCGTGCACACCATCTTCATTGGCGGTGGCACGCCGAGCCTGTTCTCTCCCGAAGCGGTCGACCGGCTGGTGGGCGACTTGCGTGCGCGGCTCAAGCTGGCGCCCGATTGCGAGATCACGCTCGAGGCCAACCCCGGCACCTTCGAGCGCGATCGCTTCCGCGCTTACCGCGCCGCGGGCGTCACGCGCCTGTCAGTCGGCGTGCAGAGCTTCAACGACGACCACCTGAAAAGCCTGGGCCGCGTGCACGATCGCGCGCAAGCCATTGCCGCGGTCGAAGAGGCAGCCAGCGCATTCGACACCTTCAATCTCGACCTGATGTACGCGCTGCCGGGCCAAACGCTGGCGCAGCTCGATGCGGACCTGAAACAGGCGCTCGCGCTTGCGCCTCCTCACCTGTCGGTCTACCACCTGACGATCGAGCCCAACACCTACTTCGCAAAGTTCCCTCCGCAGGTGCCCGAGGAAGACGATGCATACGCCATGCTCGATCACCTGACCGAGCACATGGCCGCCGCAGGTCTGGCGCGCTACGAAGTGTCGGCCTACGCGCGCGACGGGCATCGCTGCGCGCACAACACCAACTACTGGCAGTTCGGCGACTACCTGGGCATCGGCGCCGGCGCGCATAGCAAGCTGAGCTTTGCGCATCGCATCGTGCGGCAGGTGCGCCTGCGCGATCCCGGCCGCTACATGGACGGCGCACTCGCAGGAGGTGCTGTGGCGCAGAGTGCCGAGGTGGCCTTGGCCGATCTGCCTTTCGAGTTCATGCTCAACGCCTTGAGGTTGACCGACGGCTTCCCGCTCGCGCAGTTCGGCGAGCGCACCGGCCTGGCCATGACAGCCATCCAGCGCGGGCTGGAGGAGGCCGAGCGCAAAGGCTTGCTGGCACGCGACCTGCGCCATGTCTGGCCCACGCCGCGGGGGCTCGACTTTTTGAGCGATCTGCAGACAATGTTCCTGCCCGACGCTTGAAGATCCGGATGGTCACGCCCGAAACACCCCCCGAAGTCGGCCGCAGACCTCGCGGCAGGCCCAGTCCCGCCCAGGCCGCTGCGCTGCGCGAATCCTTCCTCTCGGCCGCGCTGGCCTCCTTTCTCTCCAAGGGCTACGCAGCCACCAGCATTGAAGCGATTGCGCGCGAGGCCGGCGTCGCGAAGATCACGATCTACCGGCAGTTCGAGAGCAAGGAGGCACTCTTTCACCAAGTCGTCCATCGCGCGGTCGACCATGCGCGCGACGTCATGCAAGCCGTCGTGGTGCAGCCCGATGCCGACGAGCGCACGGTCCTTCTCGACCTGGTTGAGCGCATGTACCTCGGCGCGACCGAGCCCGACACGCTGGCGTTGTTGAGGCTCGTGATTGCCGAAGCCGTCCGCTTTCCGGAGTTGGCCAAGACGCTCTACGCCGGCAACAGCTACGTGCTGGCGCCGGTCGTCGAATACCTCGCAAGCGCCCATCGAGCCGGGAAGCTGCACGTGCCGTCGCCGGAACTGGCGGCGGTGCAACTGTCGACGCTGGCTTTCGGCGGTGTGCGCTTCTTCATTTCCCGACCCCTGGCCGGGCCCGAGGAGCGGGCCCACTGGGCCGAGGGCGTCGTCGATCTCGTGCTGCGAGGCTGGACACCGGCGCCCATGACAGAGACCGCCGCCACGACGGCTGCTACCCCGCACACCGCTTAGAATCCGCGCCTCGACCCGCGACCGCGGGCTGCTCCGGAGACTTGGGTGAGCGGTTTAAACCAGCAGTCTTGAAAACTGCCGACGGGCAACCGTCCGTGAGTTCGAATCTCACAGTCTCCGCCAAAGGGCCTTGTCTCTCATCGACCCTGAGCTGGTCCGATGTTCCTACCCATCCACCTACCCATCAATTCGGGGTGCGGCCGGGTCAGACTTAAGAGAACCCCCGTACCTGATCGCTTGTCAACGCAACGCGGGCACCAGGGTGACCAATAGCCCGATGCACGCGCAGGCGGCGAGCAGCGGCATCACCCCGACCTTGAAGCGAAACAGGGCCACGGCCGCCGCTGCCGCGATCAGGGCCGATACCGCGTCGAAGCGGCCAGTGAAGCCCGCCGGCCAGAGCACGTGATAGGCGAAGAACAGCGCCAAGTTCAGGATCACGCCCACCACGGCCGCCGTGATGGCGGACAGCGGCGCCGTGAAGCCCAGCTTGCCGTGCGTGGCCTCGACCAGCGGGCCGCCTGCGAGGATGAAGATGAACGAGGGCAGGAAGGTCACGAAGGTCACGACCGTGGCGGCCACTGCCGCCCCCAGGAACAGCGCATCCGGGCCCAGCACCTGTTTCAGCCAGCCCCCCACGAAGCCGACAAAGGCCACCACCATGATCAGCGGCCCCGGGGTGGTCTCGCCCAACGCCAGGCCGTCGATCATCTGCGCGCCGGACAACCATTGGTGCTGCTCTACCGCGCCCTGGTACACGTAGGGCAGCACGGCGTAGGCGCCGCCGAAGGTCAGCAGCGCCGCCTTGGTGAAGAACCAGCCCATCTGGGTCAGCGTGCCTTGCAGCCCATGCGTGCCTACCAGGGCCGCCATCACGGCAGCCCACAGGCCCAGGCCGACCAGCAGCAACTTGACCAGGCGGCTGCGCGAGAAGCCCGCATGCGACGGCGTGGGTGTGTCGTCATCGATCAGCGCGCGGCCGTACCCGGAATGCGCGCCACCGTGGCCCCCACCGAGCGCGAACACGCCAGGCGCAGCGCGCGCACCGAAATGCCCGATCAACGCAGCGCCCAGGACGATGGCGGGGAACGGCAGATCGAAGGCGAAGATGCCCACGAACGCGGCGGCAGCGATGCCCCACATCCACGCGTTCTTCAAGGCGCGCGTGCCGATGCGGTGCGCGGCGTGCAACACCAGGGCGGTGACAGCGGGCTTGATGCCATAGAAGACGCCTGCCACCGCGGGCATATCGCCAAAGCGCAGGTAGACCCACGACAGCCCGATGAGGATGAACAGCGAGGGCAACACGAACAAGGCGCCCGCGATGATGCCGCCCCAAGTTTTGTGCATCAGCCAGCCGATGTAAGTGGCGAGCTGCTGGGCCTCGGGACCGGGCAGCAGCATGCAGTAATTCAGCGCGTGGAGAAAACGCTTCTCGCTGATCCAGCGCCGCCGCTCCACCAACTCGGCGTGCATGATGGCGATCTGCCCGGCCGGCCCGCCGAAGCTGATGAAACCGAGCTTGAGCCAGAACCTGAAGGCTTCGGCGAAGGTCACGCGCGCGGGGGGCATGCTGGTCGCGACTTGCTCAATTTCGCCCGGGCGCGTCTGCCTTGCATTTGTCACGCCGCGGTGCCCGCAGCGAGGTCGCCGAAACCGTTTTGCCGCCACGCTTCGAACACCGTCACCGCGACCGCATTCGACAGATTGAGGCTGCGTTGTCCGCTGCGCATCGGCAAGCGCAGCCATTGCGCGGAGGGGAGGCTCTCGCGCAGCGCTGGCGGCAGGCCGCTGGTTTCGGAGCCGAACACCAGCCAGTCGCCGGGCATGAAGCGGATGTCGTGCACCGCGCGGGTGCCGCGCGTGGTCAGCGCGAAAAGCCGGCCGGCCGCCGGGTTCTCGGCATCGACGAAGGCCTGCCAGCTCGCATGCCGCCGCACGTCGGCGTACTCGTGGTAGTCCAGGCCCGCGCGCCGCAGCAAGCGATCGTCCATCGAAAACCCCAGCGGCTCTACGAGGTGCAGCGTGCAGCCGGTGTTGGCGGCCAGACGGATCACGTTGCCGGTGTTCGGCGGAATCTCGGGGTGGACAAGGACGATGTGGAACATGCGGCGATTAAAGCGCAGCGCGCCGCGGTCTGCCCTGCGCCTCACTGCGGCGGATCGGTCCGGGCGAGCACGATGACGGCGATATGCGCGGCGCCGCCCGCGCGCAGTACCTCGGCCGCGGCGAAGACGGACGCGCCGCTGGTCATCACGTCGTCCACCAGCACGATGCGCCGACCTTTCACCGCGTCGGCGCGAAGCGGCTCCAGCGCGAAGACGCCGCGCAGGTTGCGCAGGCGCTCGGCGCGCGGCAGATCGTGCTGCGCGGCGGTATCGCGGGTGCGCAGCAGGAGCGTGGCGTCGGTCTTGGCGGGCGCCAGCCGGCGGGCCAGTTCCAGCGCCTGATTGAAGCCACGCTCTCGCAGCCTGCCGGGCGCCAGCGGCATCGGCAACACCAGGTCGCTCTGGTCCAGCGCCGGCTCCACCCAGGGCGTGCTGCGCAGCAGGGTAGCGAACGGATGGGCCCAGCCGACCTCGCCGCGAAACTTGAACGCGGCGATGCATTCCGGCCAGGGCCACACGTAGCTGCAGGCGGCCAGACAGGCATCGAGCGGCGGGGGGTGGCGCAGGCACTCGCCGCAGCGCGCCACGCCGGCCGGCACGGGCAGCGCGCAGGTGGCGCAACGCGATGCGGGAGGTGCAAAGCGGGCCACGCAGGCGTCGCACACCGGCCGCGACGGCCAGGCGCGGCAAACGGCGCACTGGCTCGGCAGGCGCGCGAGCAGGGCGGAGAGTCCGGTCACCGGGCGATGCAGCATGCGCTCAATATACTGAGCGCCCCATGGCCACAGACCCCGCGAAGCGCCCGCCGACTATCGATCCCGTCGCCGCCGCGCGCTGGGAACGCCTGCCGCCCGGCGATGACGCCCCCTGGTTGCACGAGGAAATCGGTCGGCGGATGGAGGAACGCTTGCAATGGATCAAGGCCGTGCCGCGCCACTGGGCGGACTGGGCGCCGCTGCGGGGTGGACTCGAAACGCATGCCCGGGTCGCGCGCCGGTACAAGAGCGCCACGCCCTGGATCATCGAGCCCGACGCCACGCTGGCCACCCGCGCGGGCACCGCGCTGATCGCGCCTTGGTGGAGCGCCCGCCGCTGGCAAGGCACGCAGCCGCGCTTCGATGCATTGCCGGAGGAGGGCGTCGACCTGCTCTGGGCCAACATGGCCCTGCACATGGCGCCCGACCCCGAAGCGCTGATCGCCCGGTGGCACCGGTCGGTCGCGACCGACGGCTTCCTGATGTTTTCTTGCCTGGGCCCCGACACCCTGCGCGAAATGCGCGCGTTGTACGCCCGGCTCGGCTGGCCGCCCGCCAGCCACACGTTCACGGACATGCACGACTGGGGCGACATGCTGGTGCATGCCGGCTTTGCAGAACCGGTGATGGACATGGAGCGCATCGTGCTGACCTGGCCGACGGCCGATGCGGCCCTGGCCGAACTGCGCACCCTAGGGCGCAACCTCCATCCGGCGCGCTTTCCCGCCCCGCGCGGGAAGGCGTGGCGGGCGGCGCTGGCGGAGGCCTTGCCGGTATCGGCGCCGGCGGAGGACGGCGGGGGGCGCGTCGCGCTGACTTTCGAGGTGATTTACGGCCATGCCTTCAAACCCGCGCCGCGCGTCGCGTTGAACGCCGAGAGTGCCGTGTCGTTGCGCGACATGCGCGAGATGCTGCAGCGTGGTCGCGAATGAGAAGCGCGCAGTGACCCGCTACAATCCGCCGTTGCGTGAACTCCCGGGTATTGTCCCGTGATTGATGCCTGTCCGACCCGTGTTTGACAGTCGTCGACGCTCCGATTTACCGAACTCGCCCGTGTCGAATTCCGTGTTTCGTTTTGCCACCGTCTCAGGCCAGAACACCCACTGGTTCCTGAAGCGCAACTGCTCTGTGACGCCGACCCAGCTGGCCTGGATGTATGCGTCGCTGTGCATCGTGTCGCTCGGCATCGGCACGGCGTTCTGGCTCAATGGCGCGCCGCTCGTGCTGCCCTTCGCATGGCTCGAACTGGCCGCGGTCGGTTTTGCATTCATGCTGTATGCACGACATGCAACCGACGGCGAGAAGATCGCCTTGCAGGGCGGACGTTTGGTGGTGGAACTGGAGCATGGCGGGCATTACGAACGCACGGAGTTCCTGCCGCATCAGGTGCGCATCGAGCCGCAAGCGGACGATCGTTCACTGATCGAGGTTTCGGGTCAGGGCCGGTCGGTGAAGGTGGGGCGCTATGTGCGCCCGGAGTTGCGTGCGGCGCTGGCGCGCGAGATTCGCATGGCGTTGCGTGGCGCTTGAAGCGGCTTGCGCGGGTGGCGCTGTTGGATTTGTTGAAATTTGAAGAAACGTGAACACGATGATGAGCATTTGGCGCAACAAGTACAGGCTGGCAAATCTGTTGCTGGCGGCCGGCGCGGCGTTCAGCGGCGCGGCCCACGCGGTGAGCGACCTGCCCGGCGGCCCGTCGGTACGTCAGCTCAACATGCCCATTGGCGTGACCAAGATCGCGCAGGAGCAGCATTTTCTGCACACCGTGATGATGATCCTGTGCACGGTGATCTTCATCGCCGTGTTCTCGGTCATGTTCTATTCGATCTGGAAGCACCGCAAGTCGACGGGCCACAAGGCGGCCAACTTCCACGAATCGGTGGTGGTCGAAGTGATCTGGACCATCGTTCCTTTCATCATCGTCATCCTGATGGCGCTGCCCGCCACCAAGGTGCTGGTCGCGCAAAAGGACACCACCAACGCCGACCTGACCGTCAAGACGACGGGCTACCAATGGAAATGGGGCTACGACTACATCAAGGGTGAAGGCGAGGGCCTGGCCTTCATCTCCACGCTCGACAGCTCGCACCGCGCCCTGTCCGATGCCGGTGCCAAGGGCGACGTGCCGGTCGATTACCTGTTCAAGGTCGATAACCCGATGGTGGTCCCGGTCGACAAGAAGATCCGCATCATCACCACCGCAAACGACGTGATCCACGCCTTTGCCGTGCCGCAACTGGGCGTCAAGCAGGATGCGATTCCGGGCTTTGTGCGCGATACGTGGTTCCGTGCCGAAAAGGTGGGTGACTACTACGGCCAGTGCCAGGAACTGTGTGGCAAGGAGCACGCCTACATGCCGATCCACGTCAAGGTGGTCTCGGCCGCCGACTACACGGCGTGGGTCGATGTGAAGAAGAAGGAAGCGGCTGCCAAGCTCGACGACCCGACCAAGGTCTGGACGCTGCCCGACATCCTCGCCCGCGGCGAGCGCGTCTACGCCGCCAATTGCGCCGCCTGCCATCAGGCCAACGGCAAGGGCGCGGGCCCGATCAAGCCGCTGGACGGCGCCGCCGTCGTCCTCGACGCTGACCACGCCAAGCAGATTCAGGTTCTGCTCAAGGGCCAGAACAACGGCGCGATGCCGGCATGGGCCCAGCTCAGCGACACCGACCTGGCTGCCGTCGCCAGCTACACCAAGAACAGCTGGTCGAACAAGACAGGCCAGATCGTTCAGCCGGCCGAAGTGCTGGCACAGCGCGGCAAGTAAGCCGCGCCGCGACGAAGACATTCCAAGGAATACAAGATGAGCGCAGTTCTCGATTCTCACGGTCACGCCCACGACCACCACGATGAACACCATGCGGCGCCGACGGGCTGGCGCCGCTGGGTTTTTGCAACCAACCACAAGGACATCGGCACGCTGTACCTGTTGTTCAGCTTCACCATGCTGATGGTCGGCGGCGTGCTTGCGCTGCTGATCCGCGCCGAACTGTTCCAGCCCGGCCTGCAACTGGTGAACCCGGAACTGTTCAACCAGTTCACGACCATGCACGGTCTGATCATGGTGTTCGGCGCCATCATGCCGGCCTTCGTGGGCTTCGCGAACTGGATGATTCCGCTGCAGATCGGCGCGTCCGACATGGCTTTCGCGCGGATGAACAACTTCAGCTTCTGGCTGCTGATCCCGGCCGCGCTGATGCTGGTCGGTTCGTTCTTCATGCCCGGCGGCGCGCCGGCGGCCGGCTGGACGCTGTACGCACCGCTCACGCTGCAGATGGGCCCGTCGATGGACGCCGGCATCTTCGCGATGCACATCATGGGCGCGAGCTCGATCATGGGTTCGATCAACATCATCGTGACCATCCTGAACATGCGCGCCCCCGGCATGACGCTCATGAAGATGCCGATGTTCTGCTGGACCTGGCTCATCACCGCCTACCTGCTGATCGCCGTGATGCCGGTGCTCGCCGGCGCCATCACCATGACGCTGACCGACCGCCACTTCGGCACCAGCTTCTTCAATCCTGCCGGCGGCGGCGACCCGGTGATGTACCAGCACATCTTCTGGTTCTTCGGCCACCCCGAGGTCTACATCATGATCTTGCCGGCCTTCGGCATCATCAGCCAGATCGTGCC
>SEGS01000121.1 GCA_004210915.1 Variovorax sp. | reverse complement strand
GAGAAGTACGAATGGGAAGAGATCAAGCCGCAGGTCGACCACATCACCTTCCCGGACGGCAAGAAGATCATCCTGCTGGCCAAGGGCCGCCTGGTGAACCTGGGCTGCGGCACGGGCCATCCGAGCTTCGTGATGTCGTCGTCGTTCGCGAACCAGACCATCGCGCAGATCGAACTGTTCACCAAGCCCGACGCGTACGAAGCCGGCAAGGTCTACGTGCTGCCCAAGCACCTGGACGAGAAGGTCGCCCGCCTGCACCTGGCCAAGGTCGGCGCGATGCTGACCGAACTGACCGACGAGCAAGCTGCGTACATCGGCGTGTCCAAAGCGGGTCCGTACAAGGCGGACACGTACCGCTACTGATCACCGCATCATGAACAACCTCCGTGCTTCGCACTGCGGTGCGAGCTTGCTTGGGGCGGCCCGGCGCCGCGCTCATGCGCGCTGATCAACTGCTGGTGGAGCGCGGCCTGGCCGCGTCGCGTTCGCAGGCCGTCCGGCTCATCGCCGGTGGCTTGCGCTGGCGCAATGCGGGCACGGCTGACGCATGGCGCAATGTCGTCAAGAACCGCGACGATCTGCCCGAGACCGCCGAACTCGAACTGCTCGACGCGGGCGAGTCGCGTTACGTGTCGCGCGGCGGGCTCAAGCTCGAAGCGGCGTTGAAGCAGGCGGGCATCGACCCGACCGGCAAGCAGTGCTTCGATGTCGGTCAGTCGACCGGCGGCTTCACCGATTGCCTGCTGCAGCACGGCGCCGCGCACGTGGTCGGTGTTGACGTGGGACATGGCCAGTTGCATGCACGCCTGCGTGCAGACGAACGCGTGACGGCCGTGGAAAAGGTCAACGCGCGCGCATTGACGGCGGTGGATCTGCTCGCCGCCAGCGTCGAGCAAGCGACGAAGGACGGCGCGGCGATGGTGGACCTGGACTTCGAGCCGCGCTTCGACCTGATCGTCGGCGACCTGTCCTTCATCTCGCAGACGCTCGTGCTGCCGGCGGTAGTGCCCTTTCTGGCGGCCGGGGGCGACCTGCTGATGCTGGTCAAACCGCAGTTCGAACTGCAGCCGGGCCAGGTCGGCAAGGGCGGCATCGTGCGCGACGAGAGCATGTACCCAATCGTCGAAGCGCGTTTGCGCGAGGCCTGCGCCGCGCTGCGCTTGCGCGTGGTGCGTTGGTTCGACAGCCCGATCGCAGGCGGCGACGGGAACCGCGAGTTTTTCATTCATGCCGTTCGGGAGAGCGGTGCTTCAGGAGGAGCCGGCGATGAGCGATCGACCGAGACTGCCACTCAGCTTTGAGTTCTTTCCGACCAAGACGCCCGAAGGCGCGGTCAAGCTGCGCGCGGTGCGCCAGCAGCTCTACGTGCACAAACCGGAGTTCTGCTCGGTGACCTACGGGGCCGGCGGCTCCACGCACGACGGCACCTTTGGCGCGGTGCGTGAGATCCTCGAAGAGGGCTGCGACGCGGCCAGCCACTTCTCGTGCATTGGCGCGACGAAGGCCACGGTACGTACACAGCTGGCCGAATTGAAAGCGATGGGGGTCAGGCGCCTCGTCGCGCTGCGCGGCGACTTGCCCAGCGGCTACGGCATCGGCGGCGAATTCCACTACGCCAGCGACCTCGTGCGCTTCATCCGCGAGGAGACGGGCCATGATTTCCACATCGAAGTGGCCTGCTATCCCGAGGTGCATCCCCAGGCCCGCTCGCCCGAGGCCGATATGCAAGCCTACGCCGCCAAGGTCAGGGCAGGCGCCGATTCGGCGATCACCCAGTATTTTTTCAGTGCCGAGGCTTACTTCCGATTCGTTGACGACAGCCGCAAGCTCGGGCCCGATGTGGCAAAGGTGCCCGTGGTGCCGGGCGTGATGCCGATCATCAGCTCGACGCAACTCATGCGGTTTTCCGATGCGTGCGGCGCCGAGATCCCGCGCTGGATCCGGCTCCGGCTGCAGTCGTACGGCGACGACATTGCATCGATCAAGGCCTTCGGCCTCGACGTGGTGACCGATCTGTGCGAGCGCTTGCGGGAAGGCGGTGCGCCTGCGCTGCACTTCTACACGATGAACCAGTCGCAGGCCACGCTGGCGGTGTTGGAGCGTTTGGGGTGAATTGGCTGCGATCGCGCCACGCCCGCCGCAGGGGGCTTCTGTTGCTCTGCGCCTGCTGGCTGGCGGGTTGCGGCTCCGTGCCGCCGCAGGACGCACCTGCTGTGCCGGCGGCCGAGCTTGGCGCTGGTGCACCGCAAGATCGACCCAACCTCGCGCCGCGCCTGCGGCCGCTCACCACCGGGCTGGCCGTGCCAATCGGCGTCTCGCCGCGATCGCAGGTGCCTGCGGTCAACTACGAAATCACCAGCGCGACGGATCTGCCGCCGGACGATGGCGTGCCGGGCGATGAAGGGCCGCGCAAGGTGTTCGAGCAGGGCGGCGCGTCCTGGTACGGCATCCAGTTCCACCAGCGCAAGACCGCCAACGGCGAGCGTTTCGACATGGGCGCGATCACGGCCGCCCACAAGACGCTGCCGTTCAACACGCGCGTATGCGTGCGCAGCCTGGTCAATGGCAAGGAAGTGCTGGTTCGCATCAACGATCGCGGGCCGTTTGCGCAAGGCAGGGTCATCGATCTGAGTCGCGCTGCGGCCGAGCAGATCGGTTTGGTCTCGATGGGGATCAAGCAGGTCGCGCTGTCGATCGTTGACCGCAAGGAGCAGCGCTGCGGGGGACTGGCCGCGGTCTTGGACGATGCTCCGGCCGTTGCAGAGCCTGTCGCAACGGCAGTCGCGCGTCGGCCAACGCGCAAAGCGGCGTCGCGACGCCGCTGATCAGCCGCCGGCGTCGAGCGAGAAGGTCGCGTTGCGGTCCTGCGCGAGCCGGACGGCCAGCTGCGGCAGCGCCTCCGCCAGCTTCGCCTTGAGCGTGTGCGGCGGATTGATCAGAAACATGCCGCTGGCCGGCAGCCCGGGCCGTTTCACCTCGCCCGAAGAGGCGGTGGTGATCTTGCTCGATTTGACGGTGAGCGTGGCATGCAACCACGACTTGCCAGCCTTGGTCGCCATCGTCTTGAGGCGGCGCGGCAGGTCGTGCGCCTCGGGCCGCGGAATGATCGGGTACCACACGGCGTAGGTGCCGGTGGCAAAGCGTTTGAGCGCTTCGGTCGCGAAATCGAGCACGCGGCCGTAGTCACTCTTGATCTCGTAGCTGGGGTCCATCAACACCAGCGCGCGGCGCGAAGGCGGCGGCAGGAATTTGGTGGCGCTGAGGAAACCGTCCTCGCGCAGCACGGCGATCTGTCGGCCGGCATCGAGTTGCGCGATGTTGGCGTCGAGCGTCTTGGCGTCGGTCGGGTGCAGCTCGTAGAGCTTGAGCTTGTCGTGCTCGCGCAGCAGGTGCTGCACGATGAACGGTGAGCCGGGATAAACCTTGGCGCCGCCGCGCGGGTTGAAGTCGCGGATCACGTTCAGGTACTGCTCGATCGCGTCGGCGACCGGGGCTTCTTCGGCCGGCTGCTTTGCTGTTTTTTTGGCAGCGTCTTGCGCAGGCAGGGCGGGCGCTGCGGCCTCATTGGACTTGGGAAAGAGGCGCAAGACACCGTCTGCCGCCTCGCCGCTGGTGTCGGCGTAGTCGCCGTCCAGCCGGTACAGGCCGGCGCCTGCGTGCGTGTCGATCACCGTGAGCGCCGCGTCTTTCTCGAGCAGGTATTGAAGCGTGGCAATCAGCACCGTGTGCTTGAGCACGTCGGCGTGGTTCCCGGCGTGGAAGGCGTGGCGGTAGCTGAACATAGGGTCGATGGTACCCGCTGGCGCCGTTTGTTTATATAATCGAAGGCTTCGCAGCGCATTTGTGGCCCCGCGGCGAAGTGCCGAGAGCGCTTGCCGCCGAGGTAAATCCCACCTAAGAGATTCCCATCAGAGGAACGCCGACCGTGGAAAAGGGCCCGACAAACCCCTCTTTCAAAGAGAAAACTCATGACCAAAACGTTCAGCGCCAAGCCCGCTGACGTGACGCACGAGTGGTTTGTGATTGACGCGACCGACAAGGTCCTCGGACGAGTAGCCAGCGAAGTTGCTC
>SEGS01000120.1 GCA_004210915.1 Variovorax sp. | reverse complement strand
TGCCGTTCTTGCTCAGCATCCAGGCCAGGCCGAAGTAGGGGGCGGTGCCGGGTGCGCTCACGCCGATGGCCTTGCCCTTGAGATCGGCGAAGCTCTTGACGTCGTTGCGCACCGCGATGCCGTCGGCGCCGTAGGACTTGTCCATCTGGAAGATCTGCACGATCGGCACGCCGTTGGCGTTCCAGGCCACGTGCGTTTCGACGGTGGTGGCGGCGCACTGGATGGCCTCGGAGGCGAGGGCGAGGTGGCGGTCTTTCTGCGGAATCATCTTCAGCTCCACGTCCAGCCCGTTCTTCTTGAAAATGCCGGCCTTGTCGGCCAGCGTCAGGGGTGCGAAGCCCGTCCAGCCGGACATGCCGAGCACGATCTTCGTGTCCTGCGCCTGGGCTGCGCCTGCAGCGCACAGGCCCGCGGCAAGAAGGGTGGCGATGCGGAAGGCGGTGGTTTTGACCATGGAAACTCCTGGGTTCTGAGCGGATTGAACGGGGAATGCGCGGATTGTGTCGGACGCCTGAGCTTGTCTATACAGGGTGAACCCTGTGCGCGCTTTCAGTGCATTTCTCCCTGAAGGATGCACCGAAATGCTGTCTATACAGGAAGAGGCCGTCCGATGCCGTCCGAGGTCGCAAGCGCCGTGCCAGCCTTCGCACCGCCCACCGATCGATAGCGGACAATCGACAGCTCCGCCTCTGGCGCCATCCGCGGACCGAAGCGGACGCCAGCGCCCTACAGCCCGCGCAAGCAGCCCATCCCTTTCAGTTGTCCGTGTCGTCTGCCCCCCTGCTCACCGCCGAATCCGCCGACCCGGCTGCCATCCTTCACGAGGTCTTCGGCTACGCGCAGTTCCGCGGGGCACAGGCTGCCATCGTCGACCACGTGGTGGGCGGTGGCGACGCGCTGGTGCTCATGCCCACGGGCGGCGGCAAGTCGCTCTGCTACCAGATTCCCGCCATCGCGCGGCAGCGCGCGGGGCACGGCGTGGCGATCGTGGTGTCGCCACTGATCGCGCTGATGCACGACCAGGTCGGGGCGCTGCACGAAGCCGGCGTGAATGCGGCTTTTCTCAACTCCACGCTCGACTGGGCGGAGACGCAGGACGTCGAGCGCCGCGTCGCGCGTGCAGAGATCACGCTGCTCTACGCCGCGCCTGAGCGCGTGACCACGCCGCGCTTCCTGGAACTGATGGACGGGCTCGCCTCACGCGGCAAGCTCTCGCTCTTCGCGATTGACGAGGCGCATTGCGTGAGTCAGTGGGGCCACGATTTCCGGCCCGAGTACCGCGCGCTCACGGTGCTGCATCAGCGCTATGCCGGCGTGCCGCGCATCGCGCTCACGGCCACGGCCGACGACCTCACGCGCGCCGACATCGTGGAGCGCCTGCAGCTGGAAGAGGCGCGCCAGTTCGTCTCGAGCTTCGACCGGCCGAACATCCGCTATTCGATCGTCGAGAAGAAGGATGCGACGACGCAACTCTTGCGCTTCATCGAGAGCGAGCACGAGGGCGAAGCCGGCGTCGTCTACTGCCAGTCGCGCAAACGCGTGGAAGACGTGGCGTCGACACTGCAGGGTGCGGGCATCAACGCGCTGCCGTATCACGCCGGTCTGGATTCCGCGGTGCGGCAGAAGCACCAGGACCGGTTCCTGCGCGAGGAGGCGATCGTGATGGTCGCGACCATCGCCTTCGGCATGGGCATCGACAAACCTGACGTGCGCTTCGTCGCGCACCTGGACATGCCCAAGAACATCGAGGGCTACTACCAGGAGACCGGCCGTGCCGGCCGCGACGGCGCCCCGGCCGATGCGTGGATGGTCTATGGCCTGCAGGACGTGGTGAACCAGCGCCGCATGATCGACGAGAGCCCGGCCGGCGAGCAGTTCAAGGAGGTCATGCGCGGCAAGCTCGATGCCCTGCTGTCGCTGGCGGAGGCGAGCGATTGCCGGCGCGTGCGATTGCTCGGCTACTTCGGCGAGGCGTCCACACCCTGCGGCAACTGCGACAACTGCATCACGCCGCCGCAGGTCTGGGACGGCACGGACGCCGCGCGCAAGCTGCTCAGCACCATCTACCGCGTGCAGCAGCAAAGCGGCATCAGCTTTGGCGCCGGCCACGTCATGGACATCCTGCGCGGCAAGGCGACCGAGAAGGTCAAGCAGTTCGGCCACGAGCGCATCAGCACCTTCGGGCTGGGCGCGGAGTTCAGCGAGGTGCAGTTGCGCGGCGTGCTGCGGCAACTGATCGCGACCGGCGCGCTCGCGGTCGACACCGAGGCGTTCAACACGCTGAAGCTCACCGAAGGCTCGCGGAGCATCGCCGAGCGCGCACCGGCGACGCTGGAAGACCTGCAGGGCATCAGCGGGATCGGGACGAAGAAGCTCGAGGCTTACGGCGCCGAAGTGCTGCGGGTCTGCGCCAGCTTCTGAGCGCGCGCTCCGGCGCGCCGCCTCTGACCCGCTAGGAGCGAGACAGCCCCGCCGGCACCGGCGGCCACGGTGCGCCGGCCCACCGCCGCTGCGTGAACCGGCGCCAGAGCGCCGCACCCGCGCTGCGCGAGGGCGGTGCTTGCAGCTGCATCGTGAACTGCGCGATGCGTGGCTGCAGCGGATCGACCGCGACACGAAAGCGGCAGCGCCGGACCAGCCCCAGCAACGCGGTGTGGTCTGCCATCGCCTCGCCGTGCAGGCGGGCGATGCCGGCGTGCGCGGCATGGGCGCTCAAGGCGCGCAGCAACCAGCTGCCGATGCCGCGGCGCTGCCAGCGCTCGTCGACCATCAACGCAAACTCGGCGCTGTCGCCATTGCCCTTTCCATCGCCGTTGCAATGGCCGTCGATCCGGTAGCGCGCTTCGGCCACGATGCGCTCCGTCTCGCCGGCGTCATCGGGCGCATCGCAGTGCGTTACCACCAGCGCGACATGCCGGCACTGGTCCACGCAGGCCAGGGCCTGCAAGCGTGCGGGTGACGCAAGACCCTCGCTGCTCGGGAAGCGCTGGCGCCGCGCCGGTTCGCTGGCGGCATTGATCAGCTCAGCGAGCCGCCAGTCGTCGTGCGGATGAACGGGGCGCAAGGTGAGGCGCTCGCCGCTGCGCAGCGTGAGCGTGTGGGTCGGTCCAGAGGAAGGCGTCGCATGAATCACGCGCGCATCCTAGGCAGGCCCCTGCACCGTCAGCAATACGGCAAATGCCGGAGGCACCCCACATCCCTGACGCCATCACCATGACCACATGCCGCCCGCGCCCACGGCTGCGCGTCCGCCGGGACCGGTGCCGACGTTGAGCTTGATCTGCAGCGATTCCGACAAGCGCGCCGCCACGCCGATGGCAAACGCCGATTGCCCGTCGTAGTGACCCACGCCGGCACCCACGCCGACCTCCTTGCCCGCCTCCAGCGCCGGAATCGAGGCCGCCGCCACGGCCACTGCGGCGCCGGTGCTCGCCACCTTGCGGTTGCTCGTGAGCTGCTGCTGTACGTGCGCATTGGTCAGCGTCTGCTGCGAATTGATCTGGGCCTGCGTGGCATTGATGCGGTCCTGCTGCGCGAACGCAGCTGCCTGGCTGCCCGACATCGCATTCATCTGCTGCACGTTGACAGCGTCCGTCGGCGCCACGCCCGGCGCCACGTTGCTGATCACCTGGCCGTTGTTGTCGATGCCGTTTGTCGAGGTCACGCCCTGCACCGCGAGGTTGCCGCCCACGGTGGCATTGCCTGTCGTCGCAAGCGTCGTGGTGCTGATGTTGCCGTTGTTGGTCAGCCCATTGGTGCTGACCGGTCCGTTGAAAATCGCGGCACCGTTGACCGTGAGCGTGTCGGTCGTGATGTTGCCGGTGTTGACAATGCCATTGGTACTCGCGAGCCCTGTCACCCCTAACGCGCCGCCGACCTGTCCGTTGCCAGTGGAGGCGAAGGTGGTGGTGTTGAACGCGCCGGTGTTGACGATGCCACTGCTGTTGGTCAGGCCGAGCAGGGTGTTTTGCCCCGTGCCGCCGTCCATGCTGATGCCAACGGCGCCTACGAATAGATCCATCCGCGCTCTTCTGAGCAACAACAGTGCAGAAAGATCGTCGCTTTGGAGCACGATTTCGCCTCCGTCTGGCCCGTTACCAATACCGTCAGCGACGCCGTTTGCACGGTAGTAGGTTTGCGGCTGTCCATCTCCGCCATTGACATTGATCTGTTGGGCGGTTGCGTGCACGCCCATTCCGATCAGCGTTCCAAGGGCGACTGAAGCGCGCAGGTGCCGCAGATTTGCAGTCATTGAGGAGCTCCCATCAACGTGAAAGAACCCACCAGTAGCCGCATGATTTGCGTGACCTACCTGGCGGTTGCGAACTTTCACTCTAGAGAGCACAGGCCGCGCGCGCGATACCGCAGAGGCCGTAGCACCGTTGCCTTAGGGCAAATGCCGGAGACGCTGTTTCGTGGAAAAAGGGCGCTCCACGCCCCTGCGGCCGTCGCCTGTGGCTACGTTTTTTTAGGCAACGGGCGTGCACCCTGCAACAGCAACACCAGCTGCGTCTGCTGTTTCACGCCGGTCTTCTGGAAGATGTGCTCAAGGTGCGTGCGTGCAGTGCTGTACCGGATGCCGTTCAGCACCGCCGCTTCCTGCAAGGACTTGCCGCTGGCCAGTGCAGCCGCCAGCGCGGCCTCTTTCGGCGTCAGGTCGAACAGGCCATGCAACAGCGGCAGGCTGGGCATGGCGGTATCCGTGCCGAAGGGCATGGCCACCAGCGCGAACGCCGCACGCGCGAACACATCGTGCGCTGCGCCTCGGATCGGCAGCAGGTGCAGCACAAGCGGTGCACTGCCCGCCTCCGCCGGCACGGCGATCGAACGCACCGACGGCGTAGCGGCTGCGTTGGCCTCGCGCAGCGCCTGCTGGAACAACGCATCGGCCGCCGGTGCCGCGATCGAGAGGCGATCGAAAGCAGCGGGCCGCAGCACCAGCGTGCCTTCGAAGGCTGCGTTCACCGCCAGCGCACGACCTTCGGCGCTGAGGGCCGCCGCGGGCAGCCCGATGCTCGCCAGCGTATCGACCATCTGCTGCGCCTGCGTCAGCCCGAGCCGCGCGGCCAGCACCGAGGTGCGCGCCAGGTGTGGGCGCAAGGCATCGAGCCGGGCGATGTCGGCCACGCCGTGCGGGCCATCGGCGAGCCGTCGCTCGAAGGTGAACAGTGCCATGTCGCCGCTGGGCATGGCGATGCTGGAGAAAGACTGGAAACCAATGCCGGCGCGCCGAAGGTCCTGTTCAACCGGATCGCCTTCCAGCGCCTCGGCCGACAGCAGGTCGTGAACACGCGCAAACGCACCCGGCGGCATGTCCATCGCCAACCCGAGGCGTGGGCTCTCGCGCCATTGGGCCCCCTTGATCGATGCCTGGAACGCGTCGTTGACCACGTCGGACGCGCGACCGCGCGCGCCATGCTGCGGGCTGACGAAGGCCGCCGCACCTGTGACGGAGCCGGAGACTGCGCACAGCTGATCGAGGGTCAAGGGCCACAGCTCGGGCACGAGCGCGGCTTCATAGATGCGGTCGACGACCGCGTTTTCGTCGATGTTCACGGCTTCTGCTCCCTGGTTTTTACGATGCGTTGTACCGCATCGCGCGCAGAAACGTTGCGCTGCGCCCGCATGCAGCCATGGATGCGGCCGTGGCCGTTGGTGACGCCCGCAGACAGGCTTCGCGCACCCTTATTGAACGAAGCCCATACCGCGCGACTCGCGCACTTCGGGCTTGATGCGATGCTCCGCTTCGAGCTGATCCAGGAACTCGGTCGCGCTGAACTCGCTGGCGAGGATGTCGGTCTGGCGCTTGACGGCCGCGAAGTCGCCGGGGCACAGCTGCGTGAGCAGGCCCAGGCGCTTGCGCAGTTCGGGCGTCATCAGCGCCGCATCGCCGGCCAGCGCCTCGGTCACGAACATACGCTCGCGCTGCGGCGTGGTGAGCGGCATGAACTTGATCTTGAAAGTGAAGCGTCGCAGCGCGGCCTGGTCGAGCCGGTCGAGCAGGTTGGTTGTGCAGACGAAGACGCCGTTGAAACGCTCCATGCCCTGCAGCATCTCGTTGACCTCGGTCACCTCGTAGGTGCGCTGCGCGCCGCGACGGTCCTGCAGAAAACTGTCGGCCTCGTCGAGCAGCAGCACGGCCTTTTCGGCCTCGGCCTCCCTGAACATCGCGGCCATGTTCTGTTCGGTTTCGCCGACGTACTTGCTCATGAGGTCGCTGGCCTGCTTGATGATGAGCGGGCGGCCGATCGCCTTGGCCAGGTGCTCGGCCAGCGCGGTCTTGCCGGTTCCGGGCGCACCGTAGAAGCACAGCGTGCCGTGGCCGCGCGCCTTGATGGCCTCGACGATGCGCGGAATCTCGAAGCGCGTCTCGACGTTGAGCATGTC
>SEGS01000004.1 GCA_004210915.1 Variovorax sp. | reverse complement strand
GGTGGGGGTGGCGGAACGGTCGGCACGGGTGAACCGGGCGGCACGTCGTGGGCGAGGATTTCGGCGGCAAGCATGGCAAAAGATTAATGGAAGTCGCGACTCGTGTGGTTGTGGGCCAACCGCCCCATCAGAGGGGTCAAATCCTTGAAACCGGTGGCGAGCAGGTGGCAGACCTTGCCGCTGGCATCGCGCTGCCACGTGCCCTGCACGGCCAGCAAATGCGCTTGCAGCAGCGGCGTGCGCCAGGCGTCGACCACGTCCTTCCAGACGATGACGTTGACATTGCCGGTTTCGTCTTCCAGCGTGACGAAGAGGGTGCCCTTGGCGGTCTGCGGGCGCTGCCGGCCCATCACGATGCCGCAGGCGCGTGCCATGCGGTCGGGCGGCAGCGCATGCAGCTCGAGCGCACTCATGAGCTTCATGCGCGCGAGGCGGGGGCGCAACAACGCGAGCGGATGCCGGCGCAGCGTGAGGCGCAGCGACGCGTAGTCGCCGACGATTTCTTCGCCCTCCGGCGCGGCAGGTAGTTGCAGAGCGTGTTCATGGATGGGCACGCCCTTGAGCAAGGCCGGCGCACGCCCCCCCATGGAACGTGTGGCCGTCGCGTCCCAGACCTGCTGGCGCCGGTGGCCCGACAGCGCCATCAGAGCATCGGCCCCGGCCAGTGCGGCCATGTCCTTGCCATCGAGCTGGGCGCGCAAAGCAAGGTCTTCGGTGCTGGTGAACGGCGCTTGCGCGCGGGCTTCGACGAGGCGCTCGGCCCCTGCCGCGCTCAGGCCCACGATGCGGCGCAGGCCCAGTCGCACGGCTGGTTGATCCGGGTTGCCCGAGCGGTTCATGAAGCGCAGGTCGACCGCCGTGGGCGCACCGGCATCGCGTGCTTCGATCGTGCAGTCGAGCGCGCTCACCGTCACATCGACCGGGCGCACCTCGACGCCATGGCGCCGCGCGTCTTGCAGGAGTTGCGAAGGCGAATAGAAACCCATCGGCTGCGAGTCGAGCATGGCCGCCAGGAAGCATGCGGGCTCGTGGTACTTGAGCCAGCAGCTCACCACCACCAGCAACGCGAAGCTGGCGGCATGGCTTTCGGGGAAACCGTATTCGCCGAAGCCCTCGCACTGCTTGAAGATCGATTCCGCAAAGGCCGCGTCGTAGCCGTTGTCGACCATGCCGCCGATGAGCGGATTCCTGAACTTGTCGATGCCGCCCGAGCGCTTCCAGGCCGCCATCGCGCGGCGCAGCCGGTCGGCCTGGTCGGGCGTGAACTTGGCGGCGATCATCGCGATCTGCATCACCTGCTCCTGGAAGATCGGCACCCCGAGCGTGCGACCGAGTGCCGGAATGAGGTCGGGATACGGATAGACGATGTCCTTGCCCTTGCGCACCTTCTCGCGGTTCTTGAGGTACGGATGCACCATGCCGCCCTGGATCGGCCCAGGCCGCACGATGGCGACCTCGACCACCAGGTCGTAGTACTCGCGCGGCTGCAGGCGCGGCAGCATCGACATCTGCGCACGACTCTCGATCTGGAACACGCCCACGGTGTCTGCGTCGCAGATCATGTCGTAGACCTCGGCGTCGTCGTTCGGCACCTGGTGCATCTGGAGCGCCGTGCCGCGCCACTGGTTGACGAAGTCGAGCGAGCGCCGGATGGCGCTCAGCATGCCGAGCGCGAGCACGTCGACCTTGAGCATGCCCATGGCCTCGAGGTCGTCCTTCTCCCACTGGATGACGGAGCGATCGACCATCGATGCCTTCTCGACCGGCACCAGCCGCGTGAGCTTGGACTGCGTGAGCACGAAGCCGCCGACGTGCTGGCTGAGGTGCCGCGGAAAGCCCTTGATCTGCTGCGTGAGCGCAAGCCACTGCCGCAGGCGCAGCGTGCTTTCGCGCACGCCCGCGACAGCCATCGCTTCTTCGAGGCGGGTGTCGAGGATTTCGGTGTCGAACCAGTGGTGGTCGCCGGCGAAGGCATCGATGAGCCGCTCGTCGATGCCCAGGGCCTTGCCGACATCGCGCAAGGCGCTGCGCGTGCGATAGCGGATGACGACCGCCGCAATGGCCGCGCGCTCACGCCCGTACTTTGCGTAGATGTACTGGATGACCTCTTCGCGCCGCTGGTGCTCGAAGTCGACGTCGATGTCGGGCGCTTCCTTGCGCTCGCGCGAGAGAAAGCGCTCGAACAGCAGGTTGCCGACGGCCGGATTGATCGCGGTAATGCCCAGGCAATAGCAGACCGCCGAGTTGGCCGACGAGCCGCGGCCCTGGCACAGGATCTCCCGGTCGCGGGCGAAGCGCACGATGTCTTCGACCGTGAGGAAGAACATTTCGTATTCGAGCTCGGTGATGAGGTCGAGCTCATGCTGGACTTGCTGGCGCACCTTGTCGGGAATGCCTTCCGGGTAACGCCTCGCGGCCCCTTCCCATGTGCGTCGCACCAGCGTTTCAGTAGGCGTCTCGCCGCCGCCCACGAGTTCGAGCGGGTACTTGTAGGTCTTGCGGATCACGTCGGGGTCGAAGCGACAACGGTCCATCACGACCAGCGTGTTGGCGATCAGTTCGGGCGGGTACAGGTCGGCCAGCCGGAGGCGGGCGCGCAGGTGGCGCTCGGCATTGGGCTGCAGCGCGAAACCGCAGTCGGCCACCGGCTGGCCTTCGCGAATCGCGGTGACCACGTCCTGCAGCGGCTTGCGCGAACGCAGGTGCATGTGCACGTCGCCCGCGGCGACCAGCGGCACGCCGCACTGCGCGCCCAGTTGCATGAGCGAGGCGAGCCAGAGGTCGTCGTCGAGTTCGTCGAGCAATTCGACGGCGATCCATAAATTTGGATGAAAAAGGGCTGAAGCGCACGCCACGTCTGCGCAAACAGCTATCGAATCCATAGCAACACCGGGCTGGCGGTGCGGCACGAACAGCACCTCGCAATGCTGCAGCGAGGCGACGTCGCTGGTGTCCCAGTGCACGCGGTATTCGCCTTTGGGCGCCTCGGTGGTGCGCGCGGCGGTGATGAACTCGCAGAGGTTGCCCCATCCTTCGAGGTCGTGCGCGATGACGACCAGCTTGAACCGACCGAAGTCGAACTCGCTGCCGTAGAGCAGGCGGAAATCGGGGTTGCGCGGTTGCGGTGGCTCCTCGGGGTTGTCGCGCTCGTACTCGGCCAGTGCCTCTTCGTGTTCTCGCAATCCGACATGCGCGCGCACGATGCCGGCCACCGAACATTCGTCGGTGATGGCGAGCGCCTTGTAGCCCAGCTGGTAGGCGCGCGCCACCAACTCCTCGGGATGCGAGGCGCCGCGCTGAAAGCTGAAGTTGCTCAGGGCGTGCAGCTCGGCGTAGTCCGGCAGCGTGAACGGTGCGGGCACGTCCGACGGCCGCAGCGGCAGCACGTGCAAGCGGGCCGGCTGGCGCGCGGCCAGTTGCTTGTCGCTGAGTTCAGGCATAGAGCCCCTGCAGATACCAGCAGTGCCGCTGCGTACCCTCCTGCGCCTCGAAAGGCCGTTCGCAATAGATCCACACCAGGCCCGCTTCGGGGCTCTCGGCGATGTAGTAGTCGCGCACCGAAGGTGTGTGGTCGGCCTGCTCCACGGCGTCCCACCAGCCTGTCTTGAAGCGCTGCGGGCCCACCAGGCGCCGCAGTTTGCCGCGGTAGTGCGGATGGCCGCCGCGCATCTCGAGCAGGACGGGCTCGCGCAGCAGCCACGGCGGGTAGAGGCTGTCGGGTTGCTGCGCCGGCACCGCCCCGCCCTTCTTCAGCGCCGGTTGCCAGCCCTGCATCGCCTCGGGCCGATGGTCGGCCTGAGCCACCGGCACCACGACCTGCTGCGGGCCGAGCCGGGCGCTCAGGCGCTCGACCAGCTCGTGCAGCTTGTCGCCCTTGCGGTTGTCCTCCGGCAAAAAGCTGGTGCTGGCGCCGGCCCACGGGGACGTTTCGAGCGTGAGAAGCCGCAGCCAGCTGGCAGGCGCGGCGAGCTTCGTGAGGGCGAGCCGTTCGCTCATCAGGCGGCGCAGGTGCGCCATGTCCTGCGTCGGCTCGGCCGTGCGCACGGTGATGCTCTGGTTCGGTGGCAGATCGACGCCGTTGTAGCGCTTCAAGTCCAGCGTCCACTGCAGTTCGAGGGCGACGGCGCCACGCTGGCGGGCGCGCAACCAGATCTGCAGCGCGGCGAGCAGGCGGTTGGCAGACCACATGAGTTCGGATGCGCCCTCGGCCAGTGCTGGAAGCTCGAGCTTCTGGTCGAACATGTCGGGAAGCTGGAGCCAGCGGTGCTGCTCGGGACGCAAGCCCCAGGCCACGTCGAGCGCCTCGCGCAGCGCCTTGCCGAAACGCCGCGCCAACCCACCGCGCGGGAGACGCGCCACGTCGCCCCAGGTGCGGCAGCCCAGGCGCTCCAGCACATCGAGGTGGCCGTGCGCCGCGCTGAGCGTGTGCAGCGGCAGCGCGGCCGGAACGTCGGCAGGCGGCTGCACGCCGGCCGCGTACAGCCGCAACCGCGCCAGTGCGATCAAACTCGTAGTGCCTTGCGCTTGCTGGATGCGTGCTTCAGCCGGATTCGATCCCTGGATCTGACGCATCAACGCCAGCTTGCCGCCCCACAAGCGCTCGCAGGCGGAGACCTCCAGCAGCAGGCCCTCGTCGAGCCAGGCGACGCGCGGCGTGTACTGCAGCGCCCACCAGCCGAGCGCGTCGAGCGGCGGCAGGCGATGCCCGGGTTCAGGCTGCCACCGCAGTGCGATCCAGTGCATGAGGCGCCTCCTTTCGGCGCGTGTCCAGGCGCACCACCGTCGCGCCCGCGTCCTCGGGAGCGATCGCCAAGCCCTGCTGTTGCAAGCGCGCTCGGCGCCGCAGTTGGCTCGCGGCTAGCAGCGCGGTCAGGCGCGCGTTGCGTGCCGGCAGGCTGAGCGGCGCGGCCAACGGTGGGCCGCGCCGCTTGAGCAGGTGCACGTCCATCTGACCCGCCCCAGCCGACACCACCTGCAGCCGCAAACGCGCCGGAGAGGCGGACTGCGCGACCGACTCGGGACGGAATACAAAAAGCAAGCCTTCATGTTGCGCGGCGGCGAGTTGCAGCCGCCGCAGGTCGCCCACGCGCACCTGCGGCAGCCAGGCCAGAACCGCCGCCACATCCGCGCAGCGCAGCGCTTGTTCGGCAGCCCAAAGCCGGGCATTCGACGCCTCGCTGCGCACCCACATCAGCGCCTCCACCGGCAAGCCGGCCGCGGCCAGCGCGGGCCCGAAGGGCTCGTGCGGCGCACCGATCAGCACCACGGGCCCGCCGCGGGCCTCGACCGCTTGCGCCAGTGCGGGCAGCAACAGTTGCCACACGTGCGATGACGGCGAGGCCTGCAGCACCTCCGTCATCGCACCCACCGGCCAGCCGCCACCGGGCAACTGGGCATCGAGCAGCGCATGGCCCGTGCCGACCGCGCGCGCATCGGACACGCCCAGTTCATCGGCATACCAGAGCGAATGGCGTGCGTCGGGATGGAGGGGGTCGAAGGAAGGAAGGCCCATAAAACACAGATTGGAATCTGTGTTTTTATACAGTATTCAAGGGCGGGCGATCATTGTTTTTTCGGATGGCGAGCGCAGCGCCCCCAAATTGGAAACGGTTACAGGGCTTGCTTTACCTTGCATTCACAGAATGCACTTACGATGTTCCGTCGGGTCGGATCAGGCCCTCTTCTTGCTGTTTTTCACTCGGGGGCCACGGTGCCGCCCGTTGTCGCTCCATCAAGGAATCATCTTGCGTTCTCCCAAATTGCTGGGCATCTGCTGTGCCCTGCTGCTGCTCGGTGCCTGCCGCGAGCAACCCCAAACGGCGGCCGCCCCGCCCGTGCCTGAAGTGGTGGTCCGCACGCTGGAAGCCCAGACGGTGCCATTGCGCACCGAACTCCCTGGCCGAACCACGCCGTTCATGATGGCAGAGGTGCGTCCGCAGGTGGGCGGCATCATCCGCAGTCGGCCTTTCACCGAAGGCGCCACGGTCAAGGCCGGCCAGGTGCTGTACGAAATCGATCCGGCCAGCTTTCAGTCGGCCGTCCAGCAGCAGGAAGGCGCCCTGGCCAATGCGCGCGCCAACGTCAGCTCCACCCGGGCACTGGCCGAACGCTACAAGGCCCTGTTGCCGCAGAACGCGGTGAGCAAGCAGGAATACGACAACGCGCTGGCCACGCACGAACAGGCGCTGGCGGCCGTCAAGGTGCAGACCGCACTGCTCGCCAACGCCCGCATCAACCTGCAGTACACGAAGGTGACGGCCCCCATCAGCGGCCGCACCAGCCGCAGCAGCGTCACGCCCGGCGCGCTGGTGAGCGCCTCGCAGGCGACGCCGCTGCTCACCATCTCGCAGCTCGATCCGATCTACGTCGACATCACGCAGTCCAGCGCCGAACTGGTGCGCATGCGTCAGGCGTTGATGGCCGGCAAGATCAGCCGGGCCGACGAGGCGCAGCGCGTGTCGCTGGTGATGGAAGACGGCACGCCCTACCCGGCCGAAGGCCGCATCCAGCTGACCGAAGTGACGGTCGACCCGAGCAGCGGCTCGGTCACGCTGCGCGCCCGCTTCCCCAATCCCGATGGCTTGCTGCTGCCCGGCATGTATGTGCGGGCGGTCGTGACCGAAGGCAGCACGCCCGAGGGCATCCTGGCGCCGCAGGCGGCGATCCTGCGCGACCGCCGCGGCAACCCGCAGGCCCGGCTGATCAACGCCGAAAACAAGCTTGAAGTGCGACCCGTGGTGATCGCGCGGTCGGTGGGCACGAACTGGCTGGTCAGCGAGGGACTCAAGCCTGGCGACCGGCTGGTGATGGCAGGCGGCCAGAACGTGCAGCCTGGCACCACCGTGAAGCCGGTGGCCGAGCCGCCGCCGGCCAGCCCATCGGCCGCGCCGCAGAACGGCACGCCCATTGCGCCGGTTTCGACGGCCACGCCCGGCGCCGCCGGCGCCGCCAACGCCCCCGCCGCCGGCACCAGCGCGCCCGCCAAGCCCTGACCCGCCGACGATGATTTCACGCTACTTCATCGATCGCCCGATCTTCGCGTGGGTGATCGCGATCACGATCATGCTGGCCGGCGCGCTGGCCATCCACCTTCTTCCCCTGACGCGCTATCCCACGGTGGCGCCGCCTTCGGTCAGCATCTTTGCCTACTACCCGGGGGCCAACGCGCAAACGCTGGAAAACAGCGTGACCCAGGTCATCGAGCAACAGCTCACGGGGCTCGACGGTTACCTGTACATGACGGCGCGCAGCGATTCGTCCGGCCGCGTGCAGATCCTGGTCAGCTTCCAGCCGGGCACCAACCCCGACACGGCGCAGACCCAGGTGCAGAACCGCGTGCAGCAGGCCACCCGACGGCTGCCGCAGGCAGTGCAGGAGCAAGGGGTCACGGTGCGCAAGGCGGGCGTGGCCACCGACCTGTTCGCGACGCTCTACGACACCAGCGGCACCATGACGCCCGGAGACGTGGCCGACTTCCTGGCCAGCGATCTGCAGGATCCCATCAGCCGCGTCGACGGCGTGGGCGAAGTGCAGGTCATCGGCGGGCAGTACGCCATGCGCATCTGGCTCGACCCGTACAAGCTGCGCAGCTTCTCGCTCACGCCCGCCGACGCGCAGGCCGCCATCCAGTCGCAGAACGTACAGTTGGCGGCCGGCCAGCTCGGCGATCAGCCGGCGCCGCCGGGGCAGCAGCTCAACGCGGTGGTCAACGCGCAATCGCGCCTGCGCACGGCCGAGGAATTCCAGGCCATCCTGCTGCGCAGCAACCCTGATGGCTCCGTCGTGCGGCTGGAGGATGTGGCGCGCGTCGAAGTGGGCTCGGCCAACTACACCTTCAGCGGCAATTTCAACGGGTTCCCGGCCTCGGGCATCGCGGTGCGTCTGGCGCCCGATGCCAACGCACTCGAGTCGATCGCTGCCGTGAAGGCACAGATCGAACAGCTGCGCCCCGCTTTCCCGCCGGGCATCGACGTGTTCTACGCGGTCGACACCACGCCTTTCGTCGAGCAGGCCATCGGCGACGTGGTCAAGACGCTGATCGAAGGCATCGTGCTGGTCGTGCTGGTGATGTTCCTGTTCCTTCAGAACTGGCGCGCCACGCTGATCCCCGCCATCGCCGTGCCCGTGGTGCTGCTGGGCACCTTCGGCATCCTCCAGGTCTTCGGCTATTCGATCAACATGCTGACCATGTTCGGCATGGTGCTGGCCATCGGCCTCCTGGTGGACGATGCCATCGTGGTGGTCGAGAACGTCGAGCGCATCATGGAGGAGGAACACCTGTCGCCCAAAGAGGCGACGCGCAAGTCGATGGGCGAGATCACCGGTGCGCTGATCGGCATCGGCGTGGTGCTGTCGGCGGTGTTCCTGCCGATGGCTTTCTTCGGCGGCGCGACCGGCATCATCTACCGCCAGTTCTCCATCACCGTCGTGTCGGCCATGGCACTGTCGGTGCTGGTCGCACTGGTGCTGACTCCGGCCCTGTGCGCCACGCTGCTCAAGCAGCACGACCCCGACCATCAGAAGAAGACCACCGGCTTCTTCGGCTGGTTCAACCGCTTCTTCGACAGACAGGTGAACCGCTACGAGGGCAGCCTGCGCAAGCGCCTGCCGAAGCGGGGACTGTTCCTGGGCATCTATGCGCTGATCTGTGCCGGCATGGTGCTGATGTTCATGAAGACGCCGACCGGCTTCCTGCCCGACGAAGACCAGGGCTCCTTGATCATCAGCTACACGCTGCCCGAAGGCGCCACGCTGGAGCAGACGCGCGCGGTGGCGCAACGCATCAGCACCTACTTTCGCGAGAAGGAAGGCGCCAATGTCGATGGCGTCTTCACTTCGCCGGGCTTCAGCAATGCGGGCTCGGGGCAGAACCAGGGCCAGGCCTTCGTCAAGCTCAAGGACTGGAGCGAACGCGCAGGCGCCGAGAACAGCGTGTTCGCCCTGCGCGAACGGGCGCGCGCTGCATTGAGCAAGGACCCGGTGGCGCGCCAGATCACCGTGATCGTGCCACCGGCCGTGTCCGGCCTGGGCAACTCGGCGGGCTTCGACCTGCAGTTGCAGAACATCGGCAGCCTGCCGCGCGACCAGTTCCTCGAACTGCGCAACAAGCTGCTCGACGCCGCGCGGAAGGACCCCGACCTGCGGCAGGTGCGCTTCCAGGGCCTCGAAGACCAGCCGCAACTGCAGGTCGACATCGACCGGGCCAAGGCCGGCGCGCTGGGCATCGGGCAGGCACAGATCAACACGCTGCTGACGTCGACCATCGGCAGCGTCTACATCGGCGACTTCATCGACCGCGACCGGGTCAAGAATGTCTACATGCAGGCCGACGCGCCCTTCCGCATGAACCCCGAAGACATCGGACTGTGGAGCCTGCGCACCAGCGACGGCGCGATGGCGCCCTTCTCCACCATCGCGCAGTCGCGCTGGACCTACGGGCCCTCGGCGCTCTACCGCTACAACGGCATGCCTTCGTTCAACATTCAGGGCGAAGCGTCGGCCGGTTTCAGTTCTGGCGACGCGCTCACGCGGATCGAGAAGTACGTGAGCGAACTGCCCGATGGCGTGCGCGGCGCCTGGACCGGTCTCTCGTACCAGGAGAAGCTGGCCTCCGGGCAGGCACTGGCGCTGTACCTGGTCTCGCTGCTGGTGGTGTTTCTGGCGCTCGCGGCGCTGTACGAGAGCTGGACGATTCCGATCTCGGTGCTGCTCGTGGTGCCGCTGGGCATCGTGGGCGCGCTGGTTGCGGCCAACCTGCGCGGACTGAACAACGACATCTTCTTCCAGGTCGGGCTGCTCACCACCATGGGGCTGGCGGCCAAGAACGCCATCCTGATCGTGGAGTTCGCAGCCGACGGCGAGCGCCGCGGACTGCCGCTGTGGGACGCGGTGCTGCATGCGGCCAAGATGCGCCTTCGACCGATTCTGATGACCTCTCTGGCCTTCGGCGCCGGCGTGATCCCGTTGACCATCGCCACCGGCGCGGGCTCCGGAAGCCAGCACGCGATCGGTACCGGCGTGATCGGCGGCGTCGTCACGGGCACGGTGCTGGCGATCTTCTTCGTCCCCCTGTTCTATCTGGCGGTCCGGACGCTGGCGGCACCGCGCCGCACACCTGACGCGCACCCTGACGCGGCCGGCGAACCGCGGCCGCTGCACGGCAACCCGTGACGCGCGGCGGTACGGCGGCCTCCGAATCCCGGAGTTTGCCGGTCCGCCTGCTGCGCCGTGGGGTCGACGTCGAGCCGCACGAGGTGCGCGCCCTGCTGCTGGGCGCCGGCTGGTTCTTCTGCCTGTTGAGCGGTTACTACCTGCTGCGGCCTCTGCGCGACGCGATGGGGCTGGCCGGTGGTGCCGACGAATTGCAGTGGCTCTTCACCGCCACCTTCGTGGCCATGCTGGCGTTGGTGCCGCTCTTCGGCGCGCTGGTCACACGCCTGGCGCCGCGCCGCTTTGTGCCGCTCGCCTACCGTTTCTTCACGGCCAGCATCCTGGTGTTCTGCGTGCTGATCGCCACCGGGGTCCAGAGCATCTGGGTGGGCCGCGTGTTCTTCGTGTGGATCAGCGTCTTCAACCTGTTCGTCATCAGCATTTTCTGGAGCGTGCTGGCGGACTGCTTCAGCAACGCGCAGGCGCGGCGGCTGTTCGGCTTCATCGCGGCCGGCGGCACCGCGGGCACCTTCGTCGGGCCGGCGCTGGCAGCAACGGTGGTGTCGACGCTCGGGCCGGTGGCGCTCACGCTCGGCGCGGCGCTGCTGCTCGAGGTCGCGCTGCAGTGCTTCGCGCGACTCTATCCACGCGAGGGCGCGCGCGAGGACGCGCGGGACGGCGCGGCGGCGCAGGCCGGCGAGCCGGGTGCGGCCACGGCCCGCGCCGACGGTCGCCCGATTGGCGGCGGCGTGCTCGACGGGCTGGTGCTGATCGCCCGCTCGCCGTACCTGCTCGGTCTGTGCGGCTACCTGCTGCTGCACACGGCCGCCTCGACCTTCCTGTATTTCGAGCAGGGCCGCATCGTGGTGGGCGCCTTTGCCGACACGGCGTCGCGCACGCGCTTTTTCGCGCTGGTCGATCTGGGCGTGTCGACGCTGACGCTGCTGCTGCAGCTGTTCATCACGGGCCGCGTGATGCGCCGCTTCGGTGTCGGCACCGCGCTGGTGGTGCTGCCGCTGGCCTCGGCCCTCGCGTTCGCGGCCGTGGCCTTCTCGCCCACAGTGGTGGTGCTGGCGCTCGCGCAGGCGGTGCGGCGCGCTTTCGACTACGCCATCGCCAGGCCGGCGCGCGAAGTGCTCTTCACCGTGGTCGACCGCGAAGCCAAGTACAAGGCCAAGAACGCGATCGACACGGTGGTCTACCGCGGCGGCGATGCGGTGAGCGGCTGGATCTCGGCCGGGCTCACGGCCATCGGCATCGGTTTCGCCGGACTGGCGGCGCTGGCGATTCCGCTGGCGGGCCTTTGGGCGGCGCTGTCGGTCTGGCTGGCGCGTCAGCAGGAACGCCGTTTGCAGGGGGAGCGCGCCAGCGCGCGGAACTCCGGCGCCGCCCCGCCGTCCACTCCCTGACACCCGCCACCGAGGAGCCTTCATGCCCACACCGCTCATGCACGCCCATCCTGCCGGACTGCGCCGCGCCCAACTGCTGCGCATGGCGCTCGGCATATCGGTGGGTGCGGCGCTGCCTGCCGGCGCGCTGGCCCAGGGCGGCGCCGCCACCGCGCCGCTGCAAACCCGGCCGATCCCGTCGAGCCAGGAACCGATGCCCGTGATCGGCTGCGGCACCTGGATCGGCTTCGATCACCGCCCCGGCAGCGCCGAGTACCAGCGCCTCGCCGGCGTGCTGAAGGCGCTGTTCGACGCCGGTGGCCAGATGATCGACAGCTCGCCGATGTACGGCCGCGCCGAGGAAACCACGGGCGAATTGCTGTCTGCTGCGAAGACCCATGAGCGAGCTTTCCTCGCGACCAAGGTCTGGACGCGCGGCCGTGCCGAAGGTGTGGCGCAGATGGAGCAATCCTTCGCGCGTTTGCGCGCCGCCCGCATCGACCTGATGCAGGTGCACAACCTGGTCGACTGGCGCACCCAGCTCGCCACGCTGCGCGAGTGGAAGGCCGCCGGCCGCATCCGCTACATCGGCATCACGCACTACACCGCATCGGCCTATGGTGATGTCGAGGCGGTGATGCGCGCCCAGACGCTCGATTTCCTGCAGATCAACTATTCGCTCGACCAGCGCGAAGCCGAGAAGCGCCTGCTGCCGCTGGCGGCCGAGCGCGGCATCGCTGTGATCGCCAACACGCCGTTTGGCGGCGGCGGTTTGCTGCGGCGGCTGCAGGGCCAACCCCTGCCCGGCTGGGCGGCGGAGATCGGCTGCACCAGCTGGGCCCAGGTGCTGCTGAAGTTCGTGCTGGGCCAACCCGCCATCACCTGCGCGATTCCCGGGACCAGCCGGCCCGCGCACATGGCCGACAACGCGGCCGCCGGGCGTGGCACGCTGCCGGACGCCGCCTTCTGGCGGCGCCACGCGGCCTCACTGGCCGTTTGATCTCAGGCGCCGGACCGCACGCGCGCCGGATTGCCGACCACCGTGGCGCCGGCAGGCACGTCGCGCGTGACCACGCTGCCCGCACCGATCAGCGCGTCGTCGCCCACCGTGACGCCGGGCAGCAGGATCGCGCCGCCACCGATCCAGACGTTGCGGCCGATGCGGATCGGCCGCCCGAACTCCAGGCCCGACGCGCGCTCTTCCGGCGAACGTGGATGGTCGGCCGTGAGGATCTGGACGCCCGGACCGATCTGCGTCTTGTCGCCGATGGAGACCTCGACCACATCGAGGATGACGCAATTGAAATTGAGGAACACGCCCTCGCCCACGCGGATGTTGAAGCCATAGTCGCAGTGGAAAGGCGGACGGATGGCCGCGCCCGGCCCGACCGCGGCCAGGCGCTCCACCAGCAAGCGGTGCCGCGCGGCGCTGGTTGCGCCCAGCGAGGCGTTGTAGCGAACCAGCCATTCGCGCGTGGCGGCCAGGTCCGACTGGATTTCTGCATCGCCGGCGTCGTACAGGTCGCCGGCGAGCATCTTCTGTTTCTGGGTGCGGGTGTCGAGGGTCATGCGGCCATTGTGGCCATCGCAGGGCGCCCGCGCTCAGCCGCCCAGAAACTCGAGCAACAAACGGTTCGTTTCTGCGGCCCGCTCGTACTGGACCCAGTGCCCGGCGTCGTCGACCACGACTGCGCGACGTTGCGGGTGCGAGGCCGCCAGTTGCGCGACCAGCGGTCGCGGATCGGCCGTGACATCGAACTCGCCCCACACCAGGAGCTGCGGACCCGCGTGCGCCGCCAGCGCCCGCTGCAGCCCGCCGGCCAGCGAGATCTCCTTGCTGCGAAGGCGTGTGCCGTGGCACGAGACGTCATGGATGGCGAAGGCCAATGCGTCGAGCGCCTGAGGATCGTGCAGCATGAGCGCCGCGAGGTTGTGGCGCAGCGCCGCGATCTCGGCCTCGCGGTCGGGCGCGGCGCGCCAGTTGATCATCTGCGTCGACATGCGGCGCAGCGTGCCGTGACCACCGCTGCCCATCAGCGCCAGCTTCCGCACGGCACCGCGGCGCGCGGCGAACCGGGCCGCCGTCAGTCCGCCGAAGGAGAAACCGCCGAGGTCGATCGGCGTGCCGGCGCCGATCAGCGCATCAAGCGAGCCGCCCAGCGCGTCCAGCAGCGGGTCCAGCGCATCTTCGCCCGGCGCTGCGGCACGCGGCACGTCCGAATCGTGGAAGCCCGGCATGTCGGGCAGCCACAGGGCGCGGCCCACCGACAACGCATCGATGTTGCGCAACCAGTGCAGCCAGCTGCCATGGCCGCCATGCAACAACACCAGCGGCGGCAACACGCTGTGCTCGGGGCCGAAGCGGCGCCAGCGCACGCGAACGCCCTGGTGCTCGACATCGTGACGGGACGCGCGTGCGTCGAATTGCGCGATGGTGGCGTGTGCGGCACGCAGCGAGGCGTCGGCCATGTCGGCGTCGGCGTTGCTCATTACCGAGGGCTGCCGGATCGGCCGTCTCTGGACCGGGTGGCGATCAGTGCCACGACCCAGCCGAAGAAGAAGAGCACCTGGCCGACGCTCTTGAGCAGCAGCGCGCGCATGCTCTCCGCCGTTTCCTGGCCGGTCCAATGAAGCTGCGCGCCGACCAGCCAGCCGAAGGCTTTTGCCCAATCGGCCATCATCGACGCGCCGTCGATCGAAGGCTTGACCGCCTGGCCCATGAAAATCACCGCGGCGACCGCCCATGCAATCGACAGACCGCGGGCCACGCGAAGAAAACCGTGCATCCTGCTTCCTCAAACGGGCGATCATAAAACCGGCCATGCGACGGCCGGGCAAGGCCGGGCCGCCTCAGGCCCGGCGCACTTCCATCACGCCGTGTTCCGTCGCCTGCTCGTAGACCGAAGGCAGCCGCGTGGACAGGTACAGCAGGATGCGGGGCGCCTGGGTCTTGACCATTCGCCGCAGCAGGATGCCCGCCGCGATAAGCAAGCCGCCGGCCCAAGGATGGCCCATCAGCGCGACGCCGACGCCCGGGCCGATCAACGCGAGGGCCACCGGGGTGACCCGTGTGCAGTGGGCCACGAACGGCGCGGCCAGCTTGGGGTTGACGATGATCCGGAAGCGTCCCAATGGCAGGCCGTTCCGGAACTCTTCGAATTCGACGTAGTCGCCGTTCACGTTGTCAGGGTCGCTCATGTCCGCATTCTGGCGCCTGGCGGGGCAGCCCCGCCCTCGAGTGCCGATCAGGCCCCGAAACGGAAACTCGAGACCACCAGGCCACCCATGAAAGCCTCCTCGTGGTACACGCGCTCGCCGGCCTCGGTTTCGGCAGCGCCGACCGCGACCATCAACGGAATCAAGTGCTCCTCGCGCGGATGGGCGGCACGGGCCGAGGGCGCCGCCGCCCAGTCGGCCAGGCGGGACGCGCGGTCGGCCGGCGCGCCCTGCACCACGGTGTCGTCGAGCCAGTCGTCGAAGGCCTTCGAGACGCCGTGCGCCTGCGGGCCGAAGTTGCGCAGGTTGTGGTAACTCAGGCCGCTGCCGACGATGAGCACGTCCTCGTCGCGCAACGGCGCCAGCGCCCGGCCCAGCGCCAGATGCTCGGCGGGGTCGAGCCCGCGCTTGAGCGAGAGCTGCACCATCGGCACCTCGGCCTTCGGGTAAATGGCCGCCATCGGCGAGAAGGCGCCGTGGTCGAAGCCCCGCGCCGGGTCGATGGCTGCGGGCAGGCCGGCCGCTTCGATCAGTTGATGCACGCGCCGGGCGACTTCCGGCGAGCCGGGCGCGTCATAGTGCACTTCATAGGTGTGCGCCGGGAAGCCGCCGTAGTCATAGATCATGGGCGGTCTGGGGTTGCCCTGCACCGTGAAGGCGGGCGCTTCCCAGTGCGCCGACACCATGAGGATCGCACGCGGCGTGCGACCGATCTGGCGGGGCATGTCGGCCAGCGCAGCTTCGAGCTGGGCGTAGGCATCGCCCATCTCCTTCTTCATCCACGGCCAAGGGCCACCGCCGTGGGAAATGAAATAGGTGGGCAGACGTTGTGCGGTCGAATTGGAGGCTGTCATCGTGAAACTCCTTGGGTTGCATCCAATGTAAGGATTTCCCATGCAGAATTCGAGAGCCACCCGTGCACGGGTTCGTTTCTCCAGAGGAAACCATCTATGGATCGCATGACCAGCCTGCGCGTGTTCCGCAGCGTCGTCGAAGCGGGCAGCTTCACCGCCGCGGCCGACCGGCTCGGGATCTCGCCGCCGATGGTGAGCAAACACGTGGCCCAGCTCGAGAAAGACCTGGGCGCGCGGCTGCTGCACCGGTCGAGCCGCCACCTGAGCCTGACCGAGGCGGGTACCGCCTGGTATGAACAGAGCACGCAGGCGCTCGATCTGCTCGATGCCGCCGGTGCCGCCATCGGCCAGCGCAACGCGACGCCGCGCGGTGAACTCAAGGTGAGCGCGCCTGTTTGGTGTGCCACGCCCCGCTTCGCACGGGTCCTGGCCGACTACCGCGTGCGCTGCCCCGAAGTGCTGGTCGACATGCACCTGGAAAACCGCAAGGTCGATCTGGCCGCCGACGGCTACGACCTGGCGCTGCGCGCCACGCAGGAGCCGTCGAATGCGCTGATCGCGCGGCCGCTGTGCCGGGTGCCTTTTCACCTCGTCGCCGCGCCGGATTTCCTGCAACGGCACGGGGTACCCACGGCCCCGGCCGATCTGGCCCGGTTGGGCGCGATCGTGCCCAGCTACGTCAACCTCGAAGGCATCTCACTGCGCGGACCCGCAGGGCGCCAGGTGCCGTTGCGGCTGCAGCCGGTGATGCGCTCCGACGACACGACGCTGGCACTGCACGCGGTGCGCGCGGGCGTCGGCGTGTCCTTCCTGCCGGACTGGCTGGTCGCTGACGAACTGGCCGCCGGCCGGCTGGTGGCGGTGCTGCCCGACTTCACAGCGCCGGTGGTCACGCTGTTCGCGGTGTACACCAGTCGCCAGTACATGACGCCCAAGCTGCGCAGCTTCATCGACCACCTGAGCGAGCAATTGACCAACTGATGCGCACTCGCGGTATATAACCAAAGGCTGAAACAACCAAGGACAACGACATGGGCGCGCAGTGGAAAGCAAAGGGCAAGGAACTGGCAGCCAATGCCAAGGGCAAGCTGTTCGGGCGGCTGGCCAAGGACATCATGATCGCCGCGCGCAACGGTGCCGATCCGGCCTCCAACTCGAAGCTGCGGCTGGTGGTGGAACAGGCGCGCAAGGTGTCGATGCCCAAGGAAACGCTGGAGCGCGCCATCAAGAAAGGCGCGGGCCTGACGGGCGAAGCCGTGCATTTTGAGCATGTGATCTATGAAGGCTTCGCGCCGCACCGCGTGCCGGTGATGGTCGAATGCCTCACCGACAACGTGAACCGCACCGCGCCGGAAATGCGCGTGCTGTTCCGCAAGGGCCAGCTGGGCACATCGGGGTCGGTCGCCTGGGACTTCGACCACCTGGGCCTGATCGAGGCCGAGCCTGCGAGCGCCACCGGCGCCGATCCAGAACTGGCCGCGATCGAAGCCGGTGCGCAGGACTTCGAAGCGGGCGCCGACGAAGGCGTCACGCTGTTCCAGACCGCGCCGACCGACCTCGACCTGGTGAGCCGCGCGCTGCCCGCGCAGGGCTTCACCGTGCTGTCGGCCCGGCTTGGCTACCGCGCGAAGAACCCGGTCGACCCGGCCAGCCTGAGTGCCGAGCACCTCGAGGAGGTCGAGTCTTTCCTGGCCGCCATTGACGCCAACGACGACGTGCAGAACGTCTACGCAGGTCTGGGCGGCTGAAGCCCCTGCAGTCAGCTTTCGGCCGGCCCGCGCCCTATAGTCGGCGCTCCCTGAAAGACCGCGAGACCGCGTTGTGTTCCGTTTCTTCGAAAAGCTTCTTCATCCCTACCCCGCCCCCGAGCCGCAGCTCCCGCCCCACGGTTTCTTCGCCTTTCTCTGGGCCTGCACGCATGGCGTGCGCGGCAAGATCGTCGCGATGTCGCTGCTCACGGCAGCCATGTCGACCTTCGAGGCGCTGCTGTTCGCGATGCTCGGGCGCATCGTCGACTGGCTGGGCGGCCAAGACCCTTCGCGCCTCTGGCAGGACCGCGGCACCACGCTGAGCTGGATGGCCGGCGTGCTGGTGCTGAGCGTGATAGCGGTGGCGCTGCAGACGATCGTCAAGCACCAGACGCTGGCGGTGAACCTGCCGATGCGCCTGCGCTGGAACTTCCACCGCCTCATGCTCGGCCAGAGCATGGCCTTCTACCAGGACGAGTTCGCCGGCCGCATCACGGCCAAGGTGATGCAGACCGCGCTGTCGGTGCGCGACACCATCTTCGTGCTGGCCGACGTGCTGGTGGCGATGGTGGTGTACGTCGGCACCATGATCGTTCTGGTGAGCGTGCTCGATGTGCAGCTGGTGTGGCCGTTCGTGATCTGGCTGGCGCTTTACATCGGTGCGCTGGCCTTTTTCGTGCCGCGCCTGGGCAAGATCGGCAAGGCGCAAGCCGATGCGCGCGCCCAGATGACCGGGCGCATCACCGACGCGTACACCAACATCGCGACCGTCAAGCTCTTCTCGCACACCCAGCGCGAGGCCGGCTTCGCGCGCGACGCGATGCGCGACTTCATGCACACGGGCTACGGCCAGATGCGGCTGGTGAGCGCCTTCGAGATCGTCAACCATGCCCTCAGCATGGGCCTGACCGCGGGCATGGCCGGCATGGCCCTGTGGCTCTGGTCGGAGGGCGCCGTGGGCGTGGGCTCGGTGGCGGCGGCCACCGCAATGGCCCTGCGCCTGCAGGGCATGTCGCACTGGATCATGTGGGAGATGACCAGCCTGTTCGAGAACATCGGCACGGTGCAGGACGGCATGAAGACCCTTTCGCGCCCGCGTACCGTGGTCGACGCGCCGAACGCCGCCACGCTGGTCGTGCCGCATGGCGAGGTGCGCTTCGAGCACGCGAGCTTCCACTATGCCGACGGCGGCCGCCGCGTCATCGACGACCTGACGATGACCGTGAAGCCCGGCGAGAAGATCGGACTGGTCGGCCGTTCGGGTGCGGGCAAATCGACGCTCGTGAATCTGCTGCTGCGCTTTCACGACCTGCAGGGCGGTCGCATCCTGATCGACGGGCAGGACATCGCGCAGGTCACGCAGGACTCGCTGCGCAAGCACATCGGGATGGTCACGCAGGACACCTCACTGATGCACCGCTCGGTGGCCGACAACGTTGCCTACGGCCGGCCCGACGCCAGCGTCGAGTCGATCGAGGCGGCCGCGGTGCGCGCCGAGGCGCACGACTTCATCCAGACGCTGGGCGATGCCACCGGACGCCGCGGGTACGAAGCGCATGTGGGCGAGCGCGGCGTGAAGCTTTCCGGCGGCCAGCGCCAGCGCGTGGCGATCGCGCGCGTGGTGCTCAAGGATGCGCCGATCCTGCTGCTCGACGAAGCGACCAGCGCCCTCGACTCGGAAGTTGAAGCCGCGATCCAGCAGAGCCTCTATACGCTGATGGAGGGCAAGACCGTGATCGCGATCGCGCATCGCCTGTCGACCATCGCTGCCATGGACCGGCTCATTGTGCTCGACGAAGGCCGTGTCGTCGAAGAAGGCGACCACGCCACGCTCTTGGCGAAAGGCGGGCTCTACGCGCGCCTGTGGGCGCACCAGAGCGGCGGTTTCCTCGGCGAGACCTGACGCCCCCGGCGCGCGTCGCGCGAGGGCTCGTCCTATTCGAGCCAGCTGCGCAGCTCGTCGGCGTGCTCCTCTTCGTCGTTGAGGATCTGCTCGAGGATGCGCTTGGTCGTCGGGTCCTTGTCGCGCACGAGGTTGATCATCTGGCGGTACGACTCGACGGCGATCCGCTCGGCCACGAGGTTGGCGCGGATCATGGCCTTGAGGTCGGTCGACTCGTCGTAGTCGGCATGGCTACGCTGCTGCAACCCCGAGGGCTGGAAGTCGGGGTCGCCGCCGAGTTGCGCAATGCGTTCGGCCAGCAAGTCGGCATGCGCCAGCTCCTCGTTGGCGTGCACCAGGAACTCATCCGCGATGGCCGGCGACGCCATGCCCTTGGCGGTGAAGTAGTGGCGGCGGTAGCGCAGCACGCAGACCAGCTCTGTCGCCAGCGCATCGTTCAGGAGCTTGACGATATCGTCGCGCCAGGGCTCCAGGCTGGGCGTGACCGGCCCCTCACCGAGGTTGCCTGCCGCTACTTTCAATGCGGTCTCGTCGATTTCAAGGCGGGTATGTGCGTCGCCGGGCGTCGCAGCGAGGGCGTGATCTGTCATGAAGAACTTTCGTGGGGTGGGTCGTTGCGATGTTGTTGTGGTCCTCGCCAGCAAGGCTGCTGGCGCGGGAAGCCATGGTGCGCGCTCGGCGGCGGCGATGCACGCGCGCCCTGTCGTCCGCGGCGGATGACCGTTGTAGGAACAAGCAGTGGAGTTGCTTGTGCGAACCAGCGCGAGCCGCAGGACGAGCCGCCCTGTCGGCATGACGCCCCGCACGTCCTACAGCACGGTCCGGTGGGCGCCGACAGCCCAAAATGCGCGCAGCCCCGACAGTCGAGCCTGTCTTAAACAAAGAGGAGTGCTCGCCATGAGTTCCATCATCTACATCATCGGTCTGGTCGTTGTCGTGGTTGCCGTGCTGTCGTTTTTCGGACTGCGCTGAAACGCCGACCGGACTTTCCGGACATCCCGAACGGGGCCGCCATGCGGCCCCGTTTCTCGTTGTAGGCAGCCATTTGCTCGCGGGCATAATTTCTGCGCCCCCGCAGTCGCCGGTGCGGCATCACGCTGCTGCAAAGGGACGCTGTTGAACACTGCATTGCGCCAACCGGCCTTCGAAAGTTCGGTCATCACGGAATCGATCCGCTGGGCCGAACAGACCGGGCCTCTCGACGATGCAGAGGCGCTGCGGCAGGCCACGGCAGGCGGCGGCGCCGTCCCGGTGCAGATCACCGCCCGCGCCGCACATCTTGGGCGCCGCATCGGCCTGCAGGACGACTTGCAACGCATGCGGCACGCGTCGCCCTTGGTGCTCCTTGCGCTCGTTGCGGTCATCGGTGTGGCCGGGCTGGCGATGGCGGGCAACGTGGTCGGCGGCGACCGCCAGATCAATGTGATGGTCGCGCTCGCGAGCCTGCTCGGCCTGCATGTGCTCACGTTGATCTTCTGGCTGATCGGGCTGGCGTTGCCTGCTGCGACGCTGCCCACCTCCCTTGGCGCGCTGTGGCTACGGCTGACCGCCCGGGTGGCCGGTGGACGTCGCGGCCAAACGCCGCTGCTTCTGCGCGCTGCCACCGGCTTGCTGATCCGTGCACGCCTGCTCCCCTGGGCACTGGGCTTCGTGAGCCACGCGATCTGGGTGCTGTCGTTCGCGGTGGTGCTGGCCGCGCTGCTGTTCGCCCTCGCCTTTCGCAACTACACGCTGAGTTGGGAAACGACGATCCTTGATCCCGCTTTCTTCGTGCAGGCGGTCGAGTCGCTCGGCCGGGTGCCCGGCTGGCTGGGCTTTCCGGTGCCCGATGCGCAAACGGTGCTGGCGCCGCAAGCCGCCACGGCCGGCCAGCGCGCCTGGGCGCTGTGGCTCACAGGTTGTGTGCTGGTCTACGGGCTGCTGCCGCGCCTCTTCTTCGCCGGGCTGTGTGCGGTCGTATGGCAGGCACGGCGGCGCGCATTGCAGCCGGATTTCAGCGCGCCCTACTACGTTCGGCTCGCAAGCCGCATCGCCGCGTTGGCGCCGCCGAGGGTGACCGACAGCGATCCCGGTCGCCCCACCCACGCGACCGTGCAAGGCTTGCCGACCGTTGCGACAACCGATGCCTTGGTCGCCATCGGCTTCGAGCTGCCCGACGACTTGCCGTGGCCGCCCGAAGATCTGGCGGCGCGTGCCGCGAACAGCGCGCCGGCCGTGCAGTGCCTTCGCATCGACGGCAGCGCCGGTCAGCGGCGCGATGCGCTCGACCGCCTGGCCCAACAGCGACCGGCGCGGGTGCTGATCGTCTGCAATGGCAGCTCCAGCCCCGACCGCGGCACCGAGCGCTTCGTGCGCGACGTGCAGGGCCACAGCGGCGAATGCCGCCTTGCCTTGATGGGCGTTGCCACGGTCCCCGCGCGCTGGCGCGACTGGCGCAACGACGCCGGGCTCGCCGCGGTGCAGTTGGAAGCCGATCTCGACACCGCCCTGCGCGGCTGGCCATGAGCACGCACGCCATGGCCGACACACCCATCCGCATCGCCGTAGTCGGCCACACCAACGCCGGCAAGACCTCGTTGCTGCGCACGCTGACCCGGCGCGTGAATTTCGGCGAGGTGTCCGACCGGGCCGGCACCACGCGCCATGTGGAAGCAGTCGACCTGATGGTGCGCGGCCGCAGCGTGGTGCAGTTCTTTGACACGCCCGGCCTTGAAGATGCGGTCAGCCTGCGCCAGCACCTCGACAGCTTCGACCGCGCCGCCACGCCACCCGAGCGCATCCGCCAGTTCCTGCAAGGCCCCGAGGCCCACGGCGCCTTCGAGCAGGAAGCCAAGGTGCTGCGCGCGCTGCTCGACGTCGACGCTGCCTTCCTGGTCATCGACGCGCGCGAGCCAGTGCTGCCCAAGTTCCGCGACGAGATCGAATTGCTCAACGCTTGCGCACGCCCGGTGCTGCCGGTGCTGAACTTCGTGCGCGACGGTGCGAGCCGCGAACCGGCGTGGCGCGAATTGCTCTCCGCCTACGGCCTGCATGCGGTGGTGCGCTTCGATGCGGCCGCGCCCTTCGTCGGCGCCGAGCACGAGCTCTACCAGGACCTCGGCACGCTGCTGCGCGACCGACGCGTGCTGCTCCAGCAAGTGGCCGCTGCGCTGGCCGATGAGGCAAAGGAGCGCCGCAAGGCTGCCGCCGCGCGCATTGCGGAACTGATGGTCGACGCCGCGGCGGTCCGCCGCAGCATCCCGGCTGCCGAGTTCGCCGACCCGGCGCGGCGCGACACGCTGATCGCCGAATTGCAGACCGCCGTCTCGGCCAAGGCGCAGCGCTGCGCCGACGACATGCTCGCGCTCTACGGCTTTCGCGAGGGCGATGCGGACGAGGCGCCGCTGCCGGCACTCGCGGGCCGCTGGGACATGGATTTCTTCCACCCCGATGCACTCAAGAACGCCGGCCTGCGCCTGGGCAAGGGCGCGGCCGTCGGTGCGGCGGTCGGGGTGGTGGCCGACCTCGCGATGGCCGGCCTCTCGCTCGGCGCCGCGACCGCGCTGGGCGCTTCCATCGGCGGCGCCATCTCCCAAGACTGGGGCCCGATGGGACGCAAACTCGCCAACCGCCTGCGCGAAGTGCGCGAGCTCACCGTGGAAGACCGGGTGTTGTGGGTGCTCCTTACTTGGCAACGCGATCTGGTCGGTGCGCTGGAGCAGCGCGGGCACGCAGCGACCGCGCGCATCACCGCGGCACCATCCGATGACGCCACACCGGCCGCACCATCGCGCGAACTCGCCGAGGTCGTGCGCGCCGTGCAACCGGCCCGCGGCCATGCGGACTGGGAAGCCGGCCTGCGCACGCGCTGGATGCCGTCGCCGCAGCGGCAGCGGCTGGTTGAAGAAGTGGCGCAGACGGTGCAAAGGGCTCTCGACAGCGTGGCGCCGCACGCGGGTTAACCCGGGCGGACGCACCACCGAGGCACGGGCACCATCGGCCGAGCGGCTTGGGCCGCTTCACTTCTTGGTACTCAGGGCAGGGACAACAATGACTCCAGACATCATCAAGCTCGACATCGCGCAAACACTGGCTATCGCGGCCGTCCTCTTGGTGGTCGGCGAATTCGTCAAGAAACGCATCAACATCCTTGAGCGCTTCTTCATCCCCGGCCCGGTCATCGGCGGTTTGATCTTCTCGATCATTGCGCTGATCGGCTACCAGACCCAAACCTTCGAGTTCGAGTTCTACGCCAACATCCGCAACCTGCTGATGATGGTTTTCTTCACGACCATCGGCTTCTCGGCCAGCCTCGAACTGCTCAAGAAAGGCGGCGTCGGCGTTGCCCTGTTCCTGCTGTGCGCGGCGATCCTCGTCGTCATCCAGAACGGTGCCGGCGTGATGCTCGCGCAGGCGCTCGGTCTGCATCCGTTGATTGGTGTCGCAGCAGGTTCCGTGTCGCTGACGGGCGGGCACGGCACCTCGGCTGCATTCGGGCCCATCCTCGAGCAGGCCGGCGCCGCCGCTGCACTGCCCGCGGCCATCGCCGCTTCCACTTGGGGCCTGGTGACGGGCTGCCTGATCGGCGGACCCATCGGTACGCTGCTGATGAAGCGCCGCCAGCTCCAGCCCGTGCCGCTGGGCGCCAAGACGGGCAGCTACGACCCCGCCGACCTCACCACGGCGCGCGAGACCCAGGTGACGAATGAGAGAACGGTCATGTACGCCGTGCTGCTCATCGTCATTGCCATGGGCATCGGCACGCTGTTCGGCCCCTTCGTCAAGCGCTTCGGCATCACGCTGCCGTCCTATATCGGCCCGATGCTGGTGGCGGCGGTCATGCGCAACGTCATCGATTGGAAGAACCTCACCTTGCCGACCAAACAGATCGAAGTCGCGGGCAACATCTCCCTGTCGTTCTTCCTTTGCATGGCGCTGATGTCCATGAAGCTGTGGGAGCTGGCCGCGATTGCCGGCCCGCTGTTGATCATCCTGGTGGTACAGACGGTGATCATGGGCTTCTACGCCTACTTCGTCACCTTCAACATGATGGGCCGCGACTACGACGCAGCGGTGCTGGCCGCCGGCCACTGCGGCTTCGGTCTGGGTGCCACGCCCAACGCCATGGCCAACATGGACGCCTTCACCGCCAGGAACGGTCCATCGGTCAAAGCCTTCTTCGTGTTGCCACTGGTCGGTGCGCTGTTCATCGACTTCGTGAACGCCACCATCATCACGACCTTCATCAGCTTCTTCAACTGAGGTCTGCGCTGACAGCCGCGGGGCGGCGCCTGGGGTAATGTCCGCGCATGTCTAACGCTAACGCCGACAACACCCCCCGCCCGCGCAAGCATTTTTCGATGATTCGCGGCTTCCATCTGGCCGACGCCTTCACGCTCGGCAATGCGGCCTGCGGCGTGGGCGGCGTGTTCCTCGCCATGGCCTACGTGGCCCGGCAGGACCTTTCGGTGTTCCTGTGGGCCGCGGCGCTGGCGCCGGCGGCCTTTATCTTCGACGTATTCGACGGGCGCATCGCGCGCTGGCGACAGACGCACTCCGCCTTGGGCCGCGAGCTCGATTCGCTGGCCGACATCATCTCCTTCGGCGTCATGCCCGCTGCCCTGGCCTTCGCGGCCGGCGCCACGGGCGGCTGGGATGCGCTGGTGCTCATCTACTTCGTGTGCTGCGGCGTGAGCCGGCTCGCGCGCTACAACGTCACGGCCGAGGCGCTGTCCGAAGGCGCCGACAAGGTGAAGTACTTCGAAGGCACGCCGATCCCGACCAGCGTTGCGCTCGTCGGCGTGCTGGCGTGGCTGGCGTGGAAGGGGCTGATCGGCAGCGCGCTGTGGGGCGGCGCGTGGACGCTGGGTCCGTGGGTGCTGCACCCTGTCACATTGCTGTTCGGGCTCTCCGGTACGCTGATGATCAGCAAGACATTGCGCATCCCCAAGTTCTGACCCGAGGCTGCAATCGAAGGAGCGCCGGATGAAGCTGTACTTCAACCCCCAAAGCCGCGCCGTGATCGCCAAGTGGGTGCTCGACGAAGCCGGCGCGGCCTATGACATCGTGCCGATCGACTTCGAGAAGCGCGAACACAAGGCGCCCGAGTTCCTGAAGATCAACCCCGCGGGCAAGCTGCCCGCGCTCGTCGACGGCAATACCCGGCTCTTCGAGAACCCGGCCATCTGCCTGTATGTCGCCGAGAAGTTTCCGGCGGCGAAGCTGGCGCCCCCGGTGGGTGCGCCGGAGCGCGGCCGCTTCCTCTCGCTCATGGTCTATTCGACGGCGCAGCTCGAACCATCGATGGGCGACGAGCTGCTGAAGCTGGCCACGCCGCCTGCACGCGGCTGGAACGATTTCGACACGGTCAAGGACGTGGTCGAAGGCGAACTGGGTGAAGGGCCCTACCTGTTCGGCGCGCAGTTCACCGCGGCCGACGTGATGGTCGGCTCGATGTTCATCTGGCAACGCATGTTTGGCGCGCGGTCGGGCCGCGCCAAAATCGATGCCTACATCGACCGCCTGCTGTCGCGCCCGCATTCGATGAAGCTTCCCTCCTGACCCCTGACCTGGCCATGAATCCATGAGCGCTGCCGCACCCCATTTCACCGTCCGACACCCCGCTGGCTTCGACGAACTCGTGCGCCTGGCTTCTGCGCAACCGATCGCGCCGGACTGCGACCACTTCTACTTTCTGCGCCACGGTCAGACCGGCCGCAACGCGCTGCGCATCTTTCAGGCGGTGGACGAGCCGCTGAGCGAGCTCGGGCTGCAGCAGGCCGCGCGGGCGGCCAGCGTGCTGGCGGGCGAGCCGATCCGCACGCTGGTCGCGAGCGACGCGCACCGCGCGCTCACCACCGCCAATGCGGTGGGCGATGTGCTCAAACTGGTGCCGCTGCAACGCGAAGACCTGCGTGAGCGCCACTTTGGCAACCTGATCGGCACCTCGTCGGCCAACCTCGACTGGGCCTGCGCGCCCGAAGGCGGCGAGACCCTGCAAGGCTTCGTCGAGCGCAAGCGCGCGGCGCTGACGTCGGCACTGGCCGAGCCCGGACCCGTTCTGGTGGTGGCGCACGGCGGCACGCTGTACGTGCTGGCCGCCCTGCTCGGCGTCGCCATCGGTCCCGAGGTGCTGGGCAATGCGCAGCCCTTGCGCTTCGACCGCAGCGGCGACACTTGGTCGGTGCGCGCGCTGGCGAAAGCTGCCGATGGCGGCGCCGCCATTGCCTGACACACCGGGCGACCATGGATTTCAAGGACTACTACAAGACGCTGGGCCTGGAGCGCAGCGCCTCCGAAGAAGAGGTGCGCAAGGCCTACCGGAAGCTCGCGCGCAAGTACCACCCCGATGTCAGCAAGGAAGCCGACGCCGACGTGAGGATGCGCGAGATCAACGAAGCCAACGACGTGCTGCGCGACAAGGAGAAGCGCGCCGCCTACGACGCGCTGGCGGCGCGTGTGGCCGCAGGCGGCAGCGCGCAGCCGGGCGGGGGCGGCTTCCAGCCACCACCCGGCTGGGACGAGGGCTTCGAGTTCCGTCGCGGGCCGAACGCCGGCCCGGCCGACCACGCCGACTTCAGTGAGTTCTTCTCATCGATGTTCGGTGCGGGCGAACGCCGCGGGGCCGAGCGCCGGCAGTACAAGGCGCGCGGCGAAGACCACCACGCGGCGATCGAGATTGCCCTCGAGGACGCGTTCCACGGCGCAGAGCGGGAGATCACCCTGCGTGCCATGGACACCGATGCCCAAGGCCAGCCCACCTTCGTCAACCGCACGCTGAGCGTCAAGATCCAGCCGGGCGTGCATCCGGGCCAGTTCATTCGACTCGCGGGTCACGGCATGCCGGGACATGGCGGCGAGCCGGCAGGCGACCTCTACCTCGAGGTGCGCATTGCGCCGCACGCGCGATACCGCGTCGAAGCGCGCGACCTCTACATGACGCTGCCAGTCACGCCGACCGAGGCCGCGCTGGGCGCGCAGGTGCAGGTGCCGACGCCCGCCGGCGGCGTGGTCGAGGTCAGCGTCCCGCGCAACGCACGCACCGGTTTGAAACTGCGGCTCAAGGAGCGGGGTCTGCCCGGCAAGCCGCCCGGTAACCTCTACCTGCTGATCGAGATTGCCGTGCCACCGGCCGACAGCGACGCCGCGCGGCAAGCGTACGAACAACTCGCGAAGGCCACGAACGCCTTCGACCCGCGCCGGCACCTCGGCGCATCGGGAGCCTGAGGCCATGGCGCACTACACACTGACCACCGTCACCACCACAACGACATCGATCGGCGAGGCGCGGCCGCTTGCGGTAAACGAACTCGCACACGCAGTCGGTGCCGAAATCGAATGGGTCGTCGAGCTGGTCGAAGTCGGCATCGTCGAGCTGCCCGCGCCCCGGCCGGCGCGTGACGAATGGCGCTTTCACAGCGCCGACCTGCAGTGCGCGCTGGAAGCACGGCGCCTGCAGCGCGACTTCGGCGTGGGGCTCGATGCGGCGGCGCTGATTCTCGATCTGCAGCACGAGGTCCGCCGCCTGAAAGCGGCACTGGGCGCGCACGGCTTGAGCGATCGATGAGCGGGCCGCCGCGCTGCGCCTGGGCGAACAGCGACCCCTTGCTTGCGACCTACCACGACGCCGAATGGGGCGTGCCCGAGCGCGACAGCCGGGCGCTGTGGGAGAAGCTGATGCTCGACGGCTTCCAGGCCGGCCTCTCGTGGCTGACCATCCTGCGCAAGCGCGATGCCTTCCGCGCGGCCTTCGAAAACTTCGACCCCGTGAAGGTCGCGCGCTTCGGCCCGGCCGATGTCGAACGGCTGGTGCAGGATGCCGGCATCGTGCGCTCGCGCGCGAAGATCGAAGCGGTGATCGGCAATGCGCGCGCTTATCTGGCGATGGAAGCTGCGGGCGAAGACTTCTCGGACTTCATCTGGACGATGACCGGCGGCAAGGTGGTGCGCAACACGGGCCGCGAGCGGCTGGTGAAAAGCGCGCTGTCGGAGCAGATGTCGGCCGCGTTGAAGAAGCGCGGCTTCAAGTTCGTCGGCCCGGTGATCGTCTACGCCTGGTTGCAAGCGACCGGCGTCGTCGACGATCACGAGCGCGGATGTTTCCGGCATCACGCGTCAACCTGAAGCGCCCAACGGAAAAGGGGCCCTGCTTGCGCAGGGCCCCTTTTTCATTTGCGCACTGCGCGACGGATCAGAGACCGGCTTGTTGCGTCACAGGGCGTGCTCGGGTGAACTGCTCGGGCACGACGCTGTTCACGAAGGCCTTGCGGTCCAGGTTCTGGTTCGGTGCGTGGGCCGTGGCGACGGCCTCGGCACGCACGGTGGCGCGGTCAACCGACGAAGCCGGCGATGCCAGAACGCGCGAACCGTTGGTCACGTTCTGGTTTGCTGCGTGGGCCGTGGCGAAAGCCTGGGCCAGCACATCGGCGCGGCTGTTGGCCGACACCACCTGGTGCACGCCTTCGTAGGTTTCGGCATGGGCGCCGGCAGCGGCCAGCAGGGAGAGAGCGGCGGCGGCGATGATCTTCGAGGTCTTCATTTCAAATCCTTCAATGTGTGTTGCGATGGGATGAAGTTTGAACCGAAAGACCCCGGGTAAACCCTTGAAATTGGAACTGCGGTGTTCCCGGATTGGAAACAATCAATGGGCGCCGCGCGGCGCTCGCCGCGTCCTTACCATCGCCCCCATGAGAACCTTCCTCCTGTTCGTTGCGACGGCATTGGCCGAAATCATCGGCTGCTACCTGCCCTACCTCTGGCTCAAACAGGGGCGCAGCGCGTGGCTCCTGATCCCCGCGGCCGCGAGCCTCGCGCTGTTCGCGTGGCTGCTCACGCTGCACGCGAGCGCGGCCGGGCGCGTCTATGCAGCCTATGGCGGCGTCTACATCGGGGTCGCGCTGCTGTGGCTGTGGGCGGTAGATCAAGTGCGGCCCACGCTGTGGGACGTGGCCGGAGTGGCGGTCGCACTCACGGGCATGGCGATCATCATGTTCCAGCCGGCGCGCTGAACGGGCGGAACCACCGCGCAGCGCCGCGGGCGCAGCAAAGGTGACAGGCGCAAAGCGCGAAGCACGGCACGATGCGGGCACCGTCAACCTTTGCACCACCGCCATGCCCACACTGACCCGAGACAACCTGCAAGCATCCGTCGGCCAATCCATCGGCACCTCGTCGTGGGTCGATGTGCCGCAATCGCGCATCGATGCCTTCGCCGAATGCACCGAAGACCGCCAGTGGATCCACATCGACGTGGAGCGTGCGAAGCGCGAGAGCCCGTTCAAGACGCCGATCGCGCACGGCTTCCTCACGCTATCGCTGCTGCCCATCACCTCTTACGAGTTGCTGGCCGGGTTGAAGCCAACGAAGTCGGTCAACTACGGCCTCGACAAGCTGCGCTTCATGGCGCCGGTGCCCGCAGGCGCGCGCGTGCGCAACCACATCAAGCTGTTGGCCGCCGAGCCGCGCGACGACGGTTGGACGCTGCTGCGTTGCGAGAACACGGTCGAGATCGAAGGGGGGCCCAAGCCCGCGCTCGTGGCTGTGTCGCTCGCCCTCATGTCCTGGTCCTGAGCCCCGCTCCGACCTTCTTCGATCGACAAAAAGACACTGCATGCAATTCGACTACAGCCCCAAGGTCCAGGACCTGCGCACCCGCCTGCTCGCCTTCATGGAGGAGCACATTTATCCGAACGAGAAGCGCCAGGCCGAGGAGGCGCATCAGTCGTACCTGAACGCAATGAAGAACGGCGGCTTCTATACCGGCCTGCCGCTGCTGGAGGAGCTGAAGAAGAAGGGCCGTGAAGCGGGTCTCTGGAACCTGTTCCTGCCCGAGACGGGCCACGGTGCGGGCCTGACCAACCTCGAGTACGCACCGCTCTGCGAAATCATGGGCCGCCGCTACTGGAGCGCCGAGGCCTTCAACTGCAGCGCGCCCGACACCGGCAACACGGAAGTGATCGAGCGCTACGGCTCGGCCGAGCAGAAGGCGCGCTGGCTGCAGCCCCTGCTCGATGGCGAAATTCGCTCTGCCTTCGCGATGACCGAACCGGCCGTGGCCTCGTCGGACGCCACCAACATCAGCACGCGCATCGAGCGCCAGGGCAACGAGTACGTCATCAACGGCCGCAAGTGGTACATCACCGGCGCGATGAACGAGCGTTGCAAGCTCTTCATCCTGATGGGCAAGACCGACCCCGACAACGCCGACCGGCATCGCCAGCAGTCGATGATCATCGTGCCCGCCGACACGCCCGGCATCACGGTGGTGCGCGACATGGCGCTGGTCAACCATTACGACGCGCCCTTCGGCCACCCCGAAGTGATCTTCGACAACGTGCGCGTGCCGGTCGAGAACATCCTGCTCGGCGAAGGCCGCGGTTTCGAGATCGCGCAAGGGCGCCTCGGCCCCGGCCGCATCCACCACTGCATGCGCATGATCGGCATGGCCGAGTCGGCGCTTGAGATGATGTGCGAGCGCGCGGTGTCGCGCGTGGCCTTCGGCAAGCCGCTGGCCGACCAGGGCGTGTGGCGCGAGCGCATTGCCAAAGCGCGCATGCTGATCGACCAGACGCGCTGGATGGTGCTGCACGCCGCCTGGCGCATGGACACCGTCGGCAACAAGGTGGCGGCCAAGGAGATCGCGATGATCAAGGTGATCGCGCCCAACAACTGCATCCAGGTCATCGACGACGCGATGCAGTCCTTCGGCGCGATGGGCCTGAGCCAGGACACGCACCTCGTGAGCTTCTGGGCCTATGCGCGCCACCTGCGCATAGCCGATGGCCCCGACGAAGTGCACCGCAACGCGATCGCCAAGCACGAGCTGGCGGGCTACCGAACGGCTGTCGCGCCGCGCTGAGGGCGGCACCGAGCAGGCTACCACGCGGCCGCTTTGGTGCGGCTGCTGGCGCGACCTCGAAACACGCTCTTGTTGAAGCTCTTCCATTGACTGGTCGCAGTTCATGACCGGCCGCTTTCCGTGTGAGTGACCGGCAGTTATGGGCCGTTGTCGACATTCCCCTGCCGTCCTTGAAAGCCTGGAGTCCTACCCGCGCTGCTCACGCGTCGCTCGGGGTGCACACCAACTGCAGATGCACTGAGTCCGACCGAACTCCCGATCGCAAGTAGTCGGGCGGGCTTTGCGCTTCAAAGGTGCTTTGATGAATTCGTTGTCCGGGCGTGCCGAACTGCGTCAGGGTTTTGCGCAGCGATGAGTTGCGGTCTGAAGCTACAGCGCGGTACCTTGGATCGACAACAGCTTCCAAAGCTACGAGCTCGATGCCCGATGCGCTACATCGTTTGCCTGCCCGCTCGACGACTTGCTGAATGGTGCGTGCTGCTGTTGCCGTAACAACAGATGATCGCGGAGCGAACTCGATCACCACGTCTTCCGAGTACTTGATCGTTAGCGCACCTACGGGTGAGAAAAGCGTACCAATCAACAAGGCAAGTAGGAGTTTCATGGCGTCGTCTTTCGCTCGGCTGGAACGTCTGCCTCTGGATGTTGTAAGTAGCTGAGCGGGCTAGCATCACGCCTGCCATGTCTATCCGCGCGACCTGAGCCGCACGGAGTTCGCGTCATGCCATTCGACGAAGTCGCTGCAAGCATCGATGACCAATGTGGACGGCGCTTCAAACGCTTGGCACACTGCTATACCGTACGGTCGATAAAGAACGCGCGTGGATGCACCGTCGGGACAAAGTATGAATGCCTTCCCGATCTGATCGAACATTTCGCCCCAGTTGTTTAGAAAATCAAACCGCCCGTATGCGGCGGCATCCTGATGAACTTGCGCGTCCGTGCGATCGTCAGGCATCTCAATCCCATCGACATACCCATACAACCGAAAGTCGAGAAGATCGAAAATCTGGTCGTTGCTCAAGCCATTGAATTCACCTCGCCAAAGCGTGAGCACTTTGTGGCCAAGTTCTTCAAAGTGCGCGCTAGGCAGCCCGCAATGTTCAGACGAATAGTCCCCAAGGGGAGTGCCTGCGCACCAGACCCGCATGCGACCCCACACTGATGACGGCGCAACCAAGTAAGGCTCGACCATCGCTTCTATGGCAAATTGGTCCGGCTTTCCGAAGATCATGAGCTGAGCGAGCGTGAAGATAAGCTAAACAAGCAGCGCCCTCGATTCACTGGTTGTGGCCAATATCAGCCGCGTAAAGCATGCCACGCATGCGCGCCATTTGGAAAACTCACGAACTCTGATCTGCCCGGATCAACAACTTTGACCAAGGGGCGGTCGCTCTGACTCCCTGCGCCATGCGCTACTCGCGCCCGAAAAACGCCTCGACCAGCCGCACCCAGTAGGTCGACCCGACCGGCAGCAGCGCGTCGTTGAAGTCGTAGTTCGGGTTGTGCAGTTCGCACGGGCCCATGCCGTGGTACGTGTACTCGCGGTGGCTGCCGCCGCCATTGCCCACGAACATGTAGCAGCCCGGCACCTTCTGCAGATAGAACGAGAAGTCTTCCGCGCCGCCGTGCTGCGGCGTGTTGCCGTCGACCTTGTCGGCGCCGAAGGTGTCTTTGGCCACCTGCATCGCAAAGTCGGTTTGCGCGTCCCAGTTCACCAGCGGCGGGTAGGCGCGGTGGAACTTCAGCTCGCCGGTGCCGCCGTGCGCCTGCGGCAGCATCTCGGCGATGCGGCGCATGTTGTTCTCGATGTCGTCGAGCACCTCGGTGCTGAAGGTGCGCACCGTGCCCTTGATCACGGCCTCGCCGGGCAGCACGTTGTAGGCGTCGCCGGCGTGGATCTGCGTCACGCTGACGACGGCCACGTCGATCGGGTTCTTGTGGCGCGAGATCAGCGTTTGCAGCGCGCCCACCATCTGCGCCGCGATCACGATGGTGTCGACCGACTTGTGCGGTTGCGCCGCGTGGCCGCCGGTGCCGCGCACGGTGATGTCGAAGCGGTTGCTCGACGCCATGGTCGGCCCCTTGCGGAAGGCGAAGTGGCCGGTCTCGAAGCCGGGCATGTTGTGGATGCCGTAGATCTCTTCGCAGGGAAACTTGTCGAACAGGCCGTCGTCCATCATGGCCTTGGCGCCGGCGTTACCGCCCTCTTCCGCAGGCTGGAAGATGAAGTTGACAGTGCCCTCGAAGTCGCGGTGCGTCGACAGGTAGTGCGCCGCGCCCAGCAGCATCGCGGTGTGGCCGTCGTGGCCGCAGCCGTGCATGCGCCCGGCGTTCTTCGACGCGTGGGCGAACAGGTTGTGCTCGGGCATCGGCAGCGCATCCATGTCCGCGCGCAAGCCGATGGCACGCTCGCCTGCGCCGCGCGTGCCGTGCAGCACGCCGACCACGCCGGTCGTGCCGAGGCCGCGGTGCACCGCGATGCCCCACGATGCGAGCAGTTCGGCCACGAGGTCGGAGGTGCGGGTCTCCTTGAAGGCCAGCTCCGGGTTGGCATGGATGTCGCGGCGCAGCGCGGTGAATTCGGCGTGCTTGTCTTCGATGTCGGCGATGAGTGTCATTTCAATTGGTCCTTCACGTAGCTTGCGATTTCCCGTGCCACCTGCGTCAGCGCGTCCTGCAGCGCATCGAAGCCCGCGCCGCGCGCCCGCGTGGCCTCGTCCATGTAGAGGCCGCGGTGGATCTCGATCTGCAGGCTGTGCCGGCGCTCGGCCGGCCGGCCCAGTCGGGCGATCAGCGCCACGCCCTTGAACGGGTCGTTGATCGCGACGCTGAAGCCGCGCTTCTTCAATGCCTCGGCCACCATCGCGGTGAACTCGGGTGCAGCGGTGGTGCCGTCGCGGTCGCCCAGCACGAAGTCGGCCAACGGGGGGTCGCTCTGGATGCCCAGTCCTTCGTACGAATCGGCGGGCATCGAATGCAGGTTCAGGTGCCACACCGCGCCGAAGCGCGCATGGGCCGCCTCAATCTGCTCGCGCATCGCCGCGTGGTACGGCGCGTGGTACGTCGCGATGCGGCTCTGCACCTCGGCCACCGACAGCTTGCGCGCATAGATCGGCGGCATCGAATTCTTGCCCGCGTCGCGCCAGATGAGGCCGATGCCCAAGCGTGTCTTCTCGCTCGGCTGCAGCGGCGTCGGCCACGGCCCATCGAGCAGGTCTGCATCGAGGTCGTCGACATCGCGGTTCGGGTCGATGTAGGCGCGCGGGAACTCGGCCGCGAGCAGCGTGGCGCCGACGGATGGCAGCGCCTGCCAGAGCACATGCACGTCGGTGTCTTCCCCGCCGCGCAGCAACTCGAAGGGCACGGCGTAGCCGAAGTCATCGGGGTACATCGTGCCGCTGTGCGGCGAATCGCAGATGAGCGGCAGCGCCTCGCCTTCGGGCAGCCGCAGGGTGTAGGGCGGAAACGGCGTCGGAACGCTCGCGTGTACAGGTACAGCTAAAGGTCGGGAAGCAGTCATGTCGGGTTGTCGTTGAGGTGGCAGGCGCTGGTGTGGCCGGGCTGCAGCGTGCGCAGCACGGGCGCCTCGACCTTGCAGCGCGCCATGGCTTTCGGGCAGCGTGGATGAAAGGCGCAGCCGGGTGGCGGCGCGAGCGGCGACGGCAGTTCGCCCTTGATGGGCTGGTAGGCGCGGCGGGTGGTCTCGAGCGTGGGCAGTTCCGACAGCAGCGCCTGCGTGTACGGATGGTTGGGCGCGCTGAAGATGGTTTCAGTCGGCGCCACCTCGACGATGCGGCCGAGGTACATGATGACCACGCGGTCCGACACATGGCCCACCACGCCGAGGTTGTGGCTGATGAAGAGATAAGTCAGGTCGAACTCACGGCGCAGCGCAAGGAACAGGTTCAGCACCTGCGCCTGGATCGACACGTCGAGCGCGGCCACCGCCTCGTCACATACGATCAGCCGCGGCTTGAGCGCCAGCGCGCGCGCGATGCCGATGCGCTGGCGCTGCCCGCCCGAGAACTGGTGCGGGTAGCGCTGGGCGTAGTCGGGGTCGAGCCCGACCTGCCGCATCAGCGCGCCGACGTACTCGGCCTTCTGCGATGACTTCACCAGGCCGTGCACCACGGGCGCTTCGCCCACGATGTCCAGCACCCGCATGCGCGGGTTGAGCGAGGCCATGGGGTTCTGGAAGATCATCTGCACGCCCAGGCCCCAGGCGCGGCGCTCCTGCGCGTTCATGTCGGCGATGGCCTGGCCCATGTAGCGCACCGTGCCTTCGGTCGGCGGATTGATGCCCGCCACCACGCGGCCCAGCGTCGACTTGCCGCAGCCCGATTCGCCGACCACGCCGATCACTTCGCCGGGCTGGATGTCCAGATCGACATCGGCCACCGCATGCACGACCGACGCCCGGTTGTCCGCGCCCAGCAGGTTCGCGATGCGGCCGGCCAGGTCGATGTCCTGCACGAAGCGCTTGGAGATGCCCTTGAGTTGCAACAGCGGTGTGCCGCTGCGCAAGGGCGCAGTGGCAGTCGCAGCGGGTGTGGGTTCGAGCACAGTGTCCATACGGTGGCGATCGGGTCTCAGGCGACTTCGGCAGTGAGCTGGTGCCAGCAGCGCACCGTCTTGCCGAAGGCAGCGGGTTCGGGCTGCGGCACGGCGAGGCAGGCGTCGGTGCCGTGGCTGCAGCGGGGCCGGAAGGCGCAGCCCTGCGGCAGGTGCAGCAGCGACGGCGTCATGCCCGGGATCTGCCGCAGCAGCGTGCCGTGCGTGGCACGGGTCGGAATCGAATCGATCAAGCCGCGCGTGTACGGGTGCGAGGGTGCGCGAATCACGTCAGCCGTCGCGCCACTCTCGACGATGCGCCCGGCATACATCACGGCCACGCGGTCGGCCAGGCCCGACACCACGGCCAGGTCGTGCGTGATCCAGATCATCGCGGTGCCGGTCTCACGGCAGAGCTTCTGCACCTCGTAGAGGATCTGCGCCTGGATGGTGACGTCGAGCGCCGTGGTCGGCTCGTCCGCGATGATCAGCTTGGGCCGGTTCAGCAGCGCAATCGCGATCGCCACACGCTGCCGCATGCCGCCCGACAGCTGGTGCGGGTAGGTCTGCAGCCGCTCTTCGGGTGACGGGATGCCGACCATCGCGAGGGCATCGCGCGCCCGCGCCAGCGCGGCCTTCGGGCTGACCTTCTCGTGCGCGTGGATCGCCTCGACCATCTGCGTGTCGACGCGCAGCACGGGGTTGAGCGTCATCATCGGGTCCTGGAAGATCATCGCGATCTCCTTGCCGCGCAACTGCTGCAGCCGCTGCTCCGTGGCGCCGACCAGCTCTTCGCCGAGGTATCGGATGGAGCCGCCGGCGATGCGGCCAGGTGCATCGATCAGGCCGATGATGGAAAAGCCGGTGATGCTCTTGCCCGAGCCCGACTCGCCGACCAGGCCGAGAATTTCGCCCGCGTTCACGCGCAGGTCGACTCCATCCACCGCCTTGACCACGCCGCCGTGCGTGAAGAAGTGCGTCTGCAGGCCCTGCACGTCGAGCACGGGCGTGGCGTCATCGGCTTTCATTTCGAGTTGTGCGGGTTGAGCACGTCGCGCAGGTGGTCGCCCACCAGGTTGATGCCGACGATCGACAGCGCCAGCGCGATGCCAGGGAAGAACGAGATCCAGTAGTTGCCCGACAGCAGAAACTCGAAGCCGTTCGCGATCAGCATGCCCAGCGACGGCTCGGTGACCGGCACACCCACACCGAGGAAGGACAGCGTCGATTCGAGCGCGATCGCGTGCGCCAAGTCGATCGTCGCGATCACGATCAGCGGCGGCATGCAGTTGGGCAGCATGTGGCGCAGCAGCACGCGCGGCGAACCGAGCGACATGCATTGCGCGGCCTCGATGTATTCCTTGGCGCGCTCCACCAGCGCCGCGCCGCGCGCGGCACGGGCGAAGTAGGCCCACTGCACGATGATGAGCGCGATGATCACCTTGTCGACGCCCTTGCCCAGGATGGCCAGCAGGATCAGCGCGACCAGGATCGCCGGGAACGACAGCTGGATGTCGACGATGCGCATCAGCAGCGCATCGACCCAGCCGCCGAAGTACGCGGCCGCCAGGCCCACCACGCTGCCGATGGCCAGCGCGGCCGCCACCGAGATGCCGCCCACCATGAGGCTGGTGCGCAGGCCGTAGAAGATGGCAGAGAGCAGGTCGCGCGCCTGGCCGTCGGTGCCCAGCCAGTAAGTCATCGTGCCGTCGGCGTTCGGGCTGCCGGGCGGCAGCTTGGAATCGAAGATGTCGAGCTTGCCGATGTCGTAGGGGTCTTGCGGCGAGATCCAGGGCGCCAGCAATGCGACCCCCACCGCCAGCGCCAGCAGCACCAGCCCGAACACCGCCAGCTTGCTGGCCATGAACTCGCGGCGAAAGCGCTGCCACGGCGTCTCGGGCGGCGGCAGCGCCGCGACCGGGCCTTCGGCCACGATGGCAGGTGGCGCCTCGAGCAGCTGCAGGCTCACAGGAAGGGTCGTGTCGTTCATGCCTTGGCTCCCTGCAGCCGCACACGCGGGTCGAGCACCGAATAAAGAATGTCCACGGCGAGATTGAGCATCACGAGGAAGAAGACGATGAGGATCAGGTAGGCCACGACCACCGGGCGGTCGAGCGTGATGATGGAATCGAGCAGCAGCTTGCCCATGCCGGGCCACGCGAAGATGGTTTCGGTGACGACCGCGAAGGCCACCACCTGGCCGAACTCCAAACCACCGACGGTGACGATCGGGATCATGATGTTCTTCAGCAGGTGCACGCGCAGGATGCGGCTCCAGGCGAGCCCCTTTGCGCGCGCGAACTTGATGTAGTCCATCGGCAGCGCCTCGCGCGTGGCGGCGCGCGTGACGCGAATGATGAGCGCCCCTTTCGCTAGTGCGATGGTGATGGCAGGCAGCACGAGGCGCGACCAGCCATCGAGCGTGAGCACGCTCAGGTCGAGCGGGCCGACCTGCACCGTAGTGCCCCGGCCGCTGGCCGGCAACCAGCCCAGGTACACCGCGAACACCATGATCAGCATCAGGCCAACCCAGAAGTTCGGCAGCGAGAAGCCGAGGATCGAGCCCGTCATGATCGCGCGGCTGCCGGGCGCCTCTGGCTTGAGTCCGGCCCGGATGCCGAGCGGTACGCCGACCAGCATCGCGAGACCCATCGACACGACCGCGAGTTCGAGCGTGGCCGGCATGCGCTCGAGGATCAGGCCCATGGCCGACTGGCCGGTGAGGAAGCTCTTGCCGAAGTCCAGTTGCAGCGCGTGCGACATGAAGATGAAGTACTGCTGCCACAGCGGCTTGTCGAGGCCGAAGTTGGCGCGGATCTCATCGCGCTCGAGCTCGGTGGCCTCGGCGCTCGCCATCATCGAGACCGGGTCGCCGACGACGTAAAGGCCGACGAAAACCAGGCCCGACATGACGGCCATGACGAGCACCGCCTGCAGCAGGCGGCGGATGACGAAGGCCAGCATGGGCCCCGCTTACTTGGCCGGCACCGCGTACTGGACCATCGTCTGCTGATCGGCGCGGCCCTTGAAGCGCACGTCCTTCTTCATCGCCCACACCGAGTGCTCGAAGTGGATCGGCAGCATCGCGAAGTCAGCCATCGCGAGCTCACTGGCCTTGGCCAGTGTCTCGCCGCGCGCGGTGTCGTCCATCTGCGTGGCCGAGTCGGCCACCAGCTGATCCATCGCAGGGTTGGAATAGCGGCTGCGGTTGGTCGTGCCCACGCCCTTGTCCTTGTTCGGCGTGACCAGCAGCGAGTTGAGCGTGTTCGACATCTCGCCGGTCGAGGTGCCCCACCCCGCCAAGTAGGCGCTGTAGGCGTAGCTGTCGCGGTTCTTGAAGAACACGGCCGGCGCGTTGGCGTCGATCGAGGTCTTCACGCCGATGCGCGTCCACATCGCGGCCAGCGTCTGCGCGACCTTGCTGTCGTTGATGTAGCGGCCGTTGGGCGTGCCCAGCACCAGCGTGAAGCCGTTCGGGTAGCCGGCTTCCTTCAGCAGCGCCTTGGCCCGCTCGGGATTGGCCTTGGCGGCGGTTGTGAGCTTCTTGCTCGCGCCCGACATCGGGTACGGCAGCAACTGCGCGGCCGGGGTGGCCACGCCGCCCATGGTGCGCGCCACCAGCGCCTGGCGGTCGATGGCCAGCGACAGCGCCTCGCGCACGCGCTTGTCGAGCAGCGGGTTCTTGCCGTTGGTGTCGGGGATACCTGGCGTGGTTTCGCCGTTCTGGTCGAGCGCGACGTAGATGACGCGGTTGGAGGCCTTGGTCTCGACCGTGAGCTTCGGGTCTTTCTTGAGCCGCTCGAGGTCGTCGGTCGGCGGGTCTTCGACCAGGTCGACGTCGCCGGCCAGCAGCGCTGCGGTGCGCGCGGCCGGGTTGCTGATCGGGCGGTAGATGACCCTCTCCCACGCGGGCGCCTTGCCCCAGTAGTGCGGGTTGCGCTCGAAGATGATTTCGGAGCCGCGCTTCCACGACACGAAGCGGTACGGACCGGCGCCCACAAGGTCATTGCCGGCATTCAATTCAGTCGTGGTCTTGCCCTCGGGCGCCGCGCCCGCAGCCGCCTTGGCCGACATGATCGGCAGGCCGACCATGTTGACGGCCAGGAGCGGGTACGGCTCGGAGGTGGTGATGCGCACCGTGAGCGGATCGACCGCCTCGACCTTCTGCACCTTCTGCAGGTACACCTTGAAAGACGACGGACTGTTCGGCACCTTGGGCGCGCGGTCGAGCGTGAAGACCACGTCGGCGGCGGTCATCGTCGAGCCGTCGGAAAACTTGACGTTCGGCCGCAGCTTGAAAGTCCAGACATTGCCCTCGGCCTTCCAGGACTCGGCCAGGCACGGTTCGACCTTGAGGTCTGCGTTGCCACACACCAGCGGATCGAACAGGGTTTGTGAGAGCTGGATGTTGGGCGTGAGCGCGTGGTACTGAGGATCCATCGATGTGGGCTCGGTCTTCAGCGCGACGATCAGGTCGCGCGCAACGGCCTGGCCGGACAATGCGGCACAGGTCAGTGCCACGACACCGGGCAGCCATCGCAGGACCGACGGCTTCGACAGAATTTCTTTTCGCATGCTTGGAGCTCCAGTGGGGTCAGAACAGATTCCCGGAGTCACGCAAGAAGCGCACCACGGGCGTCGGCGCGATGCAGGATACGGCGCCGGGCCGCGCGCGGCACCCGTGATAACCCGCTCGGTGGCTGCGCGCTCCTGCTGCGCGGGGTCACGCGCCGGGCTTGTAAGCTCGCTGCCTTGCGCCCTTCACGGCGTATCCAAGGAACACCCATGTCACGTCCCCTTTTCAGCGCCACCATCGCCGGCAGCCTCCCCAAGCCCGCCTGGCTTTCCGAAACCAACAAGCTCTGGCCGCAATGGCAGGCCGAGGGCGATGCGCTCGCGCAAGCCAAGGCCGATGCCACGCTGCTGTGGATCAAGGCGCAGGAAGACGCAGGCCTTGATGTCATCGGCGACGGCGAGCAGTCGCGCCAGCACTTCGTGCACGGCTTTCTCGAACAGGTCGAAGGCATCGACTTCGAGCACAAGGTGAAGATGGGCATCCGCAACAACCGCTACGACGCGATGGTGCCGCAGGTGGTCTCGGCGCTGAAGCTCAAGGACCGCGTGCACGCGACCGAAGCGCGCCTCCTGCGCGCCCACACCGACCGCAAGATCAAGTTCACCCTGCCAGGTCCGATGACCATCGTCGACACCGTGGCCGACCAGTTCTACGGCGATCGCGTGAAGATGGCGATGGCTTTTGCCGAATTGCTGAACCAGGAAGCGCTGGCGCTGCAAGCCGACGGTGTCGACATCGTCCAGTTCGACGAGCCGGCCTTCAACGTCTACATGCAGGACGCCGCCGATTGGGGCGTGAAGGCCCTGGAGCGTGCTGCGCAGGGCCTCACTTGCACAACCGCCGTGCACATCTGCTACGGCTACGGCATCAAGGCCAACACCGACTGGAAAGAAACACTGGGTGAGGAATGGCGCCAGTACGAGACGGTGTTCCCCGCGCTCGCGAAGAGCAGCATCGACCAGGTGAGCCTCGAGTGCTTCCACTCGCATGTGCCGCCGCACCTGATGGCGCTGCTCGAAGGCAAGGATGTGATGGTCGGCGTGATCGACGTGGCGAGCGACACGGTCGAGACGCCCGAGCAGGTGGCCGACACCATCGGCGCTGCGCTGCAGTACGTGCCCAAGGCGCGGCTTTTGCCCTGCACCAACTGCGGCCTCGCGCCGATGGACCGCGCGATCGCGTTGAAAAAGCTCGATGCGCTGGCGAAGGGCGCGGCGCTGGCGCGCACGCGCTACGGCTGACTCAGCGTGGGTCCTTCAGGCCCGAATGCCCGCAGCCCCAGTGAGGCGGGCGCAAGCAGCCACCGAACCACTGCGACTCAGGATTTCTGGAACACCTTGAGAACACTGGAGAAATCGAGTGCGCCGTGGCCGGCGAGGCTGTGCGCGGCGTACAGATTGCGTGCCATGCCGCCGAGCGGCGTCGAGGCGCGCACGGCCGCGGCGTTCTCCTGCGCAAGGCCCAGGTCCTTGAGCATCAGGTCGGTGCCGAAGCCACCCGCGTAGTTCTTCGAGGCCGGCGCGGTCTCCATCACGCCCGGCATCGGGTTGTACTTTTCGAGTGCCCAGTTGCCACCCGAGCTGCGCCGCATGATCTCCGACAGCACTTTTGGATCGAGCCCGTTGGCAACGCCGAGCGCGAGCGCTTCCGAGGTGCCGATCATCAGGATGCCGAGCAGCATGTTGTTGCAGATCTTCGCGGTCTGGCCCGCACCGGCGTCGCCTGCATGAAAGATGTTGGCGCCCATTTTCTCGAGCACCGGGCGCGCAAGCTCGAGGTCGGCCTCGCTGCCGCCGACCATGAAGGTCAGCGTGCCGGCCATGGCGCCGCCCGTGCCCCCCGACACCGGTGCGTCGATCACCGCGATGCCGCGCTTGGCAGCGGCTTCGGCCACCTTGCGCGAGGTCGCGGCAGCGATGGTGCTGCTGTCGATCACCAGCGTGCCGGGGGCGATTCTCTCGAGCAACCCGTCATGGCCGAGGTAGAGGCCCTCTACATGCGCACTCGCCGGCAGCATGCTGATGACGACCTCGGCGCCTTCCACCGTGGCCGCGGCCGATGTTGCGATCGGCAGACCCTCGGCAGCGAATTTCTTGCAGGCCTCGGCCGAGAGGTCGAAGGCTGACAGCGTGTGGCCGGCTTTCTGCAGGTTCATGGCCATCGGGCCGCCCATGTTGCCGAGGCCGATGAATGCGATCTTCATGTCGTCTGTCTCCGTTGTCGTTGTGGATGTGAACGCGCTCAGCGCAGCGCGATGAGTTCGGGCGCCATCTCGCCGCGCGGGCGCAGGTGGTCTTCGATGAAGGCCGGCGTGATCTCTTCGAGCGTCGCGGGGTTCCACTTCGGCTTGCGGTCCTTGTCGATCAGCACCGCGCGAATGCCCTCGGCGAAATCCTTGTGCGCGCAAAAGCCGAGCGAGGCCCAGTATTCGAGCCTGAACACTTCGGCCAGCGACATGCGCGGCACGCGCTGCCAGAGTTCGAAGCTCAGCGCGGCCGAGCTCGGCGCGCCCTTCATGAAATTCGCGGCGGCGGTCTGCAGCCACGCGTCCTCGGTCTGCAGCGCGCGCAGGCGTTTCGCGATATCGAGCAGGTCGTCGCCCGCCATGAGTGCGTTGATCGCGTCGAAATGCGCTCTCACCTTCGAAGCGGGCGGCTCGGCGCCCTGCCCCGCTCTGGCGAGGATGCGCGAGAGCTCGGCGCGGTCGGCCCTGGCGTTGCCACCGGTCCACGTCGTCGACGCGATGGCGTCCAGCACCTGTTGCTTCTTCTCTTGCGGCACGAGCACATCGGCCAAGCCGCCGAAGATCGCATCGCTGGCGTTGAAGTTCGCGGCCGTGAGCGCGAGGAACAGGCCGACGCGCCCCGGCATGCGGCGCAGGAACCAGCTGCCGCCGACGTCGGGGTACAGACCGATGTTGATCTCGGGCATCGCGAGGCGGCTCTGCGGCGTGACCACGCGGTGCGAGGCGCCCGCCATCAGGCCGATGCCGCCGCCCATCACGATGCCGTGGCCCCAGCAAAGGAAGGGCTTCGGAAAGTTGTGGATCAGGTCGTCGAGCTCGTACTCCTCGCCGAAGAAGCGCTCGGCGTATTCATTGCGCGCGGGGCCGCAGTCGAGCAACGTTTGATAAAGCTGGCGCAGGTCACCCCCCGCACAGAAGGCCTTCTCGCCGGCCGCGTCCATCCACACGCCGACGATGTTGGCATCGGCCGCCCACTCGCGCAGCTTCGGCGTGAGCAGCCGCACCATGTCGACCGACAGCGCGTTGAGCGACGTGGGCGCATTGAGCGTCGCCACGCCGAAGCGCTGGCCGCCGGCTGTTTTGATTTCATCGAACAAAACCACATCGTTGCTCATCGGATATCGCTTTCGCCGTCTAACAGTTTGCGCGCCACGATCACGCGCATGATTTCGTTGGTGCCTTCGAGGATCTGGTGCACGCGCGTGTCGCGCACCAGCCGCTCCAGCGGGAATTCGCTCAGGTAGCCGTAGCCGCCGTGCAGTTGCAGCGCGTCGTTGCAGACGTTGAAGCCCACGTCGGTCGCGAAGCGCTTAGCCATCGCGCAGTAGGTGCTGGCGTCGGGGTGCGCGGCATCGAGCTTGCTTGCTGCCATGCGCACCATCTGGCGCGCAGCGACGAGCTCGGTCGCCATGTCGGCCAGCTTGAACTGCAGCGCCTGGTTGGCAGCCAGCGGCTTGCCGAACTGCTGCCGCTCGTGCAGGTAGCGCCGCGCGGCGTCCAGCGCGCCCTGCGCCGCGCCGACCGAGCAGGTCGCGATGTTGATGCGCCCGCCGTCGAGCCCCTTCATGGCGATGCGGAAGCCCTCACCTTCACTGCCCAGCAGATGGTCGGCGGGAATGCGCACGTTGTCGAAGTTGATGGTGCGCGTGGGCTGGCTGTTCCAGCCCATCTTGTGTTCCTTCTTGCCGTAGCTGATGCCGGGCGCATCGGCCGGCAGCGCGAAGGCCGAGATGCCGCCCGCGCCGCCACCACCGGTGCGCGCCATCAGCACCAACACGTCGGTCGACCCCGCGCCCGAAATGAAGGCCTTGTTGCCGTGGATGACGTACTCCGTCCCTTGCAATTCAGCCCGCGTCTTGAGTGAACCCGCGTCCGACCCCGCGCCGGGTTCGGTCAGGCAGTACGAGGCCAGCTTGCGCCCGCTCGTGAGGTCCGCGCCCCAGCGCTGGCGAACCGCCTCGGTGCCCCAGGTGCCGAGCATCCAGGTCGCCATGTTGTGGATGGTGATGAAGGCGGTGGTCGACGGGTCGACCGCGGCCATCTCCTCGAAAACCAGTGTGGCATCGAGCCGCGGCAGTGCCAGGCCTTCGATGCTTTCGGGCGCATAGAGGCCGCAGAAGCCGAGTTCGCCGGCCTTGGCAATCGCCTCGCGCGGGAAGATCGCCTCAGCGTCCCATTGCCCCGCGTGCGGTGCGAACTCGCTCACGGCGAAGTCGCGCGCGGTCTGCGCGAACGCGTTCTGTTCTTCGGACAGTTCGAAATTCATCGCTGCCGACCTTTCCAGGCTTCGAGCTCGGCCGTTCGTTGACGGTTCGACTTGGCCAGGCAAGCGTTGTAGATGAGGGGCCAGATGGATCCGCCTTCGCTGGCTTTCGCCTCGCGCTTGCAAGCCGGGTCGCGGCCCTTGAGCCAGGTCCGCTGCTCCGCGCGCAGCGCGATGCGCACCGGCGGCGCCAGCGAGTCCATGACCTCGCTGTAGCGGATGTTCAACGCCGCGTCCGCCGCGCGAAAGTCGTCCGCCGCGCACGCGTTCATCTCCTGCTGGTTGCCGTCCGGCTTGCAGTCGCTCGGCCCGGCATCGCCGGCCGCGTGCGCGACGACGGCGAGGCACATCGCCATCATCGCCGCGGCCCGCGCCGCGACGCGCCCAGTCGTCCTCACTTCAGGCTGATCGTGGTGTTGACGCCCTGGCTCACGGTGCTGTCGTCGAACCAGCGCGCCGTGATCGTCTTGGTCTGCGTGTAGAACATGATGACCTGCTTGCCGTAGGGGCCGAGGTCGCCGAGCTTCGATGCGCGCGAACCGGTGAACGAGAACATCGGCACCGGCACCGGGATCGGCACGTTGATGCCGACCTGACCGACGTCGATGTCTTCCTGGAACTTGCGCGCCGCCGCGCCCGACTGCGTGAAGATCGCCGTGCCGTTGCCGTTCGGGTTGCTGTTGATCAGTTCGATGGCTTCGTCGATGGTGGCTGCGTTGGCGAGGCACAGCACGGGGCCGAAGATTTCCTGGTCATAGATCGTCATGCCGGGCTTGACGTCGGCGAACACCGTCGGGCCGACGAAGTTGCCCTTCTCGTAGCCAGGCACGGTCGGCTTGCGGCCGTCGAGCGCCAGCGTCGCGCCATCAGCCACGCCGCGTTCGATGAGGTGATTGACGCGGTCATATGCGGCGCACGAGACCAGCGGGCCCACGTCCACGCCCTTGTCGGTGCCGGCGCCGATCTTCAGCGTCTGCGCCTTCGCCACGAGGTCGGGCACCCACTTCTGCGCGTCACCGACAAGCACTGCGACCGAAACTGCCATGCAGCGCTGGCCTGCGGCACCGAAGCTCGCGCCGGCCAGCGCGTTCAGCGTTTGCTCCTTGTTGGCGTCGGGCATCACGATCGCGTGGTTCTTCGCACCCATCATGCACTGCACCCGCTTGCCGGTCGGGATCGCGCGGTTGTAGACGTGCGTGCCGACCTTGGTCGAGCCCACGAAGCTGATCGCCTTGATGTCCTTGTGATCGCAGATCGCGTTGACGACCGACTCGCCGCCGTGAATGACATTCAGCACGCCCGCCGGGATACCGGCTTCGAGCGCCAGTTCGCACAGGCGCATCGTGACCATCGGGTCCTGCTCGGAGGGCTTCAGCACGAAGGTGTTGCCCGTGACGATGGCCATCGGGAACATCCACAGCGGGATCATCGCGGGGAAGTTGAATGGCGTGATGCCGGCACACACGCCCAGCGGCTGCAGCAGCGTGTAGGTGTCGACACCGTTGGCCACGTTGTTGGCCAGTTCGCCGAGCTGCAGGTTGCCGATGGCCGCAGCATGCTCGACCACTTCGAGGCCGCGGAACACGTCACCTTCGGCGTCCGGCAGGGTCTTGCCCTGCTCGGCCGTGAGGATCGCGGCCAACTCGGCCATGTTCTCGCGGATCAGTTGCTGGTACTTGAGGAAGATGCGCGCGCGCGCGCCGATGGGCGTCTTGCGCCAGGTCTTGAAGGCTTCCTTGCCCGAGGCCACGGCGGCATCGACTTCGGCCGCGGTTGCGAAGGGCACGCGGGCCAGCACTTCCTGCGTGGCCGGGTTGACGACATCGCGCCACTCGGTGGTGGTGGACTCGATGAACTTGCCGCCGATGAGCAGCTTGACGGTGGCGACCTGGGTGGTCGGCGAGGTGGTGGCGTCCATGAATTTGTCTCCTTGGGATGTGTTCGGGATGTGTCGCAACGAAAGCGCAGCCGGGCATCGTAGCTTTGCATATTTGCATTGGCAATAGACAAATCTGCACCGTCGATCTGCATAATTGCAAACCATGGACTGGGACAACCTGCGCTACTTTCTGGAGCTTGCGCGCTCGGGCACGCTGCAGAGCGCAGCGCGCCGGCTGGCGGTCGATCACACCACAGTGGCGCGGCGCATTCAGGCCCTCGAAAAGCAGGTCGGCACCCCGCTGTTTTCGCGCGAGGCCGATGGGCACCGGCTGACCGAGGCCGGCCGCCGGCTGCAACCGCAGGTGGAGGCGATGGAGGCCGCGTTCCTGGCCGTCGAGAGCACGGCGCCGGCGTCGGAGCAAGGGCTGTCGGGCCTGGTGCGCATCGGCGCGACCGAGGGCTTCGGTACCGTCGTGCTGGCGCCGCGGCTGGCCCTCTTTGCCGGCCAGCACCCGCGCCTGATGATCGACCTCCTGGCGCTGCCGCGGCTGGTGCACCTGTCACGCCGCGAGGCGGACATCGTGATTTCGCTCGAGCGGCCGGCGCGCGGGGCTGTGGTGGTCAGCAAGCTCACCGACTACACGTTGCGGCTCTATGCGTCGAAGCGTTACCTCGCCCGACACGCACCAATCCGGACACGGGAGGACCTTCGCGGCCACACCTTCATCAGCTATGTCGACGACCTGCTGTTCAGCAAGGAGTTGCAGTACCTCGACGAGTTGCACAAGCCCGACGCCTTTGCGCTGCGCAGCACCAGCGTGTTGGCCCAGTACGAGGCCACGGCGGCAGGTGCGGGCATCGCCGTGCTGCCTGCTTTCGTTGCGGAGCGTGACAAGACCTTGCTGCGCGTGCTGCCGGAGCAGCCGCAGACCCAACTCACGCGGACTTTCTGGATGTCGATGCCGGCGGAGACCAAGCATCTGGCGCGCATGCAGGCGGTCTGGACCTTCCTGAAAGACACCGCTTCGGCCCAGCAGGCAGTGCTGCTGCCGAACTTGCGCTAGCGGCTAGCGGGCGCTCCCGGCCAGCGGGGCTGCATCCGTGGGGGGCAGCTCGGCCAATGCCGAATTGCGCTCGGCGCGTGCGACGGCGGCTTCGAGCACGTCGATGTCCAGGGTGCTGCCCTTGCGTCGACGGGCTTCGCCCTTGACGAGATCGGCACTTTCATCACCCGCCAGCTCGCGCAACTGCGAGGTCAACTCGCGGCGTCGGCGTACCAGCGCGACCGTCGCAGTTTCGCGCAGCGGACGAAAGGGTTGAACCGGTCGCCGGCGGCGCAGGTACATCGCGACGCCGACAGCCACCGCCGTCAGCACCACGCAGGCCAGAATCCAGCTCGAAATCAACGTATCCAATCGGTCGCCTCCCTGTTCAAAGTGTCTGTGGAAACCTGTAAACCTAAAGTTTACATGCGTACCTCAGAGCACAGACGAGGAATAATCCGCAAACGGGCGCCAATTCACATCTTTCGGTGTGCTGCCATCGACGCCATCCGGCCCCTATCGCAGAGCGCCCGCCGGCCGGGCGCCGCCGCGCCGATCGATGCGGCGTCGGGGCCTCACCGCATTACGCGATCAGCTTCGCGCCGGTTTTGGCTTGCAGTGCATCGAAGCTCACGCCCGGGGCCAGTTCAACGACCTTGAGGCCCTCGGGCGTCACGTCCATCACGGCCAGGTCGGTGATGATCCGGTCGACCACGCCCACGCCCGTCAGCGGCAGCGTGCAGGCCTCGAGGATCTTCAGGTCTTCGGTGCCGTCCTTCTTCTTCGCGACGTGTTCCATGAGGATGATCACGCGCTTGACGCCCGCCACCAGGTCCATCGCGCCGCCCATGCCCTTGACCATCTTGCCGGGGATCATCCAGTTGGCGAGGTCGCCCTTCGCGCTGACCTGCATCGCGCCAAGGATCGAGAGGTTGATCTTGCCGCCGCGGATCATCGCGAAGCTGTCGTGGCTGCCGAAGATCGCGCTGCCGGGCAGCGTGGTCACGGTCTGCTTGCCGGCGTTGATCAGGTCGGCGTCGACCTGGTCTTCGGTCGGGAACGGGCCGATGCCGAGCATGCCGTTCTCGCTCTGCAGCCAGACTTCCTTCTCGCCAACGAAGTTGGCCACCAGCGTCGGGATGCCGATGCCGAGGTTCACATAGAAACCGTCTTCGAGTTCGTCCGCCGCGCGCGCGGCCATTTGATCCTGGGTCCAGGGCATCTCAGACTCCTTCTTTCTTGCCGGCAGGCACGGTCGGTACGGGAATTTCATCGATGGCAGCAGCCTGCGCGATCACGGCTTGCGCCTCGACCTTGGCCGCGGCCACGTCGACCGGTGCCGCGGCCGTCACCGTGCGCTTCTCGATGCGCTTTTCGGGCGTGGCGTTGAGCACGATGCGGTGCACGTAGATGCCCGGGAGGTGGATGTCGTCGGGCGCGAGTTCGCCCACTTCGACGATCTTCTCGACTTCGACGATGCAGACCTTGCCGGCCATCGCAGCAGCCGGGTTGAAGTTGCGTGCCGTCAGGCGAAAGCGCAGGTTGCCCGACTTGTCGGCCACGTCGGCCTTGACCAGCGCCACGTCGGGCACCAGCGAGCGCTCCATCACGTAGGTCTCGCCATCGAACTCGCGCAGTTCCTTGCCTTCGGCGACTTGCGTGCCGACCCCGGTCTTGGTGAAGAAGGCCGGAATGCCGGCGCCACCGGCGCGCAGCTTTTCGGCCAGCGTGCCCTGTGGTGTGAATTCGAGCTCGAGTTCGCCGGCCAGATATTGACGCTCGAACTCCTTGTTCTCGCCCACGTAGCTCGCAACCATCTTCTTGATCTGGCGCGTGCCAAGGAGCTTGCCGAGGCCGAAGCCATCGACGCCTGCGTTGTTCGAGATGCAGGTGAGATTGGTCACGCCCGAATCGTGCAGCGCATCGATCAGCGCCTCGGGAATGCCGCAGAGGCCGAAGCCGCCGACCGCGAGCGTCTGGCCGTCGGCCACGACGCCCTTGAGCGCCGCGTCCGCGGAGGGGTAGATCTTGTTCGCCATGATTCCTCGCTGGGTGAATGAGAGCCTCGCACGATACTACGTACCCCTGTACGTAGTAATCCGTAATGGAGACACCCCAGACACCCGCCGAGGCAATCGACTACCGCCTTGCCTTCGAGCATGCACCCGTGGGCATGGTGCTGTCGCGCCACCGCACCATGGTTGATTGCAATGTGCGGCTGTGCGAGATGTTCGGCGCCGCGCGCGAGGTCTTGGTCGGGCAGTCGTTCCGCCTGCTGTATCCGAGCGTGGCGGAGTTCGAGCGCATCGGCAAGCGCATGGAGCCGATTCTCAACACCAGCGGGCGCTATGCCGACAACCGCATGATGAAGCGGCTCGACGGCCCTTTGCGTGGCGAGACCTTCTGGTGCCATGTCACCGGACGCGCGCTGAACCGCGCGGCGCCGCACGAGGCCGGCATCTGGACCTTCGAGGACCTGGGCTCACGCCGCTCGGTTACCGCCGAGCTCACGCCGCGCGAGCGCGAGGTGGCGGCCCACGTGATGCAGGGGCTGACCTCCAAGCAGATCGGGCGCGCGCTCGACATCAGCCATCGAACGGTCGAATTGCACCGCGCCCGCCTGATGCGCAAGTACACCGCGTCGACCACCGCCGAGCTCGTGCAGAAGATGATGGCCGGATAGCCTGGCGACTACACGGCTTTCCGGGCGTGGCCGATAGCGCTCGACTGGCCCGCGCCGTTAACGTCGTCGCTTTGTGCACGCGTCGACTCCGGTCACGCACCGACATGACCCCCACGCCGCACCCTTCCACGCCCCCGCTTTTCATCGTCTTCAATCTCGGCTCCGGCAAAGGCAATGCCGAAGAGGCGCGCCGCGTCATCGCCGAGGGTTGCGCTGCAGCGGGCCGCGAGCACCACCTGTTCGTCGCCGATGACCCCTCGCAGATCGGCAAGCGCGTGCGCGAAGCGCTCGCAGGCGCGCAGGCCGCGCAAGGTGCACTGGTGGCGGCCGGCGGCGACGGCACCATCAACGCGGTGGCCCAAGCGGCGCTGGGCAGTGGCTGTGTCTTCGGCGTGCTGCCGCAAGGCACCTTCAACTATTTCAGCCGTACGCATGGCATCCCTTCGGACACGGCCGAAGCACTCGATGTGCTGCTGAACGCGCAACCGCAAGCGGTCCAAGTCGGCCTGGTGAACGAGCGGGTGTTCCTGGTCAACGCGAGCCTCGGCCTGTATGCCAAGCTGCTGGAAGACCGCGAGGGCTTCAAGGCGCAGTACGGCCGCAGCCGCTGGGTGGCAGTGGCCGCGGCGCTCAAGACCATCGCGCGCGGCGACAAGCACTGGGATCTGCGCATCGGCTGGCGCGGCGAAGAACGCAATATCCGCACACCCACGCTCTTCGTGGGCAACAACGCGCTCCAGCTCGAGCAGATCGGCATGCCGCAGGCGGAGGCGGTGGAAGAAGGCGAACTGGCGGCCATCGCGCTGAAACCGATCCGCGCGCGCGCCATGCTCTGGCTGATGGTGCGCGGCGCCTTCGGACGCCTCGGCGAAGCGGCCAACATCCTGAGCATCACCTTCAAGTCCATCACCGTGAAGCCGGCGCGTGGCCGCCCGGACCGCCGGGTTAAGGTGGCGGCCGATGGCGAGATCCAGTGGATGCAGATGCCCTTGACCTTTCGCGTGGCGCCCGAACCGCTCTGGCTGCTCAAACCACCGCCGGGATCGGCGGTTGCGGAGGAAGCGCGCCGATGAGCGGATTGCTGCAGATATCCGATCCGCATTTCGGCACCGAACAGCCGCCGGTGGTCGAGGCCCTCGCCCGTTTCGTCGAGGCCCAGCGGCCCGAATTGCTGGTGCTCTCGGGCGACATCACGCAACGCGCCACGCGCGCGCAGTTCAATGCCGCGCGGCGTTTCGTCGATCGTCTGGCGATCCCGCACCGGTTGGTGATTCCCGGCAACCACGACGTACCGCTTTACGCGTTCTGGATGCGCCTTTTCGCGCCGTATGCCCGCCACCGCGCGGCCTTCGGCGATGCGCTGGAGCCGACGATCGAAACCGCGGGCTGGGCCGTGATCGGCGTGAACACCACGCGCTGGTACCGCCACACCGATGGTGAAGTGTCGGCCGAGCAGATCGAGCAGGTGGCGCAGCAGCTGCAACGCTCGGCCGGTGACGCGTCGAAGCTGCGCATCGTCGTCGTCCATCAGCCCGTGGCCGTGACGCGTGAGAAAGACGCACACGACCTTTTGCGCGGCCGCGAGGCCGCGGTGCGTCGCTGGGCCGAAGCCGGCGCGGACCTGGTGCTTGGCGGTCACATCCACCTGCCCTTCGTGTTGCCGCTGCAAAGCGTCGATGGCACCTTGCCGCGCGCGCTGTGGTGCGTGCAGGCCGGCACGGCGCTGTCGTCACGCGTGCGGGCCGGCCAGGCGAATTCGGTCAACCTGATTCGCCGTGATGCGCCGTCACAAGGGCGGCAATGCACCGTCGAACGCTGGGATTTCGCTCGAAGTTCGGGCGAGTTCGAGTGCGCCGAAATCCACACGTTGGCGCTCTCGGCCGAAGCAGCGCGCGCACCTGCACGCGCATGAATCGGCCAACGATGTCCGCGACCGCCGCGGTGGCGATCTGCGCCGGCGCCATCGTGCTCGGCGCCATCGCGCTCTTCGCCGTGGCGGCCAGCCAGCGCGGTGGCGGCAGCGCGCTGGTGCAAGCCGACCACGCCCTGAGCGATGCGGTCGCGGCCCACGTGCCGGCCGGCTGGGTGCAAGTGGCCGGCACCCTCACGCACCTGGCCGACCCGCTCGTGCTGGCCGCGTGGTGCATCGCGGTCGCCGTGCTGCTGTGGTCGCGCGGAGAACGCCTGTGGATGTGGACCTGGGTGGCCGCGGTGGGCGGAAATGGCTTGCTCAATCGGGCCTTGAAGGGCCTGTTCGGGCGCGCGAGGCCCGCCTACGAGGACGCCATGAGCGCCAGCGGCTACAGTTTTCCGAGCGGGCATACCTCGGGTGCGCTCGTCACCTACGGCATGCTGGCCTTCCTGGTTTGCCGGCTGGCGCCCCCGCGGTGGCACCGGCCTGCAGTGCTGGCGTCGATCCTCATCGTCGCGACCGTGGCTTCGAGCCGGGTGCTGCTGCGCGTGCACTTCGCCAGTGATGTGATCGCGGGCGCGGCATCGGGCAGTGCCTGGCTGGCGCTGTGCGTGGCCGGCGCCGTGCTGGTCCGCCGTTACCAACAATCACAAAATGCGCCCGCGCAATTGCACTAGGATGAACCCTGATACAGCCGCCGCCGCAGTCGCCCCGCGTGCCACGGCCTTCGCCTCGTCGGTGCCAGCCTCGCGAGGCCCTCCAGGCTGACGTCGCGCTCCGCACTCAGCGTTTCGCTTTTCCCCTGTCCCGCAACCACCAAGAAGAACATGCTTGATCGTCGCTCCTTTCTTGCCGCTGGCAGCACCTCGTTGGCGCTGGCGTCCCTGGGCTTGTCGCCCGAAGCAATGGCCGCCAATGGCCTCAAGCTCAGCCAACCCGCCCCCTTCTCGTTCGAGCGCCTGATCGCGCGCGCACAAACGCTCGCCGGGCGCCCCTGGGTCGCCGAGAAGCCGCTCGCGCCCGAGGTGCTCGAGCGCATCGACTACGACGCCCACGGCAAGATCAAATTCGGCACCGCCAACGCGCTGTTCCGCGACGGGCCTGGCCCGTTCCCGGTCACCTTCTTCCACCTGGGCCGTTTCTTCCAGACGCCGGTGCACATGCACGTGCTCGAACGCGCGGGTGGCGACGGCTTCGCGCGCGAGATCCTCTACGACGCCGAGTACTTCACGATGCCGGCGGACAGCCCGGCGCGCCAGCTGCCCGATGGCGCCGGCTTCGCGGGCTTCCGGCTGCAGGAAAGCCGGCTGGGCGACCAGAAGAAGTTGCCCTGGGAAAACAACGACTGGGTCGCCTTTCTCGGTGCGTCGTACTTCCGCGCCATCGGCGAGCTGTACCAGTACGGCCTGTCCGCGCGCGGCATCGCGCTCGACGTGGCGGTGCCGGACAAGCCCGAGGAATTCCCGTCGTTCACCCGCTTCTATTTCGAACCGCCGGCCGACGGCAGTTCGTCCATGACGGTGTACGCCCTGCTCGAAGGGCCGAGCGTGACCGGCGCCTACAAGTTCGTGATGCAGCGCGGCAAGGCGGTGGTGATGGACATCGACAGCCGGATCTACCTGCGCCGCGATGTGGCGCGTCTCGGCCTGGTGCCGCTGACCTCGATGTACTGGTACTCCGAGACGATCAAGCCCACCGCGGTTGACTGGCGGCCCGAGGTGCACGACTCCGATGGCCTGGCGATCTGGAACGGCGCCGGCGAACGCATCTGGCGCCCGCTGAACAACCCGACGCAGACGCGCGCCTCGTCCTTCGCCGACACCAAGCCGCGCGGCTTCGGCCTGCTGCAACGCGACCGCGCGTTCGACAACTACCAGGACGGCGTCTTCTACGAGAAGCGGCCCAGCCTCTGGGTCGAGCCGCTGGGCGACTGGGGCGAAGGCGCGGTCGAACTCATCGAGATTCCGACCGACGACGAGATCCACGACAACACCGTCGCCTTCTGGGTGCCCAAGGCGCCCGCAAAGGCCGGCAGCAGCTACGACCTCAAGTACCGGCTGCACTGGACCGACCGTGAACCCTTCCCGTCGCCGCTCGCGCACTGCGTCGCGACGCGGCTGGGGCGCGGCGGCCAGCCCGGTCAGCCGCGCCCGGCGGGCGTGCGCAAGTTCATGGTCGAGTTCATCGGCACGCCGCTCACCACCCTGCCCTTCGGCGTCAAGCCCGAGCTCGTGCTCACGGCATCGCGCGGCAAGTTCTCGTACGTCTTCGCGGAAGCGGTGCCCAACGGCGTGCCGGGCCACTGGCGCGCGCAGTTCGACTTCACGAGTGAAGGGGCGGAGCCGGTCGACATGCGTCTCTTCCTGAAGAACGGCGAGCAGACGCTGACGGAAACCTGGCTCTACCAGTACCAGCCGGGTTGAGTCCGACGCTCAACCCGCCCAACGAAACGTGAGGTTGATCCGGCACGCGCCGGTCAACGGATGCTCGCCTGCGGCCACGGGCAACACGCCATGGTGGTGCAGCCGCGAAGGCCCGCCCCACACCACCACATCGCCATGCACCAGCGGCAGCCGCAGCGCCTTGTCGGCGCGCTGAGGCCCGCCGAACAGAAACACGGCCGGCAATCCCAGCGAGACGGAAACGATGGGCGCGCGCAGATCGCGCTCATCGCGATCCTGGTGCAGGGACAGCCGGGTGCCGGGCGCGTAGCGGTTGATGAGACAGGCGTCGGGTGCGAAGCCGTCGTAGCCGGCCGCCTGCGCCGCGGTCTGGGCAAGCGCCACAAAGGACGCGGGCATCGCGGGCCAGGGCTGACCGGTCAACGGGTCGAGGGCCTCGTAGCGGTAGCCGGCGCGATCGCTGACCCAGCCGAGCGCGCCGCAATTGGTCATGCCCACCGACATGCGCAAGCCGCCCGGCGTCTGCAGATGGCGCCAAGGCGATTGCGCGGTGACTTGCTGCACGCCGGCCAGCAGCGCGATGGCGGCATCGGCGGCCAGGCCGCGCAACAGGGCGGCGCCCGGCGCGAGCGGCAGCAGCGCGGGCTCCTGGGCTTCGAACAGATCGCGCATCGGTCGGCTGCCTGGGGCGCGCGGCGCGGCGGGAGGTCCGAGCGCCGCGTCGCGGTCTGCCGCGCGGATCAGCGCCCGCTGACGGAGATCAGTTCGATCTCGAAGTTGAGCGTGGCGTTGGGCGGAATCACCCCGCCCGCGCCGCGCGGGCCGTAGGCGATCGCCGGCGGGCAGCTCAGCTTCGCCTTGCCGCCCGGCTTCATCTTCTGCACGCCTTCGGTCCAGCACGGGATCACCGCGTTGAGCGGGAACTCCGTCGGCTCGCCGCGCTTGTGGGAACTGTCGAATTCCTTCCCGGTCTCAGGGAAGGTGCCGCGGTAATGCACGCGGACCACGTCGGTCGCCTTGGGCGGCGCGCCGGTGCCCTCCTTGAGCGACTCGTAGACCAGGCCGCTCGCGGTTGTGACGGGCTTGGCCTGGGCATGGGCGGCAGGCAACGCGCCCAGCAACAGCGCGATGGCGCAAAGAACAGATTTCACGACAGGGTCCTCGATGGATGCAATGGCCCCGATTATCGCCAGCGCAGAGCGCGCGGTACGCCGCTTGCTTGCAGCGGTCGCCACTGTCACCATGGGGCCGATCCTGCCCATCACCCGATGCTCTACCGCACCACGATCGACTCGCAGCGCTTCGTCTTCGACGACCTCCGGCAGGTGATGGCCTGCGCGAGCCCCGCGCGCTCGGGCGACTACCTGGCCGGCATCGGTGCCGGGACGGCGCAACAGCGCATGGCGGCGCGCCACGTGCTGGCCGAAACGCCGCTGCGGCAGTTCCTGAACGAGGCGCTGATCCCCTACGAGAGCGACAGCATCACGCGCCTGATCGTCGACGGCCACGATGCCGCAGCGTTCGCGCCGGTGGCGCACCTGACGGTGGGTGACTTCCGCAACTGGCTCCTGTCGGACCACGCGACCGTGGCGACGCTCGCCGCGCTCGCGCCCGGCGTCACGCCCGAGATGGCGGCCGCCGTGTCGAAACTCATGCGCAACCAGGACCTGGTGAGCGTCGCGAAGAAGTGCAGCGTGGTCACGCGCTTTCGCAACACCGTCGGGCTGCCGGGCCATCTGTCGGTGCGCCTGCAGCCCAACCACCCGACCGACGATCTGCGCGGTGTGGCCGCTTCCACGCTGGACGGCCTGCTCATGGGCGCCGGCGATGCGGTGATCGGCCTGAACCCGGCGTCCGACAGCATGCCCGTGCTCGGCAAGCTGCTGCACATGCTCGACGAGGTGATCGGGCGTTTCGAGGTCCCGACACAGAGCTGTGTGCTCACCCACGTGACGAACACGCTGAAGCTGGCTGAAGCCGGCGCGCCGGTCGACCTGGTGTTCCAGTCGATCGCCGGCACCGAGAAGGCCAACCTGTCGTTCGGCGTCACGATCGAGTTGTTCGACGAAGCGCACGCCGCCGCGCTGTCGCTTGCGCGTGGCACGGTCGGCGACAACGTGATGTATTTCGAGACCGGCCAGGGCAGCGCGCTGTCGGCCAACGCGAACTTCGGCGTGGACCAGCAGACCTGCGAGGCGCGCGCCTATGCGCTCGCGCGGCGCTATCGGCCCTTCCTCATCAACACCGTGGTCGGCTTCATCGGCCCCGAGTACCTGTACGACGGCAAGCAGATCATCCGCGCCGGGCTCGAAGACCACTTCTGCGGCAAGCTGCTCGGCCTGCCGATCGGCTGCGACATCTGCTACACCAACCATGCCGAGGCCGACCAGGACGACATGGACACCCTGCTGGTGCTGCTGGGCACGGCCGGCGTCAACTTCATCATGGGCGTGCCGGGCGCGGACGACGTGATGCTCAACTACCAGAGCACCTCGTTCCACGACGCGCTGTTCCTGCGCGACACGCTTGGCCTGAAGCGCGCGCCGGAGTTCGAGGCCTGGCTGCAGCGCATGCAGATCACCGACGCCGCAGGCCGACTGGCGCCGCCTTCTGCCAACCGGCTGCTGGCCGACATGGGTGCGCTGGCGGCACTGGGTACTTCCGCATGAACGACAACGGCGACTTCGTCGAGCCCAGCCTCTGGCACGCGTGGCGCGCGGCCACCCCTGCGCGGCTCGCGCTCGGCCGCGCCGGCGCCGGCATGCCGACCGATGAAACCCTGCGCTTCGGCTGGGCCCATGCGATGGCGCGTGATGCGATCCACGCCGCGCTCGACATAGCGGCACTCGAGGCCGCGCTGTGCGCGGACAGTTGGGAGGTCGCGCACGCGGCCAGCCGTGCGCCCAACCGCACCACCTACCTGCGCCGGCCCGATCTCGGACGGCAACTCGACGAAGCCTCGGCCGATCGCTTGCGCAGGGCGGCAGCGGCGCCGAGCCGCCCGCCCGCCGTCGATGTGTGCTTCGTGATCGGCGACGGCCTGTCGTCGCTGGCGGTGGCGCGCCATGCGGTCCCGCTGCTCGCGGCGCTCCGGCCGCACCTGTCGCCAGGCACGCGCTGCGCGCCGGTCACCGTCGTCACACAGGCGCGCGTGGCGGTGGCCGATGAGGTGGGTGCGATCTACCGCGCCCCGCTGTCGGTCATCCTGATCGGCGAGCGGCCGGGCCTGAGTTCGCCCGACAGCCTGGGCGTCTACATCACCCACGCGCCACGGCCCGGCCGCCACGACGCCGAGCGCAACTGCATCTCCAACGTGCGGCCCGAGGGCCTGAGCTATGCGCTCGCCGCCTTCAAGCTGGCCTGGCTGATGCGCGAGGCCGAGCGGCGCGGGCTCACCGGCGTGGACCTCAAGGACGAGAGCGACCTGGCGGTGCTCGAGTCCGGCGGCGCGGCGCCCCCGATGCTGCGCTAGCGGACTTGCGCTAGTCTCCCGACCAAAAGGAGACAACACGCATGACCCCCGACCGCTATCCGCTGGCCGAACTCGCCGACCTGCCTGAAGACATCCGCACGACGATCCTCGAGGTGCAGGCCAAGGCGGGCTTCGTGCCGAACGTCTTCCTCGGCCTTGCACGTCGACCCGCCGAGTGGCGCGCCTTCTTCGCTTACCACGACGCACTGATGCTGAAGGAAGAAGGCTCGCTGACCAAAGGCGACCGCGAGATGATCGTGACCACCACCAGCGCCCGCAACCAGTGCCTCTACTGCGTGGTGGCGCACGGCGCGCTATTGCGCATCTACGAGAAAAAACCGCTGGTGGCCGACCAGGTGGCCGTGAACTACCGCAAGGCCGACATCACGCCGCGCCAGCGCGCGATGCTCGACTTCGCAATGAAGGTCTGCGACCGTTCGCACGAGATCGACGAGCGCGACTTTCCGCCGCTGCACGCCCACGGCTTCGACGACGAGGACATCTGGGACATCGCGGCCATCACGGCGTTCTTCGGCCTGAGCAACCGCATGGCCAGCTTCAGCGGCATGCAGCCGAACACCGAGTTCTTCCTGATGGGGCGTGTGCCGCGCCCACCGAAAACGTCCACCTGAACGTCCACCTGAAACATCGCCTGGAACCAGCAAGGAGACCTGCATGACCCCTCGTCCATTCGCCCTCACCCGCCGCACCGCGTTGCTGGCGGCCGCACTCGCACTGGCCGGATGCGGCAGCCTCGCGCCGGGCGTCAAACCCACTGGCACCGAGGTCCATGTGATGACGTCGGGCGGCTTCACCGCCGCCTACAACGACCTTCGACCCGACTTCGAGAAGCGCACCGGCCACAGCGTCAAGACGGCCTACGGTGCCTCCATGGGTGCGGCGAGCGATTCCATTCCGAGCCGGCTGGGCCGCGGCGAGCCGGCCGATGTCGTGATCCTCGCGCGCTCGGCGCTGGACGCATTGGTGAAGGACGGCAAGGTCGTCGCCGGCAGCCAGGTCGACCTGGTGCGCTCGGCCATCGGCTTCGCGGTGAAGAAGGGAGCGCCGCGGCCCGACATCGGCACCGTCGACGCGCTCAAGCGCACGCTGCTGGCCGCGCCGTCGATCGCGTATTCCGCCAGTGCCAGCGGCACCTACTACGAGACCGAGCTGCTCAAGAAGCTCGGCATCGAGGCAGAGGTCAAGCCGAAGAGCCGTCGCATCCTCTCGGAGCGCGTGGGCACCGTTGTCGCGCGTGGCGACGCGGCGCTGGGCCTGCAGCAGGTCAGCGAGCTGCTGCCCATCGAGGGCATCGACTACATCGGCCCGCTGCCGGCCGAGGTGCAGCGCGTGACGGTGTTCTCGGCCGGCGTTGCGGCGGGTGCCAAGCAGCCCGAGGCGGCGCGCGAACTGATCCGCTACCTCGGTTCCGCGGCGGCCGCGCCGACGATTGCCAGGACCGGGCTGGAACCGATCACCAGGAACTGAGCGCGTGGAACTGCGCCAGCTGCGCTACTTCGTGAAGGTCTGCGAGCTCGGCAGCATGGGCCGCGCCGCGCTCGAACTGGGCGTGGTGACCTCGGCACTGAGCCAGCAGATCAGCCGGCTCGAAGGCGAACTCAGCACGCGGCTGCTGCAGCGCAGTTCCACCGGCGTCACGCCCACCGACGCCGGCGTGGCCTTCCTGCACCAGGCGCAACTCACGCTGCGCCACGCCGACGAGGCCATGCGCGCGGCGCAGCAGGCGCGGCTGTCGGGCCATGTCAGCGTCGGCCTGCCGCCGACCACGGCCTCGGTGCTGGGCGTGCCGCTGATGCAGGCGATGCGCGCGCGGTATCCGGACGTGCGGTTGCACCTGGTCGAGTCGCTGTCCGGTCATCTGGCAGGCATGCTGCAGGCGCGTCAGCTCGACCTGGCGGTGCTGTTCGAGAGCGGCCAGCCGATGCGCAGCAGCGTGCTGCCGCTGCTGGACGAGAAGCTGTTCGCCATTGCCGCACCCGGGCCTGACCTGTGGCCCCGCGGCGTCGAAGTCGGCCTGGCGCAGCTGGCCGATGTGCCGCTGATCCTCCCCAGCGCGCGGCACGGGCTTCGCCGCACGCTGGAGGCCGCCTTCGCCGGCGCCGGCGCCGGCGTCCAGCCCCGGGTCGTGGCCGAGATCGATGGTCTCGCCCTGTTGATGGACGCGGTGCGCGCCGGCGAAGGCGCCACGATCCAGCCCGGCGCCGCGATCGCCCGGCTGGCCGGCGACGGCCTGGTGCGCAGTCAGATCGCCGACGCGAAGGTGGGCCGCCGCAACCTGCTCGTGAGCCTTTCGGACGACGAACTCTCGCCGGCCGCGCTGGCCACGCGGGTTGTGATGGCCGACACCGTGCGCGCCCTGGTCGAGGCCGGCCGGTGGGCCGGCGCCCGCCTTCTCGAAAACTGAAGACCCGTTGCGCGGGGCCGCCTTTCGGGGTGGCGCGCGCTCGTTCACAGTGCGGCCACCCCACAAGGAGACCCCACGTGATCGATGTTCTGGTCATCGGCGGCGGCAATGCCGCGCTGTGCGCCGCGCTGATGGCGCGCGAAGCCGGCGCCAGCGTGCTGCTGCTCGAAGCTTCACCGCGCGCCTGGCGCGGCGGCAACTCCACCCACACCCGCAACCTGCGCTGCATGCACGACGCACCGCAGGACGTGCTGGTCGAGGCCTACCCTGAAGAGGAATACTGGCAGGACCTGCTGAAGGTGACCGGCGGCCTGACCAACGAGCACCTGGCGCGTCTCGTGATCCGCGCCTCGTCGAACTGCCGCGACTGGATGCGCAGCCACGGCGTGCACTTCCAGCCGCCGCTGTCGGGCGCGCTGCACGTGGCGCGCACCAACGCTTTTTTCATGGGCGGCGGCAAGGCGCTGGTGAACGCCTATTTCCGCAGTGCCGAGCGGCTGGGTGTGCAAGTGCGCTACGAGTCGCCGGTGGACCGCATCGAGATGGAAGACGGGCGCTTCGTCGCCGCGCATTGCCACGGCGAGCGCATTGAGGCCAAGGCCTGCGTGCTGGCGGCCGGCGGCTTCGAGTCCAACCGCGAGTGGCTGCGCGAAGCTTGGGGCCAGAACGCGCGCGGTGAATGGCCTTCGGACAATTTCCTGATCCGCGGCACAAAGTTCAACCAGGGCGTGCTGCTGCGCCACCTGCTCGATGACCACGGCGCTGAACGCATCGGCGACGCGACCCAGGCGCACATGGTGGCCATCGACGCGCGCGCACCGCTGTACGACGGCGGCATCTGCACGCGCATTGACTGCGTGTCGCTGGGCGTGGTGGTCAACCGCGAGGGTGAGCGCTTCTACGACGAGGGCGAGGACTTCTGGCCCAAGCGCTATGCGATCTGGGGCCGGCTGGTCGCGCAGCAGCCGGGGCAAGTCGGCTACTCCATCATCGACAGCCAGGCCATCGGCCGCTTCATGCCGCCGGTGTTTCCCGGCGTGCGCGCGAACACCCTGCCCGACCTGGCGCAGCAGCTCGGCTTGCCGGTCGAGACCTTCATGCAGACACTGGACGCCTACAACGCGGCCTGCCGCGTCGGCAGCTTCGACCACACCGCGCTGGACGATTGCCACACCGAGGGCGTGCAGCCGGCCAAAACGCACTGGGCGCGGCCGATCGCGAAGCCGCCGTTCTATGGCTACGCGCTCAAGCCCGGCGTGACCTTCACCTACCTGGGCCTTTTGACCGACGACACGGCGGCCGTGCGCTTCGAAGGCCGCCCCAGCGACAACCTCTTCGTGGCCGGCGAAATGATGGCCGGCAACGTGCTGGGCAAGGGCTACACGGCCGGCGTCGGCATGTCCATCGGCACGGCCTTCGGGCGCATCGCCGGCACCAACGCCGCTGCCGCCGCGGCCCGCGGCCCCCGATCCATTCCCACCGCACAAGGAAAGCAGCATGCAAGCGCTTGAAGCCCTCACCCGCGACGCCCGCGCGCTGGCCAACGGCGCGATCGTGCTCAGCGCGCCCGAGACCGAGGTCGCGCGCCAGATGCAGATCTGCAACGCCTGCCGCTATTGCGAAGGCTTCTGCGCCGTGTTCCCGGCGATGACGCGCCGTCTGGAGTTCGGCAAGGCCGACATCCACTTCCTGGCCAACCTGTGCCACAACTGCGGCGCCTGCCTGCACGCCTGCCAGTACGCGCCGCCGCACGAGTTCGCGGTCAACGTTCCGCAGGCCATGGCGCAGGTCCGCGGCCAGACCTATGCCGACTACGCCTGGCCGCCCGCGCTGGGCGCGCTGTACCAGCACAACGGCCTCACGCTGGCACTCGCGCTCGCGGGCGGGTTGGCGCTGTTCCTGGTGCTCGCCGTGGTGCTGCAGGGTCAGGGGATTGCGGCGCTGTGGCGCGCGTCCCCCACCGGTGGCTTCTATGCCATCTTTCCGCACAACCTGCTGGTCGGACTCTTCGCGCCGGTGTTCCTCTTTGCGACGCTGGCGCTGGCGCTCGGTGTGCGCCGTTTCTGGCGCGAGGTGACGCCCGCCACCAGCGGCGCGGCGCTGACGACGCCGGCCACGGCCGAGGCTGCCGACGCCGTGTTGCGCCTGAAGTACCTGGACGGCGGCCACGGCGAGGGTTGCCACAACGACGACGACGCCTACACATTGGCCCGCCGCCGCTACCACCATCTGACCTTCTACGGCTTCATGTTGTGCTTTGCCGCCACCAGCGTGGCGACGCTCTACCACTATGTCTTCGGCTGGGTCGCGCCTTACGAACTGCCCAGCCTGCCCAAGCTGCTGGGCGTGGTCGGCGGCGTCAGCCTGATGGTGGGCACGGCAGGGCTGTGGCGGCTGAACCTGCGCCGCCATCCGGAACACGGGGACGCGGCTCAAAAGCCGATGGACCGCGGCTTCATCGCGCTCCTGTTCCTGACGAGCGCCAGCGGGCTGGCCTTGTGGCTGGCGCGTGGCACACCCGCGCTCGCGCTGACGCTGTGCCTGCACCTGGGCGCGGTGATGGCCCTTTTCGCCACCCTGCCCTACGGCAAGTTCGCCCACGGCATCTTCCGCACGGCGGCGCTGCTGCGCCACGCCGTGGAGAAGCGCCAGCCCAACCCGATCGGGTTGGGCAACGACTGATTCACAAACCAAGGAGCCTCCCGATGAACAAACGACAACTGCTGCGCGCCACCGCGCTCGCCACCACGGCGCTGCTGATGGGTGGAAGCCTGCATGCGCAAGACTTTCCACCGAAGAAGCCGGTGACCCTCGTGGTCGGCTTTGCAGCGGGCGGCGCCGCCGACGCGGCCGCGCGGCTGATCGCCAAGAAGCTGGGCGAGAACATCGGCCAGTCGGTCGTGGTCGACAACAAGGGCGGCGCGGGCGGCAACATCGCGCACCAGTTCGTCGCCAACGCGGCGCCCGACGGGACGGTGCTGCTGTTCGGTTCCATCGGGCCGCTGACCATCGCGCCGCACATCATGAAAGTGCCGTACGACCCGTTCAAGGACCTGGCTGCGGTGTCGGGCGGCGTCAACTTCCCGAACGTGCTGGTGGCCCACAAGGCCCTGGGTGTCAAAAACCTGGCCGAGTTCGTGGCCCTCGAAAAGAAGAAGCCGGGAAGCGTGGACTACGCGTCGACCGGCGCCGGTTCGGCCTCGCACCTGGCGGGTGAGCTCTTCAACCAGCGCGCGGGCATTGACATGGTGCATGTGCCCTACAAAGGCGGCGCGCCCGCGCTGCAGGACCTGCTGGGCGAGCGCATCGCCTCCTACTTCTCTGCACCGCCCACGGCGCTGCCGCACGTCGAGGCCGGCAAGCTCGTGCCGCTCGCCACCACGGGATTGCAGCGGCCGGCCTACATGCCGAACATCCCGACCGTCGCGGAGTCGGGCTATCCGGGCTTCGAGGCGCTGAACTGGTATGCCTTCGTCGCGCCAGGCAAGACGCCGACCGCGCTGCTCGATCGCTGGAATGCAGAGATCGTGAAGGTCCTCAACGACGGCAGCGTGAAGGACGCGCTGGAGAAGCACGGCCTGACGCCGCAACCCACCACGCGCGCCGAACTGACGGCCTTCATGAAGAAGGAAGACGCCAAGTGGAGCGCCATCGTGCGCGAACGCAAGATCACCGCGAACTGAGCGCTCCCCCGGGGTGGCGCGGTGCCGCTGCCGCGCGGTCAGCCCGCTGCGCGGCAATGCGCAAACATGTCGAGCCCCGCCTTGTAGCTGGGCGACCGCACGTCCATCACGCCCAGTGCCGTGTGATACAGGTTGTCGTGTGAGTAGGGCTGGTCGAGGTCGCCCTGCAGGCATTGCGTCGACAGCCGCTCGCGCTTTTGCATGCCGTCACTGAACCACGCGACCAACGGAACGTGTTTTTGCACCTCGGGTGCAATGCCATACGGCAAGCCGTGCAGGAACAGGCCGTACTCGCCCAGTGACTCACCGTGATCGCTCTGGTAGAGCATTGCGGTGTCGTAGGTCCCCGAGTTCGCTTTCAGCCAGTCGATCGTTCTGGCCAGCACGCGATCGGTGTTGCGGATCGAGTTGTCGTAGCCGTTCAACAGTGCGGCATGGCCGCATTCGGCGAGCGCGTTGCTCCGGCACTCGGGCACGAACGGCTTCGAATCGGGCGCAGAACGCTTGTAGTAGGCTGGGCCATGGCTGCCCATCTGGTGCATCACGAGCACCACGCCCTTCGCGCGGCGTTCGGCCGGCAGCGCCGCGAGCCGTGCGTCCAGGCCGCTGAGCAAGGCCTGATCGAGGCATTCGTCGCCATCGCACAAAGCGGCCTTCACCTCGGGCGCCAGGCCGTCGACCGCGAAGGCATGGGGCACGCGGTTGCAGACATCCTTGCAGCCGGACTGGTTTTCGATCCAGAGCACCGCCAGGCCCGAGGCTTGCAAAACGTCGAGCAGATTTTCGTACTCGTCCTTGCGCGCCTCGAAGGCCACCTTGCCGAGCGGCGAGAACATGCAAGGCACCGAGGCCAGCGTGTTGGTGCCGCAGGAGTGCACGTTGCGGTAGCTCAACACCTGCCGCTGCGCAAGCTCGGGCGTGGTGTCGCGCGCATAGCCATTGAGTGCGAAGTGATCGGCGCGCGCGGTCTCGCCGACGACGATCACGAACAGCGGCGGCTTGCCTTGCGCCGCGTAGCTCGCACCCAGTGCGGCGCCACCCGTCATCGGAATCAACCGTCGGCTGCGCTTGAACAGGGGACGCAGCGCCACCGTAGCACCCGAGTACAGCGGCGCGAGCGGGTTCAGCATGTAGCGCAGGTGCACGTGGTTGCGCATCAACGGGGCGAGATCGCGGCTCGTTGCGATCGCGCCGCCTGCGGCCACCGCCAGGGCTGCCAGACACAGCGCCAGCTGGCGCCAGATGGCGGTCCACCAGCTGGCGCGCACGATGCGCACATGCCAGAGCCACCAGCCCGCGGGCGCGGCCACCAGCAGCACATGAAGCAGCAGGCGCCCGCTCAACAGGTCGGCCACCTCGTGCGCGTCGGTCTGGCTGGCATTGGCCAGCATGCTCGGGTCCAGCACGATCCGATAGGCCAGCATGTAGTGCTGCACCACCGCGGCCAGCAGCACGACAGCGAACCACAGCGCTTTGGACCACCGTGCGCCGGCGATGAGCGACAGCAACGCGACCGTGCCCGCCATCAACAGCAGCGCCATCACACCGATGCTGCGCAGATAGACGCTTGGCGCGCCGCCGATCCGCGCGAGCTCAATCCACAGTGGCCAGTTGGCGGCGAGTGCGAGGTACGCGCTGAGCCACAGCACCGCGTTGTGCATCGGTCGCGGCTGCGCCGCCCAGGCTTCCAGGCGTGCCAGCCAGAGTGGCGCGACCGGCGCATTGGATCGCGAGGACTGGCGGGCTGTGTCGAGAGCGTCGGCGGGGGAGCGGGCCAGTGAACGAAGCATCCAGCGACGGTAGGCAGTGGGCGTGAGCCCAGCCTGAACGTCCCGCTCAGGGTTGGTTCAGCTTGGTTGTGCGGGCACAGCGCCAGGCTTCAGGCGTTCGGGCACGCGCGCACGGGCACGCACCAGCGCTGCCATGCCGTCGACCAGCCAACCGATGCTCCAGCAGATCCACGCCGTCCAGAGCGTGTGGCTCATGTAGTGCGCGCCGCGAACTTGTTGCCCCAGGCCCAATACCAGGCCGGCCGCCAGCGCCACCGCGAGCCAGCGGCGCGCGATGCGCGGGGCTGTCCGACGCAAGACGAACCAGCCACCGAGGTACGCGAACGCGGCCGAGGCGTGTCCGGCCGGGAAGCACTTGCCCGGTCCGCCGTCCCCGATGCCCCAGGTCCAGTGCGACACGTGCCGCGCCACGCCGCCGAAGGCCTGCAGGTCCCACGGGCAGCTGGTGGCGCTATGGGTCTTGATGAACGACACGACAAGCACCGATCCCACCACGGTGAGCGCCAGTTGCACGCGCCCTGCGCGGTCGACCTGCCGCAAGAACCCGACCGGCCACCGGACCGCAACGACGAGGAGCGCGATCAGCAGCCAGCTCGCGAAGCGCGGAACCTCGTGCATCCAGAGCACCAGTGCGGGGTCGTGGCGCCAGCGGAATCCGCCGGGCGTTCCGAGCCACTGCGCCGCCGCCAGGTCCAGGCCGCTCGCGTCCCACGCCAGCACGCAGAGCAGCGAAAGGAGGGTGGCCGCGATCGGGCCGCGAAGACCATGAAGAGCGGGACGTTCCATGGATGCGGCGAGCTTGCGCGCGCGACCTGAACGCCATCTGAAGGCCTGCGCCGATAGACTGCATTCCTTCAGGAATTCCAAAGAAGAGGGTCGCGTGCGCGTACTGCTGGTCGAAGATGACGTGGCCCTGTCGGAGGCTGTCTGCAGTTACCTGCGCGCCAAGGCTTTCGTGGTCGACGATGTGCCGAGCCTGGCTGCCGCGCGCGGTGCCCTGCTTTCGGCCCAGTACGCAGCCGTCTTGCTCGACCTGCACCTGGGCGACGGCGACGGCCTCGCGCTGCTGCCCGCGATTCGCAACCTGAAGGAACGCCCGATCGTCATCGTGCTCACGGCCCGTGACCAGGTGACCGACCGCATCCGCGGCCTGGACGCCGGTGCCGACGACTACCTGACCAAGCCGTACGACCCCGGCGAGTTGCTGGCGCGCCTGCGGGCCGTGGAGCGCCGGCGCAGCGCGGGTAACGCGCCGGTGCTGCAGCTCGGCGCGGTGGCAATCGACCTGTCGCGCGACCTGGTAAGCAAGAACGGCGCGCCGGTCACGCTCACGCAAAAGGAGTGGGCGCTGCTGCGCGTGATGGCCACGCGCCCCGACCGCATCCACACGCGCGAAAGCCTGCAGGACGCGCTGTACGGCTTCGACGACGAGACCGACAGCAACACGCTCGAGGTGTTCATCAGCCGCTTGCGCCGCAAGCTCGGTCGCACGCACATCCAGACCTTGCGCGGCCTGGGGTACCGGCTTGCCGTGTCCTTCGACGAAGAATGATGCCCGAGCCCCGCACCCTGGCCGGCCGCCTGACGCGCACGCTGGTCGTGTGGATCGGCGGCGTCTGGCTCGTCAGCGTGCTGGCCGTCGCCTGGTACGTCGATCGCGAGATCAACCACAACTTCGACAACGAACTCGTCGAGCTGTCGCACCGCATGTTCGACCTGGCCGTCGAGGAGATCGACAGTCGCCGGGATGAAGCGCGGGTGATGCGGCCGCTGATCGCGCCGACACCGCTGTTCCGCGATGCGGCGGTGGTCTACCAGGTGGTCGACGGCCATGCGCGCGTGTGGCTGCAATCGGCGGAAACGCCGCCCGACACCTTCGATGTGCCGGTGGCGCCCGGTTTCACCAACCTGGACGCCTGGCGCATCTATACGGTGCGCCACCCGACGCGCGACCTCTTCCTTCAGGTGGCCGATCCGATGAGCGAGCGGCGCGACGCGCTCAACCGCACGCTGTTCGGCCTGCTGCTTCTGATGGGCGCGATGCTGCCCTTGCTGGCGCTGCTGCTGTCGCGCATCGCGCGCCAGCAATTGCAACCGCTGCAGCAACTGGGCAGCGAGATCGGCGAGCGCAGCGGCACCGACCTGCGGCCCATCCCGCTGCCCGGCCTGCCAGCCGAGCTGGCGCTGGTGGGCGACCATGTGAACCGGTTGCTCGAGCGGCTGTCGCAATCGCTCGATGTGGAACGCGCGCTGGCGGCCAATGCCGCGCACGAGTTGCGCACCCCGCTCGCGGCGGCGCGGCTGCATCTGCAGACGGCGCTCGACCACGGATTGCGGCGCGGCGACGTGGAAGGCGCACTGGCGGCCTTGCAATCGCTGAGCCACCGCGCCGAGAAATTGCTGCAGCTGTCGCGGGCCGAGTCGGGCGCCTCGCTCGCGCGTGCCGAGGTCGACCTCGTGCAACTGGCCGCGACGGTCGCGCAAGAGTTCTGGCAAGACGCCCGCGCGATGGGCCGGCTCGACCTCGAGGTGCCCGAATCCGGCGCAGCGCCCCGCACGCTGGGCGACTTCGACGCGCTGGCCATCGCGTTGCGCAACCTGATCGAGAACGCGCTGTCCTACGGAGGCACGGCGCGGGTGCAGCTCGAGGTGACGACCGCGGGCGAGCTGGTGGTGCGCGATTTCGGCCCCGGCGTGAACGACGTCGAACTGCGCACCCTCCAGCTGCGCCATGTGCGGCACAGCGCCGAGCGCGCAGGTTACGGTCTGGGCCTGTCGATCGTGGCGACCATCGTGGCCAAGCACGACGCCCAGCTTGTGCTGGGCTCGCCGCCTGCCGGTGCAGCCTCGGGCTTCGAGGCGCGCATCGTGCTGCGGCCTCTGAAATGACCAGCCGCCAGCTCAGTCGCTGACGATCTGGCGCAGCCACTCAGGCAGGGGCAGCGCTTTCTGTTTCGGGAAATCGACCCAGATCGTGGTGGCACCACCGGCCGCGCAGATCACCTCTGGCGCATCGGCGCGCGCCATCGTGCCCCAAGTCTCGAAGGTGGTGCGCGCGGGGTCGCTGGCATACATCTTCATCAAGACACCGCCCGGGTATTCGAGCTGCTTGTAGAAGTTGCAGAAGGCGTTGACGATGACCATGCCCTCGCCCGCGGGCGAGGGGTCGAGGCCCAGCGACTGGAACCAGTCGATGCGCGCGGTTTCGAGATAGCGGAAGTAGCTGCCGTTGTTGAGGTGGCCCATCGCGTCCATGTCGCCCCAGCGGATCGGGATGATCATTTCGTAGACCAGTTTCTTCTTCTCGGGGATGTCGATTCTCATCGGTGCGCCTTGATGGATGCGAGGATGCCGAGCACGAACAGCGCGGCGGCGACGAGCTCGATGGTGCGGGGCCAGCGGCCGTCCCACAGAAAAGAATAGAAAAGGGCGAACAACGTTTCGCTCACGATCAGCTGGCCGCACAGGCTGGCCGGCAGCCGCTGGCTCGCCACGTTCCAGAGCACGGTGGCCAGCCACGACGAACCCACGCCGCCAGCCAGCGCCAGGAGCACGAAGAGGCCGACGTTGGACTGGACGCGCATCGTCTCGACGCTCGACCCGCCGGCCAGCCAGATCAGGAGGCCCCCCAAGCCGGTGGCAACGCCGAGCCAGTTGGCCCAATCGGTGGCATCGATCTCCGTGTGCCGCCGCAACCATGCGGCGTTGAGCAGGCCGTAGGCCGTCCAGCTCGCCATTGCGACGAGCGCCAGCAGCAGCCCACGGCCATAGAGCGCTGCGCCCTGCCCGCCATCCGCGCTGTCCGGCCAGGCGCCGGCCACCATGAGCCCGATGCCGAGGGCGGTCAGCGCCAGGCCGGGCAGCAGCGCCGTCATGCGCAGGCCCGCGGGTCGGCCCAACAGCATCATCCAGACCGGGATCGTGCCGATGATCAGGCTGGGCACTTCGGTACCGGCCGCGACGATGGCGAAGGCGAGAAACACGTAGTAGCCAGTGAAGCCCAGCACGCTGAGCCCGAGCGCCGCAGCAGCCTGCCGCAGCGTTGGCCAGCGCGTCGCCGCAGGGCGCGTGAACAGTGCGAGCCCGGCCACCGCGCCGAAGACCGCGAAGCGGGAGGCAGCGATGTCGACCATGCCGAAGTTGCCCACCATGCGCGGCGCGACAAAAACCAGCCCCCACAACGCGCCGGCCGCCAGACCGGCTGCGATGCCGATGAGCGCGTGATGGCGCGTCAGACGCCGAACCCGGAGGTCCCGCGCGTCGACGCGGGCAGGGCCAGAGGCCGCGTGATTTCGCTGCGGTGTGTCATGAAAATTCCTGATACAGCGTCGCGAAGGCGACGCCGAAGGCGACGCCGAAGGTGGCGCCAAAGGCTGACGTCCACGGGTGGACACGCCGCATAAAATGCCCCGCATCCCCCCGGTGCCAGTCTCTTCAAATCATATCGACCCGACCCATGACCCACGACGAAATCATCGCCCAGTTCGGCCCTCGCGAAGCCATGGAGTACGACGTGGTCGTGGTGGGCGGCGGGCCGGCGGGCCTCGCAACGGCCATCCGCCTGAAGCAACTGGCCGAACAGAATGAAAAGGAAATTTCGGTCGTCGTGCTCGAGAAGGGTTCGGAGCCCGGCGCGCACATCCTGTCGGGCGCGATCATGGACCCGCGCGCGCTGACCGAACTGATCCCGAACTGGAAGGAGCTCGGTGCGCCGCTCAACCAGCCCGTCACCGAAGACGCTTTCCTGCTGCTGAGCGAAACCGGCGGCACGCGGACGCCGAACTTCCTGTTGCCGCACAACTTCCACAACGAAGGCAACTACATCGTCAGCCTGGGCAACGTCACGCGCTGGCTCGCGCAGCAGGCCGAGGCGCTGGGCGTCGAGATCTTCCCGGGCTTCCCGGCGGCGGAGGTGCTCTACACCGAAGACGGCAAGGTGCGCGGCGTCGCGACCGGCAACATGGGCGTGGGCAAGGACGGCGAGCCGACCGAGAACTTCCAGCTCGGCATGGAACTGCACGGCAAGTACACGGTCTTCGCCGAAGGCTCGCGCGGCCACTTGGGCCGCCAGCTGATCGCCAAGTACAAGCTCGCCGAGGGCAAGGACCCGCAGAGCTACGGCATCGGCATCAAGGAGCTCTGGGAGATCGATCCGGCCCGGCACCAGCCCGGCCTCGCGGTGCACACGGCCGGCTGGCCGCTGCCAGGCGACACCTACGGCGGCTCCTTCGTGTACCACGCGGAAAACAACCAGCTCATCATCGGCTACGTGGTCGGCCTCGACTACCAGAACCCGCACATGAGCCCGTTCGAGGAGTTCCAGCGCTTCAAGACGCATCCCAACATCCGCTGGTACCTCGAAGGTCAGGACAAGGGTTTGAAGCCCGCGAAGCGCCTGAGCTACGGCGCCCGCGCAATCACGGCCGGCGGCTTGCTGTCACTGCCGAAGACGGTGTTCCCGGGCGGCGTGCTGGTCGGTTGCGAGGCTGGCTACCTGAACGCGAGCCGCATCAAGGGCAGCCATGCGGCCATCAAGACCGGCATGCTGGCGGCCGAAGCGGCCTTCGATGCGATCGGCGAAGGCCGCGCGCAGGACGAACTGACCGCCTACCCCGCCGCCTTCGAGAAGAGCTGGCTGCACGAGGAACTGCACAAGGCGCGCAATTTCAAGCAGTGGTTCAAGAAGGGCCTGACGGTCGGCACGCTGATGACCGGCATCGAGCAGTTCGTGCTGCGCGGCCACATCCCCTGGACCATCCATCGCACCGAGCCCGACCACGCGCGCCTGAAGCGTGCTTCGGAATGCAAGAAGATCGCCTACCCCAAGCCCGATGGCAAGCTGACTTTTGATCGGCTCTCGAGCGTCTTCATCAGCAACACGAACCATGAAGAGCAGCAGCCGGCACACCTGACGCTGAAGGACAGCGCGGTGCCGACCACCATCAACCTGCCCGAGTACGACGGCCCCGAGCAGCGCTACTGCCCGGCGGGGGTGTACGAGTTCGTGCCCGATGGCGACAGCGGCCGGCAGCGCCTGCAGATCAACGCGCAGAACTGCGTGCACTGCAAGACCTGCGACATCAAGGATCCGACCCAGAACATCGTGTGGGTCACGCCCGAAGGCGGCGGCGGACCGAACTACGGGGGCATGTAAGACGCCCGCATCCGCGAGCGACGCCCTGGAAAGCCCTCTTCGGAGGGCTTTTCTCATGGCACTTCAGGCGAGGTACGCGTCGACCTCGTCAGGCCTGAGGAAGTGCACCAGCGTCACCTGCGGGTTCTGCTCGGCGTGCAGCACGTGGGTGAACCCGTTCCAGCCGCGGGCGGGCTTGTCGTCCGTCTCCAGCGCGACGAGCACCAGCCGGCCTTGCCTGCGCGCGTTCTCGCGCAGCGTGCCTTCTCCCCAGGAACACGCCGCGCGGTCCACCAGCTCGCCCTTGGCGAAGGCCGTCGCCTGCAGCCAGAGGAACGAGGCGGCATCGCTGTCGCCGTCGCGGCGCGTGCGCGGCGGCTGCCGGATGCCCAGCGCTTGGGCGTGCGTTTCCATCAGGTCCTGCAGCAGGGTGAAGGCGTGGAAGTTGTTGTTGATGCCCTGAGCGCGCACGACCATGCCCGCGCGCGAGGCCGGCAGCAGGACCACCAGTTCGTCCTCGTACGACAGCTGGGCTGCGGCGCGCAGGAAGTGCAAGGCCTCGAAGGGCAGCGAGTCGTTGGCATACATCGCCTCGACGTGCGCGAGCAGGCTTTCGTCTGCCAACAGCGAGTGGTGGTTGCGCACATCGCGCACCACCATGGTCATGAGCGGCAGCACCAGCAGGTCGACCGCGCGTTGGCGCGCTTCGACCTCGAAACGCGCCGGCGGCGACAGCGCCGCGAGCGCCGCTTCAGCGGCCTGCCAGGCGGCGAGCTCGTCTTCGTCCTGCGGTTCATCGTCGTCCTCGTCCGGTTCGTGCGGTTGCGCCGCGCAGTAAGGCGCCAACGACGTCAGCAGGCGCCCGGCCAGCTGCCGAACAGCGTCGAATAGCAGCTGCGGATCGGCGCCGTTCTCGACCAGCGCGCCGCAGAACACCGCCAGCAAGGCGGCTCGGTGCGGATGGAGGTCGCCGAAGTGCGCGACGGCGGCCCGCAGCACCTCGTCCTTTGCCGAGCCCTCCACCACCTGAAAGTAAAGCCCGCGGACCTCAGGCCGCTTGAAGAAGCTGGCCTGGGTGTCGAGGTCGGCGTCCTGCAGCACAGGCAATTGCAAGGTGGCGAGCAGATCGGGAGGCAGCATGGGCATGCGTAAATTGTGCGATACCGCCCCCACGCGTTTTGCGACCTGATTCGCGCCTGCGTCCGTGAAACTCCCGACACCTGGAGGTACGCGATTGCGGCATAGTCCACGGTTCCCCGCGGTCCTGCCGCGACCTGTTCACCCGAGGAGACTTCCAAATGAAATTGAACCGACTGGCCGCTGGCCTGGTTCTGGGCATGGGCATGGCTTGCGCCGCCTTCGCGCAAACCGCCATGAAGATCAGCATTTCGACCGCCCAGAATTCGCACCAAGGCGTGGCCATCGACACCTTCGCCAAGGAAGTCGCTGCGCGCACCAACAACCGCTACAAGATCGAGACCTTCTACAACGGCTCGCTGGGCGGCGAGCGGGAGTCGATCGAGGCGGTGCAACTCGGCACGCAGGAACTGGCCTTCTCGTCGACCGGCCCGGTGCCGAACTTCGTGCCGGAAACCAAGATTCTCGATGTGCCCTTCCTGTTCCGCGACAAGGCACACGCACGCGCCGTCCTCGACGGCCCGATCGGCCAGGACCTGCTGGGCAAGTTCGACGCCAAGGGATTCAAGGCGCTGGCCTGGGCCGAGAACGGCTTCCGTCACATGACCAACAGCAAGCGCGACGTGAAGGGCCCGGAAGATCTGAAGGGCCTGAAGATGCGCACCATGGAAAATCCGGTGCACATCGCGGCCTACAAGGGCCTGGGCATCGTCACGACTCCAATGGCTTTCCCTGAAGTCTTCACGGCGCTGCAGCAGGGCACCGTCGATGGCCAGGAGAACCCGTTGCCGGTCATCATGTCGGCGAAGTTCTCGCAGGTGCAGAAACACCTCTCGCTGACCGGCCACGTCTACTCGCCTTGCATCTTCGTGATGAACAAGGCTTCGTTCGACAAGCTCAGCGCGGCCGACAAGACGGCATTCCTCGAAGCGGCCAAGGTGGCCACCAAGGCCAACCGCGACCGCGTGGACCAGGACGACGCCAACGGCGTGAAGGAACTCCGCGCCCAGGGCATGACTGTGATCGACAACGTCGACAAGGCCAAGTTCGTGGCCATGCTGGCGCCCGTGAATGCCGATTTCGAGAAGCAGTTCGGCAAGGCCAACCTGGACAAGATCCGCAACTACAAGTGACCCGCGGCTACAGTCCTGTAGCACCCCGCGCCCGTTCAGCCTGTCCTGACGGGCGTTTTCATTTGCAACTTCACGGATTCCGATGAAAGACAAATTCCTTGGCATCGAGCGATGGACCACCTGGGCCTCGATGGTGACGGCCTGCCTGATGCTGGTCGTCGCGTCGGCGCTCGGCGTGTTCCAGATCATCATGCGCTTCGTGCTCGAACAGCCGGCTGAATGGAGCGAGATCCTGATCCGCGTGAGCCTGATCTGGATGGTGTTCCTCGGTATTCCGATGGCCTTCCGGCAGGGCGCGATGGTCAGTGTCGATGTGCTCTACCGTTGGAGCTCGCCGCGCGTCCGGCGCATCCTCGATGCGGTCGTCAGCGTCGCTGCGCTGGCCTTGATGCTGGTCATTCTCTGGTACGGGTGGGACTACGCAATGCGTGGGCGCGTGCAGTCGATGGCCGGCCTGGAAAGCATCTCGATGGTCTGGGCCTATCTCGCGTTGCCGGTGGGCGCCGTCTTCAGCCTGTTCGGCATCCTTGGCAATTACCTCGACCCGAAGCGGCTCGAACTGGAGACCGCGCAATGACCCCGATCATGATCCTGACGATGGTGCTGTGCTTCGCACTGTCGGTTTCCGTGGCCGTGTCGATCGGCCTGGCATCGATCCTCGGGCTGCAGGTGTCGAACGCCAACATGCTCATCTCCGCCAAGGAGATGTTCAACTCGATCAACAAGTTTCCGCTCGCGGCCATTCCGTTCTTCATCCTGGCGGGCAACCTGATGGAAACGGGCGGCATTTCCCGCCGGCTCGTGGAATTTGCCAAGAGCATCGTCGGCGGTGTGCAGGGTGGGCTGCCGATGACGTGCGTGCTCACCTGCATGATCTTCGCCGCCGTTTCGGGCTCTTCGGTGGCCACCACCTTCGCGATCGGCGCCATCCTGATTCCCGCGCTGATCAAGCACGGCTATCCCACCAGCTATGCCGCGGCTCTGCAGGCGACCAGCGCCGAGCTCGGGGTGATCATCCCGCCGTCGATCCCGTTGATCCTGTACGGCGTAAGCGCCGAAGTGTCGATCGGCGAGTTGTTCATCGCCGGTTTCGGCCCTGGCATCCTCATCAGCCTGTCATTGATGCTGTTCGTCTGGGCGTTCTGCAAGTGGAAGGGCTGGGGCAAGAACGATGGCGACGGCCGCCTGCCCTTCGGGCGCGCACTGTGGCAAGCCGGCTGGGCATTGTTGATGCCCGTGATCATCCTCGGCGGCATCTATGGGGGCATCTTCACGCCGACGGAGGCCTCGGCGGTGGCAGTGCTCTACGCGCTCATCGTCGGCGTGGTGATCTACCGCGAAATCAAGCTGGCTGACCTCTACACGATCCTGCGCAAGTCGGTCCTGTCGTCGGCGGTGATCATGTTCATCATCGCCAATGCCGGCCTCTTCGCGTTCCTTCTGACGCGCGCGGGTGTGCCGGATGCGATCGGCCACTGGCTGCAGGAAGTGCTGAAGTCGCCCGCGATGTTCCTGCTGGGCGTGAACGCCGCGCTCTTCATCATCGGCATGTTCATCGAGACTAGCGCGGCCATCATCGTGCTGGCGCCGATCCTGGCGCCGGTGGCGATGCACTTCGGGATCGACCCGGTGCACTTCGGGCTGATCATGGTGGTCAACCTCGCGCTCGGCATGATCACCCCGCCCTTCGGCGTGAACCTGTTCGCGGCCTGCACCGTGGCGCGCATCTCGCTCGACCGGATCGTCGGCCACCTGATTCCGTTCGTGCTCGTCATTCTCGGCTGCCTGATGGTGATCACCTACGTGCCCTGGATATCGCTCGCGCTGCGGGACCTCGTCTACGCGAGGTAGTGCCGGGGTGTGCGGCGGCCTTCATGCCGCTGTCACGCCCCGACCCGATGCTGGCGAGCCTTTCATTCGCCTGCATCCCATGTTCTTCAGCAAAACCGACAAGGCCTTCGACGAACTGCGCCCCGGCCGCCGCACGCTGACACAGCGCGAGCGCGCGCTGCTGCTGATGGCCGACGGCCAGCGAAGCATGACCGACTTTGTTCCGCTGTTCGCCGACCGGGACGAGGCCCGGCGCATCGCGCAGAACCTCGTGACCACCGGCTATCTGGCATTTCCGGCAACCCCGATCACTGTCGCGCCGGCGGCGGACGTCCTCCCGCCGGCGCCCGTCGCCGCAGACCGCTTCGACGGCCAGCGCTCCCTCGCCTCGGCACGCATGTTCCTGTTCGACCTGTGCGAGCGCATGTTCGCGCGGCGCGATCCGGCGGCGGCCAGCGAGTTGCGCGACGCCCTGCGCGCGTCGCGCGATCGCGCCTCGATGCTGGCGGTCGCGCAGCGCATGCTGTTGGCGATCGAGCAGGCCGCGGGCGCCGAGCGCGCAGCCTCGGTGCGCGAGCGGCTGGACAAGCTGCTGCCGCTCGATCTGCACTGATCCTGCAGCGCGGCTGGCGATCGAATCTCGTACACTCGCCCGGGTCAGGAGAGCGCCCCGCCAACGCACGAAAGTCGAGGGGACCGCGCGGCGCGGGTCCGCCGAAGGAGCAAACCCCGATCGTGGGGCGAATCTCTCAGGTACCAGGGACAGCAGGGGTGGCCCATGACTTGCGTCATGGATTCGACTGCCCCTGACCGAAAAAGCCCCATGGCCGCTGCTTCCGCCGCTTCCGACACGCCGCTGCAAAAGACCCCGCTGTACGACCTGCACGTCGAGCTCGGCGCACGCATGGTGCCCTTCGCGAGCTACGCCATGCCGGTGCAGTACCCGGCCGGGTTGATGGCCGAGCACAGGCACACCCGCACGGCCGCTGGCCTGTTCGACATTTCGCACATGGGTCAGCTGCGCCTGGTCGGTCCCGACGCTGCCGCTGCCCTCGAGACGCTGATGCCGGTCGACGTCATCGACCTGGCGCCTGGCAAGCAGCGCTACGGCCTGCTGCTGAACGACGCCGGCGGCATCCTTGACGACCTGATGTTCTTCAACGAGGGCCATGGCTCGCTCTTCGTGATCGTCAACGGCGCCTGCAAGGTGGCCGACCTGGCACACATCCAGGCGCACATCGGCGCGCGCTGCGACGTGCAGCCCATGCCCGACCACGCGCTGCTCGCGCTGCAGGGCCCACAGGCCGCCGCCACGCTCGCGCGGCTGTCGCCGGGCGTCGAGCGCTTCGTCTTCATGACGGGCGGCGCGGTGCAGATCGGTGGCATTCCTGCTTTCGTCACCCGCAGCGGCTACACCGGCGAAGACGGCTTTGAGATTTCGGTGAAGGCCGGCGACGCCGAGGCGCTGGCCCGCCTGCTGCTCGCGCAGCCGGAGGTGCAACCCGTCGGCCTGGGCGCGCGCAATTCCTTGCGGCTGGAAGCCGGCCTGTGTCTCTACGGCCAAGACATCGACGAGACGACCACGCCCGTCGAAGCGGCGCTGAACTGGGCGATGCAGAAGGTGCGCCGCGCCGGCGGGGCGCGCGCGGGCGGCTTCCCGGGCGCCGGCAAGGTACTGGCGCAGTTGGCAGCGGCCGGCGACCTCGATGACCACACCACGCTGACGCGCAAGCGCGTTGGCCTGGTGGCGCTGGAGCGCATCCCCGTGCGCGACGGCACGCTGCTCGAATCCTTCGAGGGCCAGGCCATCGGCCAGGTCACGAGCGGCCTGCTCGGTCCCACGGCCGACCGCCCGATCGCGATGGGCTACGTGGCCATGGCCTTCTCGGCCCCCGGCACGCGGCTGCAGGCGATCGTGCGCGGCAAGCCGGTGCCCATGGAAGTCACGGCGATGCCTTTCGTCCCGACCCGATACTTCAGAGGCTGAACGCGTTCGACATCCACCCCATTCATTTGTTTGAGGAGCTTTCCATGACCATCAAGTACACCCGGGACCACGAGTGGGTCCAGTCCACCGGCAGCGATGCCGCCACCGTCGGCATCACCGTCCATGCGCAGGATGCGCTGGGCGATGTGGTGTTCGTCGACCTGCCGGCCGTCGGCGCGACCTTTGCGCAGGGTGAAGTTGCCGGCGTGGTCGAGTCGGTCAAGGCTGCGGCCGATGTGTTCATGCCCGTGTCGGGCGAGATCACCGAAGTGAACGAGGCGCTGCGCGCCGATCCGTCGCTGGCCAACAGCGACCCGCTGGCCGCGGGCTGGTTCTTCAAGGTCAAGCTGAGCGAGCCGGCGCAAATTGAAGCGCTGCTCGACGCGGCCGACTACGACAAGTTCGCTGCCGAATCCTGATCTCCACCTGCCCGAGCCGAGCCCCTGCCGCCATGCCCATCACCGCCCTGCCCTCCCTGCATGAACTGGAAAACGCCGACGAGTTCGTCGCGCGCCACATCGGCATCGAAGCCGCCGACGAAGCGCGCATGCTGCCAGTCATCGGTTCGGCCACACGCAAGGAGCTGATCGACGGCATCGTGCCGCCCGCGATCCGGCGGGCAAAGCCGATGGACCTGCCGGCGCCGGTGACCGAGGCCGCGGCACTGGCCGAACTCAAGACCCTGGCGTCGAAGAACAAGGTGGCGCGCAACTTCATCGGCCAGGGCTACTACGGCACGCACACGCCGGGCGTGATCCTGCGCAACATCCTCGAGAACCCGGCCTGGTACACCGCGTACACGCCGTATCAGGCGGAGATCTCGCAAGGCCGCATGGAGGCGCTGCTGAACTTCCAGACGATGGTCTGCGACCTCACGGGCATGGCGATCGCCAACGCCTCGATGCTCGACGAAGCCACGGCCGCGGCCGAGGCGATGACGCTCGCGCGGCGCAGCGTCAAGTCGAAAAGCAACGTGTTCCTGGTGGCCGGCGACTGCCATCCGCAAACCATCGAAGTGCTGCGCACGCGCGCCGCGCCGCTGGGCATCGAGCTCAAGGTCAGCACCGCGACCGAGACACTGCCGCACCTGATGGCGGCCGGCGAATTCTTTGGCGCGCTCGCGCAGTACCCGGGCACCACGGGCCAGATCCATGACCTGCGCCCGCTGGCCGGGCACGCGCACGCAGTCGGCGCCGCGCTCTGCGTCGCGGCTGACTTGCTGGCGCTGACGCTGCTGGCGCCCCCGGGCGAATGGAACGCCGACATCGTCTGCGGCACCACGCAGCGCTTCGGCATGCCGATGTGCAACGGCGGCCCGCACGCGGCCTACCTCGCGTGTCGCGACGAGTTCAAGCGCTCGCTGCCGGGCCGGCTGGTGGGCGTGAGCGTCGACGTGCACGGCGCGCCTGCGTACCGCCTGGCGCTGCAGACGCGCGAGCAGCACATCCGCCGCGAGAAGGCGACCTCGAACATCTGCACCGCACAGGTGCTGCCGGCGGTCGTCGCCAGCATGTACGCGGTCTACCACGGGCCGCAGGGCCTGACGCGCATCGCGCAGCGCGTGGCCGCGTTGACCGCGATCCTCGCGCAAGGGCTCGAGCAGATGGGCCGCGAGCTGGTGCACAGCACCGCCTTCGATTCGCTGACGGTGAAGTGCGGCGACGAGACCGCGACCATCCTGGCGCGCGCGACGGCCGCCGAAGTGAACCTGCGCCAGCGGCTGCAGGCGCACCTGGGCATCTCGCTGGACGAGACCACCACGCGCGCCGACGTCGAAATGCTGTGGGCGCTGTTCGTGCCGCAGGGCACGCCGATGCCGCGCTTCGACGCACTGGCGGCGAACGCTGCACCGCGCATTCCCGAGGCCCTGCGCCGCACCAGCGCCTTCCTCGCGCACCCGGTGTTCAACACGCACCGGAGCGAGACCGCGATGCTGCGCTACATCCGCAGTCTCTCGGACAAGGACCTCGCGCTCGACCGCAGCATGATCCCGCTGGGCAGTTGCACGATGAAGCTCAACGCGACCAGCGAGATGATCCCGATCACCTGGCCCGAGTTCGCGAACATCCATCCCTTCGCGCCGGCTGAGCAACTGCGGGGCTATGCCGAGCTCGACCAGCAACTGCGCGACTGGCTGTGCGAAGCCACCGGCTACGCGGGCATCAGCCTGCAGCCCAACGCCGGTTCGCAGGGCGAATACGCGGGCCTGCTGGCGATCCAGGCCTTCCACGCGTCGCGCGGGGACACGCAACGCAACATCTGCCTCATTCCGTCGTCGGCGCACGGCACGAACCCGGCCAGCGCGCAGATGGTCGGCATGCAGGTGGTGGTCACGGCCTGCGATGCAGAAGGCAACGTCGACCTCGACGACCTGCGGCGCGCCTGCGAGAAGCATAGCGACCGGTTGGCCGCCGTGATGATCACCTACCCGAGCACGCATGGCGTGTTCGAGACCGGCGTGAAGGCGCTGTGCGAACTCGTGCATTCGCACGGTGGCCGCGTGTACGTCGATGGCGCCAACATGAACGCGCTGGTCGGCGTGGCCGCGCCCGGCGAGTTCGGTGGCGACGTGAGCCATCTGAACCTGCACAAGACTTTCTGCATCCCGCACGGCGGTGGTGGGCCGGGCGTGGGACCCGTGTGCGTGGTTGAAGACCTTGTGCCCTTCCTGCCGGGCCATGCGACCGGCGGAGATAGCGGGCACACGGTCGGCGCCGTCTCGGCGGCGCCGCTGGGCAACGCGGCCGTGCTGCCGATCAGCTGGATGTACTGCCGCATGATGGGCGCCGAGGGGCTGCAGGCCGCGACCGAGACTGCGATCTTGAGCGCCAACTACATCAGCGCGCGCCTGAAGGACCACTACCCCACGCTGTACGCGAGCGCCAACGGCCATGTCGCGCACGAGTGCATCCTGGACCTGCGCCCGCTCAAAGACAGCAGCGGCGTGACCGCCGAAGACGTGGCCAAGCGCTTGATCGACTACGGCTTCCATGCCCCGACGCTGAGCTTTCCCGTGCCCGGGACGCTGATGGTCGAACCCACCGAGAGTGAACCGCTGGCCGAGCTCGACCGCTTCATCGACGCGATGATCGCCATCCGCGGCGAGATCCGGCTCATCGAGGAAGGCGTCTGGCCGAAGGACGACAACCCGCTCAAGCATGCGCCGCACACCGCAGCCAGCCTGCTCGGCACCGAGTGGTCGCGTCCCTATGCGCGCGAACTCGGCGCCTTTCCGCTGGCGTCGCTGCGCGCGGCCAAGTACTGGTCGCCTGTCGGGCGCGTGGACAACGTCTACGGCGACCGCAACCTGTTCTGCAGCTGCGTGCCGGTGGCGGAGTACGAGATGACCTGAGCGGAACTGGACTCGAAAAGCCAGCGCCGCGCCGCCGCATCAGTCCGCGGTGCCCAAGGGCGTCAGGTACATGAAGATGCCGGGGATCGACATGCGCTGCTCCTCGCGGATCGGCGCCTGATCGGCCCGCAGCACCTCGAAGCCATGGCGCGCAGCCAGCGCATGCAGGTAGCGCTCGGAGTGCGCAAAGCGCAAGCTGTTGAGCAACTGGAAGTCCTGCTTGTCGTTGTCGGCCAGTTCCGCCGAAAAGCAGAACACGCCGCGCGGCGCGATCACGCGGCGCACGCCTGCGAACACTGGCGCCAGGTCGCCGATGTAGATGAACAGGTCGGCCGCCAGCACGAGGTCGTGCCGCGCCGAAGTTTCCGCCAGGGCGGTCAGGTGCGCGACGATGTCGGCCTGCGTCAGCGTGTCGTACACGCCCAGCGCGTCGGCGCGGGCCAGCATGCCGGCCGACAAATCGACACCGTCGAGCCGGCGCGCGATGCGCTTGACCCGTGGCCCGCACAGGCCGGTGCCGCAACCCAGGTCGAGCGCCGAGGCGTAAGGCACGCGGCCCAGCGTGCCGAGCGGCTCGGTCAGCGTGAGGTGCGCGCTGTAGTGGAGCGTGCCGACCAGGTGCGCATCGAACTGCGCGGCGTAGTCGTCGAACAGCGTCTGGACATACGCTGCCGGTGCGGCGGAGGGCGCCACATGCGCACCCAGCGAGGCAAGGTAATAACCGTGCAGGTCGGGATCGCCGCCCTGCGCCAGCGCCTCGCGAAAAGCCTCGGCCGCTTCGCCCAGGCGATGCATCTCGCGCAGGATGTTGCCGCGGTTGGTCCAAGCCTGGACCAGCGTGGGATCGGCCTCGACCGCGCGGTCGTAGGACGCGAGCGCCGGCAGTGGCCGATCGAGCGCCTGCAGGGTCTGCCCGTGCCGCAGCCAGATTGGGCCGGCCGGGCCGCCGGCTTTGAGCGCCGCGTCCCAGCCCGCCAGCGCTTCAGCATGGCGGCCGAGTTGGCCAAGTGCCGTCGCGTGATGGAACCAGGCTTCGGCGTTGTCGGGCTCGGCCGCGAGCACCTGCGCCGCGGCCTCGATCGCGCCCTCGGGCCGACCAAGCGCCAGCCGCGTGGCCGCAAGGTTGATCAGCGTCGAGATGTGGCCAGGCACATGCGTCAGCGACGCGACAAAAGAGTGCTCCGCATCCTCGACGCGGCCGACCTCGAGTGCGGCCAGGCCTTCGATGAAATGGGTTCGGGCGTGGGCGAACGCGTCATCGCCGACAGCCGGTCCGGCAGGTGCGTCAGGGGCTGCGGGTTGGGCGGAATCCATGCCGCATTCTGCTATCGCTTCGCCATGCTTCCGGTCGCCACCTGGCTGCGGATTTCGGCGAGCCGCGCCTTCAACCGCCGCTGGTTCACGGGCCCCATGCGCACCAGCGTTTTCTGCCCGGACGACAGCCGCTCGAGCGACGGATCCACGAATTCGTAGCGCACCCAGGGCCGCGTCGACGCCACATCGCCCTTCACCTCCGTCAGCTTCACGCGCAACGGCCCCGCGGGCTCGGGCGTTGCCAGCAGGTGGTCGAGCACCGCCACCAGACGGTCGTTGAAGTAGCGGCCGGGATAGCCCAACTCTTCGTAGGCCTGCTGGAACAGCGGATAGATGCGCGCATAAAGTGTGACCGCACTCTCCACATCGACCGACTCGACGAACAGCACGAAGGCCGTGTAGCGCGCCGCGTTGTCGGGCGCGATGGAGAGCGCGTCACCCGTTCCGTCGACGGTGAAGCGCTGGGGCGTCGGCTGCACCGGCCATGCGCGCGACGGCGCCAGCGAGCGCGGGAGGTTGTCCACCGTCGCCACTGCGCGGCGGACAAAACCGTCGACCTGCAGGAAGTTCGCCACCGGCTTCTGGCCTAGCAGTTCCGCCAGCAGTTGGGCGACGACCGCGTCGGCCTCTGCGAGGGGCGGCAACACCGCATCGGGTTCGGCCAAGGCGTCGATCGGGTTCTGCGGTCCGCTCGCTGCGGCCGGCGCATCGGGTTCGGCGCTGTCCGGTTGCGGGCCGCTGGCCACCGGCGGCGGCGCGGGCACCGGCTGTGGCTTTTGCCAGCGCCACCATGCCACGCCCGCGGCGATCAACACCACGAGCAGCGTAATGACGATCCAGGTCGATGATTCGTTGCGGGGTCGGAACTCAGTGGGGTCGCGGGACGGCGTGGACATCCGGCCATTGGAAACCACGTGGCGGCGCTGGCACGTAACGCCCTGTGAACGGGGTGGAAACAGAAAGCGCCGGCTGCCTTGTAGCGAAGAGGCGCTGTGCCGCGGGCCTCAACCGGCCGTGAGCGAATTCAGCCAGGCCACGCTCTGCTGCAGCTCGGCGGGCCGGATCTCGTGTGCGCCGGGGAAGTCGCCGCCTGCCATCGCGATCGGCAGCGCGCCCGCCACCTCGCGCGCGTACTCGGCGGCGGCCAGCGGAATCACGTTGTCGTCCGTGCCGTGGCTCACCCACAGCGCCTTGCCTTCGAAGGCCTCGCGCGGCGCCACCTGCGCTTCGACCTGCGGCAGCAAGCGGCTGTGCCAGACCATCGCCGCGCGCAGCTTTTCCGGCTGCGTCAACAACAGCGAGAGCGACATGATCCCGCCCTGGCTGAAGCCGCCGACGACCGTGCGCGCCGGCGGCACGCCGAGTTGCTCGCCGATCGACGACACCAGCTCACCGACCAGGAAGCGGCTCTCGCGCTCCTGTGTTTCGTTGATGGTGCGATGGCCATCGGCGGCGACCTGGAAATCGAACCACGAGTAGGCGCCGGGCGCCATCACGTTGGGGGCCCGCAAGCTCACCACATGGAACTGCGGCGGCATCAGATGCGCCAGGCCGAACAGGTCGCCCTCGTGACTGCCCACGCCGTGCATCAGCACCAGCAACCAGGGTTCGGCCGACGCATCGCTGGCCGGATGCGCGAGGAACTCGAGCGGGAGTTGAAGTTCGGGCGCGTGAGAGGTTTCGGTGGGGTTCATGACGTCAGTGTTCCTTGAAGCCGGCGGCCAGCGCCTGGGTGAGTTCGGCAGCCGGCACCGCGCGGCAGCCCGTCGCGTTCTGGCCCGACCACAGCGGTGTGAAATCGGTGAGGCCCTGCGCCTCGGCCTTCGCGCGCAGCGGCGCGATGCCCGAAGTGGCGAGCGGGAACTCGGGTGCAGCCGCGCCGATGGGCCCAAGCTCGCGCATCACGCGGTTGACGATGCCGCGCGCCGGCCGCCCGGTGAAGAGATTGGTCAACGCGGTGTGCCGCGCATCGTCGCTCTGTAGCGCAGCACGATGCAGCTTCGACGTGGTCGCTTCCGGGCACAGCAAATACGCGGTGCCGACCTGGACGCCAGCCGCGCCCAGCGCCATCGCCGCCGCGACCCCTTCGGCATCGGCGATGCCGCCCGCCGCAACCACGGGCACGCGGAGCGCCTTCACCAGCTGCGGCAACAGCGCGAAAGTGCCGAGTTGCCGCGTGAGGTCGTGCGACAGGAAATGGCCGCGGTGGCCGCCGGCTTCAAGGCCCTGGGCGATGACCGCGTCCGCGCCATTCGCTTCGAGCCACAGCGCCTCGTCCAGCGTCGTGGCCGACGCCAGCACCTTTGCGCCCCAGCCGCGCACCTGCGCGAGCAGGTCGGTCGAGGGCAGTCCGAAATGGAAGCTCACGACGGGCGGCTTGAATGCGGCCAGCACCTCCGCCGCGGCCGCATCGAACGGGTGGCGGCCCGGCCCGGCGCCCACGCTGGTCGGGTCGATGTCGAAGGCGCGGTAGAACGGCGTCAGCGCGTCGCGCCACGCCGCATCGCGCACGGCATCCGGCGCGGGCGGCGTGTGGCAAAAGAAGTTGACGTTGTACGGGCCGTTGGTGCCGGCGCGGATGGCGGCAAGCTCGCTGCGGATCGTGTCGGCCGTGAGCATCGCGCACGGCAACGAGCCGAGGCCACCGGCATTGCTGACCGCGATGGCCAGCGCACTGCCCTGCACACCGGCCATCGGCGCCTGAATCAGCGGCAGCCGCGTGCCCAGCAGCGCTTGCAACGCTGTCATGCGGTGACGACCTGTTGCGGCGCCGCACCGGCGATCTGGCGCAGCGCGCGCTCGAAGACCTCGACCGGTTGGCCGCCCGAGATCAGGTGCTCGTTGTTGATGATGATCGCGGGCACCGAGCGGATGCCGGCGTCGGTGTACATGCGCTCGCGCTCGCGCGTTTCCGCCGCGTAGTCGTCGCCCGCCAGGATCTCGCGCGCACGCGCCGCATCGAGCCCCGCCGCGGCGGCCAGCGCCACCAGCACCTCGGGGTCGGACGGGTTCTGCCCGTCGGTGAAGTACGCCTTGAGCAGCGACTTCTTCAGCGCCACCTGCTTGGCCACGTCTTCCAGCTCGGCCCAATGCAGCAGGCGGTGCGCATCGAAGGTGTTGTAGATGCGTGGTCGCCCTTCGGGACTGAACGCGAAGCCCACCTCGGCGCCGCGCGCGCGGATCACGTCGCGCATCTGCGCCTGCTGCTCGCGCGTGGAGCCGTATTTTTCGTTCAGGTGCTCGAAGGTGTCCTGGCCTTCCTTCGGCATCTGCGGGTTCAGCTCGAAGGGCTGGAAGCGCAGCTCGGCTTGGATGTCGGGCGCAATGTTCTTCAGCGCGGTCTCGAGCGCGCCGAGGCCGACGGCGCACCATGGGCAGGACACGTCGGACACGAAATCGATGTGGAGTGAGGTGGTCATGGCGCAATTTTCCTCCCAACGCCCAACCCTGCCGATGCGGGGTCTTCCCGCCTGCCGGCGGACGGATGTCGCTGCGCCTGCCATGAAAATAGCGCGCAGCGCGCCCGCCGGCGCCGACCGACGCACCATGACCCATCTCGACCCCGACACCCTCGCCCGCATCGACGCCTGCGCGCAGGCCTCGCTCCGCCTGCTCGAAGACAACCTCACGCCGCACGGCATCCTGGCGGCCAGCCGCACCGAAGCTGCGGTGGCCAGGCGCTACACACGCATCTTCGGGCGCGATGCGGCCATCTGCGTGATGGCGATGTGCGGCAGCGGCGTGCCGGCGCTGGAGCGCGGAGCGGTCGACAGCCTGAACGCGCTGGCGGCACAGCAAGCCGCCAACGGACAGATCCCGAAGTACGTCGACCCCGAAGGCAAGGACGCAGACTTCTGGTACCTCGGCTGCATCGACGCGACGCTGTGGTGGCTGATCGCAGTCGACCATGTGCGCCAGCATGGAAACGTCGGGGCCACCCACTGGCAACGCGAAGTCGATCTGGCCATCGGCTGGCTGCTGGCGCAGGAGCACCAGCACTTTCGCCTGCTGCAGCAGAACGAGGCCAGCGACTGGGCCGACATCATGCCGCGCTCGGGCTATGTGCTCTACACCAACGCGCTGTGGTTCGACGTCAAGCAGCGCTACGCGCTCGCCCACGCCGATGCGACGCAGCATCACTTCAACCACCTGTTCAACCCGTTCCAGGAGGACCTGCCCGAATACCACCGCGCGCGCCTGCTGCGGCACTACGCAAGGCGCGGCCGCCGCAACCCGGGCCTGTATCTGAGCTTCGTCAATCTCTCGTTCGTGGGCGACGAGGGCGACGTGTTCGGCAACGTGCTCGCCATTCAGAGCGGGCTGGCCGATGCTGCGATGGCGCAGCGCATCGTGCAAACCATCGACGAGGCGCACGCCGACGCGCCCTGGCCCGTGCGCGTCGTGCTGCACCCTTTCACCCAACAGCACAGGCTGTGGCGCGCTTACATGGAACGGCACCAGCAGAACCTCGTGCACCAGTACCACAACGGCGGCATCTGGCCCTTCGTCGGCGGCTACTGGGTGATGGCGCTGGCGCAGGTCGGCCAGCACGACAAGGCGTGGGCCGCCCTCGCCCGCCTGGCCGAAGCCAATGCCGCGCACGACTGGCGCTTCACCGAGTGGTTCCACGGCCAGACGCTGGCGCCGATGGGGATGGCGGGCCAGAGCTGGAATGCGGCGACCTTCCTGCTCGCGCGGCGGGCGCTCGAAGCGAACGCCGTCAATCGGGCCCTGCCGCCGGCCCTTCTCGCAAGAGCATGAGCCTCTGCATGCCCGTGCGCTTGAAGACATCCATTCCGCTTTCAAGCCGGCCGAGCCTCACCAGACCTACCGAATGCTCGCCGTCTTCATAGAAGACGGCGAGATTGCCCCAGGGCGCGTAAAAGCAGATGTCGCCCGCCACCGGGGTGTACGCGGTCGGCGCGTCTTCGATCATCAATGCGCGCGGAAGAACGGCAATCTTCTCCGTCGACGCGTAATCGTCGAACGCCAGTTCCAGCGGAAGCATCTCCGCAAAATCGGCCGCGCTGCGGTGGGCGTCCAGCGTCCCGCTGGCCACCACGACGCCGTCCGATTCGAACAGCAGCCTGACCGAAACAATGCCGACTGACGTCACAGCAGCTTGTCGGGCGTGATCGGCAGGTCCCGCACGCGCTTGCCGGTCGCGTGATAGACCGCATTGGCGATGGCGGCCGGAATTCCCACCATGCCGAGTTCGCCCATGCCCTTGACGCCGAGCGGGTTGACGATGGTGTCGTCCTCCTCGACGAAGATGGTTTCGATGGCGTGAATGTCGGCGTTCACCGGCAGGTGGTAGTGCTGCAGGTTGGCGTTCATGATGCGGCCGTAGCGGTGATCGACTTCGGTCGCTTCTTCGAGCGCCATGCCGATACCCCACACCACGCCGCCGATCTCCTGGCTGTGCGACGCCAGCGGATTGAGGATCTTGCCGCAGGCCGTGACTTCGATCACGCGCGTGACCTTCACCGTGCCCAGATCGGGATCGACCTTCACCTCGACGAACTGGGCCCCGTGCGCAAGCGACGCGTATTTCGCGCGCTCGGGCGAAGGCGTCGAGTCGTAGGTCTCGACGATCTCATCGGTGCCAGTGCGTCGCATGAGGTCGGCGATGGCGACCGCGCGTGACGGATCGCGCTTGCTGCGCAGCTGGCCGTCGAGCATCTCGACGTCGGCCGCTTCCACACCCGCCAGCGGCGACGCGGCATCCTGATTTGCCAGCGCCAGCAATCTGGCGACTATGGTCAGCGCTGCGCCGCGCACGGCCGAGCCCACGCTCGACGTCGTCCACGATCCGCCCTGCGCCGGCGCCTTGGGCTGGCGCGTATCGCCCAACTCGAAACGCACCTGGTCCAGCCGCAGCCCCAGGAACTCGGCGGCGATCATGGTCATCACGGTGTACGTGCCGGGCCCGATGTCGCTGGTTGCGCTGGTCACCGTGGCCGTGCCGTCGGCCCGGAAGCTGATGCGCGCGCTGGCCGGCATCTGCATCGCGCCCCACACGCTCGATGCCATGCCCCATCCCACGAGCAGGCGGCCATCGCGCATGGAACGCGGCTCGGGTCTGCGGCTCTTCCAGCCAAATTTTTCGGCGCCGAGCCGGTAGCACTCGCGCAGCGCCTTGCTGGAGAACGGCTTGCCGCTTTCAGGGTCGACCTCGGCGTAGTTGACGAGGCGCAGTTCCATCGGGTCGATCTTGAGCGCGTACGACAGTTCATCCATCGCGCTTTCGAGCGCGAACATGCCGCTGACCGCGCCAGGTGCACGCATCCAGGTGGGCGTGGCCAGGTCGATGGCTGCCACCTTCAAGGGTGCATGCAGGTTGGGGCAGGCATAGACCTGGCGCGTGAAGCTGGTGGTGGCATCCGAGAACGCCTCGAAGGACGAGGTGTTGTGGAACGCCTCGTGCACCATGGCCGACAGCTTGCCGTTGCGATCGGCGCCCAGCGCAATCTTCTGCACCGTGTAGGGCCGGTAGCCATGCCCCGTGAACATCTGGGCGCGCGTGAAGACCACCTTGACCGGGCGCTTGAGCTCGCGCGCCGCCATCGCGGTCAGCGACGGGTAGTAGTTCGGCTTGAGCGATGCGCCGAAGGCACCGCCGACGAAGGGCGACACCACGCGGATGTTGGCGGCCGGCACGCCCAGGGCCTGGGCCAGGTGTTCCTGCACGCCGTAGACGTTCTGGGTCTTGTCGAAGATCGTGAGCTGATCGCCCTGCCAGAACGCGATGGCCGCATGCGGCTCGATCGGGTTGTGGTGGTTGATCGGGATGCGGTACTCGGCCTCGACCTTGACGGTCGCTGCCTGCATGGCGGCCACCGGGTTGCCGCGCGGTTTTCCCTTGGCCGTGTCCGGGTCGGGCAGCGCCCGGCCCTGCGCGGCGGCGAAGTCGGTGTTGTGCGCTTCAGTCTCGTAGCGCACCTTCACCAGCCGCGAGGCGTGCCGGGCCTGTTCGTAACTCTCGGCCACCACCAGCGCGATCGGCTGGCCGTTGAAAAACACGCGGTCCGACTGCAGCGGCCACGACCACGCAGGCGCTGCGCCGGCCACAGGTGCCGGGCCGAGCTTGCCCGCGTTCAGGTGCGTGAACACGCGGATCACACCGCCGGCCTGTTCGGCCCCGCGCGTGTCGATGGCCGCGATGCGGCCTTTGGCAATCGTGCTGAGCACGATGAAGCCGTAGCTCACGTTCGGGATCTGGAATTCGGCCGTGTACTTCGCCTTGCCGGTGACCTTGGCGAGCCCGTCGACCCGGGTCGTTTCCTTGCCTAGATAGCGTGCCATGACGTTCTCTTTCTCAAGCCAGCCGCGCGGCGCGCATCAGCGCCCGCACGACGGCACGTTGACCCAGTTCCACCTTGTAGGCGTTGTGCGCGAGAGGTCGCGCGTCGCGCAGCGCTGCCTGCGCCGCGCGCTGGAAGACGGCCTCGTCGGCGCGCTGACCCACCAGCACGGCTTCGGCCTCGGCGCTGCGCCACGGCTTGTGGGCCACGCTGCCCAGCACCACCCGCGCCTGCCGAACCGTGCTGCCGTCCATGACGAGTGCAGCGGCCACCGACACCATCGCAAATGCGTACGAGGCACGATCACGCACCTTGAGATAGTGCGAATGCCGCGCGAAGTCGCCTGCGGGCACCGGCAATTCGATGGCAACGATCAGCTCGCCCTGCGCGAGGTTGTTGTCGCGCTGTGGCGTGTCGCCGGGCAGGCGGTGGAAGTCGGTGATGGCGATGTGCCGCTCGCGCCCGTCCGGTGAGCGCACGCGGACCCTGGCATCGAGCGCGCAGAGCGCCGTTGCCATGTCGCCCGGATAGGTGGCCACACAGGCATCGCTCCAGCCCAGGATGGCGCTGGTCTTGTTGAGGCCCTCGCGCGCCCCGCAGCCACTGCCGGGCTCGCGTTTGTTGCAGGGCATCGCCGTGTCGTAGAAGTAGTTGCAACGCGTGCGCTGCAACAGATTCCCGCCGTTGGTGGCCATGTTGCGCAGCTGGCCGCTGGCGCCCGCAACGATGGCCTGCGTGAGCAGCGGATAGTGCTCCCGCACCAGTGGGTGATTGGCCGTGTCGGTGTTGGTGGCCAGCGCACCGATGGACAGGCCCGCGCGCGTGCGCTGGATGCCCTTCAGCGGCAGGCGGGTGATGTCGACCAGGCGCGTCGGCCGCTCGACATCCTCTTTCATGAGGTCCAGCAGGTTGCTGCCGCCCGCCAGGTATCGGGCTTGCGGTGTGGCCGCCATGGCGGCGGTGGCAGAGGCGGCATCGGCCGCGCGGACGTACTCAAACGGTCGCATGGCCGTCCTCCTTGCGTGCAGATGCCAGTTGGGTTTCTGTGGCGAAGCCCCAGGTCTGCGCGGCCTGGCGGCCCGAGTGCACCTCCTGGATCGCCGCGACGATCCCCGGGTAGGCGCCGCAGCGGCAGATGTTGCCGCTCATGCGTTCCTTGATCTCATCATCGGTCAGGCGGGTGGTGGTCTTGCCCACGTCACCGGTCACGTGGCTGACCTGGCCCCGCTGTGCCTCGCCCAGCATGCCGACGGCCGAGCAGATCTGGCCCGAGGTGCAGTAGCCGCACTGAAAGCCATCGTGCCTGATGAAGGCGGCCTGCATGGGATGCAACTGGTCGCCTTTCGCCAGGCCTTCGATGGTCGTGACCTCGCGTCCCTCGAGCGTGGCTGCGAGCGTCAGACAGGAGAGTACGCGCTGCCCGTCGACCAGCACCGTGCAGGCGCCGCACTGGCCCTGATCGCACCCCTTCTTGGAGCCTGTCAGCGCCAAGCGCTCCCGCAACGCGTCGAGCAGGACGACGCGGGAATCGATCGCCAGCGTCTGCGGCGTGCCGTTGACCCGGAAGTTGACCGCCACAACGTTCTGCGCCGGCAGGGATGCGGACAGCGCGCCAGGCTCCGGGGCCATCTGCGCCAGCGCCGACTCGGTGGCCAGCAGGTTGGCCGCGAAGAGCCCGATGCCACCGCCGCCGGTCTGCATCATGAAACTGCGGCGGGAGGTTCCGACGTCGTGCAGCGCGGGCATCTGCGCCAGCAGCGCGGCCTCATCGGCGCTCAGCTGGGCCGGCAGGTCCTTGTCGATTTCGTGGGGCATGGACGGTGTCCTTGTGTATGTGAATGCGTGGGGCCGAACCTGACTCTGGCAAATGCGCGCCAGGCCGACAAGCTGAAGAATGCTTAAAGGGCCTATTAGTTCTGCTCATCAGTGCCGAGCCATGAACCCAACCTGCACGCTGCCCTTGCCGAGCACCTGCGCCAGGCCGTTCGGGTCGTCCACCCAACCGAGGCGCGTGTACGCATACGGCGAATCGAAGGTCAGATAGAACACCACCACGGTGTTGGCGCCCCACAGCATGAGGTCACCGTTGCGGATGGTGCCCGGCCGGCTCGGGTTGCTGGGCAGCGCATCGGGCAGGTCGAACTTCTTCTCGTTGGCGTTGAGATCGGTCATGTGCAGTGCCAGCGGCAGGCGCGCGGCGAACGCGCGCGCTGCCTCGGTGTCAGCCAGGGTCACGGCGAAGCGGCGTTCGCCTACCGTTATCCAGATGCGGGACGCCTTCGCTAGGCCCTGGGGCGCACCGGCAGCCGACTTCTCGCCCGCATGGCTGCTGGCGAGCATGAGCAGGCCCAGCAGCCCCGCCGCCCATTGCAGGCCCCGGCGGCGACCCCGTGCAGCGGGCACGGGCACGGGCAAAAAGGAATCGTGGTGTGTCATGTCGATTCAGCCTGCGCTGCGCGCGATGTGAGGACTACGAGAAAGGCGCCGACCAGCAACAGGCCGGCGCTGAACGCAAAGGTGCCGCGGTAGCCGCTGCGGTCGAACAGCAGGCCGCCCGCCGTGGAGCCTGCAGCGATGGCCAGTTGCACCACCGCCACCATGAGCCCGCCGCCGGCTTCGGCGTCCTGTGGCAGCGTGCGCGCCACCCACAGCCACCAGCCGACCGGCGCAGCGGTGGCGACCAGACCCCACAAGCCCAGCAGCACCGTTGTGGCAGACAAAGAGCCCCCCATGGCGATCAGCGCCACGGCGATGGCGGCCATCAGCACAGGGATGACGGTGAGCGCTCCGTAGAAGCCGAGCTTCAGGAACCGGCCGATCAGCATGGTGCCCACGAAGCCGGCCGCGCCGATGGCCAGCAGCACGAGCGACAGCGTTGCGGCCTCGACCCCCGTCACGGTTTCCAGGAACGGCCGCAGGTAGGTGAACAACGCGAACTGCCCCATGAAGAACATGCCCACGGCCAGCATGCCGAGCCGCACCTGCCGGCGCTGCAGCAGTTGAAACACGTTGCGCGTGCCCTTGGCGCGTGGCCGCGCCGGCAGGGCCGGCAAGCTGAACCACTGCCAGGCGAAGGCCGCGGCCGCAACCGGCACCAGCGCGAAGAAGGCTCCGCGCCAGCCCACGAAGGACGCGAGGTAGCTGCCCAGCGGCGCCGCCACCACGGTCGCCAGCGCGTTGCCGCCATTGAAGATCGCCAGGGCGCGGGGCACTTGGGACGCAGGCACGAGCTGCATCGCGGTGGCGGCCGACATCGACCAGAAGCCGCCCACGACAATACCGATCAACGCCCGTCCGGCCATGTAAGTCAAATAGTTCGGCGCCACCGCGACGATGACGCCGGACAGGCCCATCATGGCCGTGAGCGCCAGCAACAGGCGCTTGCGGTCAACCCGTGCCGCAAGGGTTGCGATGCACAGGCTCGTGAGCACCGCGAACACACCCGAAATGGCGATGCCCTGTCCCGCCAGGCCCTCGGTCACCCGGAGGTCGCGCGCCAGCGGGGTCAGCAGGCTGACGGGCATGAACTCCGACGCGATCAGGGCGAAAACGCACAGCGTCATGGCGAACACGCCGCCCCAATGCGCGGGCTGCGCCGGGTCGGCCGGGGCGCTGGCATGCACGGCGCCGGCGTCGAAGGTCTGTGCAGTCATGTGGCGCAGACCCGGCCGCAGGGAATGTGGAAAGTCTTCATGGGCAGTGGGCAGGTTGCTGGGAACTGCCACGAAGTTTGCCGATCGGTCCGGGAATTGACTAGGTAATCAATGCTTAATACATTTATTACCATCTCTAATCAGTCCGCGCCTGCGGAGACCGCCATGCCACGACGCAACCTCAACGACCTGCTGGCTTTCGTGACGGTGGCCCGCGAAGGCAGTTTCACGAAGGCCGCGGGCACGCTGGGCGTGACGCAGTCGGCGCTCAGCCAGGCCATCCGCGGACTGGAAGAAGGCCTGCAGATCCGCCTCCTCACGCGAACGACGCGCAGCGTGGCGCCTACATCGGCCGGGGAGCGGCTCATGAAGGCGATCGGGCACCGTTTCGAGGAGATCGAAGCGGAACTGGAAGCGCTGACCGCGCTGCGCGACAAGCCAGGGGGCACCGTGCGCATCACCTGCGGCGACCATGTGATGCACACGGTGCTGCTCCCCAAGCTGATGCCGTTGCTGCACGAGTACCCCGACATCAAGCTCGAGTTCGACATGAACTACGGCTTTCGCGACATCGTGGCCGACCGATTCGACGCCGGCGTGCGCATGGGCAACACCATCGACAACGACATGATCGCCGTGCCCATCGGCCCGCCGCTGCAGATGGCTGTGGTGGCCTCGCCCGGCTACTTTGCAGCGCACCCCGCGCCGAAGACGCCTGCCGACCTCACGCAGCACGCCTGCATCAACCAGCGCATGCCGACCTCGGGCGGCCTCTACGTGTGGGACTTCGAGAAGCGCGGCCGCAAGGTCAACGTGCGCGTGGACGGGCCGCTGATCTTCAACACCGCGCCGCCGCAGGTGGACGCGGCACTGGCCGGCATGGGCATCACGCTGCTACCGGAGGATGAAGTGATGCAGCACATCGAATCGGGTGGGCTGGTGCGTGTGCTGCAGGACTGGTGCCCGAAGTTCGCGGGCTACCACCTTTACTACCCGAGCAAACGGCAGCCCTCGCCGGCCTTCTCCCTGGTGGTGAAAGCCCTGCGCTTCAGCGCGTCGCGCCAGCCTTAGCCCGCTCGGGCGCGCGGTAGCGCAACGCCTCGACCACCAGCGCCAAAGCCGGCGCGATCTGGCGCCGGTTCGCGTAGTAGAGGTGATAGCCCGGAAAGGTCGGCCACCAGTCTTCCAGCACCGGAACCAGCCTGCCGGCATCGATGTGCGGCCGCATGACGTCGAAGGGCACGTAGGCGAAGCCCATGCCGTCGATGGCCGCCTGCAGCATCAGCATCGTGCTGTTGAACACGGTCTGGCCATCCACCTTCACGTTGAGGGCTTTCCTGCCTTTCTGGAAGTCCCACGCATACAGATTGCCGCGGGTTGGCAGCCGCAGGTTCACACACTGGTGCGTGGTCAGGTCCTGGGGCTTTTTGGGCACTGGCCGGCCCTCCAGGTAGGCAGGCGAAGCGGCCACCGCCATGCGCATGTCCGGCGCGATGCGCACGGCGACCATGTCCTTGTCGACGCGGTCGCCGACACGCACCCCCGCATCGAAGCGCTGAGATGCGATGTCGGTGAAGGCGTAGTCGACGCTGAACTCGATCCGGATGTCAGGGTACTTCTGCAGCAGGGGCAGCAGGCGCGGCCAAAGCACGGCGTTGATGGCATGGTCATGTGCGGTGATGCGCACGGTGCCGGCAGGCGTGTCGCGCATGGCGCTGAGCTGCCCGAGCTCTGCTTCGATCTCCTGCAGGCGTGGCGCCACGGTGTCGAGCAGCCGCGCACCGGCTTCGGTGGTGGAGACGCTTCGCGTCGTGCGCGTGAGCAGGCGAACGCCCAGCCGGGCTTCGAGCGCCAGCATCGCGTGGCTCAACGCCGAGCGCGAGATACCCATCTGCGCCGCCGCACGTGTGAAGCTGCGCTCGCGCGCGACCACCACGAAGGCTTGCAGGTCGTTCAGGTTCTCTTTGGCCATTGGTGAATCATTTGCACATGTGCATGCCGATTTTGCCGTCTTCTCATCCAAAGGCCTCGGCCATAAAGTTCTTTGCATGCAGAGCCACTTGTGGTTCCAGACGCGGGACGCCACTCGGTACATCCCCGTCTCCCGTTCAATCCACCCACCAGGAGTTCCGAACCTTGCGTCGCTATCTATCCCCGATCCTCACGTGCCTGGTGATCGCCCAGCCCATGGCTGCGGGGGCTCAGGCATCCGCGGCTGGCGCGGACATGCAGATCACCCGGGCGGGCGCGCAGCCGTCTGCTGCCGGCCCCGACGCGTTCTTCACCGGTCGCGTGCGCGTGGACCCGGTTTGGAGCGCGAACCAGCACATCAACACGTCGGGTGCCCACGTCACCTTTGAGCCTGGCGCGCGCTCGGCATGGCACACCCACCCTGCGGGCCAGCAATTGGTCATCGTGTCGGGCGTGGGCCGCACCCAGCAATGGGGCAAGCCCGTCCAGGAATTCCGTCCGGGCGACGTCGTGTGGTGCCCACCGGGCGTGAAGCACTGGCACGGCGCCTCGCCGACAACCGGCATGACCCACCTGGCGGTCACGGGCACGCTCGACGGCAAGAACGTGGAATGGATGGAGAAGGTCAGTGATGAGCAATACACAGCACGTTGAGCGGCACGGGCGTGTCGCGGCCGGCCTGGTACTCGCGCTGGCCGCCAGTTGGGGCAACGCCACCTCGACGACGCCCGTTGCCACTGCTCGGGCCCAGGCACAGCTTCCCTCGGAAACCTTGTCGATCCGGCAGCAGGCCATCGTTCCGATCGCAGCCCATGGAGCGGCCGGCGACATGGCACGCCTGGGCCCGGCGCTGGAGCAGGGACTCGACGCCGGTCTGACAATCAATGAGGCCAAGGAAGTCCTGACCCAGTTGTATGCCTACGCCGGTTTCCCCCGCAGCCTGAACGCGTTGGGCGAGCTGATGAAGGTGGTCGAGGCGCGCAAGCAGCGCGGCAAGCAGGATGCAGAAGGACGCGCCCCCACGCGCGCGATTCCAAGAGGCGACGCGCTGCTGGCGGCCGGCACGGCCAACCAGACGAAGCTCGTCGGGAGCCCGGTGAAAGGTGCGCTCTTCGACTTCGCGCCTGCTGCGGATGAATATCTGAAGACCCACCTTTTCGGAGACATCTTCGAGCGCGACAACTTCGACTGGCAGAGTCGCGAGCTCGCCACGGTCGGCATGCTCTCGGCGCTGAAAGGCGCGGACTCGCAACTGCAATCGCACATGGCCATCAGCATGAACGTGGGCCTGACGGGCGGCCAGCTGAATCAGGTGACCCAAGTGCTGTCCGACCGCGTCGATGCGGAAGCCGCTGCGCGCGCGACGGGGGCGCTTGCGCGCCACCTGGCGAGCCGGCCGACCGCACCTTCGGAAGGCATGCGCTAGCCGGGCGCAGCAAGGCTGCCCGGGCTGACACCCGGCGCCCCGCGAAAGCGCCTGCCACCGCCGCCTCAGACCTTCAGCGCGCCTCGGAACCCGCGCGCGGCGTAGTACGACTGCACGCCGTTGTGATACACGAAGACCCGGTCGTAGCGCCGGTCGCCGAACAGCGCTCCGCCGCGCTGGCGAAGCTCGGCCGGCGTGGCCAGCCAACTCGACGTTTTCAGGTCGAACTCGCCCACGGTCTGGAGCTGGTGGTACTGCGCCTCGGTCAACAGCGAAATGCCCATGGTCACGGCGAGCTCGACCGCGCTGCCCGCCGGCTTGTTCTCCTTGCGCGAGCGCAGCGCTTCCCCGTCGTAGCAAAGACTTCGGCGCCCCTGGGGGCTCTCGGTGGCGCAATCGAAAAACATGAAAGCGCCCTCGTCGCCCGCCGCGCCGACGACGTCGGGCTCGCCGCCGCTTTGCTCCATCGCGTTCAAGGCGTCGAGCTTCGCCGCACTGCGCTGCAGGCGCGCTAGAACGTGATCCCATGCGGCGGCGGGATGCCTTGCCCGGTTCTCAGTGAACCGCAATTGCAGCGTGTCGATCAGCTTCTGGTGTTGTGCTGGCTTCATGCGTTGTCCTTCCAATCATTGGCCACTGCCTGCGCCGACATTCTGAGTGCGGCAACGTCCTACCGGCAACCGCCTTCGAATGTGACTCAATTGTGTCTCGACACGTCGTCGATGCGATGTCGATGCGATGCGTCTCCGTCATCGATCCCTCACATCTTCATTCGACCAAAGGCCATGATTCTTTCGCCCGCCCTGAACTTCCGCCGCTTCACATTGCTCACCGCCGTCGCCGGCCTGACGTCTTACGCCGCCGCGCCTGCGCACGCCCAGCAGATGTCGCCCGCACTCGACCGCTTCAGCCTGTCCGTCGGCGCGTTCAGTGCAAAACCCGAGCTCGGGGCCACAGTGGGCGGCTCGACCGGCTCGGTCCATCTGGGCGACATCGACGGCGAGCGCAAGACCATGCCGCGCATCAGCGGTGAGTTTTTGCTCGGCGACAACCACGGCATTTCGTTCGATGCGTTCCGCTACAGCCAGGGCTATGCCAGCTCGAACGTGGGGACCTACAACGCCGTCCCCTTCGGCGCGAGCACGGCCATCGGCGTCAGCGCTGCCTTCGATCTGGACGTGGCGCGCCTCGGGTACCGCTACTGGTTCGGAACCGGCAACACGGTCTTCGGCATCGGCGCGGGCATTGGCTACTACCGGGTGGCGCTCGAGACCAACGCGTTCGCGGCCGCCAACGTAGGCCTCGCAGGCGCCGGCTTCATTGGCTACAACGGCAACTTCAGCCGTCAGGACCGCGACGACGCAGTGGCCCCGATGCTCGAGGTCGGCATTCGCCACGCGATTTCTCCGGACCTTCGCCTGTTCGCCGATGCGTCCGGCATCCGCAAGAGCGGGGGCAGCGGCGTCCGCGGCAGCATCTACAACGCCAGCATCGGTGCCGAGTGGTTCCCCGTTCGCAATCTCGGGGTGTCGCTGGCCTATGCCGTGACGGATGTCGACCTCAAGCGCGAGGACGAGGGTGTCCGAGGTCTGCGCGTGAAGTTCCAGGGACCGGTGCTCGCCGCCAAGATGCGCTTCTGAGTTGCGAGCAGAGGTGCGCGGCGGCCGGGTCGTACTCTCGTGCAAGTGATCCACCTACCCCGCGGCGCGGCCTGCCAATTAATTTGAATGTCTTGATCGAAACGAGGAGTCTTCCCATGACATTCAAACGCGCTTTCTCTTTGGCCCTTGGTGCTTCCGTGCTGACGGCGTCGTTCATCGCGCATGCACAGCCCAGCGGCAACCCGAAAGGATCCGCTGCGCCGTCGACGGCGGGGCAAGCAGAGAAGAAGCCGGCAAGCCGCGGCCGCGACACAGGCGCAAGGCAGGACCGGCCGGCGGAGGCCGCCACCAATCCGGACAACCCGATAGCGCGCTCCGGCAATGCACGCACGCCTGGCGTTGGCACCACCGGTGGCTTGAGCGGGCGCCATCCGGGTGATGGCTCGAAAAACAGCACGACGCAAACCGATCAGGCGCCACCTCCGAAGAAATGAGTGGGTCCGGCACGGCGGCACACTTGAAATTGATCGTCGCTTGTCCGCCGACGGGCGCTCTCTGACGCGCGGTCCTGCTACCAGCTGATCATCGCGCGCGCTCTGGCAGCCGGCCGAACCCCGGCAGCCGAAGGGCCCGATCGTCGACGTCGAAGCCGAGGCCCAGCAGGTTCAGTTCCAGACCCTCGTCGCGGGCCACCGTGACGCCCGCAAGCCCCGCCAGCGACAGCTGCCACCCCGTGCCGCTGGGCGCAGGGGCACTGAACGTGGTCAAGCCCAGATAGTCCTTGCCGATGGCCGTGGGGGGCAGATCCAGCCGCAGCGCAGGCACCTGCCGGGCCACCCAGGCCACGAAGGTATTGCTGTTGGGGCCGGGCCAAAGGCGGTACGACCCGCGCCACGGGTAAGCCGCCACGGCCGATTCGATCGCGTCGATCATGGCTTCGGCCTGCGGACCCCGGTGGTCGGCCAGCAGTTGCGGATGGGCGCCGTACCAGAGCATGTCCGGTGCTTCCACCTCGTTGCTGACCATCGCATCCCCGCCGCGGCGGGCACGCCAGCCGACGATGTCATACGTGGTGTACCGCTCGGCCCCGGCCCGCTTGACCGCGATCCACGGATGGATGCCGAAGGCGCCGCGCCATCGCACGATCCGCGCGCCATAGACCTGCACAACCGCTCCGCGCTCGACGGACGGGTCGTGCGCCTGCCCGGTGCTCTCGCGACGCGTCATGTGCCATGGCGTGTTCAGGTCCAGGTTGCCGAATGCCAGGACGCCCAGCGGGCCGAGCATCAGCAACGCAAGCAGGCACAAGAACGCCAGAGCCCAACGCACCCAGCGCGATCCGCGTCGGCGGGGCGCAGCAGAAATGAGTGCGTCGGGCATCGGGTCGGTTGGGTTCTACGCCAGCGGCAACTGACGCACGATGTCACGCATGCGGGATTCCTCAGCCTGCACGAACCGAGCGAATTCCGCCGCCGACATCGGCGGGGCAGGCACATCGGCCAGCCGCATCCTCAGCACGTGAAATGCAGGATCGACCAGCAGCGCCTGCACAGCGCGATGCAGCGATGCCATTACCTCTTGCGCCAGACCTGCGGGCGCGACCAGGCCAGCCCAGATCTCGGACACAACACCTTTGAGCGACCTTCCTTCGTTGACCGTGGGCGTGTCAGGGCTGGCCAGGCTCCGTGCATTCGACAGCGTGCCCACCACGATGTGCCCCCATTGCCGGGCCTGGTGGAGGGCCGCGGGCAGGGGCACCACCACGGCATCGATGCGCCCGCTCGACAGGTCATGCATCAACTGGGTCCCCTTCTGATAGGGCACATGCAGCAGTTGAACGCCAGCCGCTCGAGCGAGACTCTGCGCCGCCAGCGCCTGGAACGACTGTCGACCCGTTGCGCCCATGGAGAGTCGCCCCGGCTGACGCCGCGCTTCGTCGATGAAGGCGTCGATGCTCTGCACGCCGAGGCCGACGCGCACCACCAGCGCCATGGGCGCATGGCCGTACATCGCGATCAAAGAGAAATCGGAGCTCTGGTAGCCCAGTTGCGGGTTCACCGCAGGCGCAACCACCAGATCGCTGGTCGTACCGAACATCAAGGTGTAGCCATCCGCTTTGGCCCGCAGCACCCGTCGCGCCGCCAAGCCACCCGACGCGCCGGCCATGTTCTCCACGATCACCGGCTGTGCCAGCTGCCGTGCCAACGCGACGGCCATGCGGCGCGCCGTGACGTCGGCCTCGCCACCTGCCGCGTAGGGAACGACGAGGGTCAGGGGGCGCTGTGGAAAAGCAAGTTCCGCGTACACCGGGCCCATGCGGGCCACGCCGGATGCGCCGAGGGTGAGCAGAAACGACCGGCGGCTGCTGCACTTTTCTTGCGGAGGCACCGGGTTCGTTACACCGGCGCCCATTCCCGAAGTCCTTGAATCGTTCGCGCAACGGCCGAGGAAGCCTGCAGTGTGGTTTCCCGGCGCACCAGGATACCCAGCGGTGCCAGCGACACCGCACGCGTGCGAATGACGACGATGCGCCCCTGCTCGACCAAAGGCCGGATCAGGTTGAAAGGCGTGAGCGCCAACATGTCGCTGCGACTCATGAGGGCGTCCGCCAGAAGCACCGAGCGTGTGGACATCTGGCATGTTGACGGCGTTCCGCCCAGCCGCGCAAACAGTTCCGCGAACTCACGCGGCGCGATGCCTGTCAGCGGAGGCGTGAGCCAGGTGTGCGCGGCCAGCAACCGATCGGGCACGGCGTCCAGCGCCGCGAGCGGGTGGCCCGCACGCGCCACGACCACGAAGCGATCATCGAGCACGGGCATAAACACGTGACTGTCGGGCAGGGAAGCCGGCTCCCGGCACAGCAGCAGATCAACCCTGTCGTTCTCGATAAAGCCGAGGATGTCGTCAGCCGTGAACTCCTGGATGTCGAGCGCGATGTCCGGATGCGCGACAGCAAAGGGCGGCAGCGCAGACGTCAACCAACCGGCGATGGCTGCAGCAATGGCGCCGATGCGCACCAGCCCGCGCGCGTCGCCCCGCAACGCCACCACCGTGTGGGCGCAAGCTTGCATCTGCCGCAGGGCGTTCCGAACCAGGGGCAGCAGCGCGACGCCCAGCGCCGAAGGCCGCATGCCACGGGCGTGACGCTCGAACAACGGCGCGCCCAGGACAGACTCGAATTCCGCCAACGCCTGCGTGGCGGCTGGCTGACTCAAACCCAACGCCGATGCCGCCTTCTGCAGGCTTTGCAACTCGGCGATATCGACCACCAACTGCAAGTGCTTGATTCGTGCGCGCCCGACAAGGCGGGCGAAAAGGCGGTCAGGGGACACGGCAAGCTATTGGTTTGTTGAATACAGATCAGGATAAATGAATTTGACGCTGCTGCTCGCAGCCCTAAAACTCACCCTCCGACGATGGAGCCATCTGATCTCCATCTGAAAAACCAATAGCTCCCTGTGCCAAGTCGGCCGGAGCGTACACACACCGGAGACAGATTCATGAAAGCCTTCAACTCGGCCGCGCGGCCCTCTGGCGCGTTGCGCCTGCCCACCTCGTTCATGCTCACCGCCAGCCTGCTGGCGTGCATCGGCGCCGCGAGAGCCGCCGATACCCTCGACACCGCCTGCCGCACGACCCAGGAATGCCAGGCACAGGTTGCCCGCATTCAGGGCACAGTGAAGGGCGAGGCAACGAGTGCCCTCGCGAAGCAGCAGGACGTCTTCTATTGGTTCGGCCGCATCAACATGGCGTCAACCGTGGTGCATGCCGAGCAGGGCATCATTCCCGCGCCGCGGGCCGGGCGCATTGCCCGCGGCGTCAGCCACTCCATCGACCAAGCCGCCCAGCCCGGCGGCAAGCGGCCCACCGACGTGCTGCAGGTCGAGAAGATCATCACCGACCAGGTCGGTCCCGAAGGCACGCTGATCCACACCGGCCGCAGCCGGCAGGACATCCATTCGACGCTGAACGCCGCGCAGCTGCGACTGGAAGTGCTGGACTATGCCGATGCGCTGGATGCCGTGCGCAAGCGGCTGATCGATCTGGCCGGCAAGCACGTGGACACCTACGTGCCCGCGTACACCAACGGCGTGCAGGCCATGCCAATCAGCTACGCGCACTACCTGCTGGCCTTCGCCGACTCCTTCGAGCGCGATGCCACGCGCATTCGCGAGGCCTACGCGCGGCTGAACCTCAGCCCTATGGGCACCGCGGTACTGTCCAACTCCAGCTGGTCGGTCAACCGCGAACGCCTCGCTGCGCTTCTCGGCTTTGACGGTGTGGTCGTCAACTCCCTGGACGCGGGCCAGATCAGCACCTACGACATTCCGCTGGAGGCCACGGCCATCGCGAGCTCTACCGCCATCCGGGTCGGCGCCTTCCTGCAGGACGTGCATGTGCAGTACCACCAGACCCGCCCCTGGATGCTGCTGGGCGCCAGCAATACCTACACCAGCAGCGCCATGCCGCAGAAAGCGAATCCCGGCGTGATCCAGAACACGCGGGCCAAGGCCACCGACGTGGTGGCTTCGGCGCAGGCGGTGACGCTGCGCGCGCACAACGTGACGCCGGGCATGATCGACTACAAGAACACGGCCAGCGCCGCGGGCGCCAAGACCTTCGTGCTGGGCGTCGAGATGCTGCAGCAGCTCGATGGCGTGCTGGGCGCTCTCCAGATTGACCCGGCACGCGCGCTGGAGGAACTAGAGTCCGACTGGATCACTTCGATGGAGCTGGCCGAAACACTGCAGCGCTTGCACGGCGTGCCGTTCCGCGTCGGTCACCATTTCGCGTCGGAGATCGTGGTGTACGCGCGCAGCCAGAACCTGCGGCCCAAGGACTTTCCGTACGCGCAAGCGCAGCGCATCTATGCCGAGGCCGGACAGAAGTACCAGACGGAGCAGGCGGCACTACCGCTGGATGAGGCCACCTTCCGCGCCACGCTGTCGCCCGTGACCATGGTTCGCACTCGCACCGGAACGGGAGGACCCCAACCTGCGGAGGTGCGCCGGATGCTGGCGGCATCCAGTGCATCGCTGGCGCGCGATCAGGCATGGGTCAAGGCGCGGCGGTCCCAACTGATCGAAGCGGAAGCGTCGCTGAATCGCGCCTTTATGGCGTTGGCCCGCAAGCCCTGAAACGCAAGCACATTGGTTAATTCTTTTCGATTACATAGACACAAAAGACCTCAGAAATGTGCGATATATCACGGATTTTTTAGGCGGGCACGCAACGAAAGTGCCTCTCGCCTTGCATCAAAACGTCAAAAACGTGTTTAGAAAGGTTTCGTGATCGCCACTTGGCAGGTGGCAAACACATCCTCCCGTGGGGCGTGATTTCCTCAAGCGCCTGGCGGATTCGAAACCAATCCTTTGTTGGAGACGTGATGAAAGCCAATCGGAAATCAAAACTCAACTCGCTCTTGTGCGCCACTGCGGTGGTCGCTGCGCTGGCCACGCTCAGCGGCTGCTCGTCCAGCGGACGCGCCGGAGCCTCGTTCGGTGGTGTGGGCGGTGGCGGCGGCATTCCCGGCGGCACTGGCAATGGCGGTGGTGAAACCGTCGGTGGTGGTGGCGGCGCCGCCTGAGCCGCCGCCACCGCCGCCACC
>SEGS01000119.1 GCA_004210915.1 Variovorax sp. | reverse complement strand
TTTCGACCACGCCTTCGATGCGCACCACGCGCTCCAACTCGACCCAGTGGAATTGCAGCGCGGCGTACGGGTTGCCGCCGAGCTCGCGGCCCTTGCGGCTTTCGTAGTTGGTGAACCAGGTGATGCCGCGCGCGTCGTAGCCCTTGATGAGCACGATGCGCGTCGAGGGGCGCAGGTCGCTGCCGACGGTGGCGAGTGTCATCGCATTGGGTTCGGGCAGCTGGCCGTCGATGGCCTCGCCGAGCCAGCGTTCGAACTGCTGCAGCGGGTCGGCGGCGCTGCGGGTTTCATCGAGCTCGGCGCGCTCGTAGCTCTTGCGCAGGGCGGCAAGCGTTTCGTTGGTCGGCGTGGTCATGCCCGGATTGTTGCGCAAGCGTGCAGGTGCGCGCGCCGATACTCGGGGCATGGCATCGATACGACCACCCACCGTCATCGTCCTGGCGTCGGGGCGCGGCGAACGCTTTCGCGCGGCGGGCGGCGAAGGGTCGAAGCTGGCGGCGCTGTTGGCCGGCGTGCCGGTGCTGGCACGCACGCTCGCCGCCGTGCGCGCGAGCGGACTGCCGTGGCACCTGGAAGAGGCCGGTCATCCGGGGATGGGCGATTCGGTCGCGGCCGCGGTGCGCGCGACCGGCGGCGCGGCGGGTTGGCTGATCTTGCCGGGCGACCTGCCGCTGGTACAGCCCGCCAGTCTGCGTGCGGTCGCCGATGCCATTGCGCAAGGCGCTGAAGCCGCGCAGCCGCAGCATCTTGGCGAGCGGGGACACCCGGTCGGATTCGGAGTGAATGCCGGTGCGGCGCTGGCTTGCCTCAGTGGCGAAAAGGGCGCAGCGCCGGTGCTGCAGGCGCTGCGAGCGACGGGCGCCGTGGTGGAACTGCCGCTCGACGACATCGGCATCGTGACCGACATCGACACGCCCGCCGCGCTGGCCCGCGCCGAAGCGCTGTGGGCCGCGCGGCAGCTCAGCGGCGGGTGATCACGGCGCAGGCGATGCGCGGGCCGGAATTGCCGGCGGGCTGGGAAGTGAAATCGTCGCGATCGCGGTGCACGACCAGCGCACGGCCAATGACGTTGTTGGCCGCGCCTTCGGTCATCGACAACGAGTGCACCTCGACCTTGAAGCGCGCGACGCCCTTGTCGTCGGCCATCAGGCTGGGCAATTCGCCCGCATGGCTGCCTGCCGCGCCGAACTTGCCATGCGTGCCGCCGGCCGGGTTGAAGTGGCCGCCCGAGGCATTGCCGTTGTCGCCGCAATCGCCCTTCTCATGGATGTGGAAGCCGTGCTCGGTGTTCGGCACGAAGCCGCGCACCTCGCCTGCCACGCGCACCCCGTGGTCGAGCGCGGTGAAGGTCACGGTGCCCATGGTCGGGTTGGGCGAGATGGCTGCGGTCGGTGCCAGGTTAGCCACGGCACCTCCCTGACCCATGCCCATGTGGCCGCAGGCGGAGAGCAGGGTGACGCTGGCCAGGGCGACGGCGGGGGCGAGGAAGAATCGGGTCATGAAGGCTCCTGAGCTGAAAAGAACGAAAGCATCGGTATAGCGGAGAGCGGAGGCGCCCGCAATCGGCGGTGACCGACAACCGCTTTCAATGGGCGAAGAGCCCGCGTGTGCAGGTGATCAGGGGGTGGGGTCGGCGGCGGTCGGTGCGCTGCTGGCCTGCGCCTGCGCCTCTGCCTGTACATGCGCCAGGGCCACCAGGCGGGCCAACGCGGCATCGTGGATCGAATGCCGTTGCAGTTCGTCCAGGGTCTGGCGCGCGTAGTCGAGCGAGCTGCCGTAACGGCCGACGGCGTTGGCGAAGATTTCGCGGTACCGCTCATCGCTCAGCTGGCCGGTGAAGTTCGGGCTCCTGCGCGACAGCGTGAAGGCCAGTGCCCGCACCGGCCCGCCCGGCGTGGCGCACGAGAGCCAGCGCGGGTCGTAGACGCCGGTCGGCATCTCGCGCAGCCACAGCCGGCCCAGTGTTTCGAGCCCGTCGGCCGCGGGCACACGGAACACCATCCCGCGGCAGCTGCCGCCCGAGAGCAGGCCAAAAACGAGGCCGGGGTGCTGCACGCTGCCGCGATTGATGCGGCTCCACATCTTGAGCGCCCGGTGCCAACCGTGCACCACGGCCGGGCGGCGTTCGGTGAAGGGGAACTCGGGCCGCCAGATCAGCGAGCCATAGGCGAAGAGCCAAAGGTCTTCGTGACCGCCCCAGTCGGCGATGGCACGCTCCAGCAGCGGTTGCGGATCGCGGACAAGGGGCGGCGAGGCGTGCACGGCGGCGCCTACAATTTCAGGGCTATGGCTCACGACCCCATTATTCAACGCTTGCTTTCCACAGGAGACCGCCGCATGGCATCCAGCAACAACAGCGACGACGACCAGAACTTCGTCTTGGGCTTTATTTTTGCGCTGATCGCGCTGGTGGTCTTTGTCGTGGTGGGGGCGGTCATCTGGAATACGGGACGTGGCGCCACCACAGCGCCGGCACCCACCGCCGCAGCGCTGTCGGCGCCGGCGACCGTGCCAACGACCACATCGACCGTGGCCGTGGTGACAGAGACAGTGAGCGTCGTGATCCCTGACGGCGCGAGCATCCGCGTTGAAAACGGCGTGGTGAATTTCTATTTCGCCACCGGCAGCGCCGATCTCGCGCCCGGTGCGGCCGAAGCACTGGCCATCGTGATCCAGGAAGTCGAGCGCGGCCGCAAGGCGGTGGTTTCCGGCTTTCATGACACCACCGGCGACCTGGCCGTCAACGAAGCCCTCGCCAGGAAGCGCGCCGAAACGGTGCGTGACGTGCTGGTCGGGCTGGCCGTGCCGGCCAACAAGATCGACTTGAAGAAGCCGGCCATCTCGACCGGCAGCGGCAACAACGCCGAGGCACGCCGCGTCGAAGTGACCTTGGTCGACTGAAGAGGCCTGTGGCCGGCGTCGTCGCGGCGCACATTCGGATCCATGAAAAGCCCGGGCTCGCCGGGCTTTTTCATGGGGGCTTGGTACCATGGGTTTTCCCCGATCGATGAGAGCTTCATGAGCACACATGCCACCGTCCTCGCGGTCACCGACCGCATTCGGGAACGCAGCCAAAGCACGCGCAGCGACTATTTGCAGCGCCTGCGGGAGATTCGCAACCGCGACCGCGGCTCCGACCGGATGGGCTGCGCCAACGTCGCGCACGCGGTGGCGGGGGCGCCGGCCAACGACAAGTTGCGCATCGTGGCCGAGCGCGGGCCCAACCTGGGCGTCGTCACTGCCTACAACGACATGCTCTCGGCCCACGCGCCGTACCAGGGCTACCCGGACATCATCAAGCACGAGGCGCGCAGCCTCGGCGCCACAGCGCAGGTCGCGGGCGGCGTGCCCGCCATGTGCGACGGCGTGACGCAGGGCACGCCGGGCATGGAGCTGAGCCTGTTCAGCCGCGACCTCATCGCGATGAGCACGGCGGTCGCCCTCACGCACGACATGTTCGACGCGGCGCTCATGCTCGGCGTGTGCGACAAGATCGTGCCCGGCCTCCTGATCGGTGCGCTGCACTTCGGCCATTTGCCCACCGTGTTCGTGCCGGCGGGGCCGATGGCGTCCGGCTTGTCGAACACCGCGAAATCCAAAGTGCGCGAGCAGGCCGCGCAAGGGCTGGTCGGGCGCAAGGGCCTGCTCGAGGCCGAAATGGCGGCCTATCACTCGGTCGGCACCTGCACCTTCTACGGCACCGCCAACAGCAACCAGATGCTGCTGGAGGCGATGGGCCTGCACGTGCCGGGCAGTGCGTTCATCCAGCCCGGCGACGCGATGCGCGAGACGCTCACGCGCGAGGCGGTGCGCACGGTGCTGGGCAAGACTTCTGCACAGGCCTTCGAGGTGCCGCCGATCGGCGAGATGGTCGATGAGCGCTGCATCGTGAATGCGATGGCCGCGTTGCTCGCAACCGGCGGCTCCACCAACCACCTGATCCATTGGGTCGCGGTCGCGCGCGCCGCCGGCATCGTGATCGACTGGGACGACTTTTCACAGCTCTCCGACGTGGTGCCGCTGCTGACGCGCGTGTACCCCAACGGCACCGCCGACGTGAACGGCTTTCAGGACGCGGGCGGGCCGGGCTTCGTGATCGGCGAACTTGTCGACGCGGGCCTCATGCACGCCGACGTGCTGACCGTGCGCGCCGGTGGCATCCGCGAGTTCGCGACGATTCCATCGATGGCGGGCGAGGCGCTGCGCTGGACGCCTGCGCAGCCGTC
>SEGS01000075.1 GCA_004210915.1 Variovorax sp. | reverse complement strand
GGGCGGAAGGGCGAGGGGGTGGCGGCGTGACGGGCTGTGCGGTTGTTGCTGTTGCTGTTGGGGCTCCCCTTGCTTGCTCTGAGACGTCCGCCCGGCACGCGGTGCGGGCTGTGCGACCCCACTGCTCGGGCCCTTCGGGCTGCCTTGCGGTACTCGCTCCGGGCGGGGTCCGCAGAACTCGCTTCGCTCAAACAGCTGCGGCCCTGATCCGCCCTGCACTCCGTTCCTCAGCCGCGCAGAGGGGAATCGCCCAACCCGCACCGCATGCCGGGCTCCGGGGTGATGTGAGCGTCGTCTCCCTTTGTATGTCCGCGTGGAACAGGGCTGGGGTAACGGAAGGTATGCACAGCGCACATGTCCACGTCGGTGGGCGCCATGCCTCTGAGCGGCTGTCGAGCCTGCGGCGAGCACCGCAGCAAAAAGCGGATCAGGGCCGCAGCTGTTTGAGCGAAGCGCAGCGCAGCGAGTTCTGCGGACCCCGCTTTTTGCGAGGAGCAGCAGCGAAGTCCGAAGGACCTCAGGCGTCAGCCGCTCAGAGGCATGGTGCCCGCCGACGCACCCCGCAAGCGGCCGGAGCCCCCCGCTGATGAACCTCTCCAGACCCTTCGTAGAACGCCCGATCGCCACGGTGCTGCTGACCATCGGCATCGCCCTCGCCGGCATCGCGGCCTTCTTCGTGCTGCCGGTGTCGCCGCTGCCGCAGGTCGACTATCCGACGATCACCGTCAGCGCGAGCCTGCCGGGCGCGAGCCCGAGCACGATGGCCTCGAGCGTGGCGACGCCGCTAGAGCGGCGGCTGGGGACGATCGCGGGGGTCAACGAGCTCACCTCGACCAGCTCCAACGGCTCGGCGCGCATCAACCTTCAGTTCGACCTGAACCGCAATATCGACAGCGCCGCGCGCGAGGTGCAGGCCGCCATCAACGCGGCGCGCGCCGATCTGCCGGCCACGCTGCGCCGCAACCCGACCTACAACAAGCGCAACCCGTCGTCGGCGCCGATCATGATCCTGGCGCTCACGTCCAAGACGCGCACGCCGGGGCAGATCTACGAGACGGTGTCGAACATCGTGAGCCAGCGGCTGTCGCAGGTCGAAGGCGTGGGCGAGGTCGAGATCGGCGGCGGTTCGTTGCCGGCGGTGCGGGTCGAGCTGCAGCCCTTTGCGCTGAACCGGCTGGGCATCAGCTCCGAAGACGTGCGCGCGGCGATCCAGGCCAACAATGCCAACCGGCCCAAGGGCGCGATCGAAAGCGCCGACCGCCGGCTGCAGGTCTACACGCCGGCGCCGGGCCGCCGCGCAGAGGACTACCGCAACATGGTCATCGCCTGGCGCAACGATGCGGCGGTGCAACTTGGCGACGTGGCGCGCGTGATCGACAGCGTGGAGAACACGCGCACGCTGGGCCTGTTCAACGGCGAGCCTGCGGTGATCGTGCTGCTGACGCAGGAGCCCGGTGCCAACATCATCGAAACCGTCGATGGCGTGCGCGACCTGCTGCCCGAACTGCGCGCGCAGTTGCCGCAGGACATCGAGGTGCGCGTGGCGTCGGACCGCACCAACTCCATCCGGTCGTCGCTGCGCGAGGTCGAGATCACGCTGGTCATCTCCATCGTGCTCGTGGTGCTGGTGGTGGGCCTGTTTCTGCGGAAAGCGCGCACAACCATCATCCCGGCGGTCGCGACGGTAGTGTCGCTGCTCGGCACCTTCGGCGTGATGCACCTGCTGGGCTACAGCCTCAACAACCTGAGCCTGATGGCGCTCACGGTGGCGACCGGCTTCGTGGTCGACGACGCGATCGTGGTGCTCGAGAACACCAGCCGCCACATCGAGAACGGCATGGGCCGCGTCGAGGCGGCGCTGCAAGGCGCGCGCGAGGTCGGCTTCACGGTGCTGTCGATCAGCCTGTCGCTGGTCGCGGTGTTCATCCCGCTGCTGTTCATGGAAGGGCAGATCGGCCGGCTGTTCCGCGAGTTCGCCGTCACGCTGTCGGTGGCGGTGCTGATCTCGCTGGTGATCTCGCTCACCACCACGCCGATGCTTTGCGCGATGCTGCTGCGGCCGGAAACGGCGGGCGGCAAGCCGCCAGGCCGGCTCGCGCGCTGGGCCGAGCGCGGCTTCGGCTGGAGCCTTCGCACCTATGCGCACAGCCTCGACTGGGCGCTGGCGAGCAAGGGCATGGTCATGCTGGTGCTGCTGGCCGTGATCGCGCTCAACGTGTACCTGTTCACCGCGGTGCCCAAGGGCTACTTCCCGCAGCAGGACAACGGGCAGCTGAACGCGGGCCTGCGGGCCGACCAGAGCATCTCGTCGCAGGCGCTGGGCGAGAAGCTGCGGCAGGCGGTCGACATCATCAACAAAGACCCGGCGGTCGACACCGTGGTCGGCTTCTCGGGCGGCAGCCGCTCGGGCGGCGGCTTCATGTTCGTCAACCTCAAGCCGGGATCGGAGCGCACCGACAAGACGCAGGCGGTGATCGACCGGCTGCGCCCGCAGCTCAACCAGATCACCGGCCTGCGCGTGTTCCTCGGGCCGGTGCAGGACCTGCGCATGGGCGGGCGCTCCAGCAATTCGAGCTACCAGTACACGCTCAAGAGCGACAGCCTGTCGGACCTGCGCACCTGGTCGGGCCGCCTGGCCGACCGGCTGCGGCAGGAGCCGCAACTGACCGACGTCGACAGCGACCAATCGGACAACGGCGTGGAGACCTTCGTCGAGGTCGACCGCGAGACCGCCTCGCGCCTGGGCCTGAACTCGGCCGCGATCGACAACGCGCTCTACAACGCCTTCGGCCAGCGTTCGGTGGCCACGATCTACGACGAGCTCAACCAGTACTCGGTGATCATGGAATGGGCGCCGCGCCACCAGCAGGCGCCGATCGCGCTGAAGGACCTGTACGTGCCGTCGACGCTGCGCGCCACCACGACCGGCGGCGCCACGGGCACCACTGGCACCGGCGGCGTCAGCTCGCTCGCGAACACGACCGACGCCACGACCGGGACATCGACCACGACCTCGGCCAACCCGGCGCTGCGAGGTGCCTCGACCGGCCAGGCGCTGGCCGGCAGCGCGACGACGATGGTGCCGCTGTCGGCCGTGGCCAAGGTCAGCGAGCGCGCGGTGCCGACCTCCATCGACCACCAGGACACGGAGCTCGCGAGCACCGTGTCGTTCAACCTGGCGGAAGGCGCCACGCTGGCCGATGCGCGCCGAATACTGGCGCAGGCCGAGGCCGACATCGCGATGCCCACCAACGTGCGCGGCGGCTTCGAGGGCACGGCGCTGGCCGCGCAGCAATCGCAGTCGCAGCAGCTGGTGCTGATCCTCGCGGCCATCGTCGTGATCTACATCGTGCTCGGCGTGCTGTACGAGAGCCTGATCCATCCGATCACCGTGCTGACGACCCTGCCATCGGCCGGCGTGGGCGCGGTGCTCGCGCTGCTGCTGTTCCGCATGGACTTTTCGATCATCGCGTTGATCGGTCTCTTCCTGCTGATCGGCATCGTGAAGAAGAACGCGATCCTGATCATCGACTTCGCGCTGGAGGCCGAACGCGCGCGCGGACTCAGCGCGGTCGATGCGGTGCGCGAGGCCTGCCTGCTGCGCTTCCGCCCGATCCTCATGACCACGATGGCCGCCGCGCTGGGCGCGTTGCCGCTGGCGATCGGTTTCGGCCAGGGCGCGGAGCTGCGGCAACCGCTGGGCGTCGCCATCATCGGCGGGCTGGTCGCGAGCCAGTTGCTCACACTGCTGACCACGCCGGTGGTCTACGTGCTGCTCGACAAGCTGCGCCGCCGCTCGTCCAACGAACATCACCTGAGCCGCGCCGCGAGCGCTGCCTGAGAACTGCCATGACTGCCACATCCTTCCTCTTCGCGCGGCGCACGCTCGCCACGTCGCTGCTGCTGGCGCTGGCCGGCTGCGCGGTCGGGCCGACCTACGAGTTGCCCGCCACGCCCGCACCCGCGGCGTGGAAGGAAGCGCCCGCGGCCGAAGGCTGGTTGCCCGCTGCGCCGGCCGATGCGCTGGACCGCGGCCCGTGGTGGACGTTGTTCGCCGACCCGGTGCTCGACGAACTGGCCGCACGCGTGCAGGTGTCGAACCAGAACATCGCCGCCGCGGTCGCGAACTACGCGCAGGCGCAGGCGTTGGTGCGCCAGCAGCGTGCGTCGCTCTTCCCGCAAGTGGGCGTGGACGGCAGCGGCCGCCGCAGCGGTGCGCTGCGCTCGGGCGAGACGGGCAGCGCGCCGGGCAATGCGTTCTCGGCGGGCCTGGGCGTCGACTGGGCGCCCGACGTGTGGGGGCGCCTGCGCAATGCGGTGGGCAGCGCGCAGGCCAGCGCGCAAGCGAGCGAGGCCGACCTCGCGTCGGCGCGCCTGTCGGCCGTCGGCGAACTCGCGATCAACTACTTCTCGCTGCGCGAGACCGACACCGAACTGCGCCTGCTCGACGAAACCATCGACGGCTACGAGCGCGCATTCACGATCACGAAGAACCGCTACGACGCAGGCATCGTCGCGCAGACCGACGTGTTGCAGGCGCAGACGCAGCTCATCAACGCGCGCGCCGAACGGCTCACGCTGGTGCGCACGCGCGCCACGCTGGAGCATGCGATCGCGGTGCTGGTAGGTGCCGCCCCCGCCGACTTCAACCTGCCCGCGGCGCAGTGGACGCCCACGGTGCCGGGCGTGCCGATCGCCGTGCCATCGACCGTGCTGCAGCGCCGCCCCGACATCGCGGCAGCCGAGCGCGCGATGGCCGCGGCCAATGCACAGATCGGCATCGCACGCGCGGCCTACTACCCGAGCTTCAGCCTCAGCGCATCGCTGGGCAGCAACGCGAGCCGCGTCGGCGATTTGTTCAGCGCGTCGAACACGCTGTGGGCGCTGGGCCTGTCGGTTGCGCAGGTGGTGTTCGACGGCGGCGCCATCGGCGCGGGCGTGGACGCCGCGAAAGCGGCGCACGACGCGAGCGTGGCGCGCTACCGCCAGACCGTGCTCAGCGCCTTCCAGTCCGTCGAAGACCAACTGACCGCGGGCGCCACGCTGGCCCAGCAGGAAGGCCTGCGCCGCGAGGCCTCGGCCGCCGCCGACCGGACCGAGCAGCAGCTGCTCAACCGCTACCGCGCGGCCCAGGTCAACTACACCGAGGTCGTGAACGCGCAAGCCGCGGCCCTCAGCGCACGCCGTGCGCTGGTGCAGACGCAGGTCAATCGGCAGATCTCGGCGGTGACGCTGATCCAGGGGCTGGGGGGCGGATGGCAGGCGGCGTGGTTGCGCGATGGGGCGGCGGCGTCGAGATCGACGCAGTGACGGCGCGGCGCTGAGCCCGAGCTCTGCCGTTTCGCAAGCCATACTTCCCGTGGCCAGCCTGCCGGGTTTCACGGATTTTTTATACCTGAGTGTTTGAACAGTGAGCCGGCCGGAAACCCAGGCCGCAAGCCACTTTCAGGAGGAACCGATGTCCAGAATATCCCGCACCACCCAGCTTATCTCGCAGGTTCTGCGGGATACATTGCGTTAAGCCTCAGAAACCACCTCTGCCACCATGGAACTATCCAAAAAAGAACGCCTGTCCCTCATCAATCAGTTCCTCATCCTCGAGAAACTGTATCCCGACGAGGCGATTTACTACGAGCAACATCGCATAGCACTGCAGCAGGGCTTCCAACTCCACTACAAGTGGATCCTCGAGCACGTGTGGGACGACTTGCCAGAAGAAGAGTGTCGAAAGGTACTTGACGCGCTGGATCTCTACCGGGGAATTTTGTCCTCGTTTGACGCACTCAAAGAGAAGGACGGCATCAGCGAATCGAAGGTCAGATTCCCGGGGTTCGACGGAAACAATGAGTCCCACTATCTGGCGTACGCCAGGTACTTCATTGTTGATCTTGAACGCTACGAAGAACTCATCCGAGACCAGGAATACCCTGATTTCAACAGTCACTGCCCGATGCTGGAAACATATGGACGGATGACCTCTATGTGGCAGTCATGGCAGAGCCCTCACAACATGTCGGCAGCTCAAATCCGCACGCTGCTGGAGGCCTGATGGATGCCGCAACAGCTTGGGGCCTGGGCCTGACGATTCTCGGAACCGTGGCGTCGATTTGGGGAGCAATCATCTCCATTCAGCAAGCCGTCGCCTCAAAGAAATCCGCCAGCGAAGCCAAACGCGCAACGCAGCAGATGGTGAACCAGCGACGCACTTCCGACCTCGCTGAACTCAAAGTGCACTGTGAGAGAGCCCAAAAGTCAATGGAGAAGTATGGTCCTGGCGCTTCTGCCATGAGTCTGAGCGGCATAAATCCTGACAACGACGCCGCAGACGTGCGAACCCTACTTCTCGAAGCGAACAAAAATCGAGAATCATTTCACCGAGGTGAGGTTGACATATTCGTCGTCAAGATTTCACCTCTGCTGGATATGTTCGTCCACGGGAAAGAGCGGACCCGCATTCAGCAGAATGGGAAGGCAGTGCTGATGGAAGTATCCAACTTTCTGGCCGTCGTCAAGTCAAGCCATGACGCAAAGCGCGAGAGTACGAGCGCTGAGGCCTAACCCCTCGCTCAAGCGGAGCGCCAACGGCAGGCCACCAGGCCCGGTCCGGCGGTACGCGGTAGTTTTTCGCCAGCCCGGGCCGGCGTCCTGCCGTCGTCGCCCGCTTAGCTCGAACGTTAGCCAGCGACTCCCTGCGAGCAAGCATGTTCCACATTCGCGACATTGATCACCTTGTGTTGCGCGTTGTTGACCTCGAAACAATGCTTCACTTTTACTGCGGCGCGCTAGGCTGCACGGTGGAGCGACGTCAGGACGAAATTGGCCTGGTCCAGCTTCGCGCTGGGCGGTCTATCGTCGATCTCGTGCCCGTTGATGGCAAGCTCGGCAAAGCCGGTGGTGCAGCGCCCGGCAAGGACGGCCGCAACCGGGATCATTTTTGCTTGCGAGTTGAGCCGTTCGACGAGCCGAGCATTCGAAGCCATCTGGAAGCACAGGGAATCGAGGTAGGCCCCGTTTCGTCACGCTATGGCGCGGAAGGAGAGGGGCCTTCCATCTATCTCACAGACCCCGAAGGAAACGTGGTTGAGCTCAAAGGCCCACCAGCAGGCTAACCTTCTCTCATCTCAAACGTGAGGGCTCGGATCGAACATGACGCCAGCTCCGCACCAGCCCGCCTGGCTCGCAGATACTGCGGCTTATGTCGCGCCGGATTTCACGTCCATTCCGTTCCCTCACGCCAGGTGCAAACCCCCGACGAGGAGCCTTTCCGTTATGGAGATTCAGTGTCAATGCGGCAGTTTCCGCGCCAGACTCAAGGCCTTCCCTGGCAACACGCCGGGACGTTTGGTTTGCTATTGCGATGACTGCCAAAGGTATTTGCGACACCTCCAGCGTGCGGACCTGCTTGATGCCAATGGGGGAACAGAGGTGATTCCTGCCTACCCAGCGGATGTGGAGATTCTTCGCGGCCAGGAGAATCTGAGATGCCTACGCCTGTCGCCGAACGGCACCTTTCGTTTCTACACCTCGTGCTGCAGCACACCTGTCGTGAACACCCGACCGGGAGAACCGTGGGCGGGGTTCTTGCGCTGCGTGTACACGGCCGGCGTGGATGGGCAAGAGATCGACGAAGTTCTCGGGCCGGTTCGCAGCCGGATCATGGGTCGTTTCGCGCAGGGGGTTCCGCCAGCTGGGACCCCCAGGAAGTTCAATCTGAAGGCCGTGCTGACAGTGATGCCCTTCATGTTGAAAGGCAAGGTGCTTGGAAAGTCCAAGCCTTCACCGTTCTTTGCGGAGGACGGCGCGACCGCGATCGCGGCCCCGCACGTACTCAGCGACGGGCACGGCCGCGCCTGATGACAATGAATCGTGATGGCGCCTGACTTGGCGTTCAACCGGCCGGCTTCACCGCGTTCGTGACCGCGCGGGCGCCGGCGCTTCAAGGTAAGCGCCCGACTCAAACAACTGCGCCTCCGCCGCATCGATGCGCGGCACCACGCCGTTGCCCGCACGGCTCGCCAGCAACTCAATCAACGCTTCCGCCAGCGCCATGCCTGCCGCCACCGACGGAAAGAAAGACGGGCTGCGGATCGCGAACAGCAGCGTTTCATCGGCCACCAGCGACAGCGGCGATGCCTCACTGTCGGTGAGCGCGACGATGCGGGCGCCCGCGCGCCGCGCCGCCTCGACGGCCTGCAGCGCTTCGCGCGAGTAGGGCGCGAAGCTGATCACCGCCAGTGCATCGCCCTTCGCAATGGCTCGCTGCTGCATCTCGAGCGAGCCGCCCGGTCCGTCGAGCACCTGCACCGTGGGGCGGAACAGCCGGTACAGGTACGCGAACGAGAACGCGATGGGGTAGCAGGCGCGGTAGCCGGCGACGTGCACGGTGCGCGCCTTTTCCAGCACGGTGCAGGCGCGCGGCAGGGTCGCGCCGTTGTGGCGTTCGGTCGCGTCGAGGTTGTGGCGATGCACCTCGAACAGTTCGTGCACCAGGGTGCGATCGCGCGCACGCCCGACGAGTGCGCGGGCACGGTCGGCGTAGGGCTCGGGCCCGAGGCCGAGTTCTGCGGCGGCCGCAGCCTTGAGCTCGGGCCAGCCGGCAAAGCCCAGGTGCTGCGCGAAGCGCACCAGCGTGGCGGGCGTCAGCCCCGCGCGTGCACCGACAGTGCGCATCGATGCAGTCACGACGTCGTTGGGGCGATCGAGCACCAGGCGCGCGACCTGTTGCAGCGCCGGGCTCAATGCGGGGAACTGCTGGCGGATGTCGTCTCGCAGGCTCATGGAAATCCCTTTGTCGGGTTGACGGAACAAGTGTTCCACAAAATAATGAAAAGATACATTGGTTCCAGACTGGGCAGCCTTCGCATGACGCACGTGTTCCACCGGCATCTTCGCCAGACTTACCCGGTCGCAGCCTCCGCGCGCGGCATCACCATCCGCGACGCCGAGGGGCGCGACTACCTCGATGCGTCGGGCGGCGCCGCGGTCTCCTGCCTGGGGCACGGCCACCCGGACGTGATCGCCGCGATGCACGCGCAGATCGACCAGCTCGCCTACGCGCACACCAGCTTCTTCACCAGCGACGTGGCCGAGCAGTTGGCCGATCACCTGGTCGGCAGTGCGCCAGCAGGCATGGACCACGTGTACTTCGTGAGCGGCGGCTCGGAAGCGGTAGAAGCTGCGCTGAAGATGGCGCGCCAGTACTTCGTCGAGATCGGCCAGCCGCAGCGCACGCAGTTCATCGCCCGCCGCCAGAGCTACCACGGCAACACGCTCGGTGCGCTGGCCGTGGGTGGCAACGAATGGCGGCGCGCACCCTTCGCGCCCATCCTGGTGCCTGCCACGCACGTGGCGCCGTGCTACCCGTACCGCGAGCAGCGCGCGGACGAAACACCCGAGGCCTATGGCCTGCGGCTGGCCGCCGAGCTGGAGGACGCGATCCTCGCGCAGGGCGCCGACCGCGTGATCGCCTTCGTGGCCGAGACGGTCGGCGGTGCCACGGCCGGCGTGCTGGTGGCGGTGCCCGGCTACTTCAAGGCAGTGCGCGAAGTGTGCGACCGCTACGGCGTGCTGCTCATCCTCGACGAGGTGATGTGCGGCATGGGTCGCACCGGCACCTTGCATGCATGCGAGCAGGAGGGCGTGGTGCCCGACCTCATCACCGTGGCCAAGGGCCTGGGCGGCGGCTACCAGCCGATCGGCGCGGTGCTCGCCCAAGGGAAGATTGTTGATGCGATGTCGCAGGGCAGCGGCTTCTTCCAGCATGGCCACACCTACCTCGGGCATCCGGTGGCGTGCGCTGCGGCGCTGGCGGTGCAGCAGGTGATCGTGCGCGATGGCCTGCTGGCGCAGGTGCGCGCACGCGGCGACACGCTCGCGCAATTGCTGCACACGGCCTTCGACGCGCACCCGCATGTGGGCGACATCCGTGGGCGCGGCCTGTTCTGGGGCGTCGAGCTGGTGCAGTCGCGCGACGACAAGACGCCTTTCGATCCTGCGCGGCGGCTGCACGCCGTCATCAAGCGCGCCGCGATGGCCGAAGGCTTGCTGGTTTACCCGATGGGCGGAACGGTCGATGGACGGCATGGTGACCACGTGCTGCTCGCGCCGCCCTACATCTCGAGCGAGGCAGAGCTGGCGCAGATCGTGCAACGGCTTGGCCACGCGATCGATTCGGCTATTGCGGCGACTGCCGCGTGATTTTTTGCAACCCCTGATCTGAATAAGAGGAATTCCATGCGCAAGACCTTCGTTCCCCAACTGCTCGGTGCACTCGCCGTCGCGACGGCCGGCCTCGCTGCGGTGCCGGCCATGGCCCAGACCAAGTTCGTGACCATCGGCACGGGCGGCGTCACGGGCGTGTACTACGCGGCCGGCGGTGCCATCTGCCGGCTGGTGAACAAGGATCGCGCCAAGCATGGGATCCGCTGCTCGGTCGAATCGACCGGCGGCTCGGTCTTCAACGTCAACACCATCAAGGCCGGCGAGCTGGACTTCGGTTTCACCCAGTCGGACGTGCAGTACAACGCCGCCAAGGGCGTGGGGCAGTTCAAGGACGGCGGCGCCTACGGCGACCTGCGCGCGGTGTTCGCGGTGCACCCCGAGCCGTTCACGGTGGTGGCGCGCAAGGAAGCGAACATCACGAAGTTCGAAGACTTCAAGGGCAAGCGTTTCAACGTCGGCAACCCGGGTTCAGGCACGCGCTCGTCGATGGAAGAGCTGGTCACCGCACTGGGCTGGAAGCTCAGCGACTTCTCGCTCGCCTCCGAGCTCAAAGCCGACGAGCACGGCCCGGCGTTGTGCGACGGCAAGATCGACGGGTTCTTCTATGCGGTGGGCCATCCCTCGGCCAACATCCAGGATCCGACGACCACCTGCGGCGCCAAGCTCGTGTCGCTCAGCGGCCCGGCGGTCGACAAGCTGCTGGCCGACAAGCCCTACTACGCCAAGGCCACGGTGCCCGGTGGCCTGTACCCGAACAACCCGCAGGCGACCAACACCTATGGCGTGCTGGCCACGGTGGTCGCATCGTCGAAGACCTCGCCCGAGACGGTCTACCAGATCGTCAAGGCGGTGTTCGACAACTTCGACGAGTTCAAGAAACTTCACCCGGCATTGGCCAACCTCACGCCGGAAGACATGGTCAAGAAGGGCCTGAGCGCACCGCTGCATGAAGGCGCCGTCAAGTACTACAAGGAAAAGGGCTGGATGTAATCGCCTGCTGGCGCACGCCCCGCGTTCTGCATGACGCGGGGCTTTTTTTTATCCGGTCGTTCGAGGGGGAAAACAAGCATGGCCACTGACATCGAGAAGGCGCCCGAGGCGCTGCAGCAGCTGGTTGCCGACAGCGACACCGGCGGGCGCAAACCGCACGGCGCCACCGCGGCGCTGATCTTCGGCGTGGCGCTGGTCTGGGCGCTGTTCCAGTACTGGTACGCATCGCCGCTGCCATTTGTGCTGGGCTTCGGCATCCTCAACGACACGGAGGCGCGCGCGATTCACCTGGCCTTTGCGTTGTTCCTCGCCTTCCTGGCCTGGCCTGCATTCAAGCGATCACCACGTGATCGCGTGCCCGTGCTCGACTGGTTGCTCGCGGCACTGGCGGCCTTCGCCGGTGCTTACATCATGCTGTTCTACGCCGAGCTCGCCATGCGACCAGGCCAGCCGACGACCATGGACATCACCGTGGCTGCCGCGGGGATCGTGCTGCTGCTCGAAGCCACGCGCCGCGCGGTCGGCTGGCCGATGGCGGCGCTCGCCGTGATCTTCCTGGCGTATTGCATGCTGGGCCCGTACCTGCCCGATGTGCTGGCGCACAAGGGCGCGTCACTGAGCCGGCTCATGTCGCACATGTGGCTCACCACCGAGGGCGTGTACGGCATCGCGCTCGGTGTGTCGGCCGGCACGATCTTCGTGTACGTGCTGTTCGGCGCGCTGCTCGACCGCGCAGGCGGCGGCAACTACATGATGCAGGTGAGCTTCGCGGCGCTGGGCCACCTGCGCGGCGGCCCGGCCAAGGTCGCCGTGGTGTCCTCGGCGCTCAACGGCATGATCTCCGGCTCGTCGGTCTCGAACGTCGTGTCGGGCGGCATCTTCACCATCCCGCTGATGAAGAAGGCGGGCTATGGCGGCATCAAGGCCGGTGCCATCGAAACCATGGCGTCCGTCAACGGGCAGATCATGCCGCCGGTGATGGGCGCAGCCGCCTTCCTGATGGTGGAGTACGTGGGCATTCCGTATGCGGACATCGTCAAGCACGCGTTCCTTCCGGCCACGCTGTCGTACATCGGGCTGCTCTACATCGTCCATCTCGAAGCGCTCAAGATGGGCATGCAGCCGATCGTGCAGACCACGCCGAAGCCCTGGCGTGTGCGCGTGATGCGCAACCTGATCGGCATTGCCGGCAGCGTGGTCGTCGTGTGCGCGCTGTACTACTTGCTGGCCGCCATCAAGGCATTGCTGGGGGCCGCGGCGCCGTACGCCGTCGGCGCCGTGCTGCTCGGGCTGTATCTCTTTGCGCTGCATCAAGCCGCCGGTTGCCCGGACCTGCCTGAGGACATCGATGTCGACAACCCCAAGCCGCTGCAGACCTGGCCCACGGTGCGTGCGGGCCTGCACTTCCTGATGCCGATCGGCACGCTGATCTGGTGCCTGATGGTCGAGGAGATGTCGCCCGCGCTGTCGGCCTTCTGGGCGGTGACGGTGCTGATGGTGCTGATGGTCACGCAGCGGCCGCTGATCGACATGTTCCGCCGCACCCGCACGCCCGGCGCCTGGCTCGGGGGCTTTCGCAGCGTGGTCGACGGTTTCCACGACGGCTCGCGCAACATGATCGGCATCGGCGTGGCCACGGCAACCGCAGGGGTGATCGTCGGCGCCATCACGCTCACGGGGCTTGGACTTCGCATGACCGAATTCGTCGAGTTCGTAGCGCAGGGCAATGTGATGGTGATGCTGCTGTTCATCGCCTTCGTCTGCCTGGTGCTCGGGCTGGGCGTGCCGACAACGGCCAACTACGTGCTCGTCGCCACGCTGATGGCGCCGGTGGTGGTCGAACTCGGTGCGCAGTCGGGCTTGATCATTCCGTTGATCGCTGTGCACCTGTTCGTCTTCTATTACGGGATCATGGGGGACATCACTCCGCCGGTGGGGCTTGCCACCTTTGCTGCCGCCGCGATCTCGGGGGAGGACGCGATCAAGACCGGCGTCCAGGGGTCCATCTACGCCTTGCGCACCGTCATCCTGCCGTTCATCTGGATCTTCAACTCGCAACTGCTGTTGATCGACGTTCATGGCGCCGGCGAGCTGATCCGCGTGGTGCTGGCCTGCACGCTCGCCACGATGCTGTTCGCCGCCGTGACGATGAACTGGTACCGCGTCAAGAGCCGCTGGTGGGAGACCCTGGTGCTGCTGGCCGCGGTGGTGCTGCTGTTCCGGCCGGACTTCTTCATGGACCGCATTGCGCCGCAATATGCCAGCGCCCCGGCCGCGCAGGTCTACGACGTGGCGCGAGACGCCGAAACCGATGCCAGCCTGGTCATGATCATCAAGGGCACCACCATCGAGGGCCGCGACATCACCAAGACGGTGGCCGTGCAACTGGGCGACAAGGGTGCCGACGGCCGCAAGCGGCTGGCCGATACGGGCCTGCAACTGGTTCCGCTCGGCGATACGTGGCAAATCGGGCAGGTGAAGTTCGGCTCGCGTGCGAAGAAGTCCGGCTTCGAGCAGGGCTGGGACGTGGCCAGCGTGCAGGTGCCGACCGATCGGCCTTCGGCGCACTGGTTCTATCTGCCGGCGCTGCTGTTGACCGCGCTGGTCTGGTGGTCGCAGGGTCGCCGCCTGGTGCGCCGGGCCCGGCCCGAGGTGGTTGCCGCGTGAGCCGGCCGCACCGCATTGCCCTCATCCATGCGCTGGCCCACTCGGTCGCGCCAATCAACGCCGCATTGGAGCGTGACTGGCCCGAGGCGCTGCGCATGAACCTGCTCGACGACAGCCTCTCGGCCGATCTGGCGCGGAGCGCGCAGGGTCTCGATGCCGCGATGCACGCGCGCTTTCAGCAGCTGGCGCAGTACGCGGTCGACACGGGCGCGCACGGCATCCTGTTCACCTGTTCCGCTTTCGGCCCGTGCATCGAGGCAGTGGCCCGGACGCACGCGGGCATGCCGGTGCTCAAGCCGAACGAAGCGATGGTCGACGAGGCTGCAGAAGGCGAGGGGCCACTCGGCCTGATCGCCACCTTCGCGCCCACGCTCGCATCGATGCCGCCCGAGTTCCCGGCACACGTCGTGCTGATGCCGGCGCTCGCCGAGGGCGCGCTCGCCGCGCTGAACGCCGGCGATGGCGAGCGGCACGATGCGTTGATCGCTGCCGAGGCGAAGGCGCTGCGCGACCGCGGCTGCACGCGCATCGCGCTGGCGCAATTCAGCATGGCGCGAGCCCGCGGCGCTTGCAGGGCGGCCACAGGTCTGCCCGTGCTGACAACGGTCGACAGCGCCGTGCGCGCGCTGCGCCGCCGCCTGCAAGCCTGATCAGGGGCGCGCCCGCCGGGCTCGCGATAATCGACGCTCTTTCAAGGAGCGTGCGTGGATATCGTTTTGCTGGCCAAGGCCGCGATCATGGGCATCGTCGAAGGCCTGACCGAGTTCTTGCCGATCTCGTCGACCGGCCACCTCATCCTGGCCGGCGCGCTGCTCGGGTTCGACGACGCCAAGGCGCGGGTGTTCGACATCGCGATCCAGACGGGCGCGATCTTCGCGGTGATCCTGGTGTACTGGCAGAAGATCCATTCGACCGTTGTCGCGCTGCCCCGGCAGCCCAAGGCCCGGCGCTTCGCGCTGAACGTGCTGATCGGCTTCCTGCCCGCCGTGGTGCTGGGGCTCTTGTTCGGCAAGGCGATCAAGGCCAACCTGTTCACGCCGACCGTGGTGGCGACGACCTTCATCATCGGCGGCTTCATCATCCTCTGGGCCGAAAAGCGCCCGCCGGGCGCCGTGCGCATCGAGAACGTGGACGACATGACGCCGCTCGACGCGCTCAAGGTCGGCCTGGTGCAATGCTTCGCGATGATCCCCGGCACCAGCCGCAGCGGCGCGACCATCATCGGCGGCATGCTGCTCGGGCTGTCGCGCAAGGCTGCGACTGACTTCTCCTTCTTCCTCGCCATCCCGACCCTGATCGGCGCCGGCGTGTACAGCCTCTACAAGGAGCGCGCGCTCCTCTCGGCCACCGATATCCCGATGTTCGCGGTCGGCCTGCTGTTCTCGTTTGTGAGCGCATGGCTCTGCGTGCGATGGCTGCTTCGGTACATCAGCACGCACGACTTCGTGCCCTTTGCCTGGTACCGCATCGCCTTCGGCATCGTGGTGCTGGCGACCGCGTGGAGCGGGCTGGTGACCTGGGCCGAATAGCGATCCCGTGCCCTGATCCGACAGCGGATTGCCGGCATTGACCCACAGGACGCGCCCGCGTCCTTGCCCATCATCGTGGGCTGATGAAATTACCGACTGCACGACTCCAGGTGCTCGCGAGTGCGGCGCTGTGCGCGGGCCTGTGGGGCGCTCCTGGCGCGGCATCGGCCACGCCAACGACCGTGGCCGCTGCCAACGGACTCGATGACCGCTGGCCCGCCCGCTTCGAAGCCGAACTGGCCCGCCTTTCCACGCAACAGGACATCGCTTTCGGCGTTTATGTGCGCGACCTTGACACCGGCGTGTCGGCGTCGTGGCGCGCCGACCGCGCGTGGTACCTCGCCTCGATGGTGAAGGTGCCGGTCGCGATCGCGGTGCTGCGCGGGGCAGAGCGGGGCGACTACGAACTCGACACGCGGCTGACGCTGCGGGCCGGCGACTACGTCGACGGCGCGGGCTTCACCAACGGCCACGCCGTCGGCGCGCCGCTGACCGTCCGCTTCCTGCTCGAGCAAATGATCATCTACAGCGACAACACCGCGAGCGACATGCTGATCGACCTGGTCGGCGTCGCGAGCGTGAACGCGGTGGCGCGGTCGCTGGTGCCCGAGGGCCTGGCGGAGATCACGACGCTGGCGGATGTGCGGCGAGAGGTCTACAGCCGGCTCACGCCCGCGGCGCGCCGCCTCTCGGGCGTCGACTTCATCGAGCTGCGCAAGCTGCGCACCGATGGCGAGCGCCTGCAGATGCTGTCGCGGCTGACCGGCACGCCGGTCGCGGATTTCAAACTCCCTACGCTCAACGCCGCCTATGACGCGTATTACGCGTCGGGCTTGAACGTGGGCAGGCTCGACGCGCATGCCGAATTGCTCGCGCTGCTGGCCGACGGCAAGGCACTGGACCCGGTGCGTACCGATTACCTGCTCGGCGTCATGGCCCGCACAGCGACTGGGCCGAACCGTCTGAAGTCCGGCCTGCCCGCGCGGGCGCGATTCGCACACAAGACCGGCACACAACGGCGCCGCACCTGCGACGGCGGCATCGTGACCGCGCCGCGCGTCGGGCCGCTCAAGGAACCGCAGCGCGTCGTGATCGTCGCCTGCACACGGGGCGAAAACTCGTCCGTCCGTTCCGACCTTGTCCTGCGCCAGGTGGGCATGGCACTCTGCCGCTCGGGCCTCATCACCTCTGGAGTCATCGATGCACCGTCTTGCCCTGTGTTGCCGCGCGCTGAGTCTCTGCCTGCTGCTGCTCCCCGCCGCTGAACTGGCGCGCAGCGCGGATTGGCAGGACGCACTGCGCGCGCAGATCGAGCGCATCGACCGCGACACGCCCGGCGAACTCGGCGTGTACGTGAAGCGGCTCGACACCGGCGAGACTTTCGGCCACGCCGCCGACCAGCCGTGGTACCTGGCCTCGACGGCCAAGGTGCCGATCGGGCTGGCCGTGCTGCAACAGGTCGACGCGGGCCAGCTCACGCTGGCGCGCACGCTGGTGCTTCGCGATGTCGACAAGGTCGATGGTTCGGGTTCGCTGGTGTGGCAGAAGAACGGGAGCGCGCACAGCGTCGATTCCCTGCTGCGGCGCATGCTCGGCGACAGCGACAACACCGCCGCGAACCTTTTGATCCGCACCGTGGGCGAAGACGCACTCAACCAGAGCGCGAAAGCGGCGATGGGCGGGAAGGACTTCGCGGGGTTCACGAGCTTCGCGCAGGTGCGCCGCGATGTGTACGCTGAGCTGCACCCGGCCGCCCGCAAGCTGACCAACGACCAGCTGGTCCGCGTGGCTTCGGCGCCGCTCGGACCGCGCCGTGTCGAGGCCGTGCGCCGGGCGATGGGCGTGAAAGCCGGCGACCTGCAGGTCCGCACGATCGACGAAGCCTACGCGCGCTACTACAAGCACCAGCGCAATTCGGCCACGCTCGAGGCCTACGGCACCCTCCTCGAGCAACTTGTGCGCGGCAAGCTGCTGTCGCCCGCCAGCACCCAGCGCCTGTTCACGGCGATGAAGTTCGGCCCGCCGGGCGGCTACCGGCTGGCCGGCGGCCTGCGCCAAGACGTGAAGTTCATCCACAAGACCGGCACGCAGTACCGCACGGCCTGCCATGTCGGCGTGGTCAATCCGCAGGACGGCGGTGCCAAGGCGATCGTGGTGGCCAGCTGTGCCCGCGACCTGGACGACCAGCGCGAAGCTGGCAAGGTGTTCACGGAGGTAGGGCGGGCCGTCAACCGAGTGCTGCTCGGAGGCTGATCGGCCCGATTTCCTTGGTCAGGTGTGCGCCGTGACGCGTCGCTGCGTCCGATCAATCTCGAGCCCTCTTTCCTCAGTCGTTAACAGATATTAAGATTTGTATCTTTTTTGTTTCAATGTGCCCGAGGTCTTCCGGCCGGCACTGAAACACTCCGGAAGGTACGCATGAATCGAATCCATCTCTCCGTCTGGAATGCGGCGCTGGGCGCCTGCACGGCGGTCTCCGAACACAGCCGTCGCCGGGGCAAGCGCGCCGGAGGGACGACCACCGGCTCTGGCGCCGCGGCGGCGTTTGTCGCAGGTCTGGCACTGGTTGCCTTCGCTTCGGGTCCCGCCACTGCGGGTGGTGGCGGCGGCGGCGGTGGAGGATCACGAGGAGGCCAGGGTGGCTTCGCCATCGGCGGCGGGAGCGGAGGTGCAGGCAACAACGGCAATGGGGGCGCCGGTGTTCCCACGGGCGGCGGCGCCCTGAACGGGGCCGCTGGCGGCGGTGGCAACGGCGGGGCTGGCGGGGTG
>SEGS01000118.1 GCA_004210915.1 Variovorax sp. | reverse complement strand
CACCCGATGGACTCCCCCCTTCCCGAGCCTTCCCCCGGCCCCACGCCGCCGAATCCATCGCATGCGCCGGCGCCCCGCGCGCCATCACGGCGCCGCATCTGGCTCGGCCGATTCATCGCATTGCTGGTCGTGCTGGGACTGGCCGGCGCGGCCTGGTACCTGCTCAATCGCAAGTCGGGGCCGCCTTCGGGCCCGGGTTTCGCGGGCGCCACCGTCACGGTGGGCCACGCGGTCGCGCGGCAGACCGACCTGCCGGTCATGATCGATGCGCTGGGCACGGTCACGCCGCTGGCCACCATCACGCTGCGTCCGCAGGTGGGCGGTGTACTGACCGAGGTGCTGTTCACCGAAGGCCAGACCGTGAAGAAGGGCCAACTGCTCGCACGCATCGACCCGCGCCCGTACGAACAGGCGCTGGCGCAGGCCCGCGGCAACCGCCAGCGCGACGAGGCGCAGCTCGAAGCCGCGCGGGTCACGCTGGCGCGCTTTCGCACCCTGCTCGGGCAGGACTCGATCGCGCGGCAGGAGGTCGACACGCAGGCCGCGCTGGTCAAGCAACTCGAAGGCACCGGCACCAGCAACCGCGCGAACGAGGCCACGGCGCAGCTCGACCTGGACAACACGCGCATCACCGCGCCCGTGGCCGGCCGCATCGGCCTGCGCGCGGTCGACCAGGGCAACATCGTGGCGGCGAACGCGACCACCGGCATCGCGGTCATCACGCAGATGACGCCGATCGACGTGCAGTTCGCCGTGCCGCAGGACCGCGTACCCGACATCCAGCGGCAACTCGCCAAGGGGGAGCCACTGCCGGTGAGCGCGCTCACACGCACCCGCTCGGCCACGCTGGACACCGGCACCTTCTCCACGCTCGACAACATCGTCGACACCAGCACCGGCACGATGAAGGCGAAGGCGCGCTTCGCCAACGCCGAGGCCACGCTGTTCCCGAACCAGTTCGTCAATGTGCAGTTGCTGCTGCGCAAGGTGCCTGCGGTGGTGGTGCCGGTGACGGCCGTGCGCACCGGGCCCAACGGCGACTACGTATTCGTCATCAACGAGGACCGCAAGGTGTCGATGCGCACGGTGAAGCGCGGCGAGGCCACGGTCGAGGTGGTCGCCATCATCTCTGGCCTCGAAGCAGGCGAGAAGGTGGTCACCGAAGGCGGCGACCGCATCAAGGACGGCGCGACCGTTCAGCTGCAGGGCGACCAGCCCGTGGCCGGCCGCCGGCCCGGCGCATCGGGTCCGCGCGGCGCGCGTGGGGCGGGCGGCCCGGGCGGTGAAGGCGGCCAGCGCCGGCCGCCACCGCGGCCATGAGCCCCTCCGGTCCGTTCATCGCGCGGCCCGTCGCGACGGCGCTGCTGATGGTCGCGATCGTGCTCGCCGGCCTGGTCGGCCTGCGCCTGCTGCCGCTGGCCGCGCTGCCGCAGGTCGACTACCCGACCATCCAGGTGCAGACGCTGTATCCCGGCGCCAGCCCCGAGGTGATGAGCCGCACCGTGACCGCGCCGCTGGAGCGGCAGTTCGGCCAGATGTCGGGGCTCAACCGCATGAGCTCGACCAGTTCGGCCGGCGTGTCGATCGTCACGCTGCAGTTCGCGCTCGACCAGCGGCTCGACGTGGCCGAGCAGCAGGTGCAGGCGGCCATCAACGCCGGTGGTTCGCTGCTGCCGGCCGACCTGCCGGCGCCGCCCGTGTACGCCAAGGTCAACCCGGCCGACGCACCCATCCTGAGCCTGGCGGTGAGCTCCGACACGCTGCCGCTGACCGAGGTGCAGAACCTGGTGAACACGCGGCTGGCGCAGAAGATGAGCCAGGTCACGGGCGTCGGGCTGGTGTCGCTCTCGGGCGGGCAGCGGCCGGCGGTGCGGATCCAGGCCAACACCAACGCGCTGGCCGCGGTCGGCATCGGGCTGGACACGCTGCGCACCGCCATCTCGTCGGCCAACGCCAACAGCGCCAAGGGCGGCTTCGACGGACCGACGCGCTCGTACACCATCAATTCCAATGATCAGCTGCTGACCGCGGCCGACTACAAGAACCTGATCGTCGCGTGGAAGGATGGTGCGCCGATCCGCATGACCGACGTGGCGCGCGTCGTCGACGGCGCCGAGAACACGCAGCTGGGTGCCTGGGCCGGCGTGCGGCCTGCCGATGCGGAGGAGGCGGGACCGCTCTATCCAGCCATCATTCTCAATGTGCAGCGTCAGCCGGGCGCCAACGTCATCGGCACGGTCGACGCGATCATGAAGGAGCTGCCCGAGCTGCGCGCCTCGCTGCCGGCCTCGCTCAAGGTCGAGGTGCTGAGCGACCGCACCACGGGCATCCGCGCGTCGGTCCACCATGTGCAGATCGAACTGGCGCTGGCGGTGGTGATGGTGGTGCTGGTGATCTTCTTCTTCCTGCACAGCCTGCGCGCGACCGTGATCGCCAGCATCGCGGTGCCGATCTCGCTCATCGGCACCTGCGGGCTGATGTACCTGATGGGCTACAGCCTCAACAACCTGAGCCTGATGGCGCTGACCATCGCGACCGGCTTCGTGGTGGACGACGCCATCGTGATGATCGAGAACATCGCGCGCTACCTGGAGGAGGGGGAGGCGCCCTTCGCCGCGGCCATCAAGGGCGCGACGCAGATCGGCTTCACGATCATCTCGTTGACGGTCTCGCTGATCGCGGTGCTGATCCCGCTGCTGTTCATGGGCGACGTGGTGGGCCGCCTGTTCCGCGAGTTCGCGGTGACGCTGGCCATCACCATCCTGATCTCGGCCGTGGTGGCGCTCACGCTGGTGCCGATGATGTCGGCGCGCTGGCTCAAGCCGCAGGCTGAGGAGGGCGGCCGGTTCGGCGCGAAGGTGCAGGCCTTCTTCGACCGCGTGATCGCGCGCTACGACGTGTGGCTGCAATGGGTGCTGCGCCACCAGCCGCTGACGCTGGTGGTGGCGGTCGCGACGCTGGCGCTGACGGTGCTGCTTTACGTCGTGATCCCCAAGGGCCTGTTCCCGACGCAGGACACCGGCCAGCTGCAGGCGCGCATCGAGGCCGCGCAGGACGTGTCGTACGCCCGCATGGCCACGCTGCAGCAGGCCGCGGCCAACGCGATCCTGGCAGACCCCGAGGTCGCGAGCGTGAGCTCGGTGGTGGGCGTCGATGCGGCCAACAACACGGCGCTCAACACCGGGCGCATGCTCATCAACATGCGGCCCGACCGCGGCAACCAGGAAGCGACCATCGACCGGCTGCGCGAGCGCGTGCGCAGCAGCGTCGCCGGCGTCACGCTGTACCTGCAGCCGACGCAAGACCTGACCATCGACGCCGAAACGGGGCCGACCGAGTACCGCGTGTCGCTCGAGGGCGTGGACACCACCACGGTCAACAAGTGGGCGCGCGCGCTGGTCGAGCGGCTCGCGCAGGAGCCGCGGGTGCAGAACCCGACCACCGAGGCCGGCGCGCAGGGCCTGGCGGCCTACGTGGACATCGACCGCAACACCGCCTCGCGCCTGTCGGTCACGGCCAGCTCGGTCGACGACGCGCTCTACAGCGCCTTCGGCCAGCGCATCGTCTCGACGATCTTCACCGAGACCAACCAGTACCGCGTGATCCTCGAAGCGCAGCGCGAGCCGCTGGCGAGCCCGGAATTGCTGGGCAACCTGCAGCTGCGCACCGGCAGCGGCGAGCCGACACCGCTGTCGAGCTTCGCGACCGTGCGGGAGCAGTTGGCGCCGCTGGCCGTGACGCACGTGGCGCAATACCCGTCGGCCACGGTGGGCTTCGATACGCCGTCGGGCGTGGCGCTGGGCAAGTCGGTCGATGCGATCCGCGCCGCCGCGAAGGAGATCGGCATGCCCGCGAGCGTGACGATGAAGTTCCTCGGCGCGGCCGGCGCTTACGAGAACTCGCTGAGCAATCAGCTCTGGCTGATCCTGGCCGCGGTGGTGTGCGTCTACATCGTGCTGGGCGTGCTGTACGAGAGCTACGTGCACCCGCTCACGATCCTGTCGACGCTGCCTTCGGCCGGCGTCGGTGCGCTGCTGGCGCTGATGCTGACGGGCAACGACCTGGGCGTGATCGGGATCATCGGGATCATCCTGTTGATCGGCATCGTGAAGAAGAACGCGATCATGATGATTGACTTCGCGATTGATGCCGAACGTCGCGAGGGCAAGTCGCCGCAGGAGGCGATCCACCAGGCCGCGCTGTTGCGCTTCCGCCCGATCCTGATGACGACGCTGGCCGCGCTGTTCGCGGCGCTTCCCCTGATGTTCGGCTGGGGCGAGGGCGCCGAGTTGCGCCGGCCGCTGGGCATCGCGATCTTCGGTGGGCTGGTGCTGTCGCAGATCCTCACGCTGTTCACGACGCCGGTCGTCTACCTCGCGTTCGACCGGATGGG
>SEGS01000074.1 GCA_004210915.1 Variovorax sp. | reverse complement strand
GCGCCCTTCACGCTGAGCTGGAAGGAGTTCGAGAACTACTTCGAGCGCATGACCCGCACCGGCGTCGTGCGCAGCATGAAGGACTTCTACTGGGACATCCGCCCGAAGCCCGAGTTCGGCACCATCGAGATCCGCGTGTTCGACACGCCGCTCACGGTCGAGCGCGCCGCCGCACTGGCCGGCTACGTGCAATCGCTCGCGGCCTGGTTCCTGCAGGAGCAGCCCTTCACACCGACCGAAGACGACTACCTCGTCTACACCTACAACCGCTTCCAGGCCTGCCGCTTCGGCCTCGACGCGGTGTACGTCGATCCCGCCAGCGGCGAGCACATGCCGCTGCGCGAGCACATCCTCATGACCATGACGCAGCTCGAATGGCACAGCGAAGCGCTCAACGCCACCCGGGCGCTGGGCGAACTGCGCACGAGCGTCGAATCCAACCGCAACGATGCGCGCTGGCTGCGCGAGCGGCAGGGCAAGGAGCGCCTGCTGGCCGAGGTGGTGCGACAGGCGGCGCTGCGTTTCCGCGGGGCGGTGTGACCGACCGCACGCTGCTCGCCGACGCCTCTAGAACTCACGAAGCGAGCATGGCGCCGCCAATGAACATGGCAATGCCCAGATACCATCCGCGCATCAGCCAGACGCCGACCTTGTGTCGCCTGGCGTAGACATACACGTAGAACGGTACAAAAAAGCAAAGAAGACCTTTGCCCGGGTTCCCCGTGAAAGCATGCAGGGCGATGCCGGCCTGTGCTGCAAATGCGACGGCCAGACCCGAGAGCAGCAAGATTGAACCGAGCGTTAGCGACACTGAATTTCCCCCCTTGCATCCGACTCTAGCCGGAGGCGCGCGCGATTCGGCAAAGCTCCGGGGCTGTTCGTGACGGAGTCGATACGTCGATCACTTACCTGCGCACCCCGTATGCTCCATCCCATGGGTGAATTCGACCTGATCGCACGTTATTTCAAACGCCCCGCCAAGCGTTCCCCCTTGGGCGTGGGCGATGACTGCGCCTTGCTCGCACCCGCGCCGGGCATGCAGCTGGCGGTGTCGTCGGACATGCTGGTCGAAGGCCGCCACTTCCTGTCGACGGTCGACCCCGCGCGACTGGGCCACAAGGCACTGGCCGTGAACCTCAGCGACCTCGCAGCCTGCGGCGCGAAGCCGTTGGCGTTCACGCTGGCGCTCTCCTTGCCATCGGTCGACGAGGCTTGGCTCGCAGGCTTCTCGCAAGGCCTGTTCGCGCTGGCCGAGGCGCACGGCTGCGAACTGGTCGGTGGCGACACCACGCGCGGCCCGCTCAACATCTGCATCACGGTGTTCGGGGAGGTGCCCGCCGGCGCGGCGTTGCTTCGCTCGGGCGCGCGGCCGGGTGACGACGTGTGGGTCAGCGGCACGCTGGGCGATGCGCGGCTGGCGCTCGAGGTGTTCCGCGGCACGCTCACCTTGCCTGCCGAGGTCTTCGAAGCCGCACGACTGCGCATGGAGCAACCGACGCCCCGCGTCGCGCTTGGCTTGGCGCTGCGCGGCATCGCGACCGCGGCCGTCGACCTGAGCGACGGCCTCTCGGGCGATCTCGGTCATGTGCTGCGCGCCAGCGGCGTGGGGGCACGCATCGATGTTGATGCGGCGGTGGCGCGCGTTGGGCTGTTGCCCGAGGTCGGTGCAGATCCCACTGGGTCAGGCCACAGTGCCGAAGCCCGAACCGCGCTACGGCGCATGCTCGCGATGTCTGGCGGCGACGACTACGAACTAGCCTTCGCTGCGCCGGCCGCATCGCGCGACGCCGTCGAACAAGCCGGCCAAGCCAGCGACACGCCCGTCACGCGCATCGGGCAGATTGAGGTCGCGCCCGGCCTGCGGCTGGTGCACGCCGATGGGGCGCCAGTGACGCAGCGCTTCAGGGCGTTCGACCATTTCGCTTGAAAGCGCGGTACGCGAGCCTTGCGCATTACTTGCCGTTCCGGCCATCCATCGTCTGGCTCTCGATGGCGTCGCGGGACTGAGCCACGGATCGTGCCCTACTGGGCAAAACTTGACGGTTTCAACGGGCTCAAGCGCGGAGGATCCGTGTGGGGTTGCGCTCCTATAAACGCGTCCAGACGCTCCGTATTCGTGAGGGCGATGCCATCGCGGTATAGAGTGCGCCACCTCAGGTAGCCCCAAATCGACGTGGGTTCGCGGCCAACGAGTTCAGCGGGAAGCTTTTTCTCGTTGCTGCATTCATATGCGGCCAGGTCAGCACGCTCCTGTGACGTCAATCCGGGCGGCGCCATAGCGGTCGGATCGACCGGATTGTTCAACCGGTCCTCCCAATCTTGGCGCACCTTCCTTTTTTGCTTCAGCGCTTCCATGCGCTCCACCTGTTTGGCGCGCCATGTTGCCTCGTTGGTTTCTCCGAAGGGCTTGAACCACGCACGCGAATCGTGCGCGTAGTCATCCAGGAGCCGAGTCACGGACGATGGCAATGGAGCCAAGTTATTCCAATGCCCCCGAACGTCGCGCCATTGGCGAATCTTCTCGCCAAAAATCCAATTGCGGACCTTGGTTGGCAGAAAGACCACGGACGCTGGATTCAGGGCGTTAAGTTGATCACCCCCTCGGAGGGCCCGCCCCACCCAAGTGTCGTCATAGGCGGGGTTGTTCTCGTCCTTTTGGATCGCCATCCATTCCTCACGCAGCTCTGCATTGGCCTGCGTTAGGTCGGTGTGGTCCTGCCCATTTTGAAACTGCCTGGCACGTTCAAGGAAGTCTTGGGTTTCGAGGGCTTGCGCCCCTTGGGGTCCAAGTCGTAGGCGGCGCCATCGCACATAGAGACCGTAGTGCGTCTGCATCGCCGCCGGCGTGCTGATGCGATGACCCAGCAACGCGTTGACAGTGGAGGCATAGGCATTGAACGCCGCTCGCAAGGTGGGCGCCACTTTAAGGGCGTCGCGCATTTCCTTCGAGACGCCGGGTGCGTTCGGGTCCAGCGGCACGCCTGCAGTGACGGCCTCTCGGAACATCTGGCACAGCGGCACTTGCGACAATTTCTCGCTGTCATTGCTCCGAAGCGATCGCCCGCTGGCGCAACCTCGCCCTTGCTCGCCAGGCGGATAGCCTCCGCCGACGTCCGAGTGCACCCCGGGGTACACCACCTCGATGCCCTCCCCGCCCGCCAGGTCTAGGGGAAACGAGCCACGCACCTCATGCCCCGACACCAGATGCACGCATCGCTGCACATAGCCGGGCACAGCCAGATCCTTAGGGCGACCCCAACCATAGTGACCGTCGCTGACCATGGCGCTTTGTGCCAGTCCGACAGAGGCGACGGTGTCAAAAATGCCCAAAAACACCACCTCGACCTTCAACCCGGCCAGCGTGAAATCGGGGTCCAGCGCATCTGTCAACCAGTTGCAGAAAGCCCGCGCCTCTGCCGCGCCTCGTGAGAAACCAAACACAGAGATGCACAAACGCTCCAGCTTGGGCTTGCGCTGCAGTACCAATGGACTGAGCTTGTTCCAAAGAACTTGACGGCGCGCGCGCAGGATGTCGCCGCGCTCCCTGTCTCGCGCCGAAATGCGGCTGGTGTTAAGGATATCGCCCAGCTTGGTCAGCAATCCGACACTGCGCAGCATCTTGAGTTCGGTTTGGTCACCGAGCTTGCGCACAGCGGCCGGAGACATGTTCATATCGGCAGACATGGCCTTGACAGTAGCGAGGTCGCTGGTGCCCAACGATTCGCTGAAATTGGCACCGAAAAAATGCCTGTACAGAAGATCGTGGAGTTGCAGCAGTGCCCAGTTGATGCGCGCCTCACCACCCCAACCTGCTCCAAGACCCGCAGCAGCAGCGGCGCCCACGCCACTGTCGCCCACCTCCTTCTGAAACTCGGTTCCGACCCCGGCCGCATAAATGCGCCTGTTCTCCGCGGGGTTGGCGTCGAATACGTCGTAGAGCCGCGCGACGTTGCTTTGGCTTTGGGTGGGTGTGTCACGCAACCGGTTGTTGTTGGTGCCGTCGAAGAAGAAGCTGAAATGCAACTCTTTAGCGCACGGCAGATTGGCGGTCGCCGCATGGTGAGCCAGACACAGCGTTTTTTGTGTCTTCGTGAGCGCCAACGGGTCTTCACCGATGGGGTCGAGGTGCTTGCTTGTGGTCATCGTTGGACGCCTTTGTCTTGCCATGACGGTGCCGAGGCTGTCGATTTGGGAGGAGGCGGGTAGGGCTGAAGCGCGATCGGTAATGTTTCCCAAGGCTCAGGCACAGGCTCCCCCGGAAAGTACTTGTCACGGCAGACCGGACGGATCAGACAGTACTGGCGAGGGTTGATAAGTTCCGGATCGGGAAATTTGGGATGACCAGGCACGTACGGCGAAGCGAAGACCTTGATCTCGTCATTCGGCAGGAACGCGACCCAGAAGGTGCCACCTCGAAAGCCGCTGTACTTTGGAACCGGCACTACGGTGGTGTACAGACCCTGCGGGTCTTTGTCGTACAAAAGATCGTTGCGCCATTTGATCGTGACTTTGAGGTCGGGCGCCCAGATGGCGGGCAATCCAATCGCAGTCGCTGTACCGCCGCCACCCGCGTACATGCTGACATTGCCTCCCCATCGGTCGTTCACATAGAACACACCAATCGGAACACCGGAGTAATTCAGGCCCTCGACCTGCAAGCCGATCTCGTTGTCTTCTGCAACCGGTGGCGCTGCGTCCTCCGCATTGCAGCCCGCCATCAACAGGCCGAGCAGCAGCGCGAACACGGGCCATCGCAAGAGGCGGTGCAAATCGGTCACATTTTTCATGTCGCTGTTTCGGCGATAAGTTGGTGTTCAGACAGCGCCGCGAGCACGGCGGAGTAGAGAGTGGCGTCGTGAAGTTCGCTGGGTTGCTGCAGCTTCGCCAACGCAGCTTCGATGCACGCATGGGCAACGGAAAGTCGACCTTGCAGGCGGCCAAACAAGTCCGGCCGTTTCGCGATGTTAAACAGCAGCGCATCCGGCAGCGCCAAGCTCTTGAGACGCGCAGCCTGGTCTGCGGCGAGTGCATAGGGCGAGGTTTCGGATGCCGCGTTTCCGGGGCCACCTGGGACAGCAACAAGCTGCCCGGCTCTGTCGAAATAGATCCATTGATCGATCCCGGCCAGGAATCGCTTTCGCTGATCGGTGCTGAACACGCTCAGCAGCGCATGCAGCGTGCGAGTGTCGGCGAAGCGAAGCATCCATTCTTTGCCATCGGGCGTCGTCGCCTCAATCTGATGCTGCAAGTGGGCCTTGAACTCTGTCGTGCTCAGCTCGGTGGTGACAAAGCTCAGCATCGGTCGGCCATCGGTCGCTTTCAGCAAACGCTGCAGCATCGGCAGGCGATTTTCGTCGTCAGCTGGCAAGCTGATGAGTTGCGGGGCGACGGTATCGAGGTCAGGGCCGTCATACGCTCCGGCGTAGAGAGACTCCATGCGATTTGGGCTTGCCAGTTTCTGCAGCCGACGAATCAATTCCGGATCGAAGGCCATGTCGAGCAACGCATACGCGTTGGACGCCCGCGCATCAGCACGCAGACTGCGCTCAAGCAGCTCTGCCGCGCCGGGCGGCGATGGGTCGATCCACGACGAACTAACCATTTTTTGCCGCCATGGCCTGCCCCGTCTGCATGGCGTGCATCAAGCATTCCACACAAATGCTCTGCGGAAACTGCGGCAGTGGATAGCTCCCCCTTGTCGGCCCAGCCAACTTCCGCTGCAGCGTGTAGTACGTGATCGTCCCCGGGCACTCGAACGTGATGTCGCCCTTCTCCAGCGTGATGCTGGCCCCGCCTGCGGTCGCGATGCGGATCTTCTTCTTGGCGGCGACCTCCACCGTCTTGTCTGCGCTGGCGATCTTGATCTGGTCTTTGGCCTGGATCTTCAGCTCGTTGTGCTGGGCCTGGAAGTCCAGGTCGCCCTGGCTGGCGATGACGCTCAGGCCATTGTCTGCATCCGCCTTCTGCGCGCCGGCCAGGAGGCCAATGGCCTGGCCTGTGTGCACGCGCAGCACATCGGCCAGCGCCAGGTTGATGTCGCCTGCGCTGGCGAGGGTGACGGTTTCCCCGGCAACCATCTGCAGGTGCTGGCCGGCGACCATGGCCAGGCCGGCTTTGGCGGCGATGGCGACGACGGGGTCGGTGCTGTGGGGGACTTTGTCTTTGCCGGGGGCGATGTGTTTGTCTGCGGCGTCGGCGTAGGCGTCTGTCAATGCCTCGCCGGCGACGGTGCCGCTGACGGCGTGGTGCATCGCGGCGTGGGGAGCCTTGTCTTTGTCGAGGCGCGATGCGTTGGGTTTCGTGGCGCCGATGTGGCCAGCCATTTGCACGGTCAGGTGGGTCTTGGCGGCGTCGCTCAGGGCCTGGCCGAGCTGGCTGACTTGCTTCATCAGCGCCATGCCTGCTGCGAAGTCGCCGGTGGGTTCGAGCTTGTGGCCTGTCGCTCCGTGGTAGGTGGTGAGCAGGACGCCTTTGCCACCCCGGAGGGACGCGTAGCCGTCGGTGCGCAGTTCCAGTCCTTGGCCGCGGAAGCTGCCACGGTGGTTGTGTTGCTGGTGGATGAGGTGGCCCAGGTTCAGCTGGCTGTGGCCGGTGCTGGCGTGCAGTTGCACGCGCAGCTGGCTGTCGGTGTCGTCGAAGACGAGTTGGCTGTAGCCGCCCCCCCCGAACTCCTTCGTTTTGAAGCCAGTGAGGGCCGCCGCGTTGCGGTGGCCTGCCGGGTCGGCGCTGGCGCCGTGCCAGGCGGGGGCGTGGCCTTCGGTGTCGCCGTGGGCGAGGTTGGCTTGGGCGCTGGGGAGGCTGTCGCGGGCTTCGGCGAAGACGCTGGTGTCAGTCTCTCCGCGTTGTTCGCCGCCGGGCGTGGGAGCAGCGCCGCCTTCGCCGCGGCCGTTGTACAGGGTGCCGATGACGATGGGCTGGTCGATGTCGCCGTCGGCGAAGCGCACGAGCACTTCCTGGCCGATGCGGGGGAGCCACTGCCAACCCATGCCGGGGCCGGCCTGGCGCTGGGCGACACGGGTCCAGCGGGTGCTGCGGTTGTCTTGTTGGGGTTCGTCTTCGCGCTGCCAGTGGAAGCGCAGGCGCACGTCGCCGCGGGCGTTGCAGTAGAGCTCGTCGGCACCGTTCGGCGTGGTTTCGCCGGAGGGGCCGACGACGATGGCGCTTTGCACGCCGTGCACGGTCGGTTTGGCGTGCAGGCGACCGCCCGATGCGGCGGCGATGGCGGGGCGCCAAGGGCGGGCTTCGTGCACGGCGCTGAAGCTGCTGGCGTAGCCGGTGGTTTGGGCGGTGGCCAAAGTCGTGGCGTCGGGGTGCAGGTGGGCGGTGTCCGCGAGCTCTGCCGTGGTCTCGGTGGCCGTGGTCGTAGGGGCGAGCCCGAACACGTCGGCTTCCGCGGTGACACCAGCGCAGGGTGCATCGAAGACGAGGTGCTGCAGCAGGCCGCCCAGTTGGGCTTCGATGGAGGCGGCGGTGTCGCGCGGCAGGTTGTTGATGCCGACGTGCTCGATGGTGTCGAGCAGCAGGTGCGGCGCGGCTGGCAGGCCGAGGGCCGGAGCGTCGCTGATTTCGATGCGAGTGCCGGCGCGCAGCGTGCGCGTGGTGCTGTGGCCCAGCAGCACGTCGGCGCGGCATTCGGCCGCTTCCATCAGGAGGCCGGCGTAGCGCTCAACGGTGCGGCTGTCGGTCCAGTTGCGGGCCTGGTCCGAGAGGCCTTGCACGTCGTCGTATTCGAGGCGGGCAGCGCGCGGGCCGCCGACGGGCCAGCGCGTGGGGGCGCTGGCGCTGATCTGGCGCTTGCTGTCGACATGCCAGGTCGAGAGGTGCACCTGCGCGACGGACTGGCGCATACGGCGCACCAGCGCCTGCACGGCGTCGCTCTGTTCGCGCGAGCTCTTGCGGTGGAAGCGAATGGGCGACGCCGGGTCGGCGGGCTGGTCGGTGTTGGCCGCGAAGAGCACGACGCGGTGCGCCATCGGCGCGGCCTCGTCTTCTTCGACGCGCCAGGCCAGGCCTTCTTCGGCGAGCAGGCGCGCGAGGAAGCCGAAGTCGCTCTCGCGGTACTGTGTGCAGTGGGTGCGCACGGGCGCATCGGCGAGGAAACCCTGCGCTTCCGGCGAAAAGCCCCAGGGGCCCGCGTCGGCGTAGGGCGCAAGGACCTGCTCGATGATGTCGGCGACCGGGCGTTGCTGAAACACCTGGCTGCGGCCCTGCTGCGTCGCCAGCCACAGCCAGGGCACGAGGGTGAGGCGGTAGCGGGCCAGGCCGCCATCGGCGCCCAGCGCTTCGGCCGCGCGGATGAGGCCGCTGCGGCGCGTCAAGGTGCCGTCGGCCAGCACGGTGAGAAGGGCAAGGGGTTGGCCGATGAAGGCCTTCAGTTCGAGGCTCGCATCCAGGCTCAGGCAGACGATGCGCAGTTCGAACAGGCCGCTGACGGCTTCGCGCTGGACCCAGCCTTCGACGCGCAGCGCTTCGATGGCCGCCGGCGCCTGGTGGCCCACCGGCTGCAGGCGGTACAGCCGGTTCGACTCGCTGAGTTCGGCCCAGGCGCGGCTCGGGTCAATGCCGGCCATGGCGCGCAGCTCTGTGCATGTGTCTTCTCCCTGATGAAACGCCTTCGGCCCGTGACAAGGCTCGGCGTCGGACGGCCAGTTTAACGGTCAGACGCGCACTTGGAGTGCTTTCCAGAGCTGGTCGAACTCGTCCGCAAAGCGGCGCACCAGGTGCGGGTCGTTGCAGATCACGATGTTCTCTTCGTTGTGCGCGCTGGCGCTGCGGGTCCAGTTGTAGCTGCCGTTGAGCAGCCACTGGCCGTCGAAGATCGCGAACTTGTGATGCATGTGCGCATCGGTGCGGTCCAGCACGGTCGGCACGCCGGCATCGCGCAACTGGGCCACATCGCTGCCGTGGTCGAAGGCCTTGTCGTTGTCGCTGATGAAGCGCAGCGCCACGCCACGCCGGTGGGCGGCCAGCACTTCGGCGGTGATGCGGTCGTCCGACAGCGTGAACACGCAGAGGTCGATCGAGCGCCGCGCGGCCCGCAGCCGCTGAATGATTGCCGTCAGGCAGGCGGTGCCGGGGCTGAAGTAAGCCTCGCTGCGTGCCGGACCACCGTCGCCGCTGCTACCGCCACGGCCCGTGTCGATGGCGCGCACCACCCCTTCGAGCCACTTGAGCAAGCCGAGCTGCGCCGGATCAGCCGTGTGCTCGCGCACCAGGTCGAAGGCGCGGTTGCGCAAGCGCCGCAAGCCGTCTTCGGGCGGCGATGCCTCGCGCAGCGCCAGCGTGAGCGAGCGCCGCTCGTCATCGGAAAGCCGCGCATCGGCGATGGCGTCATCGAGTTGCGCGAGCAGGCCTTCGAGGGCGGCCTGGCCGTCGGGTGCGGACATGGACATGGCGGGTCAGTTCTTCTTGCCGGGTTTCGTGGCGTTCGGCGGTGGCCCAGCGGGTGGCGGTGCTGGCGGTTTACCCTGCGGCGCGGCGTGCGGCGGGGCGGACGTCGGCGCGGGCACCTTGCTGGCTTCCAGTTGCGCCGCCACGCGTTCGACTTCGCTGCGGATCGAATGGTCGAGGTTCAAACGCCGTTCGGTGGCCGACACCAGCGGCAGGATGAGCTCGCGGTAGGTCACGGCAATCTGCAGCATGGCCTCGGCCAGGCGCTCGCCGTTGGCGTTCGGGTTGCCGGCAGGCTTCAGGCCATCGACCGCGCGCGCCACGTCGAGCAGCGTCGATGCGATGCGCGTGCTGCCATCGGTGTCGTCGCCGCCGAGCTTGCGGCGGCGCTGGAACTCGTCGCGGATGGCTTGCCAGCGCGTCGCCTCTTCCGGCGTCGGGGTGCCAATCAATTGCGCGAGCTTGAGCAGGTTTTCCTCGGCGCCCGTGGTCAGCGTCTGCGCCTCGCCGCGGTAGTGGTCGCGCAGCAGCGCATCGAGTTCTTCGTCGCGCATCAGCGGCGTGATCTTGCCGGCCAGCTTGGTCATGTTGCGGTAGCTGCCCTGCAGCTTGAACGGCGGCTCGGTGCGGTAGGCCTCCTGCTGTGCGGCCGAGGCGATGTACGCGAGGTTGACCTTGAGCAGCAGATCGCGCGCACGGAACAGGCGCAGCAGCAGCGCCTTGATCTCGTCGAGCTCGACGCCGCTGTAGACATGCGACAGCGCGCTGCTCGGCACCTCGTGCCCCTGCGCCATCTGCACCAGCAACTGCACGTCCTTCGGGTCGCGCGAGGCCAGCGGCAGCAGCGTGGGGTTCGAGGTCAGGCTGTTCTCGATGTACGACAGCGCGAACGCCGCCTCGCGGCCCGAGAGCACGTCGCCCAGGTTGTAGATGTCGGCGCGGTTGGCCAGCATGTCGGGGATCTTGAACACGTCGCCCGACTCGGTGTACGGGTTCCCCGCCATCACGATGGCGAAGCGCTTGCCGCGCATGTCGTAGCTGCGCGGCTCGCCGTTCCACACGCCCTCGATACGGCGCGTGCCGTCGGCCAGCGCGATGAATTTCTGCAAAAACTCGGGATGCGTGTGCTGAATGTCGTCCAGGTACAGCATCACGTTGCTGCCCATCGCGAGGCCGAGGTTGAGCTTCTCGAGCTCTTGCCGCGCCGCGCTGTTCGAGGCATTCGCCGGATCGATGGCCGTCACGTCGTGCCCGAGCGCGGGGCAGTTGATGCGCACGAAGATCAGACCGAGCCGGTCGGCCACGTACTCCATCAGCGTGGTCTTGCCGTAGCCGGGCGGCGAAATCAGCAGCAGGAGGCCCATGCGGTCGGTGCGGCTGCCTTCGCCGGCCGAGCCGATCTGCTTGGCCAGGTTGTCGCCAATGATCGGCAGGTACAGCTCGTCGATCAGCTGGTTGCGCACGAAGGTCGATAGCGGCTTGGCCTGGAACTGCGTGAGCTTGAGCCGGGCCTTCTCTGTTTCGAGCAGCTCGTGCCGCAGCGCGTGCAGCGCGTTGTAGCCGGGCACCACCTGCGTGGTGTGGAACAGGAAGCGGCGCCAGAAGTCGTTGAGGTTGAGCGCCATGCGCCCTTCCGCCACACGCGGGTGTTCGCCGCGCAAGCCTTCGATGGTGCGATCGAGCTCGGCGTTGACGCGCACGCGCTGCAGCGGCATCGCCAGCATGCTCGCGGCATCGTCGACCCAGTCGAGCGAGGCACTGGCCTGCCGCGTCGCGAAGGCGCGCACCCAGTCGCGCGCCAACCGCCAGCGTTCGGGCGCGGGCGCGGCGTCGAGGTCTTGCTGCCAGGCCTCGCGCCGGCCACTGCGTTCGAGCTCGCGCAACAGCGCGGCCGCCAGGTCTTCGCCCGCGCCCGACACCACCCAGGCTTCGCCCGCGTGGTCGCTCGCGAGTTCACGCACGAGGTAGGCGGCGGCCTGCGCGCACAGCGTGGCCACGCGGCCCTGGTGCGTGTCTTTGACGGCGCCATCGGCATCTGCGCCGGCCTCTGCAGGCGTGGGCGCTGGCAACAGGTCGGGCAGCACGTCGCGCGCAAAGTGGCGCAGCGACCGCGCGATGTCGGCTTCGAGCTGTGCCAGCGCATCCCGCTGGTCGAACAGCGCCTGCATCTGCAGCGCGGCGCGGGCGCGCCGCAACACCGAATCGCGTTGCTCGCTCAGGTGGCCATGCTGCCAGTAGAGCAAGGCGAGCGCGCGTTCGGTCGGGCCCCAGGCCAGGAAGCCCGCCTGGTCCTGCATCGCGATCAGCGCGGCCAGGATGCGCATCGCATCGTCGTCGTGGATGCCCTTCTGGTAGCCCTCCTGATAGCGCGCGGCGGCGAAGCGGCGTACCTGGTCGAGCAGTGCCGGGTGCAGCGGGTCTTCGGCCAGCTGCGCCAGCACCTCGGTCCAGCTGCTGTCGGCCTTGCCAGCCAGCAACGATTCGAGCAGCAGCCCGGCCAGGTACTCGGCGCGCGAAAGCTCGGCGGTCTCGGATACCAGCGATTGCTGCCAGTAGCGTTGCAGCGGCAGCAGCCGCGCATCGTGCACGGGGCTCTGATAGTCGGTGCCCGTGACCTGATACGCCAGGCCCGCGCCGCGCGCTACCAGCGTCAGGTCGACCGGCTGGCGCTGCACGGTGAACGCGTGGCGGCCCAGGCGCAGCGTGTCGCCGCCTTCGCTGGCCAGCTCGCGCTTGTCGCGCACCGAGCGCAGCGCCTGGTCGCGCGCGGTCTTCAGGCGCGTGTCGAGTTCGTCGGCCGGCACCGCAGCACCCAATTTGCGCAGGTCGGCGATCAGCGTGTGCAGCTTGCCGATCATCGGGTCGGCCGCGAAGTAGCTGTGCACCTGCGTCAGATCGGCCAGTTGCGCGATGCGGCGCGGAATGCCATCGAGGATGCGGCCGGCCGCATCGACCACCGCCTGCGCGCGGCGCTGGCGCGCCTCGACCAGGCTTTGGCGTCGCGCCGACAGCGCCTCGTACACCGTCTCGCGCTTGTCGGCGATGTCGGTGAGGAACTCTTCCTGCTCGGCGAAGCGGCCTTCGATTTCTTCGAGCTGTGCGAGCAAACGCGTCAGCGCGTCGTCGCACTTCTCGGGCGTGTCGGCGAACTCCAGCGCGTTCTCGACTGCCTGGCCGAAGAGCTTGAACTGCGCGCCGAACTCGGCCCGCGCCTCGTGCGCGCCGAGCGACTTGCGCCGCGCCCGCGCGTCGGCGCGCATGCGGTTGATGTCGGCATAGATGAGCGAGATGCGGTCGAGGATCGAGGTGCGCACCACTGCATCGCCGCCGGGCAGGTTGCCCAGCTGCTCGGTCAGCAGGTCGAGACCCGTCGCCTGTTCGTCGAGGTTCGCCAGCAGCTGGCCGAGCGCCGGCGAGGTCGCGAGCGTGGGCAGTTCAACCCCGAGCTTGTCGAGCGCCGCGCGCTGGCCGTCGAAGGCGGTGTCGGCCGCGAGGAACTGCATGGCGCGTTCGCCGATGCGCTGCTGCTCGGCCTCGAGCGCGGCGTCGAGTGCGGCGATGCGCGGCAGGTCGGCGTAGCGCAGCTCTTTCAGCATCTGCAGCCGCCCGCGCCGCTCGCGCAGGTGCGCCAGCGCTTTCACGAAATCGTCGGGGGCGCGCCAGATCGTGCTGGCGATGTCGACCATCAGCGCGTGCTGCTCCGACTCGGCCTGCGCCAGCGCGCGCGCGGTTTCGCGGCGCAGCGTGTCGACCTTTTCGAACTCTGCCAGCGTGCTGCGCGCCACATCGGCAATGCTGGCCAGCTCGGCCATGAGGCCCGCGGCCTCGGGCGCCTCGAGCCAGAAGTAGGCATCGCTCACGCGCGTGCACTGGCGGATCAGGTCATCGTAGGCGGCGCGTGTGGGCGCCTGCTCGCGCACGGCGCGCGCGATGCCCATCAGGTCGGAGACGCCGCGCACCAGGTCGGCGTTGCCGATCTTGCCGAAGAAGCCGGTGGCGGGCGGTTGCGCGACCACATGCTCTTCGCTCGCGAAGGGCGTCTGCCACAGCTGCATCGGATGCACGCGCGTGGGCTCGCCGCGGTCGGCCTGGAACACCAGCATGCGGCCATCCGGGAAGCGCGCGTAGCCGTTCGCGATGATCGGCGTGGCGAGCGTCTTGTCGATCAGGTTGTAGGTGAACAGGGCGTAGTGGCCCGCGCCCGGTTGGTAGAACACATAGGCCACGTCTTCGCCGTTGGGCGAGCGCAGCATGCGCTTGAAGCGCAGGCTGTCGACCACGTCGCCCGGCAGGTCGAAGCGCTTGTGTTCACCCGACTGCAGGTAGTAGCCACCGGGAAAAATGATGCCGTGGTCTTCGGGCAGCTGCACGCACGAGGTGCCGATGGCGTCGATGCGCGCCACCTGCTGCGTGCGGATGTTGAACACCAGGTAGCGCGTGGTCTGCTCGCGGTAGGGCTTCACGCGCAGCAGGATCAGCATGCCCAGCTTGGCCCACGCGATCTCGGCGTCGGTCAGCGACTGGTTCTTGTCGTCGACCGGCTCGCTGTACAGACCCAGCCCCGACTCGGTGTTGTTCTCGATCTTGATCGTGAGGTCGCCGCCCGTGGTCTCGACGAACACGGTGTCGAGCACGTTGACATGCGGGTGCTTGCCGCCGACATGGTCCTCACGCGTGGCCACGGTCCACTCGAAATCGTGGCTGGCCGGCAGCGCGATGTCGCGCTCGCCGCGGTTGTCGATGTAGTGGATGCTGCCGTCGCGCTCGATGGCCCAGCGGAACACGCGCACATCGGTCAGCTGCTGGCCGATCTGGAAAGCGGCGAGCAGCTTGTCGGGCGTGACGCGCAGTTGCGTGAGCGTGGCCTGCTTGTAGTAGGCGTGCAGCTCGCGGAAGTCGGAGACGAAGCGGCCGTCTTCGAGGAAGGTGCCGGCCAGCGGCACCGGCTGGAGCTCGTCGCTTTCCGACGTGTTGCCGGCAGCGCCCGCCTCGCCATCCGCGGTGTCGTTGTGCACCAGCCGGTACAGCCCGAACACATCGCCCACGGCGGTTTCCTTGCGCAGGCCGATGAAGACGTTGTAGCCGAACAGCAGCCGGTCGCCGATGCGCACGATGTCGCGCGCCACGGCGTTGTTCTCGGTGCGCGCGCGGGTGCGCAGGATCAGCGTCTGGTCGGACCGGCCGAACTCGGCGATGCGCTGGGCATTGAGTTGCTGCGTCTTCTGCAGCAGCACCTCACCCTGGTTTTGCAGCCGCTTTTTCAGCAGGTCGTAGCTGCCACTGTCTGCCACCAGGCTCTCGGTCTGCGCACCTTCGGCGCCCTGCGGCGCCGCGGCGCCTTGCTGTGCTTCCATGGTTTGGGGGTTCAGCCTGCGCGCAACAGCGCCAGAAGTTCATCACGGTGGGGCTGGGTGTCGAGCCAGCTGCGGAAGCGCTCGAGCTCGTCGATGCAGGCGGCGCCATAGCGCTGGCGCAGTGCGGCGACGCGCGCCGCGCGCACCTCTTCGGTCTGCAACTGCCGCTGCCAGCGGTCGGACAACAGTTCGTCGAGCCGGTCGGTCAAGCCACGGGCGACCAGCGCCGGCCATTCGCCGCGGTCGAACCACAGGTTCTGGCAATGGGTGCAGCGGTCGATCCGGAAGTCCTGCCCCGCGCTCACCCGCAGGCGCTGCATCAGCCGGTCGCATTCGGGGCAATGGCGCGCGGTGGCGGTGTCGAAGATCTCGATGACCTCGTCGATGCTGCCCGGTGCCGGCGGCGCGCTGGCATGCCAGGCGCGCCAGTCGTCCATCGCCAGCAGCATCCCGCCGCAATCCGTGCACTCGGCGGCCAGCAGACGCTCTGCCAGTGCGACGGGTTGCAGCGCGCCGTGGCCCGTGCAGCGACAGTTCAGGTTCGGTTTCATCGCGCGCCTCCGGTCACTTGCGCAGGGTGGCAATCAGGCTCTGCAGGGCCGACTTCTGGTTCTCGTCGCCATCGCTGGCGATCTTGTTCACCAACGCGGCCACGCTGAGGTTCTGGATCTCGCCGGCCGAAGTGCCGAGCGCGCCGACGATGTCGCGCACATCGCCGACCACATCGCGGTTGCCGGCCAGATGGTCCTTGAAGGCCACCTGCAAGGTGCTGCTCTTGCCGACCAGCCCGTCGATGTTCTTGCCGACGGAGAGCGAGCGCACGAAGCTGTCGAAGTATTCGCCGTTGCCGCCGACGATGTCGATCTTGGCCTGCGACAGCGCGGTGCCCAGCACTTCGGCCTGGTCCTTGGCGATCGCGGTCTGCGCATCGATGCCCTTCATCGTTTCGAGGTGCGACTTTTCGAGGCGCATCCGGAATTCTTCGTGGTCGCGCGTCTCGACGCTCATCGACTTCATGGCCTCGAACTTCTCGTGCAGGCCCTTGGCCTCGGCGCCGTAACGGGCTTCGACGTTCGCGGCTTCGGCATTGCCCATCTTGAGCACGGCATCTGCCTCGGCACTGCGCACGTTGACATCGGCCAGGCCCAGCTTCTCCTTGCCCATCGCTTCCGCCTCGAGCTTGGCGCGCAGCCCGCTGGCTTCGGCCAGCGTGCGCGCCTCGATCACCTGCGCATCGGCCTGCCCGGCCTTCAGGGTGGCGTCAGCACCGGCCGAGCGCACATGAACGTCGGCCATGCCCAGTTTCTCGTTGCCGGTGGCATCGGTCTCGAAGGCCACCAGCCTGGCCTGCGCCGTGGCGATCGCGACCTTGGCCGCCGCAAGACCCGGTGCAGCGGAGATCGCCTCCATCCCTTCGGCTTCGCGCTTCTTGGATTCGGCGCCGCGCTCGGCGACCTTGAGCATCGCGTCGGCCAGCGTCAGTTCTTCGGCCGCCTTGTGGCGCGCCCGTTTTTCCTGGGTCTCGGCGGCCTTCACGTCGAGCACCATCTTCTCGTCGGCCTGCCCCTCGGCCATGATCACGATCGACTTCTTGGTGCGCTCGGCTTCGGCCACCACACGCAGTTCCTTGATGGCCTCTTCCTGTTCGGCCACGGTGCGCTCGACCACGATGCGCTCGCGGATCACGTCGGCGATCGCCTTCTTTTGCACTTCGACAGCCTTGTCCTTCTCAATGCGCTGCAGCGTGACTTCCTTTTCACGGTCGACGATTTCCAGATCTCGCGCGCGCGTGACTTTTTCTTCCTCGATCGCGACCGCGCGCTTGCGGTTGTTCTCGGCCACCTCCTTCTCGCGGTGCACGTTCTCTTGCTGCACGGCCACGGCCTGCTCGGCCGTGAGGCGCGCGGTTTCGGACTTGGTCTTTTCTTCCGACTGGATCTTGGCGGTCTCGGCCTCCTCGCGGGCGCGCACGCTGGCAATCTCGCGCTGCTGGCGCGAGGTGGCGTCGGCCTGCTGGCGTTCGAGTTCGAGCAGCGCTTCCTGCGTCTCGACGTTCTTCTTCTTGATCTGCATTTCCTCGTTGCGGCGCAGCTCGTTGGTCCGCACGTTCTCCATCGCCGTCAGCTCGGTGATCTTCTTGATGCCCTGCGCATCGAGGATGTTGCTGGCGTCCAGCTTCGACAGCGGCGTCTGTTCCAGGAAGTCGATGGCCGCGTCTTCGAGCGCGTAGCCCGACAGGTCGTCGCCGATCTGGCTGATGATTTCGTCGCGAAAGGTGGCGCGCGCCTGGTAGAGGTCGACGAAGTCCATCGACTTGCCAACCGACTTCAGCGCTTCGGAGAACTTGGCGGAGAACAGCTCTTCCAGCGTCTCGTGGTTCGAGGCCCGCTCGCAACCGATACCCTGCGCGACCTTGAGCACGTCGTCGGCCGTCTTGTTGACGCGCACGAAGAACTTGACCTTGATGTCGGCGCGAATGTTGTCGCGGCAGATCAGGCCCTCGTTGCCGGAGCGGTCGATCTCGATGGTCTTGACCGAGATGTCCATCAGCTCGGCCTTGTGAATGATCGGGTAGACCATGCGGCCGGTGAAGGTCACTTCAGGCTCGGCGCGCAGCGTGTTCACGATCAGCGCGTGGCCCTGTTCGATCTTGCGATAGAACTTGGCGAACATCGCGAGCAGGCCGAGTACGACCACGGCCACGACGGCGACGGCAATGAGAATGGGCTCCATCTTTTCTTCCTCTTTTTTCTGACTTGATTCGGTGGTGTTCGGGGGGGGCCGCGCTCAGGCCGCGGCGTCGTCGGCTTCGATCCGGTAGCGCGCGCGTTGGTCGTCGTAGGCGACGATCCGGGCGCGGGCACCACGCGCCAGCGTGTTGGGCGCCGGGGCCCAGACGCGGATGTTGAGGCTGGCGCCGCGCCGCGCCACTTCGGCCCGGCCGTCTTTCTCGTTGACCACGCCGGTGATGACGCGGCAGTGCTGGCCGACCAGTCCGGCGTTGGACTCTGCGACATGGCTCACGAACAGGCCGCGCAGCGGGCGGATGGCCAGCGAGGTGAGCGGCAGGGCCAACGCCAGACTGGCGACGGCGGCAATGGTGCCGCCGACGATCTGCATGGGCTGGGTCGGCACCAGCGGCAGCAGCCACATCCCTGCCAGGCACGACAGCACCCAGGCAAAGAGCACGACGAAGCTCACGGAGATGGAGAACGGCACGCCGCCCAGGCCGAGCGCGACGATGTAGCTGGCCAGCGCGCTGATCTCACCGGGGTCGGTGTCGGCGTGCGTGTGCACGTCGACATCGAGGCCGCTAGATTCGAAATCGACCATGCCGATCACCGCGAGCACCCAGTAGACCAGCACCACGCCCAGCAGCACGGTGAAGACCGCGGTCGGGTAGCCGGCCACCGCTGTCATGAAGCTTCCCATGTGCCCTCCTCCGGCTGGTGAATTTGTATCTTTTTGAAGCATGTAGTTTGCCCCAATCCAACGACAGCCCGGGCTCGATCTGCGCGGCCCCCGGGCTGTCGTTGGATTGGGGCAAACTACATGCTTCAAAAAGATACAAATTCACCAGCCGGAGGAGGGCACATGGGAAGCTTCATGACAGCGGTGGCCGG
>SEGS01000073.1 GCA_004210915.1 Variovorax sp. | reverse complement strand
TTGCAGCCCAACACCGCCGCCCATACGGACCCGCTGGCTGCGCTGCAAGGCACAGCCCGTGCCGGCGTCGCGCCGCGCAGCGATCACCTGCCGGTCGAGCAGTTCGGCTATGTGCCACCGCGGGCTGTTGCGCCGCCAGCGCCGGTTGCGCCGGCCGTGCCCGCCGCGGGGCCGATGGCGTTCGACGATGAAACGGGACTGCCGATCCCGGTGCCCGCGGCGACGGTGGTAGATCCGTTTGCAGATCTGATGCCGCCCTCGGCGCCACCCGCGGCACAGGCTGTGCCGGTCGCCCCGCCGCGTGCTGCCGCGCCTGTCCCGCCCGCTGCACCGACGCCTGCGCCGATGGCCGCGCCTGCTGTGGCGATTGCGCCGGCGTCCCTGCTGCCACCACCACCACCTCCTCCTCCTCCTCCTCCCGCACTCGCGCCGCCGGAAGCGCGGCCGACCACGGCGTCGGATGCCGACCTGCTCGCCGCGCTGCTGCGTGGCCTTGGCAGCCAGCATCAACCGCCCGAAGCGCTCACGCCGGGCCTGATGGAACGCATTGGCGTCATCCTGCGCGCGTCGACCGAAGGCACGCTGCAGCTGCTGCTCACGCGCCAGGAGTTCAAGCGCGAGGTGCGCGCCGAGGTCACGATGATCGCGTCGCAGGCCAATAACCCGCTCAAGTTCTCGCCCACGGTCGAGGTGGCGTTGGCGCATTTGCTGGGCCCAGGCGTGCGCGGCTTCATGCCGCCCGAGGCCGCGATGAAAGACGCCTACGACGATTTGCGCTCGCACCAGTTCGGCGTGATGGTCGGTATGCGCGCGGCGCTGGCCCACGTGATCGAACGCTTCGCCCCCGACGAGCTCGAGAAAAAGATCGCCGCCAAATCCGCGCTCGACAGCCTGTTCGCCGCCAACCGCAAGGCCAAGCTGTGGGATCAGTTCATGGCGCTCTACGGCGGCATTGCCACCGAGGCCGAGGATGACTTCCACAACCTGTTTGGCAAGGCTTTCCTGCAGGCCTACGAAGAGCAAATGGAGCGCCTCCGCTCAGAGCAGCCATAAAGAGAACAAGAGGGGGAACGGGGTGGAAATTGAAATCGTCACACTGTCGCGACAGGGCGGCCGCAACTACAACGAAGACGTGCACGGCCACTGGCACGACGAGCGCTACGTGGCTTGCCTTGTGGCCGATGGCGCCGGCGGGCACGGCGGCGGCGACGTGGCAGCGGCCACCGCCCGCAGCAGCGTGCTCGGCGGCTTCTCGGCGGCACCGGCACTCGACGAAGCCACGCTGCGCCGGCTGATCGATCAGGCCAACCGCGATGTCGTCGCGCGCCAGGCCGAGGGCGGCAAGCTCGCGGCGATGCGGTCGACCGTCGTGCTGGTTGCGATCGACCTGCACGACAACCAGTTCGCCTGGGCCCACAGCGGCGACAGCCGTGCCTACCTGTTCCGCGAAGGCGCGCTGGTCACGCGCACCGTCGACCACAGCCTGGTGCAACAGATGGTCGCTGGCGGCATGCTCGACGAGGAGGGCGCCCGCCTGCACCCGCAGCGCAACATGCTGCTGTCGGCGTTGGGCTCGCTCGACGAACCGCCCGAGATCACGGTGTCGGCCGCGATGCCTCTTGCGGCCGGCGATGTGCTTTTGTTGTGCAGCGACGGCGTGTGGGAGCCATTGGGCGACGAGTGCCTCTCCGACACCCTGCAAGCCTCCCGCAATCCGGGCCAATGGATCGAGCAGCTCGACCAGCAGATCAAGGCGCGGGCCAAGCCGGGCCACGACAACTACACGGCGCTGGTCATCTGGCTGCGCGCGGATGAGGACGAAACACGCTTGATGACGCCCGCGACCGAGGAGCCTGTCGCGAACTGACGTGACGGCGTGGAGGGCGTTGGGGCGCTGCGCCCCGTTATCGAGATCGGCGTTATTTCAGAGCCGGATCAGCTCCACGCGCCGGTTCTTCGCGCGACCCGCTTCGTTGTCGTTCGGCGCGATGGGCTCGGCCGCCCCGGCGCCGCGGGTCGTCAGCCGTCGCGGATCCACGCCGGCTTTCACCAGCGCCGCGATCACCGCCACGCTGCGCCGGTGCGAGAGGCTCTTGTTGTGGGCGCCATCGCCCTGCGAGTCGGTGTGCCCGACCACTTGCAACCGCAACTGCGGGCTCGCGCGCATCAGCTTGGTCATCTCGTTGAGCGTGGGCTGCGACTCGGGCTCGACGACGTCCTTGTCCAGATCGAAATGAATGCCGTACAGGTTGATGCGGCCGCTCTCGGCCAGGCCCTTCTGCATGGCGGTGGCATCGACGAAGACGATCTTGTCGCCCTCCATTGCCTGGCTCTCGACCACGCGCACATAGGCGTAGTTGCCGTGCGCCGGCTTTCCCTCGCCGAGCAGGATGCTGGCGTAGGTGGTGCCCTTGGCGTTGGGCTGCTTCGCAAGCAGGTAGCGCCCGCTGACCTCGAAGTAGTACGCCATCGGGAGCAGGCTATTGCCGCCGAGCCTTGGCCAGTCGGGTACATCCAGCGCGCGGGCCAGGTCGTAGGCGTCGGTGGTCGGCGGGCGGTCCGGCCGCGGCTTGTAGCAGGAGCTGTTGGCGGTGGCGCAAATGAAAAGGAGCGTGAAGCCCTTGGCCTTCAGGCTGGCTTCGTAGTTGCGCTGAACTTCCAGAAGCGATCGCCCGGCAGGCAGGCGGTAGTAGTAGGCTGAGACCTTGCCTTCGAGTTGAAGCAGGTCGGGGCGGCCGCCGCCCCAGTTCTGGAACGGCTCCTTGAACAAGCCGACCTCGTCGTACGCAGCCGGCTTGTAGACCTCCATGACCGAGCCTTCGTAGCGCCCGACCAGCGGATGGTCTTTGGCGGGTTCGGCGGCGAGCGCAATGCCGATGGCAAATGCGGGTGCCGCCAGTGCGGTGTTCCGCAGCAGCTTGGTGGTCACAGAGCCGATGGGCATTGCGAGTGCACTTTCACGTTGTCCGTGAACCAATCGGCTGCCGCACGGATCAAGGATTGAAGGGATACCGCGCGTGATACCACACGTCCAGCGAGCGCACGGTCTTGATGCCGCAGATCGAGTCGATCTTGCCGGAACTGTTCTTCAGGTTTTCGCCGTTCTTGTCTTGCTGGTACTTGTAGAACCAGACCGCAATGGACGTTGCACCGTTGTACACATCGCCCTTCAGCGCTTTCCCGTAAGCGAGTTTTTCTCCGCCGAAGGTGCCGCTGAAGTACTCCCGCAGTACCTGATGAATCTTCTCCACATGCGGGCCGCTGCCGTTGTAGTTCTGCAGGATGTGAGCGGAATGCTCATTGGCAGCGGCGTTGAGTTTGGTGTCATCCCGGAACAACCAGTTCCTGCATTGATAGTTGGGCATGGAGTCACTCCTTCATGGATGGGGGAGGCGGCCGGGCAGCGTTCAAGCCTGCGCGCTACCCGGCCCGCGGCTCAGTTTTCAGCCTTGCCCTTTTCCGTGTCCCACTTGAATTCGGGGCCCGCGCTCAGCTCCCCGGCACTGTCCTGCATCTTGTATTCGAACTTGATCTTCTTGTAGGCGCAGTTGACCGACTCCGACACATCGCCGCTCTTGATTCCGCTAAATTCCACATGGGTGATGAAGACGCCCTCGAGCGTGATGACGATGTAGTCTTTCTGCGTGCCACCGGACTTACGGCCGGTTAGCTTGAGCTCATCGATGTGCGTACCGGCCGCGCAGCGCTGTGCCAGGTTGGGCGACTGTTTGCCGAAAGCGGTGGTGAAGTGCAATTCGCCAGGAACGGCCTTGCCCGAACCCGCACCGCCGCCGCTCTGGGCGCTGCTGGAATTGCTGACGCTCCAGCTCCAGCTGTTGATCTCGATTTCCTTTTCGTGACCCTCCATGCCGGATTCGCCTTCGATGCCCTTGGGCTTGACGTAGAAATCTGAGGCTGCCATTTCAGTGCTCCTTCATGTGATGCCCGTGTGTGGAGGGCAGGGTGATTTGATGGGATGAACTTCTTGCACTGCCGGGCGTCCCGGTCGGTGCCGTAGAGATAACGAAACAGACTTCGATCGTTTCAAACACGAGCGAGGAAAAACTTCCCGCTCGCTGATGGCTACTTGCCGCCCTTGGCAGAAGGCAGCTTGGACACCAGGCGCAAGGACACCGTGAGGCCTTCCAACTGGTAATGCGGCCGCAGGAAGAACTTGGAGGTGTAGTAACCGGGGTTGCCTTCCACTTCCTCGACGATGACCTCGGCCGCGGCAAGCGGCTTGCGCGACTTGGTTTCTTCGGACGAGTTCGCCGGATCGCCGTCGACGTAGTTGGTGATCCACTTGTTCAGCCAACGCTGCATTTCGTCGCGCTCCTTGAAGCTGCCGATCTTGTCGCGCACGATGCACTTGAGGTAGTGCGCAAAGCGGTTGCAGGCGAACAGGTAGGGCAGGCGGGCAGCCAGGTTGGCGTTGGCGGATGCATCCGGGTCGTCGTACTCGGCCGGCTTGTTGAGCGACTGGGCGCCGATGAAGGCGGCAAAGTCGGAGTTCTTGCGATGGATCATCGACAGCAGGCCGGCCTTCGACAGCTCGGCTTCGCGGCGGTCGCTGATGGCGATCTCGGTCGGGCATTTCTGGTCGACGCCGCCGTCGTCGCTCGGGAAGGTGTGCAGCGGCAGGTTTTCCACCGCGCCACCCGACTCGATGCCGCGGATGCGCGACCCCCAGCCGTACAGCTTGTAGGAGCGGTTGATGTTGGTCGCCATGGCGTAGGCCGCATTGGCCCAGGCGTAGCGGCTGTGGTCCGAGCCGGCGACGTCTTCCTCGAAGTCGAACTCCTCGATCGGGTTCGTCTTAGCGCCGTAGGGCGTGCGCGCCAGGAAGCGCGGCATGCACAGGCCCAGGTACTTGGAGTCGTCGGATTCGCGCAGGGAGCGCCAGCCGGCGTACTCGGGCGTGCCGAAGATCTTGGTCAGGTCGCGCGGGTTGGCCAGCTCCTGCCAGCTTTCCATCTGCATCAGGTTGGGGCTGGCGCCGGTGATGAAGGGGGCGTGGGCCGAGGCCGCGATCTTGGCCATCTCGCCCAGTAGTTCCACGTCGGGTGGGCTCTGGTCGAAGTGGTAGTCGCCAACGATGGCGCCGAATGGCTCGCCGCCGAACTGGCCGTATTCCTCTTCGTAGACCTTCTTGAAGATCGGGCTCTGATCCCAAGCCGCGCCCTTGAACTTCTTGACCGTCTTGTGCAGTTCCTTCTTGGAAATGTCCATCACGCGGATCTTGAGGTTCTCGTCACTCTCGGTGTTGTTCACCATGTAGTGCAGGCCGCGCCACGCGCTCTCGAGCTTCTGGAAGTCGTCGTTGTGCAGGATCTGGTTGATCTGCGCGGTGAGCTTCTCGTCGATGGCCGCGATCATGGCCTGGATCGACTTGGTCACGTCCTTGCCGATCACGGTGCTGTTGCTCAGCGCCTGCTGCGCGAGCGTGAGCACGGCGGCTTCGACGGCGCTCTTGGCCTCGTCGCTGCGGGGCTTGAATTCCTTTTGCAGCAGCGACGAAAAATCGCTGCCCGCATAGGCGACATCTTTGAGCGCGCTCTGTTCGAGTGCTTCTGCCATGGTGCTTCTCCTCGTTGTCCGGGTAAATGGGGGTCAGGCGGCAGGCGCGCTGTCTTCGGGCTTCTTGCTGGCGGCCAGCGTGGCCAGCAGCGCCGGGTCTTCAAGCACCTTGGCCAACAGGTCTTCGGCGCCGCCCTTGCCGTCCATGTAGGTCACGAGGTTCGACAACTGCGTGCGCGCTTCGAGCAGCTTGTTGAGCGAGTCGACCTTCTTCGCGATGGCCGCGGGCGAGAAGTCGTCCATGTTCTCGAAGGTGATGTCGACCTTCAGGTCGCCTTCGCCGGTGAGCGTGTTGGGCACCGAGAACGCGGCGCGCGGCTTCATGGCCTTCATGCGCGAGTCGAAGTTGTCGGTGTCGAACTCCAGGAACTTGCGGTCACCGACCGGCGCGAGCGGATCGGCGGGCTTGCCCGACAGGTCGGCGAGCACGCCCATCACGAAGGGAAGTTGCACCTTCTTCTCTGCCCCGTAGAGCTCCACGTCGTATTCGATCTGGACCCGTGGCGCCCGGTTGCGGGCGATAAATTTTTGACTGCTCTTGCTGGCCATGGAAATGCTCCTTCGGAGGTTGGGGCGGGTTCAGAAAACGGTGCGAGACGGGTTATTCGGACGGGCGTTTGCCCGTCACGGCTTCGATGCTGTCCATCGCGTTGGGCGCGAGGTTGTTCATGATTTCGAAGAAGCTCACGCCGATCAGCTTCTTGGCGCGTTCGATCAGCAGCGGCGCCGGGTTTCCGGGTTCGCTTTGCTCCAGATAGCGGATCACGCGGTCGAGCATTTGCAGGGCGTCCTGCCGGCTCTGAATCTCGCCGCGGGCCGCGGCCGGTGGTGGCGCGGCAGCGGCGGGCGCATCGGTATCGGTGGATGGGGCGGCACTGGCGCCGTCGGTGGCAGTCGCACCCGCGACCGCGGCCGCCGCCTTGTGCAGCACCGACGTGACCGCGCGCAACCGGCCCAGATCGACTGCGTCGTCACGCCCGGTGCGCTCGGCGAGCAACTTCTGCAGATCGACGACACGTGCGCGCAGCCCCATCAGGAGCGGCAAGGCGTCGGGACGCTCGGCGTGGATCTCTTCGAGCGCACCCTGGATCTGGGCGATGGAAGCGCCCGGTTCGCCGCCAGTCGGTGTCAGCGCGTTGTGTGCAATCGCGATGTCCCGGACCCGGACCGGGCCGACGCCGCGCGCCACGCCGACCTGCGCGTCGTACAGGTCGCGCAGCACCATGCTCTCGTCTGCCAGCGGTGCGAGCGCGTTGAGCCGCATCGTCGGGTCGTTGTCGTCGTCGGCATCCAGCTTTGGATGTATGCCGTCCCAGAAAGTGTCGAGCAGTCCGGTGAGCAGGCGCATCCCGGTGTCGAAACCGATCACGCCTTGCTGGCGCGTCGAGGCGCGCAACAACAGCACGGCGGGGCGCACATCCTTGGCACGGCGCAGCAGCGCCTCGGCCTGTTCCGACACTGCGCGCCATTCCGGCTCGACCGCGGGAATGACGGTGTCGCCGAACTGCTGCTCGGGCTTGCCTTGTGCTGCGGCGGCCAGCGCTGTGAAGGCGGCGTCGTACTCCAGATCGTCTCCGCAGGGCGATGCGTCGCTGATCGGAAGCTGCAGTGCGTCGACGAGTTCGGGAGTCAGCATGTTGCCTGTTCGAGTTGACTGGTGATAATCAAAGATGCCTCTGAACGGGTCAATGCAACGAAGGGAATAGCATGCGAGTGCCTGGTACATACCGTTTGTCCTATGGACCTTTTGATGGCCGTGCCGGGCGGCGCGCGCTGCTGGCCTGCGGGTTGCTCACCGGTGCGGCGCTGATGGCCGGCTGCGCGACCAAGCCGGTGGTCACGCCGGTGGCGCTGACGCTGGCGGCTGGCGCCGACGTCAACCCGGATGCACGCGGCCGCGCCTCGCCGCTTACCGTGCGCGTCTATGCGTTGAAGACGCCCGGCGCCTTCGAATCGGCCGACTTCTTTTCGCTGTTCGAGAAAGACCAGGCCACGCTGGGCGCCGAGATGGTCCTGCGTGAAGAGGCGCTGCTGCGCCCGGGCGAGCGCAAACAGCTTGCGCTCACGCTGCCGGCCGATGCCAAGGCCATTGGCGTGATGGCCGCCTTCCGAGACCTGGATCGCGCGCGCTGGCGCGAGGTGCGTGCCGTCGAAGCCGGCAAGCCGCTCGACTTGACCGTGAATTTCGGCGCGCGGCAGATCCGCATCGACGCCAAGTAAGCGAACGCGCCGAGCGTTCACCGCCGATCTCTTCAGCGATCGGTGGTTTCGAGAAAGATGAACTCGGCCACCAGACGCTCGCCGCCCTTGTTGGCCGCCAGCGTTTCGCGCAGCCGCAGAAGGTAGTCTGATGCGAGTTCGAAAGGCGGCCGGCCGGCCGTTTCGGCAAACGGAAACGGCGACGACAGGGCAGTGACCAGCACCGGGCCGAAAGGCGGGCTGACCATCCAGCTGGAAGGGATGTCACGCCCGAACGAAAGCTTTTCGCCGGGCCGCAGCAAGCTCTGACCACGGCCTTCGTTGAGGTGCATGACCGCGCCTTCGGCGGTGTAGTAATCGACCCAGACGTGGCCGTTGCCGTGCGCCTGCGGCATCGTCACCTCGATCGTGACGGCGTCCCCTTCGCGCAGACGGCCCGCGCGAGCGGAGGGCGCCGAGACGGTCAATCCGGCGGTCGTGTTCCGGTTGCGCGCCTGGTAAGGCTTGAGGATCGCGACGATCTCGCAGTAAGGCCAGACGCGCAGCTGCAGATCGAAGCCGGGCGGCGCGGCGCCGGCCATGTCGGTGATTTCCTGCTGCACCCGCGCCATGTCCTGGACCGTGGGAACGAAGCCGACGATGCGCGTCTCTCCCGCCGCACCGACCGCGAGCTGAAGGTCCGAGCACGCGTAGTCTTGCAATTGCGCCTCGATGCGCTGGGCGAGGGTCTGCGTGCTTTCCTGCGGGCCGCGTGTCCATTGCCATGCCAGCCAGCTGAGCACCAGCAACGCAACGAAAGTCAGCACGCCGATCGGCACAGCCCACTGCCGGTTCGCGCGGCTCGATCCGCGGCCCCTGCTGCGCGGCGCCGCGGCGGCCGGCGGTGGCAATGCAGACGATGGGGCCTGTCCCGGTGGAGGCATCGCGAGCTTCCGGCTGTGCAGCTGACGTAGCTTCGCCAGCTCGCCGCTGTCGTCCTCCTCGAAGTAGTACTGGCCTTTGAAGCCGTGCATCAGCACCTGCAGATAGACCTCGCGCACCGCGTCGTCGTCGGCTGTCAGGGCGGCCAGGTGATGGAAGAACTCGGTGTGCGCGTTGGTGGAGTTGAACAGCTGCATTTGCAGCGCCACGTCGTCCGCCTTGGCGAGGGGATGGCGTGCCACGATCTCGTCGAGCCACGCGACCAAGGCGAAGGCGGCCGATTCGATCTGTGCCGGCGAGGCGCCTGTGGTGGCGGCGGCGGCCCGGCCGGCGTCCAGCATTTGCCGCGCTTCCAGCCGCATGCCCGCGGGCGTGGCCGCAGGGTGGCCCGCGGCGATGGCCGCACGAAGCGCCACGCCAAGCGAAAACAGTGCTGCAAAGCAGTCGACGAGGCGAGCCATGGGTCGCGGGGACACCTTCACAGCCGGCGGGACCCGCGCGCCTGATCGCCTCGACGGCACATGCCCATGTCACAGTCCTCCGGTTGGACGGCCGATTCTTCAGCGCACCGAGGGGCTGCCGCCATACCGCTTGGGCTCTATGCCATTGGTCTGGCTCGATGGCCTTGCTGCAGAGCCCGTTCACCGCTATCTTCAAGTGCTATACGAGTTTTGCCTGTGTGCTGGGGTACTGCATGAAAATCCTGATCGCTGACGACCATCGGCTCGTCATCGAGGCGGTGAAGGCCAAGCTCTCCGAGTTGGCGCCCGGCATCGAGTTCGTTCTGGCGATGAGCGTCGACGAATTGCTGGCCGCTGCCGCCGACGATCTCGATTTGGCCCTTATCGATCTCAACATGCCCGGCGCCGAGGGCCAGGCGCACATCGACGAGGTCCGGCGACGGCATCCCGCGGTGCCGCTGATCGTGCTCTCGGGTTACGAGGACCCGGCGATCATGCGCAGCGCGCTGGAGCGCGGCGTCCTCGGTTTCATTCCCAAGGCTTACTCGCCGGAAGTCATGCTGTCCGCCGTCCGGCTGGTGCTGGCAGGCGGGGTCTACGTGCCGCCGATGATGCTGTCGGCGCTGCCGCCCGGCATCGTCGCGGGCGTCGCCAGTGCGCCGGAAACAGCCGGCCGCGCCGCTGGTACACCCACGCTGGACCATTTGCGCAATGTGCTCACCGAGCGGCAGGTCGAGGTGCTGCAACTGCTCTCGCAAGGCAAGCCCAACAAGCTGATCGGGCGCGCCCTGGGCATCAGCGAGGGCACGGTCAAGATTCATCTGGCCGCGATCTTCCGTGCGCTGAACGTGCGCAATCGCACCGAGGCCGTTGTCGCGGCACAGGCGCTGACGGAAGCCTGAGGCGCTGCGCAGTGGCCGGCCGACTATGCTCGGCCGCATGCTTCCTGATCTTTCGCAATTCGACGCGGCCATCGTCGACCTCGACGGCACGATGGTCGACACCGTGGGCGACTTCGTCGCAGCCCTCAATGGCATGCTGGGTGATCTGGCGCTGCCGCCGATTGATGCACCGACGATCGAGCCGATGGTGGGCAAGGGCTCCGAACACCTGATCCTGTCAGTGCTCAACCATGTGCTGGCCCCCTCGGACCGCGCCGGCGCCGCGGCCCTGTACGACCATGCGTGGGCGCGCTACCAGCATCACTATCTGGGCATTAACGGCCAGCATTCGGCGGTGTATCCCGGCGTGATCGACGGGCTGCGCGCGCTTCAATCGCGCGGCCTGCGGCTGGCCTGCCTGACCAACAAGCCGACCGATTTCGCGCGGCCACTGCTGGCGGCGAAGGGCCTCGATCACTTTTTCGACGCGGTATTCGGCGGCGATGCGTTCGAACGCAAGAAGCCCGACCCGTTGCCGCTTCTGAAGACCTGCGAACACCTGGGCACCACGCCCGCGCGCACGCTGATGGTGGGCGATTCGAGCAACGACGCGCGCGCCGCGCGGGCCGCCGGCTGCCCCGTGGTGCTGGTGAGCTACGGCTACAACCACGGCGAGCCGGTGCGCGAGGTCGATGCCGACGGCTTCGTCGATTCGCTCGCGAAACTGACCCGGCAGGCTTGAGTTGGCCCAAAAGCCACTGCTACACTCGCGCCCACATGTTCGTTCACTACCGCATTCAAACAGGGCAGGGCCGCCGGGGAGCCTGGCTATGGCGCCGCCCATCGTCGCAGCCTGTTTGACAGCACGGCGCACGCCGTGCGCCCGCGGTTCCGGATTCCCCTGAGGTCCGGACCACCCGTGAATGAACCCGCCACCGGCCCATCGAGCGCCGGCCGGCAGACGGAGAGAAACCCGTGATCACCGAACTCGAATTCAAGAGCCTCAGCGCGCAAGGCTATAACCGCATTCCGCTGATGGTCGAGGCCTTTGCGGACCTCGAAACCCCGCTCTCGCTGTACCTGAAACTCGCGCACAGCAAGGACGGAGGCAGGTACAGCTTCCTGCTCGAATCCGTCGTCGGCGGCGAACGCTTCGGGCGCTATTCCTTCATCGGCCTGCCGGCCCGCACCTTCCTGCGCGCCAGCGGCTTCGGTGCCGCCGCGCGCACCGAGGTCGTGACGGACGGCCAGGTGATCGAGACTGCCCAAGGCAATCCGCTCGACTTCATCGAGGCGTACCAGAAACGCTTCAAGGTCGCACTCCGGCCCGGGCTGCCGCGCTTTTGCGGCGGTCTGGCCGGCTACTTTGGGTACGACGCGGTGCGCTACATCGAGAAGAAGCTCGAAGCAACCTGCCCGCCCGACACGCTCGGCTGCCCCGACATCATGTTGCTGCAGTGCGAGGAGCTCGCCGTCATCGACAACCTCTCTGGCAAGCTCTATCTGATCGTCTACGCCGACCCGACGCGGCCCGAGGCCTACACGAACGCCAAGCGCCGTTTGCGCGAACTGCGCGACCAGCTCAAGTACTCCGTCGCCGCGCCCCAGGTCAAGTCGAGCCAGCCGCACCCGGCGGAACGTTCGTTTGCCAAGGCCGACTACCTGAAAGCCGTCGAGCGTGCCAAGGAACTGATCGCCGGCGGCGACTTCATGCAGGTGCAGATCGCCCAGCGCATCAGCAAGCGCTACACCGAGTCGCCACTGTCGCTGTACCGAGCGCTGCGTTCGATGAACCCGTCGCCCTACATGTTCTTCTACAACATGGGCGATTTCCATGTGGTCGCGGCCTCACCCGAAATCCTGGTGCGCCAGGAAAACATGGGCGACGGCGAACAGAAGGTGACCATCCGCCCGCTGGCCGGCACGCGACCGCGCGGCGCGTCGATCGAACTGGACAAGGCGGCCGAGGTCGAGCTCATCAATGACCCGAAAGAGCGCGCGGAGCACGTGATGCTGATCGACCTGGCGCGCAACGACATCGGCCGCATCGCCAAGACCGGCACCGTGAAAGTCACCGAAGCCTTCGCCGTCGAACGCTACAGCCACGTGATGCACATCGTGAGCAACGTCGAAGGCACCCTGCAGGACGGCATGACCGCCATCGACGTGCTGAAAGCGACCTTTCCGGCCGGCACGCTGACCGGTGCGCCCAAGGTGCACGCGATGGAACTGATCGACCAGCTCGAGCCGGTCAAGCGCGGCCTCTACGGCGGCGCCTGCGGCTACATCAGCTATGCGGGCGACATGGACGTCGCAATCACGATCCGCACCGGCATCATCAAGAACCAGGTGCTGCACGTGCAGGCCGCCGCCGGGGTGGTGGCCGACTCGGTGCCCGAGCTGGAATGGAAAGAAACTGAAGCCAAGGCGCGCGCCCTGTTGCGGGCGGCCGAACTGGTCGAAGAGGGACTCGAATGATGGCCGACGATACGCAGAGCAACGACTTTTCGCACGACATCATCGGCGCCGCCGTCGAGGTGCAGAGGGTGCTGGGCACGGGGCTGTCGGAAGACGTGTACGCCGCCGCGCTGGCCATTGAACTGGCCGAACGCGAGATCGGTTTCGTGCGCGACGTGCCGGTGCCGGCCGCCTACAAGGGCCGGGCGCTCGGCGAGGTGTGCCGCGCCGGCTTTATCGTCGAAGAGCAGGTGGTGGTGGAGGTGCGGGCGGTCGACGCGCTGACCGAGCTGCACCGTGTGCAGGCGCAAGCGGCGGTGCGGCTGTCGGGCCACCGGGTCGGCCTGTTGATCAACTTCAACGTCTTTCCCGTGGTGAAGGGCGTGCACCGGATCGGAGTCAAGCCATGAAGCTGCTGATGATCGACAACTACGACTCCTTCACCTGGAACATCGTGCAGTACTTCGGCGAACTCGGCGCCGATGTCGAGGTGGTTCGCAACGACGAGATCACGGTTGCCGGCATCGGCGAACGGCTCGCCGCCGGTACGGGTCGACTGGTGATCTCACCCGGCCCATGTTCGCCGGCGGAGGCGGGCGTGTCGGTGGCGGCGATCGAGGCCTTTGCCGGCCAGCTGCCGATCCTCGGCGTGTGCCTGGGGCATCAGGCCATCGGCGCGGCCTTCGGCGGCAAGATCGTGCGGGCGCAGCAGCTCATGCACGGTAAGACCAGCGAGATCACGACCACGCGCGAAGGCGTGTTCGCGGGCCTGCCCGAGCGCTTCACGGTCAACCGCTACCACTCGCTGTCGATCGAGCGCGCGAGCTGCCCGAAAGAGCTGGCGCTCACCGCCTGGACCGACGACGGCGAGATCATGGGCGTGCGCCACACCGGCTTTGCGCATGACGTGCGGATTGAGGGCGTGCAGTTCCATCCCGAATCGATCCTTACCGAGCATGGCCACGCGCTGCTCAAGAACTTCCTGGACTGATCGCATGAACACCATCGACCTGCGCAGCGACACCGTCACCCAACCGACGCCCGCGATGCGCGCCGCGATGGCCGCGGCGCCGCTCGGCGACGACGTGTTCGGCGCCGACCCGAGCGTCAATGCGCTGCAGGAAAAAGTGGCCGCCATGCTCGGCTTCGAGGCCGCGTTGTTCGTGCCGACGGGCACGCAGAGCAACCTCTGCGCGGTCCTGTCGCATTGCGGCCGCGGCGACGAATACATCGTCGGCCAGCAGCAGCACGCGTACCGCTGGGAGGGCGGCGGCGCGGCGGTGTTCGGCAGCGTGCAGCCGCAACCGCTCGACCACGCGCCCGACGGCACGCTGCCGCTCGCGCAGATCGAGGCGGCGATCAAACCCGACGACGCGCACTTCGCGCGCACGCGGCTGCTGTCGCTGGAAAACACGCTGGGTGGCAAGCTGCTGCCCTTCGACTATGTGCAAGCCGCGACCGAACTCGCCAAGTCGAAAGGGTTGCAACGCCATCTCGACGGCGCGCGCCTTTTCAACGCGGCCACCGCGCAAGCCGCGCTGACAGGCGGCGACGTGCGGGCTGAAGCCCGGCGCATCACGCAGTGCTTCGACAGCGTCTCGGTCTGCTTCAGCAAAGGCCTCGGCGCGCCCATCGGCTCGGCGCTGTGCGGCAGCAAGGACTTCATCGCGCGCGCCCATCGCATCCGCAAGATGGCGGGCGGCGGCATGCGGCAGGCGGGTCTGCTGGCCGCAGCGGCATCGCATGCGCTCGACCACCATATCGACCGTCTCGCGGAGGACCATGCGCTTGCGCAGCGCCTGGCTGCCGGTCTGGCCGGCATCGAAGGCCTGGCCGTGGAGGCGCCGCACACCAACATCGTGTTCGTCGACCTCACCGGGGCGGCGCACTCGCGCTCGGCGGAACTGATCGCCAGCCTGAATGCGCAGGGCATCCTGGCGACGGGCCTCTATCGCCTGCGTTTCGTGACGCATCTGGACGTGGACGCGGCCGGCGTGGACCGTGCCGTGGCGGCCATCCGCGGATTCTTCAAAGCCTGACGCCGCGAGCCCGCGATGCCTGACCTCCCGCATCTGCTCGCCTTCATCGCCGCCGGCTGGCTGCTCAACCTCACGCCCGGCCCCGATGTGCTCTACATCGTCAGCCAGTCGCTGCGCGCCGGCGTGCGCGCCGGCATCGTGGCGGGGTTCGGCGTCACGGCCGGCTGCTTCGTTCACATCTTCGCGGCAGCGGTCGGCGTCGGCACGCTGATGGCCACGTCGGCCTCGGCGTTCACGGTGCTCAAGTACATCGGTGCGGCATACCTGCTCTATCTGGGCCTGCGGATGGTGCTGTCGCGTGCCGCGCCGCCCGCGCCACTGAACGTGGCTGCGACGCATAGCACGCCGATTCGCAGCCTGAAGGCCGTCTTTCTCGGCGGCTTCTGGACCAACGTCCTCAATCCCAAGGTCGCGCTGTTCTTCCTGGCTTTCGTGCCGCAGTTCATTGCGCTGGATGCCGAACCGAAGGCGCTGTACTTCGTGCTGCTCGGCGTGCTGTTCAACCTGAACGCGATCCCGATCAACGTGGGATGGGCACTGGCCGCGGGCTGGATGGCGCGCCGCGGCGCCGTGCAGCAAGGCATGCACTGGCTTGACCGCGCGGCCGGTGTCCTGTTCATCGGCTTCGGCCTGAAGCTCGCATTCACCGAGGCGCCGGCGGTTCGCACCGGCCATTGACGCAGACAAACACAGAGGAGAGTCACCATGATCACCCCCCAGGAAGCGCTCCAGCGCACCATCGAACACCGCGAGGTGTTCCACGACGAGATGCTCCACATCGTGCGGCTCATCATGAGTGGCGAGTGCTCCCCTGTGATGATGGCCGCGCTGATCACCGGCCTGCGCGTGAAGAAAGAAACCATCGGCGAGATCACCGCGGCCGCGCAGGTGATGCGCGAGGTATCGACCAAGGTGCCGGTGAAGGACACGACCCATCTGGTCGACATCGTCGGCACTGGCGGCGACGGCTCGCACACCTTCAACATCTCGACCTGCTCGATGTTCGTCGTGGCGGCCGGTGGTGCCAAGGTCAGCAAGCACGGCGGGCGCAGCGTGTCGAGCAAGTCGGGCAGCGCGGACGTGCTGGAGTCGCTGGGCGTCAACATCAACCTCAAGCCCGAGCAGATCGCGCAGTGCATCGAAGATGTCGGCATCGGCTTCATGTTCGCGCCGAACCACCATCCGGCGATGAAGAACGTGGCACCGGTGCGCAAGGAACTGGGCATCAAGACCATCTTCAACATCCTCGGCCCGCTGACCAATCCGGCCGGCGCGCCGAACATGTTGATGGGCGTGTTCCACGCCGACCTGGTCGGCATCCAGATCCGCGCGCTCCAGCGTTTGGGCACCGAACATGCGCTGGTGGTCTACGGCCGCGATGGCATGGACGAGATCTCGCTGGGTGCGGCCACGCTGGTCGGCGAACTCAAGGACGGCGAGATCCGCGAGTACGAACTGCATCCCGAAGATTTCGGCTTCTCGATGGCGAGCAACCGCGTCCTGCGTGTGGAGACGCCCGAGCAGTCGAAGGCGATGTTGATGAGCGTGCTCGACAACCAGCCGGGCCCGGCGCGCGACATCGTCGTGCTCAACGCGGGTGCCGCGCTGTACGCGGCCAACGTGGTCGATTCCATTGGCGCAGGCATCGAGCGTTCGCGCGCGGTGCTCGAATCCGGCGCGGCGAAGGCCAAGCTGGCGGCGCTCGTCAGCGCCACAGCGACCGCAGGAGGAAATTGAGCATGTCCGACATCCTCGACAAGATCGTTGCCGTCAAACACCAGGAGGTGACTGCGGCGAAACAGCGCATGCCGCTCGACGCCATCCGCTTCGATGCCGAGAGCCGCGTGCTCACGCGCGACTTCGAAGGCGCGCTGCGCGCGAAGATCGCAGCGGGCCACGCAGCCGTGATCGCCGAGGTCAAGAAGGCCAGCCCGAGCAAGGGCGTGATCCGGGCCGATTTCATCCCGGCGGACATCGCGCAGAGCTATGCCGAAGGCGATGGCGAAGTCAGCGCCGCCTGTCTTTCGGTGCTCACCGACAAGCAGTTCTTCCAGGGCAGCATCGACTATCTGAAGCAGGCGCGCGCGTCGTGCGAACTGCCGGTGCTGCGCAAGGATTTCATGGTCGATGCGTGGCAGATCTATGAGTCGCGGGCGATCGGCGCCGATGCGATCTTGCTGATCGCTGCGTGCCTCGACGATGCGCAGATGAAGGACTTCGAGTCCATCGCGCTGGGGCTCGGCATGGCGGTGCTGGTGGAAGTGCATGACGAGGCCGAACTCGCCCGTGCGCTGAAGCTCAAGACGCGGCTGGTCGGTGTCAACAACCGGAATCTGCGCAACTTCGAGGTGTCGATCCAGACCACGATCGACCTGTTGCCGAAGCTGCCGTCCGACCGGCTGCTGGTCACCGAATCGGGCATCGCGAGGCGCGAAGACGTTGCCACCCTGCGTGCGGCGGGCATCCATGCGTTTCTAGTGGGCGAGACTTTCATGCGCGCTCCGGAGCCCGGCGAGGCGCTCGCAGACCTCTTCAAGTGAGCGCGCTGGACCAACTCACGACCGCCGATCCAGCCCGGTGGCCCGTGGCGCCTGGATGGCGGGCGTTGGTGGATGATTTCTTCGAGGGCGCCGCGGGGCAAAAATTGCGGGCGTTTCTGGATGAACGCCTCAAGGCTGGCGCCGTCATCTTTCCCCCGCAGCCGCTGCGCGCGCTCGAACTCACGCCGCCGCGCGATGTCCGCGTCGTGATTCTCGGGCAGGATCCGTACCACGGACGCGGCCAGGCCGAGGGCCTGGCTTTCTCGGTCGCGCCGGGCGTGGCCCTGCCACCCTCGCTGCGCAACATCTTCAAGGAACTGCAGCGCGATCTGGGTACGCCACCGCCCGCGTTTCCGGTGCCGGGCGGCAGCTTGGTGAGCTGGGCGACGCGTGGCGTGCTCTTGCTCAACACCTGCCTGACCGTGGAAGAGGCCCAGCCGGCCAGCCACGCCAACCGGGGATGGGAGGCGTTGACCGACGCGGTGATTCGGCACGTCGCGCAGGGTGAGCGCGCCGTCGTTTTCATGTTGTGGGGCGCCCATGCACAAAGCAAGCGGGCGCTGATCGACGCATCGCGCCACAAGGTGCTGGTTGCCAACCACCCGTCGCCGCTCTCGGCGTTGCGGCCGCCGCTCCCGTTCATCGGTTGCGGCCACTTCAGCCAGGCCCGGGCGTGGCGCTTGGCCCAAGAGGTGTTGCAGTCCGGGAACAAGCCGGGGTAACGGCATCTGCGACAATCGCGGCCTTGCGATGGCGCGTGTGTCTTTGGTGCACAGGCGTCTCGCTGATGCCCCGGAATCATGCTATATTCCGAGGTTCGCCGGAGAGGTGGCCGAGTGGTTAATGGCAGCAGACTGTAAATCTGCCCTCTAACGAGTACGCTGGTTCGAATCCAGCCCTCTCCACCAGCGATGAATTTGGTTTCAGTAAGAGCGTTTGGATTTCGCGCTTGGGTGTATCGAATGCCCCCGATGCGGGAGTAGTTCAATGGTAGAACCCCAGCCTTCCAAGCTGATGACGCGGGTCCGATTCCCGTCTCCCGCTCCAGAACCCGGTTCGCCGTTGGATGCGTATGTTGGTTAGCAAGCGCCCTTTTGGCTCAGTGGTAGAGCACTCCCTTGGTAAGGGAGAGGTCGCGGGTCCGATTCCCGCAAAGGGCACCAGTTTCGAGGGTTGCAGAGCGCGTCTCTGCAACCCGCTTCGCATTCGTTGATATCGTTTTTTTCGGAGTCGAAAAATGGCAAAAGGAAAATTCACCCGTACCAAGCCGCACGTGAACGTGGGCACCATCGGTCACGTGGACCATGGCAAGACCACGCTGACGGCGGCCATCGCCACCGTGCTGGCGGCC
>SEGS01000072.1 GCA_004210915.1 Variovorax sp. | reverse complement strand
CTGGCACGGTCAAAACCCGCGAGCAGGGCCAGAACCCTGCAACGCGCACATTTCAGGCTCTTCGGATTTTCATCAACGCCGAGCTTGAAGAGCTGCAACAAGCGCTAGAAGCGAGCCTTGACGTGTTGCAACCCCAGGGCCGGCTCGCGGTGATCAGCTTCCACTCGCTGGAAGACCGGATCGTCAAGCAGTTCATCGCCAAGCATTCGAAGGAGGTCTACGACCGCCGTGCGCCCTTTGCCGCGCCGAAGGTGATGAAGCTGCGCGTGCTCGACCGGATCAAGCCGTCGGCCGCCGAAGTGGCGGGCAACAAGCGCGCGCGCAGCGCGATCCTGCGCGTGGCCGAACGCACGGAGGCGCGCTGACATGGTGCGTCTGAACATCCTCCTGCTGATGGCCGTGATGGCGACCGCGCTGTACCTGGTGCACACGCAATACCGCTCGCGCCAGCTCTTCACCGAGCTGCATCGCACGCAACAGGAAGCGCGCCGCCTCGAGACCGACCACGATCGCCTGCAGGTCGAGAAGCGCGCCCAGGCGACGCCGCTGCGCGTGGAGCGGCTGGCCAAGGAACAGCTGAAGATGCGCACGACCACGCCGGCCATCACGCAGTACGTGCGGCCCGATGGCACCGTGATCCCGGCCGTCGCGCCGGTGGAGACGCCGGCTACGCCGCCGCGCACCTCGTCCTTGCAGAGGCCCGCCCGATGAGCCGCCGCAGCGTCCAGTACACGACCAGCCCGCTGCTGGCCAGCAAGACGCCCGTGTGGCGCAGCAAGTTCATCGTTGCCGCGATCGCGCTGGGCTTCCTGGTGTTGGCCGCCCGCGCGGCCTACGTTCAAGTGATCGGCAACGACTTCTTCCAGCGCCAAGGTGAAGTGCGCTTCACCCGCACGCTCGAGCTGCCCGCCAACCGCGGTCGCATCCTCGACCGCAACGGCTTGATCCTCGCGTCCAGCGTGGTGGCGCCGAGCATCTGGGCCATTCCCGAAGACGTGGAGCGCGACGATCCGGCGGTGAAGGCCAAGCTGCGTCAGATTGCCAAGTTGCTGGGCATGTCGCAGAAAGACTTCGACAAGAAGCTGGCCGACGAAGACAAGACCTTCGTCTGGATCCAGCGCCAGGTCGACGAGCCGGTCGCCAAGGAAATCGCCGCGCTCAACGTCAAGGGCATCTACCAGCGCAAGGAATACAAGCGCCAGTACCCCGAAGGCGAGGCGGCCGCGCACGTGGTTGGCTTCACCAACGTCGAAGACAACGGTCAGGAAGGCATCGAGCTTGCGTTCAACAGGGACCTGGGCGGCAAGGCCGGCTCGCGCCGCGTCATCAAGGACCGCCTGGGCCGCGTGGTCGAAGGCGTGGGCGAAACCGTGCCGCCGCTGGACGGCAAGGACATCCAGCTGAGCGTCGACAGCAAGGTGCAGTTCTTCGCGTATCAGAAGCTGCGCGATGCGGTGACCGCGAACAAGGCCAAGGCCGGCAGTGTGGTGGTGCTCGATGCCGTCACCGGCGAGGTGCTGGCGCTGGCCAACTACCCGAGCTACGTGCCCGACAAGCGCCAGAACCTCACTGGCGAGCAGTTGCGCAACCGCGCACTCACCGATACCTTCGAGCCCGGCTCGACGATGAAGCCCATCACTGTCGCGATGGCCCTGCAGGCCGGCCGCATCAAGCCGCAGACCCTGATCGATACCGGCCCGGGTCGCTACCAGCTCGGCGGCTTCACCATCCGCGACACGCACAACTACGGCACGATGACGGTCGAAGGCGTGATCCAGAAGTCGAGCAACGTGGGCGCGCTGAAGATCGCGCAGAAGATGACGCCGCACGAGATGTGGGACACCTACACCGCGCTCGGCTATGGTCAGAAGCCGCAACTGCAGTTCCCCGGTGCGGTCACCGGCCGCCTCCGGCCCTGGAAGACATGGAAGCCGGTCGAGCAGGCCACGATGTCCTACGGCTATGGCCTGTCGGCCTCGCTGTTCCAGATGGCCCACTCGTACACGGCCTTCGCGCACGACGGCGAGATCATCCCGGCGACCATTCTCAAGAGCCCCGATGCCGCAGCCGGCGTCAAGGTGTTCTCGGCCGAGAACGCGCACGCGGTGCGCAAGATGCTGCAGATGGCCGCCGGCCCCGGCGGCACGGGCCAGCGCGCGCAGACCATCGGCTATTCGGTCGGCGGCAAATCGGGTACCGCGCACAAGCAGGTCGGCAAGGGCTATGCGAGCAATCGCTACCGCTCGTGGTTCACCGGCATGGCACCGATCGAGAAGCCGCGCATCATCGTCGCGGTGATGATCGACGAGCCGAGCGCCGGCCAGTATTTCGGCGGTCTGGTGGCCGCGCCCGTGTTCAGCGAGGTCGTTCAACAGACGCTGCGCATGATGAACGTGCCGCCGGACCTGGCCGTCAAGCCGCTGGTGGTCACCGACGGCGTGGAAGAGAGCTTCTGATGGACGCCGTCCGCCTCGCCACCCCACCGGAAGCCGCGCACTGGTTGCGTTCGTGCGTGCCGGGGCACCTGCATGCCGACAGCCGGCAGGTGGGTGAGGGCGATGGCTTCATCGCCTGGCCGGGCGCTGCCACCGATGGTCGCGCGCATGTGCCTGCGGCGCTGACGCAAGGCGCGGCGGCCTGCCTGGTCGAGCGCGAAGGCGCCGACGCCTTCGGTTTCGACAGCGAAGACGCTGTGGCCGCGTACGCGGGCCTCAAGGCCGCGACCGGCCCGATCGCGTCGTGGTTCTACGGCCAGCCGTCGACGCAGTTGGCGCTGCTCGCCGTGACGGGCACCAACGGCAAGACGTCGACCGCCTGGTGGCTGGCCGAAGCGCTGTCGCGCCAAGGCAGCCTCGGCCCGTGCGCGGTGGTCGGCACGCTCGGCATCGGCGCGCCGCCCGCGCTCACCTACACCGGCCTCACCACGCCCGACCCGGTGACCTTGCAGCGCGAGCTGCGCAGCCTCGTGGCGCGTGGCTTTGGCGCCTGCGCCGTGGAAGCTTCGTCGATCGGCATCGCCGAACGCCGGCTCGACGGCTGCGAGATCCGCGTCGCGGTGTTCACCAACTTCACGCAGGACCACCTCGACTACCACGGCAGCATGGACGCCTACTGGGAAGCGAAGGCCGAGCTGTTCCGCTGGCCCGGGTTGCGCGCGGCAGTCGTGAACATCGACGACGTGCGCGGCGCCAGCCTGGTCGCGAACCTCCTCGAGAGCGGCGTCGGCGCGCTCGACGTCTGGACGCTGTCTGCCGCTGGCACGCCGGCGCGCTTGATGGCCGCGGACATCGGCTACGACAGCGAAGGGCTGCGCTTCTCTGTGATCGAACAGGGGCACGCGCCCGCACTGCTGTCGACCCAGCTCATCGGCCAGTACAACGTCGCGAACCTGCTCGGCGTGATCGGCACCCTGCGCGCGCTCGGCATCCCGCTGACGCAGGCGGTGGCCGCTTGCACCGGTTTGAGCAGCGTGCCCGGTCGGATGGAGCGCATCGGCGCGGCCGGCGCGCCGCTGGCGGTGGTCGACTACGCCCACACGCCCGACGCCCTCGACAAGGCGCTGGCCGGTCTGCGGCCGCTGGCAGCGCAGCGCGGCGGTGCGCTGTGGTGCGTGTTCGGCTGCGGCGGTGACCGCGATCCGATCAAGCGCCCGATGATGGCCGCCGTCGCGGAAACGCAGGCCGACCATGTGGTCGTGACCAGCGACAACCCGCGCAGCGAGAAGCCCGATGCCATCATTGCGCAGGTGCTGCTGGGCCTGTCGCGCCCGCAGGCGGCCCAGGTGCAGCCCGACCGCGCCGCCGCGATCGCCGACGTCCTCGCCCAGGCAGCGCCGAACGACGTGGTGCTGATCGCTGGCAAGGGCCACGAGGAATGGCAGGAGATCGCAGGCGAACGCTTCGCGTTCTCCGACCGTGCCCAAGCGCTCGATGCGCTGAACCGGCGAGGTGCGGCATGAGCACGCCCGTCATGATGACCCTCGGCCAGCTGCACGCCTGGCTGCCTGGCGCCCGCATGGTGGGCGATGCCGCGACGCCGATCACGCGCGTGCACACCGACACGCGCACGCTGGCGGCCGGCGACCTCTTCGTCGCGCTGCGCGGCGAGCGTTTCGATGCCAATGACTTTCTGGCCAACGCGCGCGTCAGCGGTGCTGCGGCGGCCATCGCGGAACGCGGACTCGACGCAGCCGGCTTGCCGGGCATGGAAGTACCCGACGCGCTGGTCGCGCTCGGTGCGCTGTCTGCCGCCTGGCGCCGCCGCTTCGACCTGCCGCTGATCGCCGTCACCGGCAGCAACGGCAAGACCACGGTGACGCAGATGATCGCGTCGATCCTGCGTGCCGCCTGCGGCAATGCCGCTTTGGCGACCGCCGGCAACTTCAACAACGAGATCGGTGTGCCGCTGACCTTGCTGCGCCTGCGCGAAACGCACCGCCTGGCCGTGGTCGAGCTCGGCATGAACCACCCCGGCGAGATCGCGCGCATCGCCGCAATGGCGAAGCCGACCGTGGCGCTGGTCAACAACGCGCAGCGCGAGCACCAGGAATTCATGGCGACGGTCGAAGCGGTGGCGCGCGAGAACGCGGCGGTGTTCGACAGCCTGCCGGTCGACGGCACTGCGGTCTTTCCGCATGGCGATCCGTTCAGCGCGCTCTGGCGCGACCTGGCCGGGCAGGGTGGCCCGCGCCGCTGCGTCACGTTCGGCGAAGACGACGGAGCCGATGTCGGCTTGCTCGCGGCGAACTGGTCGCAGGGCGCCTGGCAAGTGCGCATCCGCACCGCGGCCGGCGCCATCGATTGCCGCCTCTCTATCGCCGGCCGCCACAACGTGATCAACGCGCTCGCGGCCACCGCCTGCGCGCTGGCCGCGGGCGTGACGCCGTCACAGATCGGCGAGGGGCTCAGCGCCTTCGAGCCGGTGAAAGGGCGCTCGCGCGCCATCGAGCTCGCGTTGCCGGGCGAGCGCACGCTGACGCTGGTCGACGACACCTACAACGCCAATCCCGATTCGGTCCGCGCTGCCATCGACGTGCTGGCCAGCCTGCCTGCGCCGCAACTGCTGGTGCTGGGCGACATGGGCGAGGTCGGCGACCAGGGCGAAGCTTTCCATACCGAGATCGGCACGTGCGCGCGGGAGCGCGGCATTCCCGTGCTGTTCGCGCTCGGCGACGAATCGCGGTACACGGTCAAAGCCTTCGGTGCTGCGCCGACCGGCCGTCACTTCCACGGCATCGAGGCGCTGAACGCGGCGGTGCTGGCGCAATTGCCCGACACGGCCAGCGTGCTGGTGAAGGGCTCGCGCTTCATGCAGATGGAGCGTGTGGTGCAGGCCATCGGCGCACACGCGCATCAACAACAAGAAGAAGGAGGCCGGTCATGACGCATGCGCCGCGCGAAACCACATGCTGATGAGTCTTGCCCAGTGGTTGCAGACCGTGTCGCCGGAGTTCGGTTTCCTGCGCGTGTTCCAGTACCTGACCTTCCGCGCCCTGATGGCCGCGCTGACCGCGCTGTTGCTCGGCCTGGCGGCCGGCCCCTTCGTGATCCGCCGCCTGGCCGCGCTCAAGATCGGCCAGCCGGTGCGCGGCTACGGCATGGAAACGCACCTGACCAAGAGCGGCACGCCGACCATGGGCGGCGTGCTGGTGCTGTTCTCGATCGCCTTCGCCACGCTGATGTGGTTTGACCTGTCCAATCGTTTCGTGTGGATCGTGCTTTGGGTCACGCTGGGCTTCGGTGCCATCGGCTGGGTCGACGACTGGCGCAAGGTGGTGCGCAAGGACCCCGAAGGCATGCGTTCGCGCGAGAAGTACCTGTGGCAATCGCTGGTCGGTCTGGTCGCGGCCTTCTATCTGCTGTTCAGCATCTCCGAGAGCTCCAACTGGCGCGTGATCGAGCTGTTCTACGCGTGGGTGCAGTCGGGCTTCGATCTCGACTTCCCGCCCAAGATCAACTTGCTGGTGCCGTTCTTCAAGGAGATCAGCTATCCGCTGGGCGGCATCGGTTTCGTGATCCTGACCTACCTGGTGATCGTCGGTTCGAGCAATGCGGTCAACCTCACCGACGGCCTCGACGGCCTCGCCATCATGCCGGTCGTGATGGTCGGCTCGGCGCTCGGTGTGTTCGCTTATGTGACCGGCAGCGTCGTCTATTCGCGCTACCTGCTGTTTCCGCACATCGCCGGTTCGGGCGAATTGCTGGTGTTCTGCTCGGCCATGGCTGGCGCGGGCCTGGCCTTTCTGTGGTTCAACACGCATCCGGCGCAAGTGTTCATGGGCGACGTGGGCGCGCTCGCGCTCGGCGGCGCGCTCGGCACCATCGCCGTCATCGTGCGCCAGGAGATCGTGTTCTTCATCATGGGCGGCATCTTCGTGGTTGAAGCCATTTCGGTGATGGCACAGGTCACTTACTTCAAATACACGAAGAAACGTTATGGCGAGGGCCGCCGCGTGCTGAAGATGGCACCCTTGCACCATCACTTCGAAAAGAGCGGCTGGCGCGAAACGCAAGTCGTGGTGCGCTTCTGGATCATCACGATGCTGCTGTGCCTCGTGGGTCTTTCCACGCTGAAGCTCCGGTGAGCGAACCATGCGTCACCTGAACGATCTCCCCGTCCTCATCCTCGGCCTCGGTGCGTCCGGGCTGGCGATGGCGCGCTGGTGCGTTCGGCATGGCGCGACGGTGACCGTGGCCGACACGCGCGAAGCGCCCGCCACGCTCGCGACGCTGCGCCAGGAGTTGCCCGCGGTCGCGTTCGTCGGTGGGCCGCTGACCGCGGCGCTGATCGAAGGCACGGCCGTGCGGGCGGTCTACTGCTCACCGGGTCTTTCGCCGGCGATGCTCGCGCCGGTGGTCGATGCCGCGCGTGCGACCGGTCTGCCGGTCGGTGGCGAACTCGATCTGTTTGCGCGTGCGCTGAAAGATCTGCGCACCGTCGAAGCCGCTGTGGCAGACGAAGCGCCGGAGGTGCAAGCCGCCCAGAACGTGCCGGTGGAGACTGAAAGCGCTGCGACGGAAGACGCGCTCGCGTCTCCAACGAACGAAGCTGCGGTGACCGCACCCGAAAGCGAGAGCCAAAGCCAGGACGACGTCGTTGAGGCCACGCCGTCTGCTGCGAATGCACAGGTCGAAGAAGCGTCGGAGCCATCGCTGGAACCATCGCTGGAACCATCGCCCGAAGCGCCTGCCGAGCCACACGCATCGCCATCGGGCGACCGCGTCGCCGCACCCGGCGATGCATCGGCAAAGCAGGAACCGGCGACCCCCTCGCCCAAGGCTTCCGTGCACACCGCAGCGCGCGAGGCAGCCGAATTCGTCGCGCGCATCGCCGAGCTCTCGGTGCCCGCCGCGGCGCCGGCACCCGAGGACGAAGCGACCTTGCCGGTCATCGCGCCGCCCCTGGGAGCGCCGAAGGGCTACACGCCGGCCGTGCTGGCCGTCACCGGCACCAACGGCAAGACCACCGTGACCGCGCTCACTGGCCAGCTGGTCGAAGCCGCGGGCAAGACGGTGGCCGTGGCCGGCAACATCGGGCCGACGCTGCTCGACACGCTGGCCGCGCACATCGACGCCGACACGCTGCCCGAGGTCTGGGTGCTCGAACTGTCGAGCTTCCAGCTCGATGGCGTGCAGGACTTCGAGCCCACGGCCGCGACCGTGCTCAATCTGTCGCAGGACCACCTCGACTGGCACGGCGACATGGCCGCTTACGCTGCCGCGAAGGCGCGCATCTTTGGCGAGCGCGGGCTCATGGTGCTCAACCGCGACGATGCCGCGGTGCTGCAGATGCTGCCGCCGCCGGTGCGCGTCAAGCTGCAGCGCCCGCAGGTGCGCGCGCATGTCACCTTCGGTGCCGGCTTGCCGCTGCGGCCGACCGACTTTGGCATCGAACGTGTCAACGGGATGACGTGGCTGGTGCGCGCGCTCGAGGCCGACGAAACCATCAAGCGCAAGCGCGGCGCCGCAGCGGAAGCCGAAGAGGTGTTCCTGCAGCGACTGCTCCCGGCCGATGCCCTGCGCATCCGCGGGCGGCACAACGCCCTCAACGCACTTGCCGCGCTCGCGCTCGCCAGCGCCGCGGGTTGCCAGCTGGCGCCCATGCTCTATGGCCTGCGCGAGTACCGCGGCGAGCCGCACCGCGTGGAATCGATTGCCGTGATCGATGACGTCGAATACTTCGACGACAGCAAGGGCACCAACGTCGGCGCCACCGTGGCGGCCCTCGGCAGCCTGGGCGAAGACCGCCGGCTGGTCGTGATCCTCGGCGGTGACGGCAAGGGCCAGGACTTCTCGCCGCTGGCCGCGCCCGTGCGCGACCACGCGCGCGCGGTGGTGCTGATCGGCCGCGATGCCTCGCAGATCGAAGCCGCGCTGGCCGACACCGGCGTCGGCATGCAGCATGCCGCCACCCTGCCCGAAGCGGTGTCGCTGGCGGCCGAACGGGCTCAGCCCGGCGATGCGGTGCTGCTGTCGCCGGCCTGCGCGAGCCTGGACATGTTCACGAACTACGGCCACCGCGCCGCGGTGTTCTGCGAGGCCGTGCAGGCACTCGCCGAAACGGCCCGTGGAGAGACCGCATGAACAGCGCCGCAGCGACCCCCAACAAGGCGCCACGCTTCGGCGGCTGGTTCAGCCGCGCCAAGAGCGGCATCGATGCCTTGCCGATGCACCTGCCCGTGCGCCTGGGCGGCGGCGGCATGACGCAGACCAAGGCCACGCCGATGCGTGTGCTGGGCTTCGACCAGGCGCTGGTCTGGGTGACCATCGCGCTGATGGCCTGGGGCATGGTCATGGTGTACTCGGCGTCGATCGCGCTGCCCGACAGCCCGCGCTTCGCGCGCGCCGGCTACAGCCCGGCCTTCTTTCTCACGCGCCACGCGGCGTCGCTCGCCGTCGCGTGCATTGCGGCGCTGCTGGCCTTCCAGATCCCGATGAAGACCTGGGAGCGCGCCGCGCCCTGGCTGTTCGTGGTGTCGCTGTTGCTGCTGGTCGCGGTGCTGATTCCGCAGGTCGGCATCAACGTCAACGGCGCGCGCCGCTGGCTGCCGCTGGGCTTCATGCGCTTCCAGCCATCGGAACTCGCCAAGCTCGCGATGGTGCTGTATGCCGCGAGCTACATGGTGCGCAAGATGGACATCAAGGAGCGCTTCTTCCGCGCGGTGATGCCGATGGGCATCGCGGTGGTGGTGGTCGGCATGCTGGTGATGGCCGAGCCCGACATGGGCGCCTTCATGGTCATCGCGATCATCGCGATGGGCATCCTGTTCCTCGGCGGCGTGAATGCCCGCATGTTCTTCGTGATTGCCGCGCTGGTGGTCACCGCCTTCGCCACCATCGTGGCCAGCAGCCCATGGCGGCGCGAGCGGATCTTTGCGTACCTCGATCCGTGGAGCGAAGAGCACGCGCTGGGCAAGGGCTACCAGTTGTCGCACTCGCTGATCGCGATCGGCCGGGGCGAAGTCTTCGGCGTGGGTCTCGGCGGCAGCGTCGAGAAGCTGCACTGGCTGCCCGAAGCGCACACCGACTTCCTGCTCGCCGTGATCGGCGAGGAGTTCGGCCTGGTTGGCGTGCTGCTGGTGATCGGCCTGTTCCTCTGGCTCACGCGCCGCATCATGCACATCGGCCGCCAGGCCATCGCGCTGGACCGCGTGTTCTCCGGGCTCGTGGCGCAAGGCGTCGGCGTCTGGATCGGTTTCCAGGCCTTCATCAACATGGGCGTGAACCTGGGCGCGCTGCCGACCAAGGGCCTGACCCTGCCGTTGATGAGCTTCGGCGGCTCCGCCATCCTGCTGAACGTGGTGGCGCTGGCGATCGTGCTGCGCATCGACTACGAGAACCGGCTGCTGATGCGGGGAGGCCGCGCATGAGCTACACCGCCCTCGTCATGGCCGGCGGCACCGGTGGGCACATCTTTCCAGGGCTCGCCGTGGCCGAGGCGCTGCGCGAGCGCGGCTGGCGTGTGCATTGGCTCGGCGCGCCCGGCAGCATGGAAGAGAAGCTGGTGCCGCCGCGTGGTTTTGCGTTCGAGCCAGTGCAGTTCGGCGGCCTGCGTGGCAAGGGCCCGCTCACGGTGGCGTTGCTGCCGCTGCGGCTGCTGCGCGCGTTCGTCCAGAGCATTGCGGTGGTGCGCCGCGTCCAGCCCGACGTGGTCATCGGGCTCGGTGGCTACATCACTTTTCCTGGCGGAATGATGGGCGTGCTGCTCAACAAGCCGCTCGTGCTGCATGAGCAGAACTCGGTGGCGGGCTTGGCCAACAAGGTGCTGGCCAGCGTGGCCGACCGTGTCTTCACCGCTTTTCCCGATGTGCTGAAGAACGCGCAGTGGGTCGGCAATCCGCTGCGCGCCGCGTTCACGTCGCAGCCCGATCCGGTGAAGCGTTTCACAGGGCGCAGTGGCCCGCTCAAGCTGCTGGTGGTGGGCGGCAGCCTGGGCGCGAAGGCGCTCAACGCCGTGGTGCCGAAGGCTTTGGCGCGCATCGCGCCGGACGTGCGGCCAACCGTCACGCACCAGAGCGGCGCCAAACAGATCGACGAGCTGCGCGCCAACTACGCGGCCGCAGGCGTCGAAGGCGAACTGACACCCTTCATCGACGACACGGCCCAAGCCTATGCCGAGGCCGACCTGATCATCGCGCGCGCCGGCGCCAGCACCGTCACCGAGATCGCCGCCGTGGGCGCGGCCGCGGTGTTCGTGCCCTTCCCGTCGGCGGTGGACGACCACCAGACCACCAACGCCCGCTTCCTGGTCGACGCCGGCGGCGGCTGGCTGGTGCAGCAGGGCGAGCTCACGCCCGAGCTGCTCGCCGACCTGTTGCAGAAAACGGAGCGCGCCACGCTGGTGGCGCGCGCATTGAAAGCCAAGACCATGCAGAAGACCGAAGCGGTCGATGCGGTGGTGCGTGCCTGTGAAGCGCTGGCGCACCGCAAGCAGGGAGGGCGCGCATGAAGCACGCCATTCGCCACATGGCCCACTTCGTCGAGAACATGAAGCACGCCGACGACCTGCGCGCAAAGAGGCATCTCGCATGAAGCACGCCATTCGTCACATCCATTTCGTCGGCGTGGGCGGTTCCGGCATGAGCGGCATCGCCGAAATCCTGCTGAACCTGGGCTACCGGATCTCGGGCTCCGACCTGGCGGACAGCGCGACGCTCAAACGGCTTGCTTCGCTGGGCATCACGACCCATGTGGGTCACGATGCGGCGCACATCGCCGGCGCCGACGCCGTCGTCACCTCGACCGCCGTGCAGGCGGACAACCCCGAAGTCATCGCCGCGCGCGAGAAGAAGATCCCGGTGGTGCCGCGCGCCCTGATGCTGGCCGAACTGATGCGCCTGAAGCAGGGCATCGCGATCGCCGGCACGCACGGCAAGACCACCACCACGAGCCTCGCGGCGAGCGTTCTGGCGGCGGCCGGCCTCGACCCGACCTTCGTGATCGGCGGGCGCCTGAACAGCGCCGGCGCCAACGCCAAGCTGGGCAGCGGCGACTACATCGTGGTCGAGGCCGACGAGTCCGACGCCTCGTTCCTGAACCTGCTGCCCGTGATGGCCGTCGTGACCAACATCGACGCCGACCACATGGAGACCTACGGCCATGACTTCGCGAACCTGAAGAAGGCCTTCGTCGACTTCCTGCACCGCATGCCGTTCTATGGCGTCGCCATCCTCTGCACCGACGATGCGGCCGTGCGTGAGATCGTGGCCGACGTCACCTGCCCGGTCACGAGCTACGGCTTCAACGCCGACGCGCAGGTGCGCGCGGTCGATGTGCGCGCCGTCGGCGGACAGATGCACTTCACCGTGCAGCGCCGCAACGGTGTCACGCTGCCCGACCTGCCCATCGTGCTGAACCTGCCGGGTGAGCACAACGTGCGCAACGCGCTCTCGGTCATCGCGGTCGCGGTTGAACTCGGCATCCCGGACGCAGCCGTGCAACAGGGCCTGGCCGAATTCAATGGCGTGGGCCGGCGATTCCAGAGCTACGGCGATGTCGCCGTGCGCGGCACGCGTGACAGCGGACACTTCTCCGTGATCGACGACTACGGCCACCACCCGGTCGAGATGGCGGCCACCATCGCTGCCGCGCGGGGCGCCTTCCCCGGCCGTCGGCTGGTGCTGGCGTTCCAGCCGCATCGCTACACCCGCACGCGCGACTGCTTCGAAGACTTCGTCAAGGTCATCGGCAACGCCGACGCCGTGCTGCTGGCCGAGGTGTATGCCGCGGGCGAAGCCCCCATCGTGGCGGCCGACGGCCGGTCGCTGGCGCGCGCGCTGCGTGTCGGCGGCAAGGTCGAGCCGGTCTTCGTGGACGACATCAGCGAGATGGCGCAAGCCATCCTGGACAACGCGCGCGATGGTGACGTCGTGGTCTGCATGGGCGCCGGCTCGATCGGTGCCGTGCCCGCCCGCGTGGTCGAGCTCGGCGGTCATTCCATCACCCAATCAGAGCGCTTCACGCGCGAGGGGCGTGCACTGTGAGTCTTGTGGATCCTCGAACCCTGGGCAAGGTCGCTGTGCTGTTCGGCGGCAGTTCGGCCGAACGCGAAGTCTCGATCATGTCCGGCAACGGCGTGCTCGCTGCGCTGCGTGCGCGCGGCGTCGATGCGCATGCCTTCGATCCGGCCGCGCGCGATCTGGTCGAACTGCGCAACGACGGCTTCGCGCGCTGCTTCGTCGCGCTGCACGGCCGCCACGGCGAGGACGGCACGGTGCAAGGCGCGCTCGAACTGCTGGGCATTCCCTATACGGGTTCGGGCGTGATGGCGTCCAGCGTGGCAATGGACAAGGTCATGACCAAGCGCATCTGGCAGGCCGACGGCCTGCCGACGCCGAAGTACGTGCGCCTGGCTTTCGACCAGCAAAGCCGCGAGCAGATCCGTGCCGTGCCCGATGTACTGGGCCTGCCACTGATCGTCAAGCCGCCGCGCGAAGGCTCGTCCATCGGCGTGACGAAGGTGGAGGGCCCGAACGATGTGGACCGCCAGATGCAGGACGCGGTCACTCTGTCTGCGAAGTACGACGCCGACGTCTTGTGCGAAGAGTTCATCGAGGGCGAGGAAGTCACCTGCGCCGTGCTCGGCAGCGGCCTCGATGCGCGCGCCTTGCCGGTCGTGCGCATTGCGGCCCCGGCCGGGGCCTACGACTACCAGAACAAGTACTTCACCGACGACGTCAAGTACCACTGCCCGAGCGGTTTGCCCGAGGCCGAAGAGCGCGAGATCCAGCACATCTCGCTGGCTGCCTACCGCACCCTCGGCTGCAGGGGATGGGGCCGCGCCGACGTGATGATCCGCGCGAGCGATCGCAAGCCCTTCCTGCTGGAGATGAACACGTCGCCGGGCATGACCAGCCACTCGCTGGTGCCGATGTCCGCGCGCGCCGCGGGCATCGCCTACGAAGACCTGTGCGTGCAGGTGCTCGCCGCCGCCACGCTCGACGCGAAGGGGACGCTCTGATGGCCGACGCAATCCCGGTGCCTTTCGACGTCAAGCTCATGAACCTCGTCTCGAGCCTCGTGTTCGTGCTGGCGACGGTCATGCTGCTGGCGGCGGGCGCCTGGTGGGTGCTGCGTCAACCCTTCTTCCCGATCGCCGGCATCAAGGTCGACGGCGAGGTGACACACAACAACGCCGTCACCCTGCGCGCGAATGTGACGCCGCAGCTGTCGGGCAACTTCTTCACCGTCGATCTGGCACGCGCGCGCACCGCCTTCGAATCGGTTCCGTGGGTGCGCAAGGCGGTCGTTCGGCGCGAGTTTCCCAACAAGCTGCGCGCGACGCTGACCGAGCATGTGCCTGTGGCGCACTGGGGCGACGAGGTCGGCTCGCAGCTGGTCAACGGCTACGGCGAGGTGTTCGAGGCCAACGTGGCAGAGGTCGACGACAAGCTGCCGCGTCTCGATGGCCCCGCGGGCCAGGCGGGTCAGGTGCTCGGCATGTACCGCGTGCTCGCGCCGCTGTTCGAGGCGCGCGAACTGACGATCGAGGAACTCGTGCTGTCGAGCCGCGGCAGCTGGCGCGCGGTGCTCGACACCGGTGCCGACATCGAACTGGGCCGCGGCCAGAGCGACGAGATCTCTGTGCGCACCGAAAGCTTTTTGAAGACCGTGACGCAGGTGGCCAGCCAGTACGGCCGGTCGATGGCCGCGGTCGAAGGCGCGGACCTGCGCCACAACGAAGCCTATGCGCTGCGCTTGCGCGGCGTCACCACGGTCGTCACCGACCCCAAGAAAAAATAGCGAACCGAGGACATCATGCCCAGAGAATACAAAGACCTCGTCGTCGGCCTCGACATCGGCACCGCCAAGGTGATGGTGGTGGTGGCCGAGGTGCTGCCGGGCGGCGAACTCAAGCTCGCCGGGCTTGGCGTGGCGCCGAGCAATGGCCTCAAGCGCGGCGTGGTCGTGAACATCGATGCCACGGTGCAGAGCATCCAGCAGGCACTGAAAGAAGCCGAGTTGATGGCCGACTGCAAGATCGGCCGCGTGTACACCGGTATCACCGGCAGCCACATCCGCGGCATCAATTCGAGCGGCATGGTGGCGGTGAAGGACAAGGAAGTCACGCAGGCCGACGTGGCGCGCGTGGTGGAAACGGCGCGCGCCATCAACATCTCCAGTGACCAGCGCCTCTTGCTGGTCGAGCCGCAGGAATTCGTGATCGACGGGCAGGATGTGAAGGAGCCCATCGGCATGAGCGGCATGCGGCTCGAAGCCAAAGTGCACATCGTGACCGGCGCGCAAAGCGCGGCCGAGAACATCATCAAATGCGTGCGCCGCTGCGGCCTCGAAGTCGATCAGCTCATGCTGAACCCGCTGGCCTCGAGCCAGGCCGTGCTGACCGAGGACGAGCGCGAGCTGGGCGTGTGCCTGGTCGACATCGGCGCGGGCACCACCGATGTGGCGATCTTCACCAATGGCGCGATCCGCCACACCGCGGTGATCCCGATCGCCGGCGACCTCATCACGAGCGACATCGCGATGGCCTTGCGCACACCGACCAAGGACGCCGAGGACATCAAGGTCGAGAACGGCTGCGCCAAGCAACTGCTGGCCGACCCGGAGACGCAGGTCGAGGTGCCGGGCCTCGGCGACCGCGGCCCACGCATGCTGAGCAAGCAGGCGCTGGCCGGCGTGATCGAGCCGCGCATCGAGGAAATCTTCTCGCTCGTGCAGCAGGTGGTGCGCGAGTCGGGCTATGAAGAAGTGCTGTCGTCGGGCATCGTGCTCACGGGCGGCAGCGCCGTGATGCCGGGGATGATCGAACTGGGCGAGGACATCTTCCTCAAGCCCGTGCGCCGCGGCATTCCCAAGTACGCGAGCGCGCTCTCAGACATGGTGGCGCAGCCCCGCGCAGCCACCGTGATGGGCCTGCTCGAGGAAGCCCGCTTCGCACGCATGCGCGGCTTCAAGGTGGCGCAAAAGAACGGTTCGGTAAAGACGGCCTTTGGCCGCTTCAAGGACTTCATCGTGGGGAACTTCTGACCATGAAGTTCCACCCACTCTGGCTTGCGCGTGCGGGGCCCCCGCGTCATTTCAACGAGCGATGGCGACGCACCGGGCCGCCATCCTGACGTTCATCCGGTGACTGACAGCGACGACAAGAAGAAACCTCTCAAACAAACGGCAACTGCAAATTCAAGGAGTTAGAACATGGCCATCGAAATGATCGAAGTGGAAGAATTCAACCAGGGCACGCAGATCAAGGTGATCGGTGTCGGCGGCGGCGGCGGCAACGCGGTCGCCCACATGATGGAGCGTGGCGTGCAGGGCGTTCAGTTCGTCTGTGCCAACACCGATGCGCAAGCGCTCACGCGCAGCAACGCGAACAAGATCATCCAGTTGGGCAGCAGCGGCCTGGGTGCCGGCAGCAAGCCGGACAAGGGCCGTGAAGCGGCCGAGCTCGCCGTCGACGAGATCCGCGCGGCCATCGACGGCGCGCACATGCTCTTCATCACCGCCGGCATGGGCGGCGGCACCGGTACCGGCGCGGCTCCCGTGATCGCCCGCGTGGCGAAGGAAATGGGCATCCTGACCGTGGGCGTTGTGACCAAGCCCTTCGACTGGGAAGGCGGCCGCCGCATGAAGAACGCGGACGACGGTCTGGCCGAACTCGAAGCCAACGTCGACTCGCTGATCGTGGTGCTCAACGAAAAGCTGCTCGACGTGCTGGGCGACGACATCACCCAGGACGAAGCCTTCGCGCACGCCAACGATGTGCTCAAGAACGCCGTGGGCGGCATCTCGGAAATCATCAACGAATACGGCGGCGTGAACGTCGACTTCGAAGACGTGCGCACCGTGATGGGCGAGCCCGGCAAGGCCATGATGGGCACGGCTGCGGCCAGCGGCCCGGACCGCGCGCGCATCGCCGCCGAACAGGCCGTGGCCTGCCCGCTGCTCGAAGGCATCGACCTGTCGGGTGCCAAGGGCGTGCTGGTACTGGTGACGGCATCGAAGGGTTCGCTGAAGCTGAACGAGTCGAAGCTCGCGATGACGACCATCCGCGCTTTCGCCGCGGAAGACGCGCACGTGATCTACGGCGCGGCCTACGACGAGAGTCTGGGCGACGAGATGCGCGTGACGGTGGTCGCCACCGGCCTGTCGCGTCAGAAGTCCAGCCTCAAGGTCGTGCCGACCTACGAGACGCAGATTCGCACGGGCACCGACAACATGGCGATCTACCAGCCGATCAACGGCCAGACGGGCTTCGACCCGGTCAACGTGCCGGCCTATGTTCGCAACGGCCGCCCGGACGTCTGGAGCACCAACCCGGACCGCACGCGCGCGGCCGCCAAGATCGACGCGCTGTCGTCGGGCGGGATGGACGGGTTCGAGATCCCCGCGTTCCTGCGCCGCCAGGCGGACTGATCGTCGAAGCGACACAGTCTGTGGCTATTGCGGACATAGCGAGGCGCGCGGTGCGCCATGCGCCTCGCGCTCCTAAAATCACGGCCGTGTTGCAACAACGTACGCTCAAGTCGATCAGCCGCGCCGTGGGCGTGGGGCTGCACAGCGGGCAGAGGGTGGAGCTCACGCTGCGGCCCGCGCCGGTCGACACCGGCATCGTGTTCCGTCGCGTCGACCTGCCCGAGCCGGTCGACATCCGCATGACGGCCGAGGCCGTGACCGACACGCGCCTGGCGTCGACCATCTCGACCGGCGGCGCCAAGGTGCAGACGGTCGAGCACATCATGTCGGCCTGCGCGGGCCTCGGCATCGATAACCTGATCATTGATATCACGGCCGACGAAGTGCCGATCCTCGACGGATCCGCTTCGTCCTTCGTGTTCCTGTTGCAGAGCGCCGGCATCGAACTGCAGAAGGCCGCGCGCAAATTCATCCGCGTGACCCGCCAGGTCGAGGTCCGCGAAGGCGAGGGCGCCAACGAGAAGTGGGCGCGCCTGGCGCCGTACCACGGCTACAAGCTGGCTTTCGAGATCGACTTCGACCATCGCGTCGTCAACTCGACCGGCCAGCGCGTCGAGTTCGATCTGGGCAGCGGCTCCTACAGCCGCGACATCGCGCGTGCGCGGACCTTCGGCTTCACCAAGGAAGTCGAGTACATGCGCAGCAAGGGTCTGGCGCTCGGCGGCGGCCTCGACAACGCGATCGTCATGGACGACACCAAGGTGCTCAATGCCGGCGGGTTGCGCTACGACGACGAGTTCGTCAAGCACAAGATCCTCGATGCGATGGGCGACCTCTACATCGTCGGTCACCCGCTGCTGGCGGCCTACACCGCGTTCCGCTCGGGCCATGCGCTCAACAACAAGCTGCTGCGCGAACTGCTTTTGCACGAGGATGCGTGGGAGATCGTGACCTTCGACGACGCCAGGCAGGCCCCCGCCGGCTTCGCCGAGATCGCGCGCGCCTGGTAGGTCGAAGGCGTTTTCATGCTGCTGTTCCGCTGGGCGATTCTTTTCCTGCTGCTCGTTGCCGGCGTGTGCTTCGCGTTCTATGCAGGCACGGGGCAGGTCAAATACAAGCGCATCGGCTGGATCGTGCTGCGCTGGACGCTGCTGGCGGCGCTGGGTTTCTTCGCGGTGCTGATCGCCGAGCGCATCGCCTGACACCGCCTCGGTAGGCGCCGCTTCCGGTAGACGCCAAAAGGCTCAGCGCGTTCGCCCCTGCCTGTACATCCCGCTGGTCGTGCGCGCCAGTGCCGTGGCCTCGCTCAGCCGCGCCATCGTGCGGCCGACCTGCGCATGCGTGATCGCGATGCCCAGCGCATCGGCCGCGTCGCTGCCCGGCAGGCCGGGCAGGTCGAGCAGTCGCTTGACCATCTCCTGCACCTGTTGACGTTGACGAACACGATCTCCACCGCGGACGCATCGGGCTGGTAGCGTGCCGCGATCTCGGTCACGCCATCGAACAACACCTTGAGCCGTGCCGACAGATCGCCGCGCGCCAGGTGCTTTGTGCTGATGGTGCCGCTGGCCACGTAGCGCAATGCCTGGCCTTCGACATCGACCACGCCGAAGCCGGTGGTCTGCAGCCCGGGGTCGATGCCCAGAACTCTCATGTGCCGGGTGAGGTGTCAGACGCCAAAGTACCACCGCACCGAGTGGAAGAACACCGGTGCGGCAAAGCACAGCGCGTCGACGCGGTCGAGCAGGCCATGCGCGCCGGTGACGCCCAGGCCCTTCGGTCCCCAGTTGGGGATGCCACGGTCGCGCTTGAGCGCCTTCATCACGAAATGGCCCATCGAGCCCGCGACGCAGGCGATCAACGCCATCGCGAGCGCCTGTCCGAACCTGAAAGGCGTGATGAAGGACAGCAGCGCACCCACCACGCTGGCGATGCCCATGCCGGTCGCCCAGCTGGCCCAGTTGAAGCTCTGGCTGACGTTCGGCGCGTAGGGCGCGCGTGCCAGCCAGCGGCGCAGCACTGTGCGCAGGCGTCCGGCCGGACCCGTCGCCGGTGCGTCGTCGGCGGCGCCCGGCGGCAGCCACGCGAAACGGCGCGCGATCAGGTGCTGCACCACCATGCAGGTCTGCACCACGAACACCAGGAAGAAGACGAGGAACGCGCTCTTACCTTCGTATCCGGGGAAAGACAGCAGCAGCAGCGCCGGCACGTGGCTCATGCCGTAAACGCACACCATCACGCCCCATTGCAGCTTGGCGTTGCGCTCGAGGAAATGGCTCGGGTCGTTGGACAGTGCACTCACCACCGGAATCGCGATAAACGCGTAGACCGGGATGAACACGGTGAACAGGTCGAAACGTGCGGTGCCGACCAGGATGAACTGCACCGGCAACACCACGAAGAACACGAGGATCAGGCTGCGGTGGTCGCCGCGGCGCGTCGGCGAAAGTGTGATGAATTCGCGCAGCGCCAGAAAGGCGATGAGCCCGAACAGCACGGTCGCCACGCCCGGGCCCAGCGCCCAACCGATCCAGAACACCACCACCATGAACCAGGTGGTGCGCAGCAGGCTGCGGAAGTCGTTGAACTCGCGCAGCCAGGCTTCGCCATGTTCGGCGTTGCGGCGCTCCCGCAAGCTGATCAGCAGCGTCGCGATGCTCACGAGCGCCAGCACCCCGAACACGATCAGGAAAAGGGTCGCCACCTGCTGGGTGGGGGTGAGGCTGCGCAGGAACTGGTTCATCGGATTCGGACGGACAGGATCAGACGCTGCGCAGCGCGATCACAGCCTCGCGGGCGCGGTCGAGGAAAGGCCGGCGTTCTTCGCCCGGCGCCAGCTGGATCGGGGCGCCGAAGGTGACGGAGCACAGGATCGGCACCGGCACGATCTCGCCCTTGGGCATCACGCGCTGCACGTTGTCGATCCACGCAGGCACCAGCACCACGTCGGGAAACTGCTGGGCGAGCGCGAACAGGCCCGACTTGAACTTCTGCGGCTCGCCGGTGTGGCCTCGCGTGCCTTCGGGAAAGATGATGATCGAGTCGCCGCTGGTCAGCGCCTCGATCAACGGGGCCAGCGGGTCGGGGCCCTCGGGTGCGCTGACCCGCCCCACTTCGACCACCGGTTCAGGCGGCACTAACGGCAACTGTGTGGGCGCGATCGGCGCCATCGAGGGCTCGACGCGTTCGGCCGGTGCAGTTGCCACGGGCGTCACTGCAGGCGCCGCGCTGCGTTCCACGTAGACCGCATTGAACACCTCGGTGGTGATCCAGCGCTTGAAGGGCGTGTTGGCCCAGTAGTCGCGGGCCGCGATCGGCCGTGTGATGCTGCGCAGCTCTTCCGGCAGTGCCGCCCAGATCATCACGAGATCGGCGTGGCTCTGGTGATTGGCGAAGTAGATGCGTTGCTCGGCTTTGGGCGGACAGCCATACCAACGTGCCTGCGACCCGGTCAATAACCGGACCACACCCAACAACACCAACCCCATGAGCTTCGCCAACATGGCCGAATCATAGAGGCTCGCCCCCAGGTCGCTGCGCACTGCGTGTCGCGACTCCCACTCCCTGCCGGGGGCAACACCGGCGGCCCGGCAAAGCCGGTTCCGCGGTGTTCTGGCAGGGCGCCGCTCAGGGTAGTTCAGCGGCGGGCATGCGTGCGGCGATGGTCCCGGCGCGGCCTGCGATGTACGAAGAGTTGGGGCGCCGCTCGAAGAACTTCGGACTCGGCAGCATCACGGCCAGCCGTGCGGCTTCGTTGTTGCTGAGGCGCGCGGCGGGCTTCTTGAAATAGTGCTGCGCCGCAGCCTCTGCACCGAACACGCCTTCCCCCCATTCCACGTTGTTGAGATAGATCTCCAGGATGCGTTCCTTGCTGAGCAGCAACTCCAGCGTCATCGTGAGCATCAGCTCCTGGCCCTTGCGAAAGAGCGTGCGTTCGCCCGACAGCAGCAGGTTCTTGGCCAGCTGCTGCGTGATGGTGGAGCCGCCGCGTACCTTGGCGGCCGGCGCAGGCTGGCCGCGCGCCGCGGCCCGGGCGGCACGTCGCGCGGCCAGTTCCTCGGCTTTGGCGTTGCGCTGGCGCGCCTTCTCGATCGCCTCCCATTCCACGCCGTTGTGAAAGAGGAAGTCGGCGTCTTCGCTGGCAATCACGGCGCGCTTGATCGGCGTGCCCAAGTCGGCATACGGCACCCATTGCTGGCGCCAGTCGCGCTCGCCGTTGCTGCGCCCTTGCGTCGTGACTTGCCACAGCTCCGAACGCTGGAAGGTGGTCGACTGCGGGTCAAGCACAGCCATGGCCGCAATGCGCAGCACGAAGAAGAGTTGCAGCGCGACGCCGGCGATCAGCAGGCATGCGATCCAGCGCAGCAGCGGTCTCATGCAGCGGCGAGCATGGCGCGCAGTTCGGCCAGCACGGCGGTCGACGGCGGGCGCACGCCGCGCCAGATCGAGAAAGCTTCGGCCGCCTGCTCGACCAGCATGCCCAGCCCGTCGCGCGGCACCGCGCCGTGCGCGTGCGCCCAGTCCATGAACCCCGCGGCCGCGGGCCCGTACATCATGTCGATGGCGAGCGCGCCGGGCCGCAGCACCTCTGCGCTGACCGGCACCGCATCGCCCGCCAGGCTGGAGGCGGTGGCGTTGACCACGATATCGAAGGCGCCCGGCACCCGGTCGAGCGCCCAGGCTTCGATGGTGGCGCCGTGGCGCAGCGCCAGCGCGGCGTGCCTGCGCACGAGCTCTACGGCCTTGCCCTCCGTGCGGTTGGCGACCGCCACGCGGCCGGCGCCGGCTTCGAGCAGCGGCCCGAGTACGCCGGCCGCTGCGCCGCCCGCGCCGATCAGCAAGACCTCGGCGCCGGCCAGCGGCGTCGCGGTGTGGCGCGTGATGTCGTTGACCAGGCCGATGCCGTCCGTGTTGTCGGCATGGATGCCGTCGTCCTCGAAGCGCAGCGTGTTGACGGCCTGCGCCAGCGTCGCGCGCTCGCTCACGTGTTGCGCGACGGCGGCCGCGTCGAACTTGAAAGGCACGGTGACGTTGCAGCCGCGCGCGACATGACCCTGCGCCGCGGCTTCACGGCGGAAGGCTTCGACGCCCTCCTCGAAGCTGCCGATGTCCACCAACCGGCGTTCGTAGCCGAGCGCCTGCTGGCAAAGCTCGGCGAAGCGGGCATGGATCCACGGCGAGCGGCTGTGCGCCACCGGATTGCCCATCACGCAGTACAGATCCATCAAGGTCCTTCGCGGTTTCGCAGCGATCTCAGTTGGACGAGAGCTCGGCCGTCTCGTCGCGCGTGAACTTGAAGCGCGAGGGCAGGGCGATCTGGTCGGTCTGCCGGCGCATCGCCTCCGTGAACTTGCCGAAGTTGCCGACACTGCTCACGATCGCCTGGGCACGGCGGTCGAGCGCGATGTTGCCGGAGCTCTCGACGATTTCCGTGCTGAGCACGCTGCCATCGAAGTTGACGGTCACGATCATCGTGAGCTCGCCGTAGAGCTTCTTGCCGGCCGCCTCGGGGAACTGCTCGGTGCCGCGGGCTTCGATGCGCCGGCGCAGCGCGTCGACGTAAACGGCGTACGCCGCCTCGCGCGTCGACGGGCTGATGTAGCGCTTCTTGGGCCGCGAGTTCTCTTCGTTCACGCGCCGCTCGATCTCGGCCAGCAGCTCGACCAGCTGGCGCCGCTTTTCTTCCCGCGCCGCGCTCTCGCTGGGATCACCCTGGTTGCGCGGGTCCGGCAGCGGCATGGCCGCCAGTTGCTTGCGGATCTGCGCGAGCATCAACATCTGCTGTGCCTGCATGGCTTCGACCTGGCGCTGCGCGTCTTCGCTCGAGTCGCCGATGGCGGTGAAGGCCGAGGGCGGCAGCGGGCTGGTGGCCCGGCCGCGGTCGAGGTCGCCGCCACCCGCGAGCGAGGTCTGCGCGATCGCCATGGCCTTGTCGGGCCGCTCGCTGGTCTTGGCGTTGACCAGGATCACTTCGAGCGGCGTCTCGCGGAACACGCGGTTGAACGATTCAGGATCGACGAAGCGCACCGTCAGCAGGATGGCGTGCGCGATGACCGACACGCCCAGCGCGATCTGCAGTGTGCTCAGATCCTTGAGGTTCATGCGGGCGCGTTCTCTGCCGATTTTTCCGGTGCGGGGGCGTCGCTGTCGCTCAGGTCGACAGCGATCGCGATCGGGCCGGCGACTTCTTCCTCGTCACCGCCATCGTCATCCGCCAAGACTTCAGCCGGCGTGTCGAGGCGTTCGAGCACGGTGCCATGCACGTCGAGCGCGATCTCGTCGATCTCGCCGAGCTTCACGCGCAGGTGCGCGCCGCGCTCCTGCTGGCCAGCCACCGGGAACACGAGCGGCAGCGTGTCGGCCCGCACCAGCGCGCCGTTCGGGATGTCCTTGATCACGGTCGCGGTCAGCTCGGTGATGCCCTGCTGCTGCAGGTGCTTGAGCGTCCAGAAGCGCTCCATGCCGCCCTGGTAGGCGTTGTAGGTCGCGTAGGCGGCGTCGAAGCCCGAGAGGATCGAGAACAGGTCGGCGTCTTTCGGCTTGAACGGCGCGGCGAGTGCGGCGGTCTTGCCGTGCCGCGCGGCCGCGATGATCTGCCACTGGTTCACGAGGTCGGTGTAGCGGCGCAGCGGCGAGGTGCTCCAGGCGTAGCTCTTCACGCCCAGGCCCGCGTGCGGCAGCGAGCGCGTGCCCATGCGCACCTTGACGCCCGGCGCCATGCTGGCCTGGCTGCGGTAGAGGCCCGGCACGCCGAGCTCGCCCAACCACGCGCCCCAGGTGCTGTTCGCAAGGATCATGGCTTCCGAGACGATCAGGTCGAGCGGCGCACCGCGCTGGCGCGTGGTGATCTGCACCTGCTCGTTGCCGACCGGTTCGCCCTCGTTGCCCGTGAGGCGGAAGTTGTAGTCGGGCCGGTTGAAGTTCTCGGGCTTGCCGCGCACGATCTCGCGCTGCGCCTTCAGGTGCCTGGCCAGGCGGAACAGAAAAGAAAGGGGCGCACGCTGCGCCAGCGCAGCAGCCGGCGTGTCGGGGCTCGTCACGGTCGCGTCTTCGAGCCAGGGCTGCGTGACCACCGCGTCGAGCTGGTCGTGGCGCAGGTTGGCGACGATCGGCACGCGCTCCAGCTTCGTCTCTGTGCCGCGCAACTCGAGCGTGGCTTCATCGAAAGTCGCGTAAAGCGAAACGGCCGGGCGCTCGCCGCCTTCGAGCAGCGTGTAGGCGTCGACCACCGCGTCGGGCAGCATCGTGATCTTGTAGCCCGGCATGTAGACGGTCGACATGCGCGCGCGCGCCACCTGGTCGATCGCGCTGCCGGGCGTGAGCACGAGGCCCGGCGCGGCGATGTGCACGCCCACCACGACGGTGCCGCTGCCCAGGCCCTGCACCGACAGGGCATCGTCGATTTCGGTGGTCTGTGAATCGTCGATCGAGAAAGCCTGGGCCGTCGACACCGGCAACTCGTCGGCGATGGCAGGCGCCTGCAGCGCCGGAAAGCCGGTGCCCCGGGGGAAGTTCTCGAACAGGAACCGGCGCCAGTGGAACTGGTAGGGCGAGTCGATCGCGCCGGCGCGCTCCAGCAACTCGAGCGGCGCGCGTTGCGAGGCGCGCGAGGCATCGACCACGGCCTTGTACTCGGGCGCGTTCTTGTCGGGTTTGAAGAGGATCTTGTAGAGCTGCTCGCGGATCGCCGGAGGGCACACGCCCTCGGCCAGCTGCGTCGCCCACTCGGCGATCTGCGCGGTGACGAGCTTCTTCTTTTCGATGGCGGCGAGCGCCTGCTGGATGATTTCGGCGGGCGCCTTCTTGAAGCGACCCTTGCCGGCGCGGCGGAAGTAGTGCGGTGCCTCGAACAGGGCGAACAGCGCGCCGGCCTCCTGCGCCAGGGTCGGCTTGGCGTCGAAGTACTCGACGGCCAGGTCGGAAAAGCCGAACTCCCCCTCCGGCGCGAATTCCCAGGCGAGGTCGAGGTCCACGGTGGCGGCGAGGGCGCGCGCGTCGGCGATAAGTTCGGCAGGCGCCGGCTTCTCGAAACGCAGCACGATGTTCGCGGCCTTGACCTTGACCCGCTTGCCGGTTTCGAGCTCGATTTGCGCGGAGGCTTCGGCCTCCGACAACACGCGGCCGCCGAGGTACTTGCCGGCTTCTTCAAACAGTACAAACATGCCGCGGATTGTCCCATGCGGGGCGCCGGTTCCCGGGCCGCGACGGTCTCAGGCCGGGTCGATGAAGTGCATCACGTCGTCCAGGTGGTGTTCGGCGAAATCCGACAGGGCATGGTCGCTGCCCTCCAGCAACTTGATCCGGCTGCCGGGATAACGGGCGGACATCTCGCGCCAGTCCAGCACCTCGTCGCCTTTCGCAATCACCGCGAACGCGCGCTCCGGCCGCACCAGCGGGCCGACCTCCAGCGCCTTCAACTCGTCGATGTACGCCGGGCGGAAGTAGAAGCGTTCTGCCGGATCGTGCCAGAGCGACTGTTCGCCGATGTGGCGCGCCAGGTCGCGCGCGGGGTGCACGGCCGGGTTCAGCAGCACGGCGCGGCAGCGCGTCATCCCGGCGACATAGGTGGCGTAGAAGCCCCCCAAGGACGAGCCGATCACCGCCATCGAACCGCGCGGCCACTGGGCGATGCCCCGCATAACCAGGTCGATGGCGTCGTGGGGCGAAGGCGGCAGCTGCGGGCACCACCACTGCAAATGAGGGTGCCGCTGCGCGACGCGCTCGGCCACCAGCCTTGCCTTGGCCGATTGGGGCGACGAGCGGAACCCGTGCAGGTAGAGCAGGTGAGTGGTGGCGAGCGGGACCATGGAACGGATGCATGACGCCCCGGGTCGGGCGAACACCTTGCCAAAGGCGCGCAGTCTATTTCGAATGGGCTGCGAGCGCCAGCCCGGCCCGACGCGCCGCGCGGCGTGAGGGTCAAACACCGTCTGCGCAAAAGGGCAGCGGCTGGCCCGCAGATAATCCGTGCCCATGTCCGCCGTGTTCAACCAGCCTTCGCTCGCGCGCCGCATTGCGCCGGTGTTCCAGGGCTTCGACGGCTTTCTGGCCTTCGCCATCTTCCTTCTCGCCTGCGCGGGCATGCTGGCGATGTACTCGTCGGGGTTCGACCACGGCACCCGCTTCATGGACCATGGCCGCAACATGCTGCTGGCCGGCGGGATCATGTTCGTCGTCGCCCAGATCCCCCCCCAGCGTCTCATGACCCTGGCGGTACCCATCTACCTGACCGGCGTGGCGCTGCTGATTGCCGTGGCGCTTTTCGGCATCACCAAGAAGGGCGCCCAGCGCTGGATCAACGTCGGCATGGTGATTCAGCCGAGCGAAATCCTGAAGATCGCCACGCCGCTGATGCTGGCCTGGTGGTTCCAGCGCCGCGAAGGCCAGCTGCGACCGCTCGACTTCGTGGTGGCCACGGTGCTGCTGGCGGTGCCCGTCGGGCTGATCATGAAACAGCCCGACCTGGGCACCTCGCTGCTGGTGCTGGCGGCCGGTTTGTCGGTCATCTTCTTCGCGGGCCTGTCCTGGAAGCTGATCCTGCCGCCAGTGCTGATCGGCGCGGTGGTCATCACCCTGGTCGTGGGTTTCGAATCGCAGCTGTGTGCCCCGGACGTCGATTGGCGCGTGCTCCACGAGTACCAGCGCCAGCGCGTCTGCACGCTGCTCGATCCGGGCAAGGACCCATTGGGCAAGGGCTTTCACATCATTCAGGGCATGATCGCCATCGGCTCCGGCGGGCTGGGCGGCAAGGGCTTCATGCAAGGCACCCAGACGCACCTGGAGTTCATCCCCGAGCGCACCACCGATTTCATCTTCGCGGCGTACTCCGAAGAATTCGGCCTGATCGGCAATCTGGCGCTGATTGCCGGCTTCATCTTCCTGATCTTCCGTGGCCTCGCGATCGCGCTCGATGCGCCGACCCTGTTCTCGCGCCTGCTCGCGGGCGCCATCACGATGATTTTCTTCACCTATGCCTTCGTCAATATGGGCATGGTGAGCGGCATCCTGCCGGTCGTCGGCGTGCCTTTGCCGTTCATCAGCTATGGCGGCACCGCCATGGTGACGCTGGGGCTGGCGCTCGGCATCCTGATGTCGATTGCGCGTGCCAAGCGACTGCTGCCGTCGTGAACGGCCTGTGTCCCGCCGGGGATAGCGCGCCGGCTCCGCGCGCGCTTCAATGCGCGGGCTTTCGACACCCCCAGGAGACAAGAAAATGCACGCTGTTCCCACCGCTTTGCCCCCCATTTTTCGCGCCGCCGTCACAGGCACGGTTCTCGCAGTTCTCGCAACCATGAGTGCGGCGCAGACGCCTGCGCGGCCCCTGCCGTCCGCCACCGAGAGCGATCCGGCCAGGCTGGGCCTGATGCAGGGCTCGCCGCCGCCGGCCGACAAACAAATCACGTTCCAGAACGCCAGCCAGTTCCCGAACATCCGCTGGACCTTGCAGCACATGCGTGAGCTGGTGCCCAGCCGCAACGTGTGGCGCGGCACCGGCGCCGCCACCGAGCTACCGCGCGCCGAGCGCGACTGGTCCGCCTTCACCTTCGAGGACGACCGGGGCCAGCGCGTCGGCATCGACGCCTATGCCGAGCGCAGCTACACCGACGCCATCGTCGTGCTGCACAAGGGCCGCGTGGTGCTGGAGCGGTACTGGACCGGCATGACGCCGAACACGCCGCACGCCGTCTTTTCGGTCACCAAGTCGCTGACCGGGGTGCTCGCGTCGCAGCTGATCGCCGAGGGCAAGCTCGATGCGAATGCGAAGGTGTCGAGCTACCTGCCCGAACTGGCCGGCACCGCTTGGGAAGACGCGACCGTCCAGCAGACGCTCGACATGACGGCCGGCGTCAAGTTCCGCGAGGACTATGCCGACCCGACCTCCGAAGTGATCCAGTACGCAATCTCGTCTGGCCTGGTGCCGATGCCGCCGACCTGGAACGGGCCGCGCGACACCATCACCTTCCTCAAGACGCTGAAAAAGGAAGGGGAGCACGGCGCCGGTTTCGCTTACAAGACGGTGCATTCGGAAATCGTCGGCTGGCTGGTGCACCGCGTCACCGGCAAGCCCTTCTCGCAGAACCTGAGCGAGCGCGTCTGGTCGAAGATGGGCGCCGAGAACGATGCCTCGATCAATATCGACCGTCTCGGTTTCGAGTCGATGGGCTCGGGTTTCAACGCCACCGCACGCGATCTGGCGCGTTTCGGCGAAATGCTGCGCAACGACGGCCAGGTCGGCGGCGTGTTCAGCCGTCAGCAACTGGTGTCGAAGGCGGCGGTCGAAGCGATTCGCGCCGGCGGCGACCGCGAAAAATTCAAGGCCGGCAACCAGGCGGCGCGGCCCGGCTATTCGTACCGCGACCAGTGGTGGATCCTGCACAACGCCGATGGCGCCTTCGAAGCCTCCGGCATCCATGGCCAGTACATCCACATCAACCCGAAGGCCGAGGTGGTCATCGTGCGGCTGGGCTCGACCCCCGGCGCGGCCAACGGGCCGCTGCACGGCCTGCACATGCGGGCCTTCCAGGCGATCGCTGATACCGTTCGATAGGGCTTGCGCAGGCAATGGTGGGCGCGACGGGCAATAATCCCTCGATGATCTCCCGCGAACCCACCATCGAGCGCCTCGCCACGGCGCAATCGCTGCTTCTCACGCCCTTCGGCCTCGACGAGTCCCATCTGTCGAAAGCGCTCGGCGAGATCACCCGCTACGGGGTGGACGATGCGGACCTCTACTTCCAGTACACGCGCAGCGAAGGCTGGAGCCTGGAAGAAGGCATCGTCAAGACCGGCAGCTTCAGCATCGACCAGGGCGTGGGCGTACGCGCGGTCAGTGGCGAGAAAACCGCTTTCGCCTACTCCGACGACATTTCCGAAGCCTCGCTGCTCGACGCCGCGCGCACGGTGCGCTCCATCTCTTCCGCCGGCCGCGCTGCCCGCGTGAAAACACCGGCGCGCAAGGTGGCCGCGAGCCGCTCGCTCTACAACGGCGTCGACCCGATTTCGACCTTGGACAGCACCGCCAAGGTGGAACTGCTCGGCAGGGTCGAAAAGCTCGCGCGTTCGCGCGACCCGCGCGTGTCGCAGGTGATGGCCGGCCTCGCGAGCGAGTACGACGTGGTGCTGGTCGCGCGCGCCGACGGCACGCTGGCCGCCGACGTTCGGCCGCTGGTGCGCCTGTCGGTCACGGTGATCGCCGAACAGAACGGGCGGCGCGAAGTCGGCTCAGGCGGCGGCGGCGGGCGTTTTGGCCTGGCTTACTTCGACGACGAGCACATCGCCGAATACGTTGACCAGGCCGTCAAGGCGGCACTGACCAACCTCGAGGCGCGCCCCGCGCCGGCCGGCGAAATGACGGTCGTGCTCGGCCCGGGCTGGCCCGGCATCCTGCTGCACGAAGCCATCGGCCATGGGCTCGAAGGCGACTTCAACCGCAAGGGATCGAGCGCGTTCTCGGGCCGCATCGGCCAGCGCGT
>SEGS01000117.1 GCA_004210915.1 Variovorax sp. | reverse complement strand
CGGTTGTCGCGCGTGAACTGCTCCATGCCCCATTCCTTGATGAAGCCGTGGCCGCCGAACACCTGCATGCACGCGTTGGTCGCGATGTGGCCGTTGTCGGTGATGAAGGCCTTGACGATGGGCGTGAGCAGCGCGACGAGCTCGCCGCTGTCCTTGCGCACCTTCTCGTCGGGATGGTTGTGCTCCTTGTCGAGCAGCAGCGTGCACCAGATCTGCAACGCGCGGCCGCCTTCGGCGTACGCCTTGGCGGTGAGCAGCATCTTGCGCACGTCGGGGTGCACGATGATCGGATCGGCTTCCTTGTCCTTGGCCTTCGGGCCGGTCAGCGAACGCATCTGGATGCGATCCTTGGCATAGGCCAGTGCGTTCTGGAAGGCCACTTCGGTCAGGCCCAGCGACTGGTTGCCGACGCCCAGGCGCGCCGCGTTCATCATCACGAACATCGCGGCCAGGCCCTTGTGCGGCTCACCCACCAGCGAGCCGACCGCGCCTTCGAGGACGATCTGCGCCGTCGCATTGCCGTGGATGCCCATCTTGTGCTCGAGGCCCGCGCAGAAGATCGGGTTGCGCTCGCCGAGCGAGCCGTCGGCCTTCACGATGAACTTCGGCACCGCGAACAGGCTGATGCCCTTGCTGCCCCTGGGCGCGTCCGGCAGGCGCGCGAGCACCAGATGGATGATGTTGGCCGCCATATCGTGTTCGCCGGCCGAAATGAAGATCTTGCTGCCGGTCAGCTTGTAGTGGCCATCCACCTGCGGTTCGGCCTTGGTGCGCAGCATGCCCAGGTCGGTGCCGCAGTGCGGCTCGGTCAGGCACATGGTGCCAGTCCATTCGCCGCTGGTGAGCTTGGGCAGGTAGGTCTTCTTTTGTTCGTCGGTGCCGTGCGCGACCAGCGCTTCGTAGGCGCCGTGCGAGAGGCCCGGGTACATGGTCCAGGCCTGGTTCGCCGAGTTCAGCATTTCGTAGAAGCACTGGTTCACAACGAAGGGCAGGCCCTGGCCGCCGAACTGCGGATCGCACGACAGCGCCGCCCAGCCGCCTTCGACGTACTGTGCGTAGGCCTCCTTGAAGCCCTTGGGCGTGGTGACTTCATGCGTCGCCTTGTCGAGCACGCAGCCCTCTTCGTCGCCGCTGATGTTCAGCGGGAAAGTCACTTCCGCCGCGAACTTGCCCGCCTCTTCGAGCACCGCATTGATGGTGTCGGCATCGGTCTCGGCATGCTTGGGCATCTGCTTGAGCTCGTCGCCGATGTGGAGCACTTCGTGGAGGACAAACTGCATGTCGCGCAGCGGCGGGTTGTAGGTGGGCATGGGAAAGCGCTCCTGGGCAGGTTCAATAAAAAAGAGAAAACGGAAACGGGTTCAGCGCACGCGCTTGAGCGGCGCCTGGGATGCAGTCGAAGACGATGCCTTGGACGTTAACGGCGCCGTGGGCGTGGCGCAGCGCTCGAGGAGGTTGTCGAAGCCCCGTTCGGCGCGTTCGATCGAACCGGGCACGCGCAGGAAGCGCGCCTCGTAGTGCAGTGCCAGGATCAGGCCATGCACCTCGAAGGCAATCTGCCGCGCATCAGCCTTGGCCGCCAGATGCCCTTCGCTCTGTGCCTGCTCCACGGCGCGCAGCACGGCGGCCTGCCAGATGCTCACGGACTCCACCAGCGCGTCACGCACAGGACCCGGGCGATCGTCGAATTCGGTCGCGCCGCTGATGTAGATGCAGCCCGAGTCGATCTCGACCGAGGTGCGTTTCATCCAGTTGGCGAACATCGCGCGCAGCCGCGGCAGGCCGCGCGGCGCGGTGATGGCCGCATAGAAAACCTCCTGCTCGAAGCGCAGGTGGTATTCGCGCACCACGGAAATTTGCAGGTCTTCGCGCGAGCCGAAGTGTGCGAACACGCCCGACTTGCTCATCTGCGTGAGCTCGGCGATGGCGCCGATCGACAGGCCCTCGAGACCGATCTGCGCGGCCAGATTCAGCGCCGCATCAATGATCACGGCCTTCGTCTGCTGGCCCTTGGGTGCAGCGCGGGCACTTTTGAATGGAATGGCGTTGGTGGACATGCGTACAAATAAAACGAACGGTCGTTCTATTTTGCACTCAAACCCAAACGTCATTCAAATCCGACGCCAGTCGAAGGTTAATCCAGCATCCCAACTTCCACGCCGACCATTCCCGGAGTCCGGTGCCGCCGCACCCCCCGGGGTTGCACGTCGCCTAGGCCTGCGCCCTGCGACCGACCCGACGCTTCAGTCGTATCTCTGGCCGATCCGCATCAGCTCGGGCGTGCCGATCACGGCGTTGAGCGCGTCGAAATCGAGCATCCGGTCGCGCCACGGCTGCGTGGTGCGCGCCGCATGCAGGCTCGCGTAGTAGCCCTGCAGCGTGTGCACCACGGCCCGCGCGGTGCCGCCCGGGAAGATCGCGATGCGAAAGCCGTGCGCCTGCAGCGCATCGGCGTCCTGGATCGGCGTCTTGCCGCCTTCGACCATGTTGGCCAGCAGCGGCACGCGGTGCGCGAAGCGGCGGCAGGCCGCGTCCATCTGTTCGGGCGAGCGCAGCGCCTCGATGAAGAGCGCGTCGACGCCGGTCGCGAGGTATGCCTCGGCGCGGTCCAGCGCCGCCTCCAGCCCCTCGACGGCGGCCGCATCGGTGCGCGCGAGGATCAGCGTGTCGGCCGAAGCGCGCGCATCGAGCGCGGCCTTGAGCTTGCCGACCATCTCGCGCTCGGGCACCACACCCTTGCCGTCGAGGTGGCCGCAGCGCTTGGGGAAGGTCTGGTCCTCGATCTGGACCATCGCGGCGCCCGCGCGCTCGAAGCCGCGCACCGTGCGCTGCGTGTTGAGCGCGTTGCCGAAGCCGGTGTCGGCATCGACGATCACCGGCAACCGCACGCGTTCGGTGATGCGCGCCAGCGTGTCGGCCACCTCGGTGAAGGTGGTCAGGCCAATGTCCGAACGGCCTAGCCGCGTGTAGGCGATCGAGGCGCCCGACAGGTAGAGCGCCTCGAAGCCGGCCTGTTCGGCGACCAGCGCGCTCAGCGCGTCATAGACGCCGGGCGCGAGCAGGATTTCGGGCGTGGCGAGTCGGGACTTGAGCGATGGGTTGATCGTCATGCGCTTGCTTTCGTGGGGTTCAGAAGGGCTGCCGCCGTGGCTGCCGCGATGGCGCCGCCGGCGACTGCGCTCAGCAGGCCGTTGCCCGAGAGGTAGCCCCAGACCGCATCGCCCGAGACGCCCCCGGCCGCGCCGCCGGCGGCGAGCAGGTTGGGCAGCGCACGGCCGTCCTGCCGCAGCACGCGCATGTCGGGCGTCACATCTAGCCCGCCCTGGGTGTGGAACAGCGCGCCGGTGACCTTGACCGCGAAGTACGGCGCGGTGAGCCGGCCGTGCGCATCGAGCGTGGCCTGCAATGCGGCGGTGTTGCAACCGATGCAGGCGGCCAGCGCGGCGACCGAGTCGCAGCGGCGCACGGCGCCCGCCGCCTCGGCCTCGCAGAAGTCGGGGAAGCCGCGCGCGAGCGCGAGCAGAGGCGTGTCGAACACGTTCCAGGCGATGCCGCCGGGTTGCGCGAGCACGTGCACGGCCGCTTCGGAGTAGCCCTGCGTCTCGTCGTGGAAGCGGCAGCCGTCACGGTTGACCTGCAGGCCGCCTTCCATCATCACGGCCCAGGTCATCAGCGCGCCCTGCGGCGTGACCCACGAGCCGTGCCCTTGGTAGCCGCCGAGGTCGCGCAGGCGTGCGCCGAGCGCTTCGCCCCAAAGGATGGCGCTGCCGTCGTTGCCGGCATGGCCGCCGAAGGTGGCGTCGGCCATCTCGGGCAACAGCGCGCGCACCATCGCCGCGTTGCCGCCGAAGCCGTTGCAGGCCAGCAGCAAGGCGTCGCATCCCAAGAGCTCTGCCTGGCCGTCGGGGCGGCGGTAGCCGATGCCGATGGCGCGGTCGTCTTCGTCGAGCCAGAGCGTGTCGACCAGCGCCTGCGTCAGCACCGGGATGCCCGCCGCCTCCACCGCAGCCTGCAGCCGCGCCATCAGCGCCGCGCCTGTCTTCTGCGGCAGCGCGTGCATGCGGTGCCGGCTGTGGCCCGGATAGAGGAAGCCGTCGAGCACGATCCAGTCGAAACCGTGCCGCTGTTCCAGCGCGTCGAGCGCCGGCCCGATCGCGGCGGCGTAGGCCTCGACCAGCGCCGGCGCTGCGCGGCCGTGCGCCTTGGCCTGAATGTCGGCGGCGAAGCGCGCCGCGCTGTCGTCCGAGATGCCCTGCGCCTGCTGCACGCGCGTGCCCGGCGCCGGGATGAAGCCCGACGACAGCGCGGTCGAACCGCTCGGCATCGCGTCGCGCTCGAGCACCACGCACTCGACACCAGCGTCGTGCAGCATCAGCGCCGCGGTCAGCCCGCAGGCACCGGCGCCGACGATGGCGATGGGGGTGTGCAATTCGGCATCGATGTGCGATGCGCGCATCACGAGGCGCGTAGGTTCTTTAGATA
>SEGS01000071.1 GCA_004210915.1 Variovorax sp. | reverse complement strand
CCCGGCTGCTGGTAGAGCGGGCAGAAGTCGGTGAGCTTGCCCGGCGCGATCAGCACGCCGCCCGCGTGCATGCCGATGTTGCGCGTCATGCCTTCGAGCTTCTGCGCGAGCTCGACCAGCATGCGGACTTCTTCTTCCTTCTCGATGCGCGCGGCCAGTTGAGGCTCGGCTGCAATCGCGTACTTCTCGCGGTCCTCTTCCTTGAGGTCGGCCGGCGGGTACTGGATGGTGACCGGCTTGCCCGGCTTGTTCGGGATGAGCTTGCTGATGCCGTCGCAGAACATGTAGCTCATGTCGAGTACCCGGCCCACGTCGCGGATGGCGGCGCGCGCGGCCATGGTGCCGAAAGTCGCGATCTGGCTCACCGCGTCGCGGCCGTACTTGTCCTTGACGTAGTCGATGACGCGATCGCGGTTGCCTTGGCAGAAGTCGATGTCGAAGTCGGGCATCGACACGCGTTCCGGGTTCAAAAAGCGTTCGAACAGCAGCTTGTACTCGAGCGGGTCGAGGTCGGTGATCTTCAACGCATAGGCCACCAGTGAACCTGCTCCCGAGCCCCGGCCCGGACCGACCGGACAGCCGTTGTTCTTGGCCCATTTGATGAAGTCGCCCACGATCAGGAAGTAGCCGGGAAAGCCCATCTTCAGGATCGTGTTGATTTCGAACTCGAGGCGCTCGACATAGCGCGGCCGCTCCGCGTCGCGCTTTGCAAGGTCCGGGTACAGGTGCGCCAGACGCGCCTCGAGGCCATCGAAGGATTCCTGCCTGAAGAACGCGTCGATCGGCATCGGCACGCCGTCGATCAATGGCGTCGGGAAGTTCGGCAATTGCGGCTTGCCGAGCACCAGCGTGAGGTTGCAGCGCTTGGCGATCTCGACGGTGTTGGCCAGCGCACTCGGCACATCGGCAAACAGCGCCTCCATCTCGGCCTGCGACTTGAAGTATTGGTCCGCCGTGAACTTGCGCACGCGGCGCGGGTTGCCAAGGATTTCGCCTTCCGATATGCAGACGCGCGCCTCATGTGCCTCGAAACCGTCGGCCGTCGCGAACTGCACGGGGTGCGTCGCCACCACAGGCAGCTTGAGCCGCGCTGCGAGCTGAACGCCGGCCACCACATGCGGCTCGTCCTCGGGCCGGCCGGCCCGTTGCAGCTCGATATAGAAGCGGTGCGGGAACAGGCTGGCGAGCTGCAAGGCCAGTTCCGCCGCGCGTTCGCCGTTGCCCTGCAGCAGCGGCCCGCCGAGCGGGCCCGCCTGTGCGCCGGACAGGCAAATCAACCCGCCCTGCAACTCCTCCAGCCATTCGAGTTTGACCGCCGCCTGCGCCTGACCGCGGCCGACGTTCTGCGTCCATGCGCGCGCCAGCAGTTCGGACAGGTGCAGATAGCCTTCGGTGTTCTGCACCAGCAGCACGATGCGCGTGAGCGCGCCGGCTTCCTTGCCCAGCCCGTCGAGAAACACCTCGGCGCCCAGCAGCGGCTTGACGCCCTTGCCACGCGCTTCCTTGTAGAACTTGACCGCGCCGAACAGGTTGTTGAGGTCGGTGATGGCCAGCGCGGGCTGGTTGTCTTTGGCAGCCGCCTTGACGACTTCGTCGATCCGGTTGGTGCCGTCGACGACGGAAAATTCGGTGTGCAGGCGCAGGTGGACAAACATGCGTTCATTGTAGAAACGGCCGGCTTCACGATGTGATTTCGACCTCTCTAGAATCCCGCTCCGTGAATGAAATCCTCAATATCGCGGCTTACAAGTTCGTCGCCATCGACGACGGCCTGGCGCTGCGCGACGCGTTGCGGGCCCGGACGCAGGCACTCGGCCTGATGGGCACGATCCTGCTCGCGCCCGAGGGCATCAACCTCTTTCTTGCGGGCACGGCCGACGCGGTGCGCGGCTTCGTCGATCACCTGCGCGCCGACGCACGCTTCGCGGACCTCGAAACGAAGGAGAGCTGGTCGGCCACGCAGCCGTTCCGGCGCATGCTGGTCAAGCTCAAGCGCGAGATCATCCGCATGGACCATCCGGCCATCCAGCCGGCCGCCGGCCGCGCGCCCGGCGTGGATGCGCCCACGCTCAAGCGCTGGCTCGACCAGGGGCATGACGATGCGGGCCAGTCGGTGGTCCTGCTGGACACCCGCAACGCCTTCGAGGTCGACCACGGCACCTTTGAAGGCGCCATCGACTGGCGCATCGAGAAGTTCACCGAGTTTCCGAAGGCACTGCAAGACCACCGCGACCAGCTCGCGGGCAGGACGGTCGTGAGTTTCTGCACGGGCGGCATCCGCTGCGAGAAGGCCGCCATCCTGATGCGCGAAGCGGGCGTCGAGGATGTGCTGCAGCTCGAAGGCGGCATCCTCAAATATTTCGAGCAGGTCGGCGGCGCGCATTACCGCGGCGATTGCTTCGTCTTCGACGGCCGCCGGACCCTGGCGCCCGACCTCAGCGCGACCGGTGGCGACGCCAGCGCGCGCGCCGCCGAGGATCCAGACCTGGCCATCAAGCGCTGAAGCGCAACACGGCACGGCAAGTGGCCGGCCGCGGGTGCGCGACCGGCCGGCGCGGCGCTACTTCAGCGTGAAGCGCGCCGTCGACACCGACTTGCTCGCTCCGGTGACGACCGCCACCGCCTTGGTGCCGGCGCCGACCTTGAAGGTGCCGGTGGCTTCGAGTTTGTCGCCGGCCGGCTTGAGCTCGACCTCCTGCTTCTCGGTGCCGGCCAGCAGCGTGAGCTTCGCACTGGCCTTGCTCAGGTCCACCGACTTGCCGTGGTCGCTCAGGTAGAGCTGGATCACGCCGGGCTTGGCGACCAGCTCCTGGTCGAGCTGTTTCGTCTCGACGACCACGCCGCCGTGCCTGGGCGTATGGGCATGGTCGTGGTCACCGGCCGCGAAGGCCGAGGCCGACAGCGCCATCGCGCCGATGGCAAGGATCGAATGCAGTTTCATGAGAGTCCTTTGAGGGTAGGTTGGAAAAAGGGAAAGGGTCACAGCGCTTCGGCGTCCTTCTCGTCCATCAGCCGCTCTGCGGCCTTGCGGCCGAACAGCCAGAACATCGCGGGCGTGAGGAAGGTGTCGAGCAGCGTCGCGCTCACAAGGCCCGAGAAGATCACCACCGCCACCGGGTGCAGCACCTCGGTACCGGGCTGCTCGGCCTCGAACAGCAGGGGCGCCAGCGCGAAGGCCGTGACCAGCGCGGTCATCAGCACCGGCGCCAGGCGCTCGAGCGAGCCGCGCACGATCAACTTCGCATCGAAGGCCTCGCCCTCGAAACGCATCAGGTTGATGTAGTGGCTGACCTTGAGGATGCCGTTGCGCACCGAGATGCCCGCGAGCGTGATGAATCCGACGAGGGCAGCTACCGACAGCGGCTGCCCCGAGATCCACAGCCCCAGCACCGCACCGACCAGCGCCAGCGGAATGTCGACCATGATCAGCGCCGACAGCACGGCCGACTTGTAGCGGCTGTAGAGCACCACGAACATCAGCGTGAGCGACACCAGTGACAGCAGGCCGACCAGGCGCGACGCCTCCTCCTGCGCCTGGAACTGCCCGCCCAGCGTGATGAAAGTGCCCTCGGGCAACTTCATCTCCGCCACAGCGGCGCGGATGTCGGCCACCACGTCCGACAGTGCGCGCCCCTGCGCGTTGGCCGACAGCACGATGCGGCGCTTGCCATCGTCGCGGCTGATCTGGTTCGGCCCGTCGCCGTCTTCGATAGTGGCGATCTTCGACAAGGGAATGCGACCGGTCGGTGTCTCGATCAGGATCTGGCCGAGACCTTCGATCGATCGCGCCGTCTCGGGCAGCCGCACCACCAGCGCGAAGCGCCGGCCACCCTCCACGATCTGCGCCACCTTCTCGCCCTCGACCAGGCTTTGCAGCGTGGTCAGCACCTGCGGCGCCGGCAAGCCGTACTGCGCGGCCGCGGCGTAGTCGATGCGCACCTTGATCTGCGGCGCCAGCACCTGCTTCTCGATCTGCAGGTCGGCGATGCCGGGGATGGCCGCGAGCTTCGCGCGCAACACATCGGCCTGGCCGCGCAACGCATCGAGGTCTTCGCCGAAGATCTTGATCGCGATCTGCGAGCGCACCCCCGAGAGCATGTGGTCGATGCGGTGCGAAATGGGCTGGCCGATCTCCAGCGCGGCTGGCAGGTTGACCAGGCGCGCGCGGATGTCGCCCTTGATCTCGTCCATCGTGCGCGTGAGTTCGGCCGTGGGCTTGAGGCCCACGTCGAGCTCGCTCACGTGCACGCCCTCGGCATGCTCGTCGAGCTCGGCACGGCCGCTGCGACGGCCCACGTGCGTGACCTCCGGCACCTGCTTGACCAGCACCTCGGCTTGGCGCGCCAGCGCGGAGCTCTCGGCCAGCGTGACGCCCGGGTTGAGCCTCAGCCCGATCAGCAGCGTGCCTTCGTTGAACGGCGGCAGGAAGGTGGTCGGGAAGAACGGCACCGCTGCACCCGCGACCAACACCGCTGCGCCGGCTGCGACCAGCGCCGCCTTCGGTCGCGCCAGCACCGCCTGCAGGCCACTGCTGTAGCGCCGCTTGAGCCACGCCAGCATCTTCGTGTCGCCATGGTCGAGCGACTGCATGTGTGGCAAGAGGTAGTAGCTGAGCACGGGCGTGACCGTGACCGACACCACCAGCGACGCCAGCGTGGACACGATGAACGCGATGCCCAGCGGAATGAAGAGCCGTCCTTCGAGGCCCGGCAACGCGAACAGCGGCACGAACACCAGCACGATGATGACCGTGGCATAGAGGATGCCGGAGCGCACTTCCATGGATGCCCTGGCAACGAGTTCGAGCAGGTTCGAGCGGAGCTGCGGATGCTTGCGGCGATCTTCCTTCAAGCGGCGCAGGATGTTCTCGACATCGACCACCGCATCGTCGACCAGCCCGCCGATGGCAATGGCCAGGCCGCCGAGCGTCATGGTGTTGATCGACAGCCCGAAGTACTTGAAGACCAGCGCCGTGATGAAGATCGACACCGGAATCGCGGTGAGCGCGATGACCGTCGGGCGCAGCGTGCCGAGAAAGAAGAAGAGGATGACCGCGACGAACACCGAGGCGCCGATCAGCTTGCCTTGCAGCGTCGTGATCGATGCCTCGATGAAGCTGGCCTGCCGGAAAGTAACCTTTGGCGCTTCCATGCCGGGCGGCAGCGAGGCCTTGAGGCCGACCAGCGCGTCTTCGATCGAACGCGTGAGCGCGATGGTGTCGGCGGTCGGCTGCTTCTGGATGCCGAGGATCACGGCTGGCTTGCCTTCGAAGCCCGCATCGCCGCGCTTGATCGCAGCGGCGAAGGTGACGTTGGCGATCTGGCGCAGCAGGATGGCCTGGCCGTTCTTCGCGGTCAACGCAAGGTTGCCGAGGTCGTCCAGTCGGGACGTACGGCCCAGATTGCGAATCAGGTATTCGCGCCCGTTGAGTTCCAGAAAGCCACCCGAGGTGTTGTCCGAGAAGCCCTTCAGCGCCGCCTCCAGTTGCTCGTGCGTGATGCCAAGCTCGCCCATGCGCGCGGTGTTGGGCTGCACCTGGAACTGCCGCACCTCCCCACCGATCGGGATCACCTGCGCCACGCCCGGCACCGACAGCAGGCGCGGTCGCAGCACCCAGTCGGCGTACTCGCGCACCGCCATCGGGCTGATCTTCGCGGTGTCGACCGGGATCGCGATCTGCATGATCTCGCCCATGATCGAGCTGATCGGTCCCATGCGGGGCGTCACGCCGGCGGCAATGCCCTCCTCCATCGAAGCCAATCGCTCGGACACCAGCTGTCGCGCGCGGAAGATGTCGGTCGACCAGTCGAAGGTCACGTAGAGAAACGACAGGCCGGCCGACGAGACCGAGCGCACCGACTCGACGCCGGGCAGCCCGTTCATCGTCGTCTCCAGCGGGAAGGTGATGAGCTGCTCCACCTCTTCCGCGGCCATGCCGCCGGCCTCGGTGACGATGGTCACGGTCGGCTTGTTGAGGTCGGGAAACACATCGACCGGCGTGCGCGAGAGCGTGAAGGCGCCGTAGGCCATCAAGACCAGGCTGCCGATGATCACCAGCAGGCGGTTGCGCAGGCTGTTCTGCAGGAGCCACTTGAACATGTCAGTGGCTCCTGTTGGCGTTTGTCGCACTGTTGTTCAGGGCGCGCGCCGAGGCCACCGGGTGCCTCCTTCCGCGAATGTCCCCCGGCTTCGCCTCCTCCTTGATTTCGCTGCAGGAGGCACCCGATACCCTCGGCACGAGACGCGCCGCGCCCGAACCGTCGATCAACCCCCGCGCCAACGGATCGCGACGATGGCGTGCTCTGCGCAGCGACATCAAGGAGGAGGCTTGCGGCCCTAGGCCGCGCCGGGGGACAGTCGCGGAGCAGAGTACGCCGTCGGCGCGATCTTGCGCAGGCCCACGAACAGCGCATCGAGTCAACAAGTTGCTCTTCATTTCAGCGCACCTGGTTGATCAAAGTGGCGCCTTGTGGTCTTGACCCACACGATGGTCTGGTTGGCCGGGTTCTTCATCAGCGACGACACCGGCACCGCGATGCCCTTGACCTTCTGCTTCGTCTGCACGTACACGCGCACCGGCTGGCCGACCGCAAGCTTCGACAGCACCGCGCCCTCGGCACGGAAACTCAACGGCAACGCCTGTTCGCGCAGACTGCGGGCCGCACCGATGAAGCCGAGCGGCACGCGCTCGTCACCCAGCGCGAGCGTGGCGCCGCCGATGTCGGACGCCAGCGCGGCATCGAAGGCCAGCGCTTCGATGCGCAGGCGCGATGGGTCGACGATCTCGAACACCAGCTCGCGCGCGTCGACCACTTGGCCGGCCACGACGTTGGCTGCAGCGATCACGCCCGCAACGGGCGCAACCAGTGCGTCGCGGCTACTCAGCCCCGCGCTCACCGCGGCGGCGCGCGCCGCGAAGCTCGCGGCTTCGCTTTCGGCGGCCTCGATCTCCTTGCGCGGCACCGTGTCGGCCAGTTCCTTAAGGCGCGCGACACGCTTGGCGGCGAGCGCCTGACCGGCCCGCAGTTCGGCCAATTGCGCCGCCTGGTTCGACCGTTCGATCGGTGCCGCCGCGGGCGCCACGTACGCCAGCACTTCACCCTTGCGCACCGCCTGCCCGTTCTCGGGCAATCCCCTGGGGCCGGGCTCGATGCGGCCGGCGACCACCGCCTGCACCTTGCCGCCGGCGTTGGGGTCCATCAGCACGCGGCCGTTGAGTTCGACACTGCGCGGCAGCTCGGCCGACACGGCGACCAGCGTGCGCACGCCCAACTGGCGCTGCGCGGGCTTGGGCAGGAACACGCTGCCGTCGGGCTGGCGCTGCGGGCCGTTGCCGCTGGATGCGGCAGCGCCGCCGCCGTGGTCATGACCTTCGTCCGCGGCAGCCGGCCAGGCGGTCATCAGCGCCAGCATCAGGCCGGCGATCCGTGCAGCGCGCTTCATGCGGCACCTCCGAGTCGCGGCTGGCGCGCGGCCGACATGCGGCGTGCGATCCAGATCAACAGGCCCAAGGCCAGCAAGCCACCGAGCCCCCATGTCGCGACGCGCTGCCAACGCGGTGAGGTTGCGCTGGCATCGGCGTGCCCCTCTTCGTGAATATCGAGTTCGCCGGCCAAGAGGTCTGTCTCCTGGCCCGCGACGACCGTGGCCGAGACCGACAGCACGCCGGGCTTCGGCGCCTCGGCCAGCATGGCCTCGAACTCGCCTTCGCCGTGCGGTGCGGTCTGCACCTTGGCGCCGTCGATCTCCAGGTCGAGTTGCGCGCCCTTCACCGGGCTGTTGTCAGCGAAGCGGTCGAGGTACAGCGTGAGCTGTTTGCCGTCGAGCACGCCCACCAGTTCGAAGATGTCCGACACGGCAGCGAAGCGGGGCAGCGCCGGGCCCGTGGCGGCGGCCGGTGCGCCGTGGTCATGGCCGTGGTCGTCGGCCGCCCATGCAGTACCGGCGATCAGGGGGAGCAACGCGGCAGCGAAGGCCGCGAGCAGATAAATGGGTTTCATGGAACGGGTGTCCTGTGCATTCATTCGGGAAGCAGGCCGAGGGCCTGCCGCCATTGGGAGATCGCCGCGGCCACCTCGATGCGCGCGCTCGCGGCCTGGCGCCGCGCCTCGACCGCCTCGGCCTCGATGCGCAAACGCGTGGGCAGATCGGTTTCTCCGAGACGGAAGGATTTGTCGAAGAAGCCGCGCGACGCCTCGGCCAGCCGCGCGCGGCGTTCGGCGGCTGCAAGCGCCGCGCGCATCGATGCCACGCGCTGCTGCGCGCCCGCCTGCTCGGCCACAAGGCGCTCACGTTCGGTCGCGAGTTGCACTTCCAGCTCGGTGGCCTCGGCTTGCGCACTTGCAACGCGCGCGGCGTGGCGGGTTCCATCGCCGAAGGGGATGCGCAGGCCCAACGTGATCGACGGGTCATAGCGCTCGCCGCGCAGGCCGCGCTCGCGCGTGGTAGCCAGCGTCAGCTCGGGGTTGGCGCGGGAGCGTGCAGCGGCCAGCGCGGCCGCGTTGCCGGCCACCGCTGCGCGGTCCTGCAGTTCCTTCAGCGCCGGATGCGCCGAAACATCGCGCACGGCTTCCGCAGCGGTCGCGGTATCAAGCGATGGCGCCGGTTCCGACACCGGCACCGCCGCGCCAGCGTCGTGCGGTGCCAAGCCGCCCGAGGCCACGCGCAGCGGCGGCAGCGTCGCCGCCAGCGCAGCCAGCGCGCGCGCCTCGGCGACTTCGGCAGAGGCCAGTGCGCCGTCGGCCTGATGCTGGTCGGCACGCGCGAGGTCGCCGGCCTTCACGCGCTTCGACACATCGGCCAGGAGCGCACGCGCGTTGGCCAGCTGATCCCGCGCCATGTCGAGCTCGACCCGCGCGCGCTGCCACTGCCACCACGCCTCGCGCAGCGCGCCCGCGGTGCGCAGTTGAGCGGCCAGCGCGCGGCTCTCGACCCCTTGCGTTTCGGCTTCCGCCAGCGCAGCGCTGCGCGCCCGTTCGCCCGGCAGCCACAGCGGCACCGCCACGCCGACCTCGACTTCGCTCGCGCCCTCGTTGCGCTGGAAGCGGTCTGTCTTGGCGGACAGCGTGAGCGCCACGGGCTCGGGCGTCCAGGCCTGGGCAGTCCGTTGTTGCGCCTGAACAGCATCGCGGCGCAGGTGCAGCGCGGCGGCCTCGGGTTGGCGCAGCCACGCCGCATCGAAGGCCTGCTTCAAGGTCGAGGGAGCGGCCTCCATGGCGGGCGTCTGGGCGACAGCGCCCGCGCCACAGGTCAGGCCCATCAGCCCGGTCAGCCAGGCCAGGATCAGGGCCGCGGGGCGCCCTCTTCGTCTTCTTCGGTGCATCCGAATCTCCGGTGATGTTGAAACACACGAGAGATCGGCAAGGGCGATCGGAACGATCGCCGCGCGCGGCACGACGCCGGGCGCGAACGGGAATCAGGAAAGTGAAAGGCCCGCCTCGCCGATCAGGCGAAGCGCGCCCATTTCGGGCGCTCGGGCAACGCGATCGGTGGCGCGCGCAGCGTCGCATCGGTCGTCGCGGCCGGCAGGTCAGGCGCCGACAGGCGGGCGCTGTCGGCGAAAGTGAAGGCGGTGGCGCCGGGGCTGTGGCAATGGTCGCATTCGGCCTCTGCGGCCTCCGCCGACGGCGCGCCGGTCGCCCCGTCGCTTGCTTCGTTGTCGTGCGTGCCGAGGTGATGCCCGACGTGCTGCGATGGCGCGCCCGGCGCATCGGCGGCATACGCCGAGGCCACGCTCCACGTCGAGAGCATCGGCATCAGCATCAACAGGAAAATGGACAACCAGCGGCGCATCGGCGGCGAGTCTAGCAGTGCAAAAGATAGCCCTACGGCCATCCCGTGCACTCAGACCGGCGTGGTCTTGACGTCCGGTTCCTGCACGCCGAACGGGTGTCCGGGCAGCGGAATGAACTCGGTTTCGCCAGGCACCTGGCCCATGCGTTGCGCGGCCCAGTCGGCACCCGCCTGCAGGATGCGCTCCTTGCGACTCGAGACGAAGTTCCAGGTGATGAAGCGCGGGCCGTCGAGCGGCGCGCCGCCGATCACCACGAGCCGCACCGCACCCTCCGCCGTGAACACCGCGCCCTGGCCGTCGGGCAGCACGGCCATGGTGTGCGCAGCCACGATGTCGCCGTCGACCTGCACGTCGCCATCCACCGGGTACACCGCCATTTCGGCCGCCAGGGCAGGCAGCACGAAGCGGCCGCCCGCCGGCAGCGCGATGTCGAGATACAGCGTGGGCGCGAAGGTCTTCACGGGCGATGTCGCGCCGAAGGCCTCGCCAATCAGCACCCGAACCGGCACGCCCTGCTCGGTGCGCTCCGGGATGTCTGCGGCGGGCGTGTGCACGAAGCTCGGCTCGACTTCCTCGAAGGCCTGCGGCAGTGCGGCCCACAGCTGGAGACCGTGGTTGACGTAGGTGTCGGCCTTGAGCCGCTCGGGCTTGCGCTCGGAATGCACGATGCCGCGGCCTGCGGTCATCCAGTTGATGGCGCCGGGCAGCACTTCCTGCACGCAGCCCAGGCTGTCGCGATGCATCATCGCGCCCTCGAACAGGTAGGTGACGGTGGCCAGGCCTATGTGCGGATGGGGCCGCACATCGTGCTCGGCGCCCGGCTGCTCGGTCGCCGGCCCGAAGTGGTCAAAGAACACAAAAGGCCCGACCGAGCGACGCCCGCCCGCCGGCAGCAGCCGCCGCACCTTGAAGCCGCCGCCCAGGTCCTTGTCAGCGGGTTTGAGAAGTTGCGGGGTGCTCATGGTGGTCTCCGGTATGAGTGGTTTTCAGCGGCGCGATCTTGCCACTTCGGCCACGCGCTCGCCGAAGCGGCGCGCGGTATCGAGGTCGCCGGCGGGTACTTCAGCGGGGCTCGCATCCGATGGCGACGTGGTCAGCAAGCCGCCGTAGCCGCCCACGTAGTTGACCGCGTCGCGCGTGGCAGCCTTGTTGTTGCTGGGCATGATGCCCAGACTGACCCAGAGGCCGCTGTGCTGCATCGCGAGCTGCCAGAGATAGGACAGCGTCGCGAACTTGTCGCCGTTCATGGTCGCGCTGTTGGTGAAGCCGGCGAAGAGCTTGTCTTTCCAGCCTTGCGTGTACCAGACCTTCGACGACGCATCGGCGAACTTCTTGAACTGCCAGCTCACGGTGCCCATGTACGTGGGCGAGCCCAGGACGATGGCGTCGGCAGCGGCCAGCGTTTCCCAGCCGCCTTCGGGCAGGTTGCCATCGGCATCGATGGCCAGCAGCTGGGCGCCAGCGCCCTCGGCCACGGCCTGCGCCACGCGGTGGGTGTGGCCATAGCCGGAATGAAAGACAACGACGATGTTGCTCATGGGGGGCTCCGATCAGCGCTTGTCGATGCTCAGGCGACCGGCACCGAAAGCCACGAAGGCGAGCAGGCCACCGACGATGCCCAGGTTCTTGTTGAACATGAGCGTCTGCATCATCTGCTGCGCTTCAGGCACGGCCCAGTAGTTGTGGAAGAAGATGGCCGCGACCAGTGTGAACACCGCCAGGCCGAAGGCCGCGATGCGCGCCTTGAAGCCGACCAGCAGCGCCAGGCCAAAGCCCAGCTCGATCACGATGGCAATGGCGGCAGCCACCTCGGGCAACGGCAGTCCCTTGGATGTGATGTAGCCGACGGTGCCTGCAAAGCCGGCGATCTTGCTGAAGCCGGCGGGCACGAACAGATACGCCAGCAGCAGACGGCCGACGAGCGCGACGACATCCGGCAGCGAGGTCGTGGTCACGCCCGAAGACGAGGTGGTGGAAGTAGCCATGGGAAAAACTCCTGAGTTGAAAAAGAGAAACGAAAAGACAAAAAAGATCAGGCTGCGAGATCGAACACCAGCACCTCGGCATCCTTGCCGGCGGCAAGTGTCAGCTGGGTTTCGTTTTCGAGCATCGCGGCGTCGCCAGTGCCCAGCGCGCGGCCATTGACTTCCAGCGCGCCGCGCACCAGGTGCACATAGCTCTTGCGCGCCGGGTCGAGCGTGAGGCTGGCCCGCTCGTCACCGTCGAGCAGCCCGGCGTACAGGCGCGCGTCGGCATGCACCGTGACCGAACCCTCGGCGCCATCGGGCGAGGCCACCAGCCGCAGCTTGCCGCGCTTTTCTGCCGCGGTGAAGTTCTTCTGCTCGTAGCCAGGCTCGATGCCCTTGACGTTCGGCTGGATCCAGATCTGCAGGAAGTGCGTGGTCTCGTCGGCCTTGTGGTTGAACTCGCTGTGCATCACGCCACGCCCTGCGCTCATGCGCTGCACGTCGCCGGGCGGAATGGACTCGCGGCCACGCGGTCTTCGTTGATCACGCGCAGGTTGCCGTAGCCCATGTGGGCCGGGTCGTAGTACCCCGCGAAAGAAAAGCTGTGAAAAGACTTCAGCCAGCCGTGGTCGGCATAACCGCGTTCACCTGATTGACGGACTTGCAACATGCTTGAACTCCTTGCCCCGCTTTCGGGGCCTTCCGAATGCCGCACCGGATGTGCAGCGGATGAGAAGAACTTTAGGCCCGGCACCCCGCGGCAAAAGCGCGCCGTTTTGATGGCACCATTCAAATTATTCGAACAATCGAGCCGCCATGCCCAGTGCCCGCGATGTCCTGACCCCCGATGCCCTCGCGATGCTGCAAACAGTCGCCAGCACCGGCAGCTTCGCGGCCGCCGCGCGCTCGCTCAACCTCGTGCCCAGCGCGCTCAGCTACCGCGTGCGGCAGATCGAGGACGCGCTCGACGTTCTGCTGTTCGACCGCAGTGCGCGCCAGGCGCGGCTGACCGAAGCCGGCGCCGAACTGCTGCGCGAATCGGCGCGGCTGCTCGGCGAGATCGACGCCGTGGCCAACCGCGTCAAGCGCATCGCCACCGGATGGGAGCCGCAGTTCACGATCGCCATCGACAGCGTGATCGCGCGCGACCCGATGCTCGATCTGGTCGGCGCCTTTTATGCATTGACGCCGCCAACGCGCCTGAAATTGCGCGACGAGACGCTGCTCGGCACGATCGAGGCGCTGACCACCGGCGAGGCCGATCTGGCGATCGGCAGCGTGCTCGATGCGCCCAGCCTGGCCTTCACCGCCACCGGCATCCGCAGCTGCCTGCTGGGCGAGCTGCGCTTCGTGTATGCCGTGGCGCCGCACCATCCGCTCGCGCGCTTCGACGGGCCACTCACCGAAGACGTGCTGCGCCAGCACCGCGCCGTGGCCGCCGCCGACTCCACGCGCTCGGGGCCCACGATGACGGTCAACCTCGTCGGTGGGCAGGACGTGCTCGCCGTGCCCACCATGCAGGCCAAGCTGCACGCGCAGTTGCATGGGCTGGGCGGAGGCTACCTGCCCGAGCCGATGGCGCGCCCGTACATCGATGCCGGCCACCTCGTCGAATGCCGCACCGCACGGCCGATGCATTCCGTGTCGCTGCACTGCGCGTGGCGCGTGCGCAGCGCCGGCAAGCCGGGCCGCGCACTCGAATGGTGGCTGCAGCAATTCGAGCACGAAGGCACACGCCACGCGCTGCTCGAGCGGCATCGAAGCGCTCACTGAGCGCCACGCCTACTCCGCGAAATTTTCGGTGTAGCCCAGCAACAGCGTCTTTCGCGACGTCAGCAGCGAAGCGAGTTCGGACCACGCCGCGACAGCGGCCGCCGCGTCTTGAGGTGCATAGAGCGCCGCGAGGTCGTCGACCAGCGCCCGGGCCTCGGCCACATCAGGGCATTCCTCCCGCACGAACCCGAGCCACGACGCGCCGATCCCGAAGATCCGGTAACCATGCGCCGCCTCCAGATGGCGGATGACCGCATGGTTCTGAAACACATCCCAATCCGAGCTGAAGTAGCCGTTGGGCAGGCCCGCAATCAGCAGATCGTCCCGCGGCACCGGCACGCGCTGCACGTACACCACGTCATCGTGCGCAATCACTTTGTCAGGCGACTGGTTCATGTCGACCAGCACGCCCACGTCCTCTGCGCTGATGACCAGCGTGCCGGCAACGTCCCGCCAGTCCTGACGCAGCGCAGGCAGATCCAGTTGCGTCTGCACATGCGCCAGGCGTGCGGCCTCGAAGGCGTGGACGGCCATCGGGTCGTCGAAGTCCACATTCGAATCCTCGTCGTCCGCAAGGAGGCGGTCGTCCTCGCAGGCATGCATGGAGGTGTAGCAGCACTGGCTCAGGTCGTCCAAGGTGCACAGGAACCTCGTGTCGGGCTGAGCCCGACGCAGTTCGTCGAGGCAAGCCAGCACTTCGGCCAGTGTGTGGACGTCGCCGAGTCGCAGATGGCTGTACGTGTTGACGGCTTTGAATGGCGAGGGATTGCGGAAATCGATTGCGTTGGTTTGCATGACGGTTCCAGGGATGTGGTCAGGTTCGGATCGATTGTGCGTGGACCATGCTGGACCCTTCGCGCACTGAAAACCCGGGCCGACCTGGCCTGTTGAAGAGGTTAGAGTGGCAGCCAGCCTGACATCCGCCGATTCAAAAAGAGAGAGATCCGTCATGACCACACGCCCTCCTGCCGACCGCCACCGAGCCGACGCACCGCGCCATTACGCCGTTGTGGGCGCGGGCATCGCCGGCATCGCCGCCGCGCGCACGCTCGTGCAGGCCGGCCATCGCGTGACGGTGTTCGAGCGTGAGCTGGCGGTGGGGGGTCGCATGGCCAGCGAGTCCACGCAGTTCGGCCGTTTTGACACGGGCGCCCAGTACTTCACGGTGCGCGATCCGCGCTTCCAGCAGGCGCTGGACACCGCTCCCGGCCTCTGTCGCCCCTGGAGCGCCAACGCGGTGCGCGTGCTCGACCCGCACGGCCGCGTGGCCGAAGCCGCCCTGCCCTCGCGCGAATCGCACTGGGTCGCGCAGCCGGGCATGGACGCGCTCGTCGCGCACTGGGCGCAGCCGCTGGGCGACAGCGTCGTCACCGAAACGCACGTCACGAAGATCGAACGCGATGCGCTGGACGCGCGCCGCTGGCAGCTGCGCACCGCGGGCGCCGACGATTCGACGCATGTGTACTCGGGCTTCGACGCCGTGCTGATCGCAACGCCGCCCGCACGCACGCGCACGCTGCTCGGCGTCAACGCGCCGGCGCTTCAGAAGAAGATCGAGAAGGTGCGCATCGCGCCGTGCTGGACGCTGATGATCGCGTTCCCGCAGGCCAACCAGCCCACGATGTCGCACCTCGGCCCGCAATGGAACGCGGCGCGCAGCACGCACCACCGCGTGGCCTGGCTCACGCGCGAATCGTCCAAGCCCGGCCGCGAGCGCATCGAGCGCTGGACGCTGCAGGCCAGCGCGCCCTGGTCGCAGGAGCATCTGCGCGACGACGGCGCTCGCATCGAAGCCAAGCTGCTGCGCGCGTTCTCCGAGATCACCGGCATCCACGCCACCCCCTCGTACGCGCGCACCCGCTGCTGGACCGAAGCCAAGACCGAAGTGCCACTGGGCCAATCGCACCTCTGGGATGCCAAGACCCGCATCGGCGTGGCCGGCGACTGGTGCATGGGCCACCGGGTCGAAGACGCCTTTCTTTCGGGCCTGTCGCTCGCACTTGCTGCGCTGTGACGGCTGCGGGGCGCGAGATCCGCATCGGGCGGTTCGCGCCCTCGCCCACCGGGCCACTGCATGCCGGTTCATTGGTCGCGGCGCTGGCCAGTTGGCTCGATGCGCGTGCGCAGGGCGGCCGCTGGCTGGTGCGCATCGAGGACGGTGACACCGAGCGCTGCCTGCCCGGCCTCGGCGAAGAGATCCTGCGGCAGTTGGCGGCCTGCGGGCTGGTTTCCGATGAAACGCCTGTGTGGCAGACACAGCGCCTGCCGCTGTACGAGCGCGCACTCGACCAGCTGATTGCCGCGCAGCGTGCGTACCCCTGCGGCTGCACGCGCGCCGAGATCGACGAAGCACTTGCACGCAGCGGCGTCGCGCACACGCGCCACGGCGAGCGCGTGTACCCGGGCACCTGCCGCGATGGCTTGCATGGCAAGCGGGCGCGCGCATGGCGCTTTGCCACGCAGGCGCTTGAGCACAGCGATGCGCAGGCGGAAGCGCCACCGGACACGCAGTCGGCGGCGGCCGTCGAAGCTTCGACGAACGCAGCCCTCGACGCTGCAGCCCGCCATCTCGCATGGCATGACCGCCGCCTCGGCGCGCAGTCTCAGGATGTGGTGCACGAGGTCGGCGACTTCGTCCTGCGGCGCGCCGACGGACCGTGGGCCTACCAGTTGCGCGTGGTGGTCGACGATGCCGACCAGCACATCACCGACGTCGTGCGCGGCGAGGACCTGACCGACAACACGCCGCGCCAGATCCTGCTGCAGCGCGCGCTGGGTTTGCCGACGCCGCGCTACCTGCACACGCCGCTCGTGCGCGGGCCCGACGGCGAAAAGCTGTCGAAGCAGCATGGCGCCGTCGCCTTCGATACGCGCACGCCGGCGGCAGCGCTGGCCGAGTTGCGGAAGGCTGCGCAGGTGCTGGGCCTTTCGGCCGCGTCGGCGAGCGCGGCCTTGGCGCCCGCCGACGCGCTGGCCGCATGGGTGGCCGAATGGCGCGATCTCTACAATCCGCCGCCGTGACATCCCTTCCCGATACCGATCCATCGGCCGACACGCCGGCCCACATCCCGGCCGATGTGCCCGGCGACGAAGCCGCGGCCAATCCGCTGCACGGCCGTCGCCTCAAGAGCTTCGTCAAGCGCGCTGGTCGCACCACCGACGGCCAGGCGCGCGCGTTCGCCGAACTGGGGCCGCTGTACCTGCTGCCCTACCGCCCCGAGCCGATCGATCTCGATGTCGTTTTCGGCCGCGCCGCACCGTCGGTGCTGGAGATCGGCTTCGGCATGGGCGAGGCCACGGCGCACATCGCGGCGCTGAAGCCGGAGACGAATTTCCTCTGCTGCGAGGTGCACGAGCCCGGCGTCGGTGCGCTGCTCAAGCGGATCGGCGAGCAGGGCCTGCAGAACATCCGCGTCTGCGCGCATGACGCCGTGGATGTGCTCGACCACATGCTGCAGCCGGACACGCTGGCCGGCGTGCATGTGTTCTTTCCCGACCCGTGGCACAAGAAGCGCCACAACAAGCGGCGCCTGCTGCAGGCCGAATTCGTCGCCAAGCTGGCCGCGCACCTGAAGCCCGGCGGCTATCTGCACTGCGCCACCGACTGGCAGCCCTACGCCGAGCAGATCCTCGAGGTGCTCTCGGCCGAGCCCACGCTGCGCAACACCAGCGCCGACGCTTCGGGCTACGCGCCCAAGCCCGACTACCGCCCGCTCACCAAGTTCGAGAACCGTGGCCTGAAACTGGGCCACGGCGTCTGGGACGTGGTGTTCGAACGGCGCTGAGCGCGCAGCGGGGCATCGCCCCGGCTCATTCCACCCGGAACCTGAAAGGGATTTGCACGCGGTCCGGCACCGCCTCGCCAGAGGCCGAGCGTGCGGGCTCGAATCGCCACCGCTTCAGTGCGGCACGCACCGCCTGTTCGAACAAGGGGTCCGTGGCGCTGCGGATCGTAATCGCCTCGACCTGCCCCGACGCCGCCACCGTGACGATGGCGACCACGCGACCGTCGATCTCCTGCTCTCGCAACGCGGCCGGGTAGTCGGGCGGTGGTTGCACCAACGGCCGCGCGGGCACCACCGGCTGCATGGCTCGGCTTGGCGTGCCTGGGCCCGGGTCACGCAGCGGCGGCGGGCTTCCCACGATCCGCGGCGGCGGCTCGTTGATGATCATCACGCCCTGCGCAGGGGCAGGCGCAGCAGCGGGTGCAGTGGCGGGTGCAGTGGCGGGTGTCGGCGCAGGCGATGCGTCTTGCGGCGCGTCGGGTGGCGCCAGGCGCGGCGGCGCGGTGCAGGCGACCAGCACCGAAAGCACGGCCGCGACGGTGAACGGTTTCAGCAAGGACAACGACAAGAAGATATGCATGGCGCTTGAGTGTGCCCGGCGCCGAGGCAGGCATCCTTGTTGCTAACATGAGTCACATTGTTACCAAAGGTGACCCATGATGACGACTCGCAGACAGTGGTTGACTGACACGCTCGCCGGCGCCGCGCTCGGCAGCCTCGCAGGGCCTTGGGCCGCTTTCGCTGCGCCAGCTGGCCGGCCCTTGGTGCTCGGGCAATCGGTGCCGCTCACGGGCGACGCCAGTGAAATCGGCCTGGCGTTCGCAGCGGGCGCCAAGCTGTACATCGACAGCTACAACAGCCGCAGCGACATCCCGGCGCGCATCGAGCTGCGCCAGGTGGACGACGCCTACGACGCCACGCGCGCGGCAGCCAACGCCAAGCAATTGCTGGCCGAAGGCGCCGATGTGCTGTTCGGCTTCGTGGGCACAGCCAGCAGCGTGGCCGCGGCCGACGTGGCGAAGGCCCAGTCGTCGCTGCTGGTCGCGCCCTTCGCCGCACCGGACCTGCTGCGCGACGCCGCGCATGCGCAGGTCTTCCATGTTCGACCCAGCATGGCGGACGAAGCCTTCAAGATGGTGCAGCACTGCGCCACCATGGGGCTCACGCGCATCGCCCTGCTCGGCGAAGAGGGCCTCATGGGGCAGGCCGGGCAGGCTGCCGTGAGTGGCGCGCTCGCGAGCCTCAAGCTGCCGCCGCTGGTCGCGACGGCCTTCGTGGCGCTGAATGGCGCCCAAGTCTCTGCCGCGGTGACGCAGGTCAAGGCGGCGAACCCGCAGGCGATCATCCAGGCCTCGCTCTTCAAGTCGACCGCGGCGTTCATCCGCGGCATGCGCAAGAGCGGCTACGCGGGCGCCTTCCTCAACTTCTCGGCCGTGGGCATTGATCCGCTGTACACCGCGCTGGGCAAGGACATCGGCGGCGTGGTCGTCTCGCAGGTCGTGCCCTCGCCCGCGATGCAGGGCTACGACGCGGGCGGTTTCCGGGTGAACCTGCGCGGCGCGACCCGCGAGGCCGCCGCGGCGATCGACCTGGTGTCGATCAGCGCCGACGGGCGCGTGATCCGCTAGACGCCAGCTCAGCTCGCGCCGCCAAGGCGGTGCAGCGCGTCGAGCGAGCGCAGTTCAATGCGTCCGTACCCGAGGCTGATCACGCCGTCCTGCGCCAACGCGTTGAGCTCCTTCGACAGCGTTTGCCGCGTAATGCCCAGCATCATCGCGAGCGCCTCCTGCGGCAGGCGGACGCAGAGGCGCAGTTCGGTCGATTGCGTCGCGTCGCCGCGCGCCAGGCTCAGTAAACGGCGCGCGACCCGTGCGCGCAGCCCGCGCAGCGTGGCGTCTTCCATCATGCTGTAGAGCGCCCGGACGCGCGCTGCGAGCAGCGCCGACATCGCGTTGGCGAACACCACGTCCCGCATCTGCTGCACGAAGGCTTCGGGCGGCACCACCAGCAGATCGAGTGCGCTCAGCGCCGTGGCATCGTGCGTGCGCGGCGAGCCGTCGATGAGCGTGATCTCGCCGAACCAGTTGCCCGGCTCGAGCATCGCGAGGATGGCCTCGCGGCCGTCCTGCCGAAGCGTCGACACCTTGATGTGGCCCGCCGCCAGGCCGTAGAACCCGCCGCCCGCGGCCTGCAGCGGATCGCCCTGCCGGAAGACCATCGCGTGCCGCTGCACATGCACCAGTTCGGCGGCACCGAGCAAGGCCTCACGTTGCGGGCGCGGCATCGCAGCAAACCACGGGTTCGCTTCCATGACGCGGCGATGCGCGGCCGAGATGCGCGGTTTGGTGGGCAAGGGCATGCGTGACCCGGGGGTTTACGAGGGCGCTCCATTGTCAAATCGCCGACAGTTGGCCGTCAAGCCCCGGACTACAGTGGCCGCACCCCGAAGAACGGAGACAACACGATGAATGCAAGAGCGAGCTTCAAGAGCATGCAGGACAGCACGCGCGAAGACTGGCAGGTGATCGGCGGCGAGTTCATGCAGTTCGCGGGCGGCCTGCCCGAGCGCGTGGTCAAGCATCTGCAGATCCTGCAAGGCGACTACGGCGGCTTCCCGGTCGACCGCTACACCCACTCGCTGCAGACCGCCACACGTGCATTGCGCGACGGCCGCGACGAGGAGTACGTGGTGTGCGCGCTGCTGCACGACATCGGCGACACGCTCGGCAGCTTCAACCACCCGGACATCGCCGCGGCCATCGTGAAGCCCTTCGTGACCGAAGAGAACCTGTGGATGGTGCAGAACCACGGCATCTTCCAGGGCCACTACTTCTTCCATCACCTCGGCCTGGATCGCGATCTGCGCGAGAACTTCCGCAGCCATCCGCACTTCGACCGTACGGCCGAATTCTGCGAGCTCTACGACAACCCGGCTTTCGATGCGACCGCCGAGACCTTGCCCATCGAAGAGTTCATGCCGATGCTGCGCCGTGTGATGGCCCAGCCGCGGCAGAGCATCTACAAGGCGGCGCTGCAGCAACAGCCCGCGACCGTCTGACCCCCCACACGCCACGGAGCACGCCATGAACGCCACATCCCCATCCGAAGTCCAGCAACTCGTCTCCGCGGAGGAATGGCAACTGCGCGTCGACCTCGCAGCCTGCTACCGCCTGGTCGCGCTGCACGGCTGGAGCGACCTCGTCTTCACGCACATCAGCGCACGCGTGCCGGGGCCGGAGCATCACTTCCTCATCAACCCCTATGGCCTGATGTTCGACGAGATCACCGCGTCGAGCCTGGTCAAGGTCGACCAGGCGTGCAACAAGATCATCGACTCGCCCTACCCCGTGAATCCGGCGGGCTTCGTGATCCACAGCGCGATCCACGCGGCGCGCGAGGACATCCAGTGCGTGCTGCACACCCACACGCGCGCCGGCATCGCGGTGAGCGCGCAGAAAGGCGGCGTGCTGCCGATCAGCCAGCAATCGACCTTCGTGCTGGCCTCGCTCGCGTACCACGACTACGAGGGCGTGGCCTTCCGCGACGACGAGAAGCCGCGCCTGCAGGCCGACATGGGCGGCGCGAACTTCCTCATGCTGCGCAACCACGGCCTTTTGACCTGCGGCAAGACCATCGCCGATGCCTTCCTCGCGATGTACACCTTCGAGGCCACCTGCCAGATCCAGATCGCCGCGCAGTCCGGCGGCGGCGAGCTAACGCATGTCGACCCGCGCATCGTCGAAGGCGTGGGCCAGGCGATGAAGGTGCAGACCGGCGGCCTCGGCGGCAGCTTCGTCTGGCCGTCGCTCATCCGCAAGCTCGACCGCCTCGACGACAGCTACAGGCAGTAGCCGAAAGAACTTCATGGACAGCACCGTCCTGATCACCCGCTTCCTGTTCGGCGCGCTGGCGCTGGTGATGTTCGGGCTGGGGCTGACGCTCTCGGTGGCGGACTTCCAGCGGCTGTTGAAGCATCCGAAGGCCGTGACGATCGCGCTGACGCTGCAGGTCGTGGGCCTGCCGCTCGCCTGCTACGCGATCGTCGTCGGCTTCGGGCTGTCGCCTGTGTTCGCGATCGGGCTGATGCTGCTGGCCGCCTCGCCGGGCGGCATCTCCGCCAACCTGTTCTCACACCTGTTCGGCGGCAATGTGGCGATGAACATCTCGCTGACCGCCGTGAACACGCTGCTGTCGATCGTCACGCTGCCGCTGATCGCCAACTGGTCGATCGCGCACTTTGCACGCAGCGGCCAGGTGGTGCCGATCCAGACCGGCAAGCTCGTCGAGGTGATCGCGATCGTGCTGCTGCCGGTGGCGCTGGGGATGGTGGTCGCATCGCGGCGGCCAGGTTTCTCGGCGCGGATGGAGAAGCCGGTGAAGATCTTCAGCGCACTGGTGTTGGCGATCGTGACGGTCGGCGCGATCACGAAGGAGTGGAGCTCCATCGCCACCACCTTCACGCAAATCGGCCCGGCCGTGCTGGCCTTCAACCTGCTGAGCCTGATGGCGGGCTACGGACTGAGCCGGCTGGCTGGGCTGGACAAACCGCTGTCGACCGCGATCAGCTTCGAGATCGGCATCCACAACTCCACGCTTGCGATCTTCATCGCGCTGAGCGTGCTAGGGAGCTACCAGCTCGCCCTGCCCGCCGCGATTTATTCGGTGGTGATGTACATCACTGCGCCGATCTTCGGCGGGTGGCTGTCGCGTAGCGGCGCGCGTACGGCGGCGGCCCATTGAGGAGGCCGCAATTGCGCTGCACCCGCCAAGTCATCGTATGACTTGCGGTTTCAGGCTGACTGAAGAGCCGATCCAAGCGTCAGGCCCGCCCAAAATTCGTTAGTTGTCGTACAACTGACCTAGAATGCCCCACTTTGGGGCAATCTTGAGCTCCGCCTGCCCGGAGCTTCCTTGTGACCGCAATTCCCGATTCCCCCGCCGCCCCTGCCCTGACGCAGCGCAAGGTGGTGTTCCTGCTGGCACTGTTCTGCTGCCTGCTGTGGGGCAGCTCCTATCCGGCGATCAAGAACGGCTACGCCCTGTTCGGCATCGCGCCCACCGACATCCCCTCGAAGCTGGTATTCGCGGGTTGGCGCTTCGCATTGGCCGGGGCGCTGTTGCTGGCCTATGCCGCCCTGAGCGGCAAGCGCATCGGCGGGTTCTCGCGCAGCGCGCTCGGGCAGTTCGCCGTGCTCGGGCTCACGCAGACCACCCTCCAGTACGTGTTTTTCTACATCGGCCTCGCGTACACCACCGGTGTGAAGAGCTCGATCATGAACGCGACCGGCACCTTCTTCAGCGTGCTGCTGGCGCACTTCATCTACCGCAACGACCGACTGAGCTACAGCAAGACACTGGGCTGCGTGGTCGGCTTCGCGGGTGTGATGATCGTCAACCTCGGCGCCGGCTGGGGCAGTCTCCTGGCACTCGATTTCACGCTGCTGGGCGAGGGCTTCGTGATCATCGCGGCGCTCGTGCTGGCGGCCGCCAGCATCTACGGCAAGCGCGTGTCGCAAGGCGTCGACCCGATCGTGATGACGGGCTACCAGTTGGGCTTCGGCGGCGCCGCGCTGCTGGCCGCCGGCTACACGCTGGGCGGCGGGCTGCACGGTTTCACGCCCGCTTCCACCGCCTTGCTCGCGTACTTGGTGCTGCTGTCGTCGCTGGCCATTTCGATCTGGAGCCTGCTGCTCAAGCACAACCGCGTGAGCATGATCACAGCCTTCAATTTCATGGTGCCCGTGTTCGGCGCCTTGCTGTCGGCCGCGTTCCTGCACGAAACCATCCTGGAGTGGCGCAACGGGATCGCGCTGCTGCTGGTTTGCTACGGCATCTGGCTCGTCACCAAGGAAGCGCCGGCGGCCGCTGCCGCGTCGGCCACTGTGCCACCGGCGGCCGACCGCGCGCGAACCTAGCGTACAAGCGGCAAGCAATCCCGACGGGCAGCCAAGGCCGCGTCGCGGTGGCTGGCGCACAGCAGCCGGCCGCGCACGTCCGCGAGAATGGGTCGATGAGCCAGCGCAGCCCTCTCGACCCCCGCCGCCCCCGCGTCTATCTCGCCGGGCCTGACGTGTTCTTCCGGAACAGCGAGGCCATCTTCGGCCGGCTGATGGCCTGTTGCAACACCCTCGGCATCGAAGGCGTGCCGCCCTCCGACGGCGGTATCTCGGCCGACCTGCGCTTCTCCGACGAGGAGCGCGCGCAGCGCATCTACGACGGTAACATCCGGCTGATCCGCGAGGCGGATGGCGTTGTCGCCAACCTGGTCCCGTTCCGCGGCCACGAGCCCGATTCGGGCACGGTGTTCGAGGTCGGCTATGCCACCGCGCTGGGCAAGCCGGTGATCGCCTATGGCGTGGCGCCCGGCACCTACGCCGAGCGCGTCTGCGCCGCCCTCGCCTGCGACAGCGATGCCTCCGGCGTCATCCGCGAACGCGTGAGCGGCGTGATGGTCGAAGGGCTGGGCCAACGCCTGAACCTGATGCTCACGCGCTCGACCCGCATCGCCGAATCGGCCGAGGCGGCGCTTGCTTCGCTGGCCGGCGTGTTGTTGCGCGACCAGCGAGGCTCCGCGTAGTCACCCCCACCATGACGGAGCGCCCGCCCGTCGTCCGCGGCAAACGCATTCGCTGCGCGGCTTGCCTGCGCCCGCAAAGCACTTGCCTGTGCCAATGGGTGACACCGACGTCGCATCACACGGAGGTGTTGATCCTCCAGCACCCGATGGAAGTCACAGAGGCCAAAGGCAGCGCGCGCTTGCTGCATCTGAGCCTGCAGCGCAGCCAGGTGCTGACAGGCGAGGTATTCGGCGCAGCGCTCGACGCGGCGCTGCATGGGCCGCATTGCAACCTGCTGCTGTTCCCCGAGACCCGTCACGACCTGGGCACTGACCTGCTGCCACCCGTGCCAGAGCCCGCGCCGCGCCGGCCTTTGCAACCGACGCGGCTGGTGGTGCTGGACGGCACGTGGCGCAAGTGCCGCAAGATGCTGGTGCTCAACCCGCAGCTGCAGTCGATGCGGCGGCTGCCGCTGGCGGCCACACCCGCTTCCCGCTATCTGATCCGCAAGGCCCACGAGGCCCACCAGTTGTCGACGCTGGAAGCGACCTGCGTTGCGCTGGCGCAGCTGGAAGGCGACGCGTTTGCGATGCAATCGCTGCTCGACGCCTTCGACGGGTTCATCGGACAGCAACTCGCGCGCCGGCCGGCGCCAGCAGGCCGCTCGACGGATCACGGCTCGACCCTTCCGTAAACTCCGCGCAACGACGTTCGACCGGAGCCCTGAATGAGTACCTTCACCCCCACCGGCAAGCTGCGCGCTTCCATCAACCTTGGCAACCCGATCCTCGCGAACCGCGACGCGCGTGGCGTGCCGGTCGGCGTGTCGGTCGACCTGGCCGAAGCCTTTGCGGCGCGGCTGGGCGCCGAGCTCGAGCTCGTGGTGTTCGAGAAAGCGGCCGCGTCGGTCGATGCCGTGCGCGCCGAGCAGGCCGATATCGGTTTCTTCGCCATCGACCCGGCGCGCAGCGAGGGTCTGCGCTTCACTGCGCCCTATGTGCTCATCGAAGGCAGCTACCTCGTGCGCGACACCGCGACGCTGACCGACAACGCCGAGGTCGACCGTGCCGGCACGCGCATCGCGGTCGGCGCGGGCAGCGCCTACGACCTGTTCCTCACGCGCGAGTTGCAGCACGCGCAGATCGTTCGCGTCCAGGGCGCGCCGGCCGTCATGGCGACGCTGCGCGCCGGCCAGGTCGACGTGGGCGCCGGCATCCGGCAACTGCTGCAAGCCGAGGCGCAGCGCGCCCCGGGCACGCGCCTGCTGCCTGGCCGCTTCATGGTGATCCAGCAAGCCATGGGCACGCCGGCGAGCCGCGGCGACGAAGCGCAGGCGACGCTGGCCGCGTTCGTCGAAGAGATGAAGGCCAGCGGCTTCGTGGCGGAGGCGCTGAAGCGGCATCGCATCGAGGGCGCCGGCGTCGCACCCTGAGGCGCCAGCCGGCCGATCAACCCGCCGCGGTGATCGTGCCGGCGCTCGCCACCAGGCCCTGGATCAGCCGCAGCCTGGCCGAGGAGCGCAGCCAGAGCATGCCGAACCGGCGGGCTTCCGAGGCCAGGGGCAAAGCGATCTTCGCGATGCGCTGCCCCTTCAGCAGCGGCGATGCGATGTCCGGCACCACGGCGACCCCGAGCCCGCGGTCCACCATCATCGCGATGGCCAACAGCGAACTCAGTTCAAAGCGTTCCTGCGGCACGATGCCGGCCGCGCGCAGGTACCGATCGGCCTGCTTGCCTCCGCCGAGGCTGCGGTCGTAGCGGATCAGCGGCGAGGTGCGCAGCAACTCGTGCGCGTCGCGCCGCGCGAGCCGGCTCGGCGCCAGCAACACCAGTGGCTCCTCGCGCAGGAGCGACCAATCGAAGGTCTTCGGCAGCACGAAAGGCGGATACAGGCAGACCGCCGCATCCAGCTCGCCTTGCTGCACCGCCTTGTGCAGCGTCGCAGTGGTGCCCGACTGCAGGAACACCTTCACGCCCGGATGCGCGGTCACGAAGTGCGCAAGGACGTCCGGCAAGACGCTGTGGAGCGCCGTGTTGATGGTGCCGACCCGCAACTCGCCACCGGCCGTCTCGCTGCCGAGCAAGGTCTTGATGTCGACCACTTCCCGCAGCATGGCCCGCGCGCGGTGGACCAGCTGGTGCCCTGCCTCGGTCGGCTGCACGGTACGGCCGGCGCGCGCGAGCAACGGTGCATTGAACTCCCGTTCGAGCGTGCGGATCTGCTGAGCCACGGCGGCGGGCGTGAGGTCCAGGCGGCGCGCCGCCTCCGACATGGACCCGCACTCCACCACGAGCACGAAACTTTGGAGATAGCTTGTTTCCATAAACAAATATTTTCTTTTATCTGATCATAGAAAGCATGTGTTTTTCTTTTCTCATGAGCAGTCGACACTTCGGCCATGAGAAGCAAACTGTTTGTCCCCGGAACCCGCCCTGAACTGTTCGCCAAGGCAATGGCCAGCGCTGCCGACGGCGTTTGCCTCGACCTCGAGGACGCAGTCGCGGAGCCACGCAAGGACGAGGCGCGCCAGCGCGTCCGCGAACTGCTGCTGGCGAACGACGTGGTCGCCTCTTCGCGCAAGACGCTGATCGTCCGGGTCAACGCCATGGACACCCCGCACTTCGAGCGAGATGTGATGGCGGTGGTGCAACCCGGGGTTTATCTGATCAACCTGCCCAAGCCCGAGAGCGCCGAGCAAGTGCGCGTGGCCGTGGCCTTGATCGAACGGGCCGAGCAGGTCAATGGCGTGCGCCAGCCGGTCGGCCTGCTGCTCAACATCGAGACGCCCGCGGCGCTGCGCAACGCGGCGACGTTGGCGGCTGCCGATACCCGCGTGGCAGGCCTGCAGCTGGGCCTGGGCGACTTGTTCGAACCGCTGGGCATCGCACGCCGGGAGCCGGCGGCCATCCAGCAGGCGATGTTTGCGACGCGCATCGCCGCCGGCGAGGCGGGCATCTACGCTTACGACAGCGCGTTCGCAGACATCGGCGACGCGGAGGGCTTCCGTGCAGAGGCCGTTCTCTCGCGCCGCATGGGCTTCCTCGGCAAGACCTGTATTCATCCCAGTCAGGTCGCCATCGCCAACGAGGTCTTTCGACCGACGGACGAAGAAATCGCCCATGCCGTCAAGGTGATCGAAGCGACGCGAGAGGCCGATGCCAAGGGCGTCGGCGCCTACGTGGTCGACGGAAAAATGATCGACATCCCCTTCGTGCGCCGGGCCCATGCCGTCGTTGCCAGTGCGCGCAGCCTTGGCCTGCTCGCAGGCTGACCCCTTTTCCACCACGCTTTCCACAACGCTTCCTACAACGCTTCCTACAACGCAAGAGACAAACATGCCCATCGCTTTTTCACCCCGCCTCCGCCTGATCGCACTCGCCTGCTGTTTCAGCCCCGCCCTCGCCTTCGCGCAGGCCGCTTACCCTGTGAAGCCCATCACGATCGTCGTGCCCTATCCGGCGGGCGGCTCGAACGACCTCTTTGCGCGGCAGGTCGCCAGGGAACTGGGCGATGAACTCAAGCAACCGGTGGTCATCGACAACCGCCCGGGTGCAAGCGGCAACACGGGGACGGGCCAGGTCGCGAAGTCCGCACCGGACGGCTACACGCTGGTCGCGGTGTCTTCCAGCATGACGACCAATGCCGCCGTGCAAGCCAAGGTCCCTTACGACCCGAACAAGAGCTTTGCACCGGTGGCGATGTTCGCCAAGGGCCCTTTCATCGTCGCGGTGAACAACGACTTCCCGGCGAAGACGCCCGCGGAACTGATCGCAGCCATCCAGGCCAAGCCTGGACAGTACAACTACGCCTCGTCGGGTTCGGGCAGCATCAACCAGTTCGGTACCGAACTGCTCAAGGCGCGCGTCGGCAAACTCGACATCACGCACATCCCGTACAAGGGCATGGGACCGGCTGTTACGGATCTCGTTGGCAACCAGACGCAGTTGCTCATCTCCAGCGGCCCTTCGATCCTGCCCATGGTGCGCGCCGGCAAGTTGCGCGCGGTCGGCATCACGAGTTTGCAGCCAAGCCCGATCGCACCTGAGCTGACGCCGATGGCCACGGCCGTGCCGGGCTACGAATTCGAGCTCTGGTGGGGCCTGCTGGCACCCGCCGGCACGCCACCCGAGATCGTCGGCAAGCTCAACAGTGCCGTGAACAAGGCGCTGGCGAAACCGGAACTGGCCGCCAACTTCCTCAAGGAAGGCGCGATCGCCACGCCGCTTTCTCCGACGCAGTTCAGCAAGGTGATCGCCGACGACGTGGAGCGCTGGAAGAAGCTCGCCAAGCAGCAGAACATCACGGCGGACTGAGGCAAGGCATGAAGGACGCGAACCCGAACCCGCGCGCAGCGATCCCGGACCGTACGGGCCCACGCGGGCCGCTGTCGGGCCTGCGCGTGCTGGACCTCAGCGCCTACATCGCGGGGCCTTATGGCTGCTCCTTGCTGGCCGACCAGGGTGCCGAGGTCATCAAGATCGAACCACCCGCCGGCGACAACCTGCGCAAGTACCCCTCGACGCTGGAAGCCGAGAGCCGGGCCTTCATTGGCGTCAACCGCAGCAAGCTGGGCGTGATGCTGGACCTGAAGGCCCCGGCGGACCATGCGGCGTTGATGGCGCTGGTGCGCACGGCCGACGTGCTGGTGCACAACTTTCGCCCCAATGTGCCGCCGCGGCTGGGCATTGCCTACGAGCAACTCAAGACCATCAACCCGCGTCTCATCTACTGCAGCGTGACGGGCTATGGCGAGACCGGCCCGCTGAAGGAGAAGGCGGGCTACGACCAGGTGCTGCAGACCATGACGGGCATGTGCGCGCTGCAGGGCAAACGCGGCGAGCCGCCGGAAATCATCTACGGTTCGGTGGTCGACTACTACGCCGCGGCGCTGGTGGCCGCAGGCGTGTCATCGGCGCTGTACGAGCGTGAGAAGAGCGGTCAGGGACAGTTCGTCGGCGTGTCGCTGCTGCGGTCCGCGCTCACGATGCAGTCGGCGCGCATGGTCTGGGCGGAGGGCGAGCCCAAGGATGTGGGGCGCGACATGCGATCGGGCGGCATCACCGGCCTTCACCCGACGCGCGACGGCCATCTCTACATCTCGGCCAACACGCCGCATTTCTGGCGGGCGCTGTGCGACAAGGTCGGGCTCCCGGAACTGGCGAGCGACAAGCGCTACGACAGCGTGCGCAAGCGCGCGTTGCACGTCGACGAGATCGTGCCGAAGCTGCGTGCCGCGCTGGCTGCGCGCAGCGCGCTCGAGTGGGAGGCGCTGTTCGGGGAAGTCGTGCCCTGCGCCGCGGCGCGCACCGTCGAGGACATGTTCGACAACGAGCAAGTGCTGGCCGAAGACATGGTGGCCACCTTCGAACATCCGACGCTGGGCTCTTACCGCGGCTTCACGCGACCGATCAAGTTCGACCGGACACCCGGTCCCCTGCCCTTTGCGGCACCGACCCTGGGCCAGCACACGTCGCTCGTCCTCGGCCCGCAGAAACAGAACAGCGCCGCGAGCAGTTGATGCCGGCAGCACCACCGGCCTGGCCGAACAGCAGCGGCACCGGACTTGCGCGCCAGGCCGCGCCGGCCGGCGCCTGCGATGCGCACATGCACATCCACGACCGCCGTTTCGCGACCTTCGGTTCACCCGATGCATTCGTCGGCCAGGCCACCGTCGCCGACTACCGGCAGCTGCAGCGGCGCATCGGCACGCAGCGCACGGTCGTCGTGCAGCCGCGCGTGCACGGCACGGACAACAGCGTGACGCTGGACGCCATCCAGGCGCTGGGCCCTGAGCACACGCGCGGCATCGCCGTGGTTCGGCCCGAAGTAACGGACGACGAACTCGCGCGTCTGCACGCTGGCGGTATCCGCGGCATCCGGTTCACGCTTTACACCCACACCCACGCCGCCACCGACTTCTCGATGGTCGAGCCGCTCGCGCAGCGCGTGCACGCGCTTGGCTGGCACGTGCAACTGCACTGGACCGCCGACCAGGTCGTCCAACATGCAGCGCTGCTCGCACGCCTGCCGGGCACCGTGGTGATCGATCACATGGCGCGTTTGCCCCAGCCCGAGCCGCTGGCGCATCCGGCCGCGGCGATCGTGCGCGGTCTGCTCGACCAAGGGCGGACCTGGATCAAGTTATCGGGCGCCTACCTGAACTCGACGCACGGTGTCGACGGTGGCTACGCCGATAGCGATGCGCTGGCCCGGCACTGGGTGCAGCAAGCGCCCGAGCGCCTGGTCTGGGGCAGCGACTGGCCCCATTCAACCGAGGCCACCGACAAGCCGGACGACGCGGAACTCTTCGATTTGCTGGCGCGGTGGGTGCCCGATGAGGCCACGCGCCATCGCGTGCTCGTCGACAACCCCGCGCAGCTCTATCAGTTTCCCGGAACCGCTGCACCTCAGCCGTAGCGCGCGATCGTCAGACCTTCCATGTCGATCGCCGGCACGCGGCCGTCGATCAGGTCGGCCATCACGCGGCCGGTGCCGGCGGCCATGGTCCAGCCCAGCGTGCCGTGGCCCGTCGCGAGCATCAGCTTCGGGACGGGCGTGGCGCCGATCACGGGCGTGCCGTCGGGCGTCATCGGCCGCAGGCCCGTCCAGAAGCTGGCGGCGCGCACGTCGCCGCCATCGGGGAACAGGTCGCTCACGACATGGTCGAGCGTGTCGCGGCGGCGCTGGTCGAGTGCCATGTCGAAACCCGAGAGCTGTGCCGTGCCGCCGACGCGGATGCGGTCGCCCAGGCGCGTGACGGCGACCTTGAAGGTCTCGTCCATCACGGTCGACTCGGGCGCGCCGCTGGCGTCGGTGATCGGCACCGTGATCGAGAAGCCCTTGACCGGGTACACCGGCAGCGCGATGCCCAGCGGCTTGAGCAGCGCGGGCGAGTAGCTGCCCAGCGCCACCACGTAGCGGTCGGCCGACAAGGTGCCGGCCGAGGTGCGCACGCCGGTGATGCCATTCGCATCGCGCTCGAGGGCCTCGATGGTCACGCCGAAGCGGAAGGTCACGCCAGCCGCCTCGGCCATCTTCGCGAGCGCCTGTGTGAACTTGAAGCAGTCGCCCGTCTCATCGCCCGGCAGCCGCAAGCCGCCGACGAACTTTTCCCGGACGCGGCCGAGCGCCGGCTCGTATTCCACGCACTCGTCGCGGTCGAGCAGCTGGTAGGGCACACCGGAGGTCTTGAGCACCTCCACATCCTTGCCGCTGCCTTCGAACTGCTGCTGCGTGCGAAAGAGCTGCAGCGTGCCCTGCGCACGCTCGTCGTAGGCGATGCCGGTGTCGGCGCGCAGTTGCTTCAGGCAATCGCGGCTGTACTCGGCAAGGCGCACCATGCGGCTTTTGTTGACCTCGTAGCGCGCTTGCGTGCAGTTGCGCAGCATCGACAAGCCCCAGCGCCACATGGCCGGATCGAACATCGGCTTGACGACCAGCGGGCTGTGCTGCATCAGCATCCACTTGATGGCTTTGAGCGGCACCCCCGGCCCGGCCCACGGTGCCGAGTAGCCGGGCGAGACCTCGCCTGCGTTGGCAAAGCTCGTTTCCAGCGCGGGGCCGGGTTGGCGGTCGAGCACCGTCACCTGGTGACCCGCCTGCGCGAGGTAGTACGCGATGGAGGTGCCGATCACCCCGCTCCCCAGAATCAGAACTTGCATGCCGACCTCTTGTTGTTGCCGCGTTTGTACCGCAGGCAAGGACCGGGCCGGCTCAGCCGATCGGCAGCATCGCGGTGAATCGCGTGCCGGCGTCGGCCGACGAACTGCAGGTGAGCGCGCCGCCGTGCGCCTTCGCGATCTGCGAGCAGATGTGCAGACCGAGCCCGAGCCCCCCGCCCGGCTGGCTGCTCGCAGGCCGCCAGTAGGGCTCGAAGATGCGCGCCAGATCTCCGGGCGAGATGGGATCGCCGCTGTTGATGACCGAGAGCGAAAGCATGTCGGCGACCACCCGCGCCTCCAGAACGACAGGTGCCTTCGCGTCGCCGTAGGTCAGCGCATTGGCCAGCAGGTTGGAGACCAGCTGCTGGATCCGGTCGGGATCGCAGCGCAGCGTTCCGGCCAACTGCAGGTCGGTCTGGATGTCCCGGTCCGGGTGGGCTTCGCGCAATTCCGCCACCACATCGCCCAGGCTGGCGGACAGCCGGTCGGTTTCCCGGATGGCCACGCCGATGCCTGAGCCCAGGCGCCCGCGGGCGAAGTCGAGCACGTCGTCGATCAGCCGCGACATGCGGCGCGTGCTGGTGCGCACCCGCTCGCCGATGCGGGCCACCTCGGCTTCCGGCCGGCGTCGCAGGAGTTCGGCCGCGGCGCCGACGGCGGCCAGCGGATTGCGCAAGTCATGGCCCAGCACGGCGATGAATTGCTCGCGCAGCTCGGCTGCGGCGCGCTCGCTCGTCAACGCGGTTTCCATGCTGACCTGCAACGCCTCGTTTTCGAGCTGGCGCGCGATGAGATCGGCGAACGCCGTGAACATGGCGACGATTCGCACATCGGAAACGCGCGCGGGCTTCGGATCGATCGCGCACAAGTTGCCGAAGTACTCGCCGTTGCTGTAGACGATCGGCACCGAGATGTAGCTCTCGATGTTGTAGGTGCGCGGCGTGTGGTGGTTCCGGTAGCGGCTGTCCTTGCTGGCGTGGTCGATCACGACCGGCTCCAGCGCAGCCCGCGACTCGCGGCACAGCGTGGTCTCGATCGGCAACTGGCCGCCGGGCAGCAGGCCGAAGGCGATCTCGTCCTGCACGGCGCACGCTGTCCAGGAAGTTTCGCTCACGCGCGCCACTGCAGCGAAGCCCATGCCGGTGTTCTGACACACCAGCTTGAGCAAGGCCGGAATGGCGCTGATGCGGCCGACCGCCGCGATGTCTTTGGCGATGGCCTCGTCGTTGTCCTGAACAGTTGTCATGGGTTCTCAGTCGTGTGCGGTGACGAGCCGGCTGAAGCGCGCCAGGTCGACGTTGCCGCCGCTGATGATGACGCCGACGCGCTGACCGGTCAGCGCGGGTGCCATGCCTTGCAGCGCGGCGTGGCCGAGGCACCCGGTCGGCTCGACGATCATCTTCATGCGCTCGGCGAAGAAACGCATGCTGTCAACGATCTGCGCGTCGGTCACGGTGAGGATGTCGTCCACGTCGCGGCGGATGATCTCGAAGGTGAGCTCGCCCAGGTGCTGCGTCTGCGCCCCGTCGGCGATGGTGCGCGGCGTCTCGATGTGCACGATGCGGCCACTGCGGAACGACTGCTGCGCATCGTTGCCCGCCTCGGGCTCGACACCGTAGATCTTGCAGGCCGGCGCGAGCGCGCGCGCCGCCAGCGCCGAGCCCGACAGCAGCCCGCCGCCACCGAGGCAGACGAACAGCGCGTCGAGCGGGCCGACTTCGTCGAACAGCTCCTTGGCGGCCGTGCCCTGCCCGGCGATCACGTCGGCGTGGTCATAAGGCGGGATCAGCGTCAGGCCGCGGTCTTCGGCCAGCTGCCGCGTGATGGCTTCGCGGTCGTCGGTGTAGCGGTCGTAGTGCACCACCTCGGCGCCGTAGCCGCGCGTGGCCGCGACCTTGGTGGGTGGCGCATCAGCGGGCATCACGATGGTGGCCGGGATGCCGAGCAGCCGCGCCGCCAGCGCCACACCCTGCGCATGATTGCCCGAAGAGAACGCCACCACGCCGGCCCGGCGCTGCGCCGCGTCAAACCGCGCCAATGCGTTGAACGCACCTCGGAATTTGAAGGCGCCCATGCGCTGGAAGTTCTCGCACTTGAAGAAGACATGGGCGCCCAGCGCCTCATCGGCGGTGCGTGAGGTCCACACCGGCGTGCGGTGCGCCTGACCCTCGATGCGCGCCGCAGCGGCAAGGACATCGTCATAGGTGGGAAGTGCAGCCATGCGTTGCTTTCCTGTGCAAAAAATCAAATACCGAGCGCCACCGACAGCGCCTCGGGCGACAGCCGCGCCGGTGCGTCGGCCATGAGCAGCGCCACCATTGCGCCATTGCGCGGCGCGGTCATGCCGTGCTGCCGGGCCAGGCGCACCACCTCGCCGCAGAAGGCGTCGATCTCGGTGCGGCGGCCCAGCGCCAAATCGTCCGCCATGCTGGAGCGGGCCTGGGCGTCGATCTTCAGCATGCGCGCGGCGACGATGCGGAACAGCCAGTCGGGCAAACGCAGGATCTTCGGCAGCGTCGACGCCGGCACGGCCGCCACCTGTGCCGGGGTGATGCCCGCGCGCGACAGCACGCCCAGCGCCTCGTCGATCAGCGCCGCGAAGCAGCGGCGGTAGCCGCGCTGCATCAGTTGCGCGCGCAGCGGGAGGCCCGACAGCGCATTGACCGGGTTGTTCAGGTTCAGCAGCAGCTTGCCCCACTGCATCGGCAGCAGGTCGGCATGCAGCTCGAGTGGCACGCCGGCACGCGCGAAAACAGGCAGCCAGGGGCGCAGCGCGGGATCGTCCTGCGCCGCGAGCCGGCCCGCGGTGCCGCGGTGAAAGGCACCTGGCCCGATCTCTGCGATGTTGTACGGCACCATGCCCGGCAGCACTTTCAGGCCCGGCCCGGCGGTCGTCGCGACGCTGGAGTTGGAAATGCCGTTCTGCAACGACAGCACCGGCGTATCGGGAGGCAGCACCGCCGCCAGTGCGGCCGCGGCTTCGGCCGTGGCGCCGCTCTTGACAGCGAGCAGCACCAGAGACGGCTTTGCGCCCGCGGGCACCGATTCCGATAAGCGCAATGCTTGGGCCGGCAGACGGTGCGCGGCACCCTCCAGGTCGCTGAGCGCCAGCCCTTGCTGCGCGAGCCCCCGCAGCACGCGCGGTCGCCCGACAAAGGTGACCGGCACACCGGCCGCGGCCAGGCTGCCGCCGATGAAAAAACCGACGGTGCCGGCGCCCATCACGAGGACTTCACCGGGCACCGCGTCGGTCATCGCGGTGCTCAGGCGCGTTCGCTGACCCACGCCTGCACCGACGCCAGCGCGGCCGGCAACGCCGCGGCATCGGTGCCGCCGGCCATCGCCATGTCCGGCTTGCCGCCTCCTTTGCCGCCGACCTGCTGCGCCACGAAGTTGACCAATTCGCCGGCCTTGACCTTGCCCATGTGGTCGGCCGTGACGCCGGCAGCGATCTGCACCTTGGCACCGTCGACCGCGGCGAGCACGATGACTGCGCTCTTGAGCTTGTCTTTGAGCTTGTCCATGGTGTCGCGCAGCGACTTGGCGTCGGCGCCGTCGAGCTTGGCGACCAGCAGCTGGATGCCCTTGACATCGACCGCCTGCGACACCAGCTCGTCGCCCTTGGACGACGCGAGCTTGCCCTTGAGCGCCGTGATCTCGCGCTCCAGTGTCTTCATGTGGTCCAGCATCTGCGCGAGGCGCGGCTGCAGCTCGATAGGCGGCGTCTTGAGCGACTGCGCGGCCGTGTGCACGGTCGATTCGAGTTGCTGCAGGTAAGCGAGAGCGTTGGCACCCGTGATCGCCTCGATGCGGCGGACACCCGCGGCCACGCCGCCTTCGCTCGTCACCTTGAAGAGGCCGATGTCGCCCGTGCGCGTGACGTGCGTGCCGCCGCAGAGTTCGCGGCTGGTGCCGATGTCGAGCACGCGCACGCTTTCGCCGTACTTCTCGCCGAACAGCATCATCGCGCCGGTCTTCTGCGCCGACTCGATGTCCATCACACGCGCGCCCGTTGCCGTGTTGGCGAGGATCTCGTCGTTCACGCGCTTCTCGATCTCGAGGATCTGCGCGGGCGTCACTGCCGCGTTGTGCGCGAAGTCGAAGCGCGTCTTGTCGGCATCGACCAGAGACCCCTTCTGCTGCACGTGCGTTCCGAGCACTTCTCGCAACGCCTTGTGCATGAGGTGGGTGACCGAATGGTTGCGCATGGTCGCGGCGCGGCGCGCGCCATCGACCGCGGCCTTGACCACATCACCCACCTTGAGCATGCCCTGGGTCTGCGTGCCGTGGTGGCCGAACACGTCAGCCTTGATCTTCTGCGTGTCGTCGACGCCGAACTGCACGCCCTCGGCCGACAGCACCCCCTGGTCGCCGACCTGGCCGCCGCTCTCGGAATAGAACGGGGTGGTGTTCAGCACCACGATGCCGGGCTGGCCCTTTGTCAGCTCCTGCACGGCCGCGCCTTCGAAGTACAGCGCCTGCACGGTCGCGGTTTCTTCCAGGTGCTCGTAACCCGTGAAGGTGTTGGCCGCGCCGCCGTACTCCACGTTTCGGCCCATCTTGAACTTGCCGGCCGCGCGGCCTGCGGCCTTCTGCTTTTCCATCGCGGCCTGGAAGCCGGCTTCGTCCACGGCCACGCCGCGCTCGCGGCACACGTCGGCCGACAGGTCCAGCGGGAAGCCGAAGGTGTCGTGCAGCTTGAAAGCGACCTCGCCTGGCAGCACCTTGGCACCGCCGGCCAGCGCCGCATCGAGGATTTCCATGCCGTTGGCCAGCGTTTCGAAGAAGCGTTCTTCTTCAGCTTTCAGCGTGTCGGTGATGTGCTTCTGGTCGGCCACGAGCTTGGGGTATGCATTGCCCATGACCTCCACCAGGTCGGCCACCAGCTTGTGGAAGAACGGCTTCTTCTGGCCCAGCAGGTAACCATGGCGGATGGCGCGGCGGATGATGCGGCGCTGCACGTAGCCGCGGCCTTCGTTCGACGGGATCACGCCGTCGGCCACGAGGAAGGCGGTCGCGCGGATGTGGTCGGCGATCACGCGCAGGCTCTTGTGGCCGAGGTCGCTCGTGTGCGTCTCGCGCGCTGCGGCCTTCACCAGCTTGTCGAACAGGTCGATCTCGTAGTTGCTGTGCACGTGCTGCAGGATCGCGGCCAGGCGCTCCAGGCCCATGCCGGTGTCGACGCAGGGTGCGGGCAGTTTCTTGACCGAGCCGTCGGGCTGCATGTCGAACTGCATGAACACGTTGTTCCAGATCTCGATGTACCGGTCGCCGTCCTCATCGGGGCTGCCGGGCGGGCCGCCGGCGATCTCGGGGCCGTGGTCGTAGAAGATCTCGGAGCACGGGCCGCACGGGCCGGTGTCGGCCATCATCCAGAAGTTGTCGGACATGTAGCGACCGCCCTTGTTGTCGCCGATGCGCACGACGCGCTCGGGCGGCAGGCCAATCTCTTTCGTCCAGATGTCGTAGGCCTCGTCGTCCTCGATGTAGACCGTGGCCCAGAGCTTCTCGGCCGGCAGGCCGTAGACCTTGGTCAGCAGCTCGAACGCCCAGCCCAGCGACTCGCGCTTGAAATAGTCGCCGAAGCTCCAGTTGCCCAGCATCTCGAAGAAGGTGTGATGCCGCGCCGTGTAGCCCACGTTTTCCAGATCGTTGTGCTTGCCGCCCGCGCGCAGGCACGCCTGCACCGAGGCTGCGCGCACATAGGGGCGCTTGTCTTCCCCGAGGAACACGTCCTTGAACTGGACCATGCCCGAGTTGGTGAACATCAGCGTGGGGTCGTTGCCCGGCACCAGCGAGCTCGACGGCACCACCGTGTGCCCCTTCGACGCGAAGAAATCGAGGAAGGTCTTGCGAATGTCGGCAACGGAAAAATTGGGCTGGGTCGGCCCCGGCATGGCCTTGCCGCTAAACTACGCGTCCGCTGCGGGTGTAGTTCAATGGCAGAACGGCAGCTTCCCAAGCTTCATACGAGGGTTCGATTCCCTTCACCCGCTCCAGCGCACCATCGTCCCCGCGCTTGCCAATCGGCACGCCGCTAAGCCGCACCGACCAATTCCACGTTCCACCACGGCGGCAGCAGCCGACGGACCTCCGGCCGCGCAAAGCGGTCGTCGAGCAAGTGCAGCACGCCGTCGTCGCTCTCGGTGCGGATCACACGACCGGCGGCTTGCACCACCTTCCGGAGGCCCGGGTACAGGTAGGTGTACGCGTACCCCTCCCCGAACTTCTCGTCCATGCGTTCGCGCATGACCTCGTTCATGTCGTTGTGTTGCGGCATACCCAGACTGGCCACGAAGGCGCCGATGAGCCGCTTGCCCGGCAGGTCGATGCCTTCGCCGAAAGCGCCGCCCAGCACGGCGAACCCGATGCCCTGCCCTTCGGCGGCGAAGCGCGCGATGAAAGCGTCGCGCTCGGCCTCGCGCATGCCGCGCGACTGGGTCCACACCGGCACTGCCGGATGGCGCCGGGCCAGCGCCTCGCGCGCGGCGTCCAGGTGCTCGAAGCTGCTGAAGAACGCAAGGTAGTTGCCGGGCCGCGCGGCGAACTGCGTGGCGATGATGTTTACCAGGCTCTCGAGCGAGCCGGCGCGGTCGCGCCAGCGCGTGGACACGTCCATCGCGACCTGGACGCTGAGTTGCTGCGCCCGGAACGGCGAATCCACCTCCAGGCTCAGCGTATCGTCGGGCAGGCCGAGCGCGTCGCGGTAGAACTTGAAGGGCGCGATCGTGCCGGAGAAGCACACGGTCCCGATCGACGCCTCGAAGCGCGGCCGCAGGAAATTCGCCGGGATCAGGTTGCGGATGGCGAGCGTGTCGGCCCCCTCCACGCCCACGTGGCTCTCGAACACCGAATGGCTGCCGAAGCTATCGGCCAGGCGCGAGAACTGCAGCACGTCGAAGAAGAACTGCTGCAGCGGCCCGCTCGCGGCCTCCGGCGTTTGCGCAAAGTGCTCGGCCATGACGGCGACGGCATCCTGAAGCGCTCGCTGAAAGGGCTCGGGCACCGTGTTGCCCGCCACGTAGGCCACGGTTTGCGGGGCCTGCACGGCGCGCCACTCGCGGTGCAACTGGCTGATGACGCGGCGGATGCCCGCAGGTGCCACGCGGCGTGCCGTGTCGAGCGCGCTCTCGGTCAGTTCGGTGGAATACATGCCGCGCGCCCGCTCGAGCAGGTTGTGCGCCTCGTCGACCAGCACCGACACGCGCCACACCTCGTCCCGCGTCAGCGCGTAGAGAAAGGCGCTGCCGTCGAACCAGTAGTTGTAGTCGGCCACCACCACGTCGCTCCACCGCACCATCTCCTGCGCGAGGAAATAGGGGCACACGGCGTGCGCCTCTGCAAGCTCGCGCAGCGCCTGGCGATCGAGCCAGGCGCGCGTCGCGGCTTCCTCGCGTGCGGCGGGCAAGCGGTCGTAGAAGCCCTTTGCCAAAGGGCACGCGTCGCCGTGGCACGCACGGCCGGGGTATTCGCACACCTTCTCGCGGGCGACGAGCTCGGTCACGCGCAGCGAGCGGCAGCCCCGCCCCAGCACGCGCAGGGATTCCAGCGCCACGCCACGGCCCGAGGTCTTGGCGGTGAGGAAGAACACCTTGTCCGTCCGCCGCGCGGTCCAGCCCTTGAAGAGCGGGAACAGCGTGGCGATGGTCTTGCCGATGCCGGTCGGCGCCTGCGCAACCAGGCAGCGCCTCGCCGCGGTGGCGCGAAACACGCCCTCGGCCAGTTCGCGCTGGCCGGGGCGGAAGCCCGCGTGCGGGAACACGAGCGCGTCGAAGCTGGCAGCCAGCGTGGCGCGGTGCAGCGACTCCTGCCGTGCCCAGGCGGCGAAGCGCCCGCACAGCGCCTGGAAGGCCTCGCGCAGCGCGTCGGCCGTGCAGCGTTCTTCGAGCACGGTCTCCTCGCCGCTGTCCAGGTCGAGGTAGACCAGTGCGACGGTGATCGAAGGCAATGCGTGCTGCTCGCACAGCATCCAGCCGTAACTCCTGGCCTGCGCCCAGTGCAGCGCACGGTGGTTCGCCTTGATGCGATCGAAGTCGCCGCGAAAGGTCTTGATTTCTTCGATGCGGCGGTGCTTCGGGTGGTAGCCGTCTGCGCGCCCGCGCACGCGCAGGTCGCCTACGACCGTGGCGAGCGACACCTCGCTTTGATAGTCGTCGTCGCGGCGCGATTGCACCAGACTGTGGCCGGCGATGCCCTCTTGCGCGCTGGGCGCTGGAACGAAGCGCAGGTCGAGGTCACCCGCCTTGGCGCCGAACGCGCACAGGGCCTTTACGGAAACCGTGTACGCGGCGGTGTGCCCGTCCGACCCCTCTGTCATTCAGGCCGGCACGGAGGCGCTGGGCGCGCCTTGCAGCTGGAGGTAGGTCGCCAGCAGTTCGCGCGCCAGCCCTTGAGACTGCGTTTGCAGGCGCTGCAGAAAGTGCTCGCCCACGCACACGCCCTGGTAGCGGATGTAGACACGTGGAAAGTAGACCTTGAGCGCCTGCGAGGCGTCGTACAGGCACGCGGCAAAGGAAGTCTGGTCGCCATCGACGTAGCAGGCGGCGGGCAGGGATCCTGCCGACTTGGGCGCGCGCACGCTGTAGACGTAGGAACGCTCGCCGAGCTTGCGGACTTCGAGAACCGGTTGCATGTACGCGCACTCCTTGCGAACGAAAGGATGCAGTTTACGTTTAGTTTCAAACGTGTGCATCAGCAAAGCACGCAATCCTCGAGTGGCAATTGCAGATCTTCCTCGAAGCCCGCAACGGGCTGCGTCTTGGCCAGCGCCATCCAGACCGGAAAGGGCAAGCGCGGCAAGGCGCGATGCACTGCGGCGCGCGCAACGACCAGGCGGCCGCCCTCCACCATGAGCACGCCGCATTCCGCGGGAATCTCGTCCGGCGCACCGATCGGTCGGCCGCGCGCGTCGCAGCCCAGCACGTACCAGCACTCTCCGCCGAGGTCGAGGTAGGCGGCACGCTTGTCGGGCTTTTTGAGATCCCCCAGAAGGTCGGCGCGACGCACCTTGATCTCGTGGACGATCGGCTGCGCGTAGGCCTCGACACTGGTGTTGCGGATCGAAAACACGTCGGGCCGCGCGATGCACCAGCGCGGCTTGCCGCCCTCTTCCAGCGGCGCCAGCCGGGCGCGAAGGCTCAGGTTGCGCCAGGCGATGCGGCCGGCGCGCGTCATCTCGCGCGCCACACGCTCGACCAGCGCCTCGTGGGCCGACAGGGCCGCGCGGTTGACCACCAGCGAACCGGCGATGTGCGCGATGCCCGCATCGGTCACGCGCAGCGTTTCGTGGCCGAGCCCCGAGCGCACGCGCTCCAGCAAACCGGCAGCGAGCAGGTCGACCTCGACCGCGTCGCAGCAGGGCCAGCCCGCGGAGCGGTACACCTCGCGCAGCCGGCGTGCATGCACGCGGCCCAGCGCAGATGCGCCCACGGGTGGGTCGGCCACCGGCGGCGCGTGGCCGGGATCGGTCACGGGCGGATCGGCAGGCGGCGGGCAGGGATCCTGCCGACTTGGGCGCGCGCACGCTGTAGACGTAGGAACGCTCGCCGAGCTTGCGGACT
>SEGS01000070.1 GCA_004210915.1 Variovorax sp. | reverse complement strand
TTCTTCAGCAGATGGCCACCGACCTCTTCCAGCCACTGCGGCTCGATGTTCGCGATGCCGCGGCCGAAGAGGCGCGTGGTCTCGACCAGCTCGGCCGCGACGATCCAGCGACCCGGCTTCTTTCGCAGGTGCGCGCCCGGATGCCGGTAGAACTTGATGCCGCGCGCGCCGAGGTAGGCCTCGTCGTCTTCCATCTTCCAGCCGACGTTGCCGAGCAGACCGGCCAGCATCGACTGGTGCAGCGCCTCGTAGCTCGCGGGCTGCTTGTTGAGCTGCCACTTGTGCTCGGTGACGACCGTAAGCAGTTGCGAATGGATGTCGCGCCATTCGCGCAGGCGCCGCACGTTGATGAAGTTCTGCCGCAGCACCTGCTCGTACTGCCGGTTGCTGATCTTGTGCGTGGGCAGCGATTCGGTCGCCGGCGTTGCGGCGGCGACCATGCGCTGCGCGATCGGCAACACCGCGGCGCTCGGGCGCTTCCTCGGGTCGCCGTGCAGTTCGCGCCGTGTTTGCGGCGCGTTGCCCCCGCGTGCGTCGGCGATCCACTTCCACAGCGTGAGGTAGCCGCTGAACTCGCTCTTCTCGTCGTCGAACTTGGCGTGCGCCTGGTCGGCCTGCTGTTGCGCGTCCATCGGGCGATCGCGCACGTCCTGCACGCTGAGGGCGCTGGCGATCACCAGCACTTCTTCGAGCGCGCCGCGCGAGCGCGCCTCCAGGATCATCCGGCCCACACGCGGGTCGAGCGGCAGCTTGGCGAGTTCGCGGCCGATGGCGGTGAGCTCGTTCGCGTCGTCGACCGCGCCGAGCTCGTTCAGCAACTGGTAGCCATCGGAAATCGCGCGACCTGACGGCGCTTCCAGAAACGGAAACTGCGACACGTCGCCCAAGCGCAGCGACTTCATGCGCAGGATCACGCCGGCCAGCGACGAGCGCAGGATTTCCGGATCGGTGAAGCGCGGGCGCGACTCGAAATCCTTCTCGTCATAGAGCCGGATGCAGATGCCGTCGGCCACGCGGCCGCAACGGCCTGCGCGCTGGTTGGCGGCCGCCTGGCTGATCGGCTCGACCAGCAACTGCTCGACCTTGCTGCGGAACGAATATCGCTTGACGCGCGCCGTGCCGGCGTCGATCACGTAGCGCGTGCCCGGCACCGTCAGCGAGGTCTCGGCCACATTGGTCGCGAGCACGATGCGCCGGCCCGTGTGGCCGTCGAAGATGCGGTCCTGCTCGGCCGGCGACAGTCGTGCGAAGAGCGGCAGCACCTCGGCATTGCGCAGCAGCGGCTGGTGCGTGAGGTGGCGGCGCAGATGGTCGGCCGCCTCGCGGATCTCGCGCTCGCCGGGCAGGAAGACCAGGATGTCGCCGCTTTGCCGCGGATCGCGCCACAGTTCGTCTACGCCGTCGGCGATCGCGTCGTTCAGGTCGTACTCGCGCGACTCTTCGTACGGACGGTAGCGTTGCTCGACCGGGAAGGTGCGGCCCGATACGTAGATGATCGGCGCCGGTCCGTCCTTCGACGCGAAGTGCGTCGCGAAGCGGTCCGCATCAATGGTCGCCGAGGTCACGATCACCTTCAGGTCGGGCCGGCGCGGCAGGATCTCGCGCAGGTAGCCCAGCAGGAAGTCGATGTTCAGCGAGCGCTCGTGCGCCTCGTCGATGATGATCGTGTCGTAGGCCTTCAGCAGCGGATCGGTCTGCGTCTCGGCCAGCAAAATGCCGTCGGTCATCAGCTTGACCGAGGCGTCGCGCGAGAGGCGGTCCTGAAAGCGCACCTTGAAGCCGACCACCTCGCCGAGCGGCGTCTTCAACTCCTCGGCGATGCGCTTGGCGACCGAGCTCGCGGCGATGCGCCGCGGTTGCGTGTGGCCGATCAGCTTGCCTTGGCCCGGCGCCGCATTCAATTTGCCGCGCCCCAGCATCAAGGCGATCTTGGGCAACTGCGTGGTCTTGCCCGAGCCGGTTTCGCCGCAAACGATCACGACCTGGTTCTCGGCGATGGCGTTGGCGATCTCGTCGCGCCGGGTGGAAACAGGCAGCGATTCAGGAAAGGAAATCGTCAATGGCGATGGGGAAAGCGAAGCGGTCAAGGCGGTGGGGATCCAGGCGAAAGCGGTCTGCGATTATCTTGGCAGCCGCACATGGCGTTGGACCCGAACAACGCAAGCCCCAATTTTTTCTTGCACGCGATACGCGCCCTCTGAATAATCGCGCCCTTCGCTTCCACCGCCCGCGCAACCAGCAACCTTGTGCGGGTCCATTTTTCCGGAGCCTTTCATTCATGTCCTGCTTGTTCAACCACCTTCCCTGAACACGGTTCCCCGCCCCGGCTGAACCGTGTCACACACACACGTTTCAGTCCTGGCCCACAAAAGCCCCGGACGCACAGCCGGGGCTTTTTTGTTTTGGGAATCGCACGCATGAGTGCACAACAACGCTCCCGCGCCTTGGAACAAGGCCGGGTCAAGGCGCTTCGCCGCATGAAACAGCCGATGACTCTGGTTATCGAGGCTGCCATGCCGCCGCGCAACCCCGTCGCCCGCGCGCTCGCACAGCGCAGCGCGCGTGGCGCCGGAAGCCACATCAGCACCCGGGGTGCCCAACGCCGTGCCGACCGCATGGCGCTGCAGCGATTGCTGCGCTCGGGGTGGGACCAATGAACGACACGGAAATGACAACACACATCACCACGGCGGCCGCTCCGGCGCCGCCCCACCACGCACTGCGCGCGCAACTGGCCGAACGCACGCAGCAGCTGCACGCCGCGGCAGCCGCGCTGAAGGCCGAGCTCTTCGGCATCGACGACATCATCGATCAGGTGATCGACTCGGTGCGCGCCTGGTACGTGCTGCCGCAGCTCATCACGCGGCCCGTCATCGTCTGCCTCTGGGGCCTGACCGGCACCGGCAAGACGCAACTGGTGCGCCGCCTCGCGCAGCACCTGGGCTTTTACGACCGCTTCGTCGAAGTGCAGATGGACGGCTTCAGCCACGGCGCGAGCCGCTGGGGCGCGGGCACCATCTCCGGCATGCTGTCGCAATCGAGCGTGCGCGAAGGCGCGCCCGGCATGCTGGTGCTGGACGAGTTCCAGCGCTACCGCACCGTCGATGGCGACGGCAACGACGTCAAGGTCGAGCGCTACCAGGACGTCTGGGCCCTGCTGTCGGATGGCCGGCTGCCGCCCGCGCTGTCGCTGCTGGGTGAGATCGAATCGTCGATTGCCAGCGCGGCCTACAACGCCGAGCAGGAGGACGATGAAGACGAGGCGGACGCCGCGAAAGCGCAGCGCCGCAAGCTCAAGCTGTCGCCCTGGCAGGCGCAGGAGATCAAGCAGAACCTGAAGCTGCGCGAGCCCCTCACCGAGATCATGGCGTGGACGCCCGACGCGGTGCTGCAGCGCCTGCGCGACTTTCGCGATGCGCAGCAGCGCTGGGAGACCGACTACAGCCAGCTGCTGGTGTTCGTCTGCGGCAACCTCGACGAGATGTACAGCGAGATGGCCACGCGCGTCGAGGACTGCGACACCGATGCCGACGTGTTCCACGGCATCACGCGCAAGCTGTCGATGATCGACGTGAAGAAGGCGTTGGGCACGCGCTTCAAGCCCGAGCAGATCGCGCGCCTGGGCAACAACCATGTGATCTACCCCTCGCTGTCGCGCGCGACCTACGAGCAACTGATCCGCACGACCTGCGCGCGCTATCTCGACGAGACGCTCGCGAGCTCGGGCGTGCGCTTCGTGCTCGATGCCGAGGTGCATGCGCAGATCTACGCCAACGGCGTGTTCCCGGCGCAGGGCACGCGGCCGCTGTTCTCGTCGATCCACGCGATCCTGAGCGCCACGCTGGTCAATGCCGCGCTGTGGGCGCTAGAGAACGACGTCCAGCCGCACGACGCGGTGCGCCTGTCGATGGCCGACGGGCTCCTCACCGCCGAACTGCGCGAACAGCACACGTCCTTCGCAGTGCCGCTCGCGCTCGACCGCGTCAAGCAGCGCGCGAGCGACGACTTCCGCGCGCTGCTGGCGGTGCACGAGGCCGGCCACGGCCTGGCCTACGCGCTGCTGTTCGGTTGCGCGCCGCAGGAGATCAAGATCAATGTCGCGTCGTTCTCGGGCGGCTACAACAGCTTTGCGCCGCGCCAGGCCTGGTCGCGCCGCGAACTGCGCGACTGGATCTGCGTGCTGCTGGCCGGCCGCGCGGCCGAGTGCATGGTGTTCGGCGACGACATGAGCACCAGCGGCGGCGAGGGCGACCTGCGTGCCGCCACCGCCACAGCGGCGCGCTACGTGCGGCGCCTGGCCTTTGGCGCGCGCCTCTCCCGCACCGACACGCCGCACCGCCCGGAAGACCAGGCGAACACCGCCGTCGGTGCCACCAACGACGAGATCGAGGCGCTGCTGCAAATCGAAATGACGCGCGCCGGCGCGCTGCTCGCGCAGCACCGCGACGCCCTGCTCGCCATCACCGATGCGCTGCTGAAAGACGGCGCCATCGCGCCCGAGGCCTTCGCGCAACTGCTGCAGGTGCGCGTGGCCGGCGAGGAAGAAGAACTGCTGGCGCCCTATGCGCAGCGGCTGGCAACCTTCCGTCGCATGGGGCCGGCCGTTGCAGGTGCGCCGCGTGTAACGCTTGGAGCGCGGGCAACGCGTGCACCGCGTGCACCGCGTGAACCGTCAGGGCGCGCGGCCCTCGGGCCGCGTCGCCGCCTTACCAGGCGACCTTGACGCCCGCCTGCGCGCCCCAAGCGTGGCCGCGGTTGTCGCCCAGCGCGCGGCGGTAGCTGGCCGCGCCGTAAAGCGAGACCTTGTCGGTCAGCTTGGCGTCGACACCCGCGGTCAGCGCGACGGCGGCGCCGTGCACGCTGCTGTGGAAGTCGACACCGTTCGTGCCCCACAGCGAGCTCACCTGGGTCTTGCTGCGCCCCTTGAATTCCTTCAGCAGGTCGAGCCGGGCCCAGCCGGTCAGATCGGCGCCTTTGTACGCGAGCTTCAGACCCGCGCGGCCGACCAGCGACTCCGCATCGTCGTAGCCCACGCGGCCAGCGATGTCCTGCGTGCGGTCGAAGTCGGCGGCCATCAGGCGCGCTTGCACTTGCGGCTCAAGCGTCCACGCGCCCGAGAGCTGGAACGGCCATCCGCCTTCGACCGAGAGGTCGTAGCCCGTGCCCGAAGTCTTCACCTCGGGCATGCGCGTCGATGTCGCCGTCACGCCGTAGTGGTTGCCCTGCGCGACGAAGTCGACGTAGCCGCCAGCGGGGCCGAGCACCGTCCAATAGACGCCGAGCGAGCTCACATCCAGCTTGGCGTGGCCCGCCGTGCGACCGTTGAAGTGCTCGACGTCGCCAGAGGTCCGTCCCGTGGCCAGGTAGACGCCGGCGGCCGTCTGGCTGCCGTCGGCATTGGCACCGCGGTACAGCTCACCGCCCAGTTGCAGGGCGTAGGTCTTGTGGTCGAAGGCGGGGCCAGTGCGGCCGTAGACGCCCTGCGCGTCGCCCTTGCGTTCGCCGGTATTGCCAATCACGCGCGCCCACAGGCGCGTCGGGCGATCCCCCAGCCCCGCTACCGGGCCAGCCGCACCGACGCGTTCGTGGAAGCTGTCCATCGTCGCGGCGCTGTGCAGGATGGCGAGCGAAGGGACGGCCGCGTAAAGGGAGGTTTCCTGGCGGTAGTTGGGTGTGTGGATCACCGGCGCCGTGGGCGGGTTCACCGGCGGATTGACGGGCGGCGTTCCCGGGTCCACCGGTGGCACCAGGTCGGAGGTCAGGTACCAGCTCTCGTTGGCGCGGCGCACCAGCGAGTAGTCGTACGCGCCCGCACTGACCGGTCCGGCCGCGCTGAACGCATTCGTGGCCGTGGTGGCACCGTTCTGCGCATCGACCAGCAGGATGCCGTTGCCCGTCGTCTGCGCGCCGGTGCCACCCGCGTTGGTGATGCCGAGCGTGGTGGTGCCGGTGGCGGTGCCGCCGTTGATCACCAGGCGGTCGCTCGGCGAACTGTCGTCGCCCAGGTAGGTGTTCAGGTTGATGCGTCCGCCCTGCCCCGTATAGCTGTCGACCGTGACGGTCTTGTACGCACCGGCGAGGCCGCCGGCACCCGGCAGCATGTGGACGGTCCCGGCGTTGGTCAACGTGCCCAGCATCGAGTTGCCCGTCACGTCCCAGCGGCTGGTGGCGTCGATGGCCAGGTTGACGGGATCGATTTTGCCGGTGAGTTTGGAACCATTGCGCAGCGCCATGTTCACCGTGCTGTCTGCGCTGGCCTTGATGTCGCCGGTGAGCGTGGTCGCATCGTTGTCGAAAACGAAAGTGCTGCCGCTGGCGACGTTGAGGAGCAAACCGCCCGCACTTGCGATGGCCGTGCTGTTGCGAAGGTTCAACGCCGAGGTGCCGACGGCTTGGCTCACCGACATGAGTTCGCTGGCGGCGCCGCTGGTGGAGAGCATGGCGTTGGTCAGGGCCGCAACCTGGTTGGCACCCGACTCGAAGCGCACTGCCGTGCCCGTTGACCGGATCGTGCTGGCTGCGGCGGCGCTGCCGCCGCTGACAACAGAGCCATCGCCGACGAGGCAGATCGCCACGCCCTGGCCGCAAGCCGGCCCTGCAGCCGCGCCCGCCACGTTGACGTTCATGGCGCCGGTGGCTGTCACGGCGCTGCCGTTGACTGCGCGGATGCCGTCCGACGACGGGCCTGCCGTCTCAACGGAGAGGTTGGCGGCGCTGACCGTCGCGCCACCGCTGGCGAACACACCATGGCTGTCTGCCGCGGACGTGTTGACGGCGGTATCCGCACCGCGAATGGTGACCGATGAGCCCGTGCCTCGCGCTTCGATCCCATAGCCCTGAGCCCCGCCGGACGTGACGATGTCGTTGTTCCGGCCGGTGCCGCCTGTCAACGCGATGACGCCGCCTTCGATGGCACGAAGACCGGCACTCTGGACACCGGTAGTGCGGGTTGTAACGCTCCCCAGGGTGATGGTTGCGCCCAGCGCTTCAGCGCGCACGGCGTCGGCCATGCCGGTGCGGCCGCCTCCGGCGCCCAACACGGTGGTGATGTCGGCATGGCCGGTTCCGGTGATGGTGGCTGCCACTGCCGAATTGCCGCTGCCCAGGGCGTAGACGCCGCGCCACAGGTTGTTCACCAGCGTGGCGTTCCCGAATGCGATGCTGCCCTGGCGATCGAGGTACACGGCCGCGCTGCCGAGATGGTTTTGTCCTGCCAACGCGCCGTCGTCGTTCACGTCGACGCCCACCTGCACGTTGATGTCTTTCAATGCGATGGCGCTCGCTGTCTGGGCGAAGATGCCCCAGGTTCCTTCCGTGCGAACGGCGAGTGGACCCGCCGCGGTGATGCGTCCGGCACCCAGCTCCGCGGCCACACCGGCACTGCCTGCCGAACTGCCCACGAGATCGACGGTGGTCAACGTTCCCAGTTCGACAGCGGATCCATTGCCTTGGGTATCGATCGGCGTCAGGTAGTCGCCCGCGCCCAAAGCGACGTGGGTGACGCCCGAAATCTGCACCGAAGCGCCCTGGCGCGCGGCGATCCCCGACGAACTGAACAGGGTGCCGGTGCCGTGAACCGCAATGTCCTCCAGTTGAATGCTGGACCCGGCACCCAGAGCGATGGCGCCGCCATCCTGGTTGACAGAATTGAAGTTGGCGCCATTGACCGTGACGAGGCCGTTGGCGATGATTTTTCCGCCCCCACTCGCCTGCAGGCCAACGCCCGAGTTGACAGTGAGGTTCGCGCCTTGCGCCACGTTGACCTGCCCCGACCCTGCCGCCACAACAGCGCCTGCGCCAACGCCGGTCGTGTTGACATTGATGGAATTGAAGTTGGCGACCGAGCTGGCGCCCGCGACATAGACCCCTGGCGTTCCAGCGCCTGTGGTTGCAATGTCGGTATGGCCCTTGGCATCGATCGTGCCTCCCGACATTTCGATGCCCGCCCCGGAAGTCGTACGAATGCCCAGGTTGCTTTGGAACTCCATCGAGCCACCTGTGATCCCGATGCCTCTGCCCGCACTGCCGGCGGCTGTCACCGAGATATCAGCGGCGCCGTGAAAGACGTTGGAGCCGAGGCCGTTGTTCCGAAACACATCGGCATTCACGCTGCTGATCCTTGTGGTGCCAAACACTTCGAAATCACCCCCGTCGTTCTGCACCGTGGCCGCCGTACCACCCAGCGTGGCAATCAGATTGCCGTCCACTTGCAGTCGCGACTGCTTTCCAGAAGCATTGGTACCGGCGCTGAAGTAGATCGCTCGGGTGGTTCCAGTGTTCGCGAGGGCGTTGACCGTGAGATTGCCTGTCGCCACGATCGTGGCCGCCGCGCCGGCAATGCTCCCGTTGCTGCCTCCCACGCTCAGCAGATGGACATTCGTGTTCGCCGATGAAATCGTCACGTTGGGCTGAGCGAAGGTCAACAGCGAGCCGTCTTGACCTGCATAGGCCACGTTCTGCCCCGAATAGGTAGACAAGGTCGCCACGCAGGAGCTGCCCCCATTGGCGAACAACAGGCGCTGGCCGCCCGCGTCCCCGCAGGCGGCAAAGGCATGACCTGCCATGAACATCGTGACCACAAGGGCTGAAATGCGGAATACCCGCCGAACGCTGACCGCGTCCACCGAAGTATTCCCCACGCTGCTGCCGACCGAAACGTTTTCAGCCGCGGCGACCCACGCACCCGACGACTCGTTCCACACGCTCCGATAGCTCTTGTTCATTGCCTGATTTCGTCCCTGGAAATAAACCGCCAAGGGTACGTCGATGTAACAATTTCTTGTTAGTTCAAAAGTCACGATCCAGATACTTTTGAAAGGCACCGTGTTGGCCTTCGCTGTGATTCGCCAGCAACTGCCGCGAGAACTCGCCGGGCGTTCAGGGACAATCCGCCGACATCTCTTCATCTGCCGCGTCCATGTCCACCGTCTTCAACTTCACCTTCGTCCCCTGGTTCCGCTCGGTGGCGCCTTACATCCACACGCACCGTGGCAAGACGTTCGTCGTCGCGTTGGCAGGCGAAGCGATTGCGGCAGGCAAGCTGCAGAACATCGCGCAGGACCTGGCGCTGATCCAGTCGATGGGCGTCAAGATCGTGCTGGTGCATGGTTTCCGTCCGCAGGTAAACGAGCAGCTTCGCGCCAAAGGCCACGAGGCGCGCTACTCGCACGGCATTCGCATCACCGACGAGGTGGCGCTCGATTCGGCGCAGGAAGCCGCCGGCCAGTTGCGTTACGAGATCGAAGCCGCCTTCAGCCAGGGCCTGCCGAACACGCCGATGGCCGGTTCCACGGTGCGCGTGATTTCCGGCAACTTCATCACCGCACGGCCCGTCGGCGTGGTCGACGGCGTGGACTTCAAGCATTCGGGTCTGGTGCGCAAGGTCGACGCGGTCGGCATCCGCCGCACGCTGGACTTCGGCGCGATGGTGCTGATGTCGCCCTTCGGTTTTTCGCCAACCGGCGAAGCTTTCAATCTCACGATGGAAGAAGTCGCGACCAGCGTCGCCATCTCGATCCAGGCCGACAAGCTGATTTTCCTGACCGAGATTCCCGGCATCCGCATGGACAGCGAATTGCCCGAGAGCGAAGACAACCCGATCGACACCGAACTCCCGCTGGACGCCGCCGAGAAGCTGCTGGCCTCGCTGCCGCCCGCCCAGCGTCCGACCGACACCGCCTTCTATTTGCAGCACTGCGTGAAGGCCTGCAAGGCCGGCGTGGAGCGCAACCACATCCTGCCGTTTGCGCTGGACGGCGCGCTGCTGCTGGAGGTGTATGTGCACGACGGCGTCGGCACGATGGTGATCGACGAAAAGCTCGAATCGCTGCGCGAAGCCACGGCCGACGACATCGGCGGCATCCTTCAACTGATCGAGCCCTTCGAGCGCGATGGGACGCTGGTCAAGCGGGACCGCACGGAGATCGAGCGCGACATCGGCCAGTACACGGTGATCGAGCACGATGGCGTGATCTTCGGCTGCGCGGCGCTGTACCCGTACCCGGAAGAGCGCACCGCCGAGATGGCGGCGCTGACCGTGTCGCCGCAGGCGCAATCGGTCGGAGACGGCGAACGGATCCTGAAGCGCGTGGAGCAGCGGGCCAAGGCGCTGGGCCTCGACAGCATCTTCGTGCTGACCACGCGAACCATGCACTGGTTCATCAAGCGCGGCTTTCAGCAGGTCAACCCCGACTGGCTGCCGGACGCCCGCAAGCGCAAGTACAACTGGGACCGCAAGAGCCAGGTGCTTGTCAAGAAGCTCTGATTCTCGGGCTTGACGCCCGGACGGTTGGCCATCGGCCGCATGGTAGATGGCTCGCCGCATTCCGCATCCGCACAATCGCCGGATGATTCCCTGGATGTGGATTTCCTACGCGCCGACCTACCGATTTCCGTGGGGCGGCGACTGGGCACAGCAGGTCGACACCAACACAGTTGTCGACGCGCTGGCCCGCGAGGGCTCGTCCGATCCGCAGCTGGAGCGCGAAGCGATCGGCATCGCCAGCTATGGACGGCAGCTCGGCTGGATCACCGAAGTGCTGCTGGCGCAGGACACTTCGGCTGACCGGGCCACGCAGGTTCAAGGCGACCAGTCGCTCGACAATCTGCGCGAGACGCGCGCGCGCATCCAGGCGCTGAAGCACGACGACCCGACAGCATTGGCCGCGGCAGCGGCAACTGCGCTCGCCAAACTTCAGCAGGTCGACCCTTCTGCGCACGCGAAATTGCTGGCCCGCGTTTCACGCCCGAAGAAGGTGTAACGCCCGACTTTGCTGGCCCGACTTCGCGGCTCGACCGGCTGCCAAATCGTGGCAAGCGCGTACTGCAGGCGATGCAGGTTCCCGGCCCTTGATAATTCGGGGCATGAACCCCCTCCTCTCGCGGCTGCAGCCCTACCCCTTCGAGCGGCTCAAGCAACTCTTCGCGGGCGTCACGCCCAGCGCTGATTTCAAGCCGATCAGCCTGGGCATCGGCGAGCCCAAGCACCCGACGCCGCAGTTCATCAAGGATGCGCTCACCCAAAGCCTCGGAGCGCTCGCGGCCTACCCAGCCACGGCCGGCGCGCCGGAGCTGCGCAGCGCCTTCACCGGCTGGCTCAACCGGCGCTACGGCCTCAACCTCGACCCCGCCACGCAGGTGCTGCCGGTGAGCGGCACGCGCGAGGCGCTGTTCGCGCTCACGCAAACCGTCGTCGACGCCAGCGCGATCCCGAAGCCGATCGTCGTCTCGCCCAATCCGTTCTATCAAATCTACGAGGGCGCGGCACTGCTCGCCGGCGCGGACGTGTACTACGCGCCGAGCATCGCCGAGCGCAACTTCGCGGTGGATTGGGACAGCGTGCCCGAGGACGTGTGGGCCCGCACGCAACTCGTCTTCGTCTGCTCGCCGGGCAACCCGACCGGCGCGGTCATGCCGATCGCCGAATGGCAGAAGCTCTTCGCTCTTTCCGATCGCTTCGGATTCGTGATCGCAGCCGACGAGTGCTACAGCGAGATCTACTTTCGCGACGAGCCACCGCTCAGCGGCCTGGAGGCGTCTGACAAATTGGGCCGCCCCGGCTACAAGAACCTGATCGCGCTGACATCTTTGTCGAAGCGCAGTAACGTGCCGGGCCTGCGCAGTGGTTTCGTGGCGGGCGACGCGGCGATCATCAAGAGCTTCTTGCTCTACCGCACCTACCACGGCAGCGCCATGAGCGGCAGCGTGGCCGCGGCCAGCATCGCAGCCTGGCGCGACGAAGCGCACGTGGTCGAGAACCGCGCGATGTACCGCGCCAAGTTCGCGGCGGTCACGCCGATGCTCGAGCCGGTGCTCGACGTCCGCCTGCCCGATGCGAGCTTCTATCTCTGGGCTGGCATTCCCGCCGCGTGGAAAGGCGACGACGAGGCCTTCGCCCGCGCGCTCTACGCTCAATACAATGTGACGGTCCTGCCCGGCAGCTATCTGGCACGCGATTCGCAAGGTCGCAACCCGGGTCGTGGGCGCATCCGCATGGCCCTGGTGGCCGACACCGCCGAGTGTGTCGAGGCCGCCGGGCGCATCGTTCAGTTCACGCAACAAGCCCATTCCTAGACTTTCCCAGAGTTTTCTCATGACACAACAGCTCCAACAGACCATCGACGCCGCGTGGGACGACCGCGCCAACCTCTCGGCCGCCAATGCGCCCGCCGAGATTCGCGAGGCGGTGGACGCGGTGATCAGCCAGCTCAACAACGGCTCGCTGCGCGTCGCCACGCGCGAATCGGTCGGCCAATGGACGGTGCACCAGTGGGTGAAGAAGGCTGTGTTGCTGTCGTTCCGCCTGAAGGACAACGAGCAGATGCAGGCCGGCTCGCTCGGTTTCTACGACAAGGTGCCGACCAAGTTCTCGCACCTGTCGGCCGCCGAGCTGAAAGAAGCCGGCGTACGCATCGTGCCACCCGCCGTCGCGCGTCGCGGCAGCTACATCGCCAAGGGCGCGATCCTGATGCCGTCGTACGTGAACATCGGCGCCTACGTGGGCGAAGGCACGATGGTCGATACCTGGGCCACCGTCGGTTCTTGCGCGCAGATCGGCGCTGGCGTGCACCTGTCGGGTGGCGTGGGCATCGGCGGCGTGCTGGAGCCGCTGCAGGCCGGCCCGACCATCATCGAAGACAACTGCTTCATCGGCGCGCGCTCCGAAGTGGTCGAGGGTGTGGTGATCGAGGAGAACTCGGTGCTCGGCATGGGCGTGTACATCGGCCAGAGCACGCCCATCTTCAACCGGGACACCGGCGAAACCTTCTACGGCCGCGTGCCATCGGGCAGCGTGGTCATCAGCGGCAACCTGCCCAAGAAGACCAAGTCGGGCCAGGACTACAGCACCTATGCCGCGATCATCGTGAAGACGGTCGATGCGCAAACGCGCTCCAAGACCAGCCTGAACGACCTGCTGCGCGAATGATTCCAGCCCGGCCCGTTCAAACAAGAAACCCAGAGGAGTAGCCCGATGAAGACGATGGAACGCATCCTGCGATTGATGGCCGATCGCAAGGCCTCCGACATCTACCTCTCGGCGCACTCCCCTGCGCTCATCCGCATCAACGGCAATTGCCTGCCGATCAATGCGCAGGTTCTGTCGCCGGAGGCGCCGCTGAACCTGCTGTCGGAGGTGGTACACGAAAGCCGCATTGCCGAACTGGAGCGCACTGGCGAACTGAACATGGCCGTGGTGCTGGAAGGCGCTGGCAACTACCGCATCAGCGCCATGCGCCAGCGCGGCAGCTACGCCGTCGTGGTGCGCCACATCGCGTCGACCATTCCGACCTTCGCCGACCTGAACCTGCCGGACATCCTGCGCACGCTCATCATGGAAAAGCGGGGCCTGATCCTGATGGTCGGCGCGACCGGCGCGGGCAAGACCACGACGCTCGCATCGATGCTGGACTACCGCAACGAGCATGCGAGCGGACACATCCTCACGGTCGAAGAACCGATTGAGTTCACCTACACCAACAAGAAGTCGATGGTGAACCAGCGCGACGTCGGTAGCGACACGCAGTCGTTGCAGATCGCGCTGAAGAACGCGCTGCGCCAGGCGCCCGACGTGATCCAGATCGGCGAGATCCGCGATCGCGAAACCATGACGGCGGCCATCGCCTATGCGCAATCGGGCCACTTGTGCGTGGCTACGCTGCATGCGAACAACAGCCACCGCGCGCTCAACCGCATCCTGAGCTTCTACCCGGTCGAAGTGCGCCCGACCTTGTTGGGCGACCTGGGCGCCGCCCTGCGTGCCATCGTTGCCCAGCGGCTGCTGCGCACGCCGAGCGGGCACCGGGTGCCGGCTCTCGAGGTGCTGCTCAACACGGCCCTGGTTGCTGAACTGATCGAGAAGGGCGACTTCTCCGCGGTCAAGGAAGCCATGGAGCAATCGATGGCTGAAGGCTCGCAGACCTTCGAGGAAGACATCGCGCGCCTGATCAACGAAGAACGCGTGAGCCGCGAAGAAGGCCTGGCCCAGGCCGACTCGCCCACCAACCTCATGTGGCGACTGCAGAACCGCAAGGCGCCCGCGCCACGCCCTGAAGAACGCGCGTTGATGGATCAGGTCGAGGAACCCACCTTCACCGACATCACGCTCGACGTGAAATTCTGATACCGATGTCCCGCACGCTCCAGCTCGCCGAACAACTGATCTCCCGCCCCTCTGTCACGCCGGACGACGCGGGCTGCCAAGCACTTATCGGCGAACGCCTCGCGCGGCTCGGGTTCGAGCTGGAAACCATCGAAAGTGGCCCGGCAGATTTTCGCGTGACGAATCTTTGGGCCCGTCGCATCGCCCTGCCCGGCCAGGCATCTGCCGGAGCCTGCAAGACGATCGCCTTCGCCGGCCACACCGACGTGGTGCCGACAGGCCCCGTCGAGCAATGGAGCAGCCACCCCTTCGCGCCCACCCACCGGGACGGCAAGCTCTTCGGCCGCGGCGCGTGCGACATGAAAAGCTCGCTCGCCGCTTTCGTGGTGGCAATCGAGGAGTTCCTCGAAGCCCATGCCTCGCCCCGGCTGTCGCTGGCGCTGCTGCTCACCAGCGACGAAGAAGGTCCGGCCGTCGACGGCACCGTGGTCGTCTGCAACACGCTGGCCGCGCGCGGCGACGTCATTGACTATTGCATCGTGGGCGAACCCACGGCGGTCGAACGCTGCGGCGACATGATCAAGAACGGCCGCCGCGGCACGATGAGCGGCAAGCTCACCGTGAAGGGCGTGCAAGGCCATATTGCCTACCCGCATCTCGCGAACAACCCGGTGCACGCCGTCGCGCCGGCGTTGGCCGAACTTGTCGCGATCAATGCTGCGGGTGCCTGGGACGCAGGCAATGAATGGTTCCAGCCAACCAGTTGGCAAGTGAGCAACATCCACGCTGGCACGGGGGCGAGCAACGTGATCCCCGGCACCGCCGTCATTGATTTCAACTTCCGTTTTTCGACCGAGTCCACACCCGAATCGCTGCAGCAGCGCGTGCAGGCCGTGCTCGATGCCCATGGCGTCGCGTACGAGCTGAAGTGGACGGTCGGCGGCCTGCCGTTTCTCACCGCGCCGGGCGAGCTGGTCGAAGCGGTGCAATCGGCCATCACCGATGAAACGGGCATCGCGACAGAACTCTCCACCAGCGGCGGCACCAGCGACGCCCGCTTCATCGCGAAGATCTGCAAGCAGGTAGTGGAGCTCGGCCCGGTCAACGCCAGCATTCACAAGATCGATGAGCACATCGAGGTCGCCGCGATCGAGACACTCAAGAACATCTACCGGCGCACACTCGAGCGGCTGAACGGGCTGGAATGAGCGCGCAAGGTCCCAGCACGGTGCTGGCTCTGATCGAGGCCGGCGCACAGCAACTTACAGAGGCGGGCGTGGCGTTCGGCCATGGCACGGCGAACGCATTCGACGAGGCCGCATGGCTGGTGCTCTGGCGCTTGGGCTTGCCGCTGGACGACCTGGACACCGTGGCCAATCGACCGGTGGCGGCCGCCGACGCAGCGAAGGTCGTCGCGCTCCTGTCCGAGCGGATCGCATCGCGAAAGCCAGCCGCCTACCTCACCAAAGAAGCCTGGTTGCAAGGCGTGGCCTTTTACGTCGACGAGCGCGCCATCGTGCCGCGCAGCTTCATCGCCGAGCTGCTGGTCGACGGGAGCATCGACTACTGGCTCGGCGAGCACACCCAGCGGGTGCTCGATCTGTGCACTGGCAACGGCAGTCTCGCTGTGCTGGCGGCGATGACCTACCCCGATGTGCGTGTCGATGCGGCCGATCTATCGACCGAGGCGCTCCAGGTCGCGGCCATCAACCTGACGCGTCACCAGCTCGATGCCCGCATCACGTTGCTCAAATCCGATGGAATGTCGGCCGCGCCAGGGCCTTACGACCTGATCCTGTGCAACCCGCCGTACGTCAACAGCGCCAGCATGAACGCGCTGCCTGCCGAATACCGCGCCGAACCCGAACTCGCGCTCGCTGGCGGTGCCGACGGCATGGATTTCGTCCGGCGCCTGTTCCGCGATGTACCGTCGTGTATGAGCACGTCTGCCGTGCTGGTGCTGGAGATCGGGAATGAACGTGCGCATTTCGAGGCTGCTTTTCCGCAGCTTGAGGTGGTTTGGCTTGAGACCTCGGCCGGTGAGGACCAAGTGCTGCTGGTCACGCGAGACGCGCTGCACAAGGGCTTGAACTGATGCGCTTGCTGTGGCGCGCGAGCCCTGCCACTTGGCGGGCAGTATGTTTCACGCTGGCCTGATGCGACATTTGTTCGACATGCTGACGCTGCTGGACGTTGGCGACGACGAGCCTTGTGGCGGACAGTCTTCGATCGTCGAAACCGCGCCCTCTGCGCCTTCGAGCCATTTTGTTTACCGCCGGTCCGTGCAGATGCGGGACTCGGGCCACTGCTTTTTTCTTCCATGATCACTCTTAAAAACGTCATCCTCCGCCGCAGCGCGAAATTGCTGCTCGACGGCGCCAGCGTCACCCTCAATCCCGGCGAGAAAGTCGGGCTGGTGGGGCGCAACGGCGCCGGCAAGTCCTCGCTGTTCGCGCTTTTCAACGGCGGCTTGCACGAAGACGGCGGCGACTTCTCCATCCCCAAGCAGTGGCGCATGGCACAGGTGGCTCAGGACATGCCCGAAACCGAAGAATCGGCCAGCGATTTCGTCGTCGGTGGCGACACGCGGCTGGTGGAATTGCGCGAGCGGCTCGCCGCCATCGAGGCGGCCTACGCCGAGAACCCGGACGACGGCGATATCGGCATGGAGATGGCGCACGTCTACACCGACCTCGCCGATGCCGGTGAGCACGACGCCCTGTCCCGTGCCCAGGCGCTGGTGCTCGGCCTCGGCTTCAAGAGCAGCGAGCTGGATGCGCCGGTCAACAGTTTCTCGGGTGGCTGGCGCATGCGCCTGCAGCTCGCGCGCGCGCTGATGTGCCCGAGCGACTTGCTGCTGCTCGACGAACCGACAAACCACCTGGACCTGGACGCGCTGGTCTGGCTCGAAGCCTGGTTGCAGAAGTACCCCGGCACGATGATCGTCATCAGCCACGATCGCGAGTTCCTCGACGCGGTGACCAACGTCACGCTGCACATCGAGCACGCCAAACTCACGCGCTACGGCGGCAACTACAGCAAGTTCGAGGACATGCGCGCGCTGCACATGGAGCAGCAGCAGGCCGCCTTCGGCAAGCAGCAGGAAAAGATCGCCCACCTGCAGAAGTTCATCGACCGTTTCAAGGCCAAGGCGAGCAAGGCCAAGCAGGCGCAAAGCCGCGTGAAGGCGCTCGAGCGCATGGAAAAGGTCGCGCCGCTGCTGGCCGAAGCCGACTTCACTTTCGAATTCAAGGAGCCCGGCAACATCCCGAACCCGATGCTGTCGATCACCGGTGCGAGCTTCGGCTACCAGCCCGAGGGCGAGCCAGCCAAGATCATCCTCACCAACGTGAGCCGCTCGGTGCAGGGCGGCCAGCGCATCGGCATCCTCGGCGCCAACGGCCAGGGGAAGTCGACGCTGGTGAAAACGATCGCGCGCGAAATGGGCGCGCTGGCCGGGGACGTGACCGAGGGCAAGGGCCTGAACATCGGCTACTTCGCGCAGCAGGAGCTCGACGTGCTGCGCCCGCAGGACAACCCGCTGGAGCACATGGTGCGCCTGGCGCGCGAGGTCACCAGCGCTGGCAATGCGCCGAAAGAAGGCACGGGCGAGCAGGCGCTGCGCGGCTTCCTGGGCAGCTTCAATTTCAGCGGCGACATGGTGCGGCAGGCGGTCGGCACCATGAGCGGCGGTGAGAAGGCGCGGCTGGTGCTGGCCATGATGGTCTGGCAGCGCCCCAACCTTCTGCTACTGGACGAGCCGACCAACCACCTGGACCTCGCCACGCGGGAGGCACTGGCCGTGGCGCTCAACGAGTTCGAAGGCACGCTCATGCTCGTGAGCCACGATCGCGCGCTGCTGCGTTCAGTGTGCGACGAGTTCTGGATGGTCGGCCGCGGCGCCGTGACCGACTTCGACGGCGACCTGGACGACTACCAGCGCTACCTGCTCGACGAGGCCAAGCGCATGCGCGAAGAGGCCAAAGTGGCGATGAAGGAAGCCGCGAATGCGTCCTCTGCTTTGATCGATGCGTCCCCTTCCTCATCGACCACGCTAACGGCGACCAACGGAAAAGGCCGACGCCAACAGGACGTTCATGGCAGCAAGCAGCGCTCCGAACAGATGAAGCCGATTCACCGGGAAATCGCCATGATTGACGAGCAGCTTGCCGCAACGGGCGGAGAAAAGGCGAATCTGGAGACCCGGCTGCGGGCGAGCGCCTTATCGCCCGCGGCTATCGCAGAAGCCGGCAAACGCTTGAAGTCAGTGAATGAACAAATCGCCCAGCTTGAGGAGCGCTGGCTAATGCTCTCGGGCGAGTTGGAGGCACTTGCGGGTTCGTGAGCGTCATACCGTAGTTACTCTCTTGCACGATCATGTCTTAGAAGACAAACTGTCCAAATCAAGGTTTCTCGACCTCGATAGTGTTTGAGAAATCTAATGCCCGACGCGTTATGGAGGAGCGGTACGTGAACGAAGACGATGTCTTGCAGGCAATCGAGCGAGTGATGGCCAGGGTGGACTACTACCTGCACTGTGAGCTGGACGTGGAGTATGCACGCGAGGAGCCAGATATCGCCCGCCGCCAACTGGAGGCGGGGATCCGTACAGAGCTTCTGAGGGTGCGGGCGATCGGCTTGGTCTCCGCGACCGTGACACCGACCCGTACATCGTGAGTCGCCCTCACCGGGCTCACTCAAATCTCTAAGTCTGGCGGGCTATTCGCGACCCCAAGCCTAGTTCTGCCGCACATCTTCCTTTTCCCATCCCCAATGCAAAAACCCCCCAACCGTAAGGCTGGGGGGTTTCTGGGCTGTAAGAGCCTGACGATGACCTACTTTCACACGGGAACCCGCACTATCATCGGCGCTGAGTCGTTTCACTGT
>SEGS01000069.1 GCA_004210915.1 Variovorax sp. | reverse complement strand
TACCGGACCATCGGCAAGGAAGACGGCCGGGTGCGTTGGGTGGCCGCGAAAGGCCGCGGCCTGTTCGACGACGCTGGCCGATGCACCCGCGCGATCGGCACCGCGACAGACATCACCGTGCGCAAGGAAACGGAAATCCTCCAGCACACCGCGCAGCGACGGCTCGATGTCCTCAACCGCATCGAGCAGGGGACGCGGCCGCTGGTGGACGCCGTCGAAGTGATGACCGTGACCGCGCGGCTTCTGGGGGAGCACCTCGGCGCGACGCGATGCGCCTACGCCGACGTCGAGGCCGACAACGACCGCTTCACCATCCGCAGCGACTGGTCGCCGGGCGTTCCCTCCAGCGCCGGCGTTTACTCCCTCGACCTGTTCGGGCCCCAGGCCACCTCGAACCTGCGCAGCGGGCGCCCGCTGGTGGTCGAGGACGTCGACCGGGAGCTGGGCGAGGACCAGGGTGGGCGCATGTTCAACGCCATCGGGATCAAGGCCATCGTCTGCGCCGGGCTGGTCAAGCGCGATCGGCTGGTGGCCATGATGGCGGTGCACCAGGCGGTCCCGCGCCGGTGGACCGACGACGAGCTGCAACTGATCGCCGAAGTCGTCGAGCGCTGCTGGGCCCACATCGAGCGCGTGCGGGACGCCGCCGTTCTGCGCGAGCAGGACCAGCGCAAGGACGAGTTCCTGGTCACCCTGGCGCACGAGCTCCGCAACCCCATTGCGCCGATGCTGTATGCCATCGCGCTCGCCAAGCGGGACACCGACCCCGCGCGGCACGGTCAACGGCTCGAAGTGATCGAGCGCCAGGCGCGGCACCTCGTGCGCCTGGTCGACGACCTGCTCGACGTCTCCCGCATCAGCCGCGGGGTCGTCGAACTCAAACGCGAGGTCGTCGATCTTGCGTTGCTGCTAAGCCAGGCGGTGGAGTCGGCGACTCCGGCGCTCGAAACGGCGCGCCACCGCCTCACGGTGACGCTGCCCGACGGGCCGGCCCTGGTCGACGCAGACCCCGCGCGCATGGTGCAGATCGTGACCAACCTGCTGAACAACGCGGCCAAGTACACGCCCGATGGCGGCGACATCAGGCTGTCGGCATGGACCGAGGAGCAGCAGGTAATCGTCGAACTGCAGGACAACGGACTCGGCATTCCGCTGGAGGACCAGGTCCGGCTGTTTCAGCTTTTCACGCAGCTTCCCCACACCGGCAGCAAATCGCATGGCGGCCTGGGCATCGGACTGTCGATCGTGAAAAGCCTGGTCGAAATGCATGGCGGCACCGTGCGCGTGCACAGCGCCGGCTTGAACCAGGGCAGCACTTTCCGGATCGAGCTGCCGCGCGTTGCATCCGTGGCCCCACCCGTTGCGACGATCCCGGCGTTCGCGGCGGCGTCCGGCGGCCGCGTCCTGGTGGTCGAGGACAACCCGGATGGCCTCCGCACGCTGGTCGACTTGATCGGCTCGAGCGGCTATGCGGTGCGCGGCGCAGCGGACGGACCTGAGGCGCTGAGCCTCGCCGGCGATTGGCCGCCCGACCTTGTGCTTCTGGACCTCGGCTTGCCGCAAATGGACGGCTACCAGGTGGCGGCGCGACTGCGCGGTGACCTGGGCTTGACCCGCACCCGCCTCGTTGCGCTCACGGGCTGGGGCAGCGCGCAGGACAAGGCGCGGACCCAGGCGGCCGGCTTCGATGCCCATCTCACCAAACCCGTCAACCCGGAAGAGCTCCTGCGCGCCATCGCCGGCTGGCTGGCCCCGGCTCCGGACAACGCGACCGGGCGTCTGTAGGGCATGCAAACCCCGAGCCTCGACGACCTGCGCCGTTACGCCATCGCCCGCACGCTCTTCAGGCCCACCTCCTTGCCCCGCGCGATCCAGCGCCTGGGCTTCGTGCAGGCCGACCCGATCCGTGCCCCGGCGCGCGCACAAGACCTCACGCTGCGCCACCGCGTGAAGGACTACCGCGCCGGTGATCTCGAGCGGCGCTACGCCAAACTGGACATCGAGGAAGACTGCCTCGTCAACTACGGCTTCCTGCCACGCGAACACCTCGCGTTGATGCATCCGCGCGCGTCCAAAAGGAAACCGTGGGATGCCGCCACCCGGCGCAGGGCCGACGACGTGCTGGCCTTCGTGCGCGAGCGGGACGAGGTGCATCCACGCGAGGTCGATGCGCACTTTGCGAATGGCCGCGTCACCAACTACTGGGGCGGTTCCAGCAATGCCGGTACGCAGTTGCTCGACGGCATGCACTACCGCGGCATGCTGCGCGTGGTGCGGCGCGAGAGCGGCACGCGCGTGTACGCCGCGGTCGAGCATGCGCCGCCGATCGACGACAGCCCGGGCGGCCGGGCGATGCGGGCCGCTGCGTTGCTCGAACTGATCGTCCGCAAGTACGCGCCGCTGCCGGCCGCCAGCCTCACCTATCTCGTGCGCCTGCTCAACTACGGCGCGCCGCACCTGGCCACGGAGACCCAGGCCGCGCTGCGGGACGCGCGCGAGGTGCTCGGCAGCGCGCGCATCGACGGCACCACCTGGTACTGGCCCGCGGAAGAAAACCCGCGCTCGCGCCGCCATGCGCCCGACGAGGCGGTGCGCCTGCTTGCGCCCTTCGATCCGGTCGTGTGGGACCGGCGGCGCTTCGCGTTGTTCTGGGGCTGGACGTACAAGCTGGAGGCGTACACGCCCGCGCCGAAGCGGCAGTTCGGTCACTACGCGCTGCCGCTGCTGTGGCACGAGCAGGTCGTCGGCTGGGCCAACGTCGCGGCGCGGGACGGCCGCTTGCAACCGGCCTTCGGCTACGCCGGATCGCAGCCACGCGGATCGGCCTTTCGCGCGGCACTGGACGACGAACTGCAACGCATGACCACCTTCCTCAGCCCGCGTTGACAGAGGTGCGCGCGCGGCCCGCAGCGCGGCGCCTGCCGCTCGGGTAGGCTCACTCATCCCCTCGCGCAACGCCCATGAACACTGCCTCGCTCACCGCTCGCACGACCCACGCCAACCGGCGCAGCATCTTCATGATGATCGGCGGGATGGCCTGCTTCGTCGCGAATGACGCGCTCGCCAAATATGTGAGCCAGGGCATGCCGGCCGCGCAACTCATCTTCCTTCGCGGTTGCATGGCGACGGTGCTGGTTCTGCTGGTGGCGCAGATGCTGGGGGCCACGGGCCGGCTCGGCGGCGTGCTGCAACCGCGCGTGGCGCTGCGCGCCGCGGTCGATGCCTGCGCGACGGTGATGTACCTGCTCTCGCTGTTCCACCTTCCGATTGCCGACGTGACGGCCATCAACCTGGCCGCGCCCTTGTTCATGACCCTGTTCGCCTTCTTCTTTTTGCGCGAACGGGTCAGCGTGGCGCGCTGGGCCGCGGTGGTGCTCGGCTTCGTGGGCGTGCTGTGCGTCGTGCGCCCGGGCCGCGACGGGGTCGACATCTGGGCGCTGCTGTGCCTGCTCGGCACCGTGTTCCACGCGGCGCGCGACCTGCTGACGCGGCGCATCGACCCCGCCATTCCGTCCATCGTCATCACCATGGCGACGGCGCTCGCCGTCACCCTGCTGGCCGGCGGGCTGTCGTTGGTGCAGGGCTGGAAGCCGTTCACCGCGCGGGAGCTGGGATGGCTCGCCTTGGCCTCGGGGTTTCTCGCGTCGGGTTATTTCCTGCTCATTCAATGCATGCGACAGGGCGAGGTGTCGCTCACGGCGCCGTTCCGCTACTCGGCCTTGCTCTTCGCGGTGCTGCTGGGCTATGCGGTGTGGGGCGATGTGCCCGATGCGTGGGCCTGGGCGGGCATCGCCCTGCTGGTGGGCTCGGGGCTGTACGTGGTCCACAGCGAGCGCGGCCGCAACAACCCCACCCGCGTGCTGGACGCGCAACCTGAGTGACAACCGGCTCGCGGCTTCGTCCCTAGAATCCGCTTCGCTCCGGTGCAAGCCGGGGCAGCGTTCTCAGGGCGGGGTGCAATTCCCCACCGGCGGTGATGGCGACTCGTTCGCACAAGCCCGCGAGCGCCTGCGATGCGACATGCATCGCGGGGTCAGCAGATTCGGTGCGATTCCGAAGCCGACGGTCACAGTCCGGATGAAAGAGAGCGCGGACCGTCGGCCTCGCCGCGCGCGTTGTCACGTCGCGCGGCACGGCCTGTGGCTTCGTGCGCCCTGATTCAGGAAACCTGCTTTTTCAAGAGGCACCATGAGTCAGATCAACGACCTTCCCCTTTCCGTCACCGCCTCCGCTGCGCCGCGCCGCAACCGCATCGCCTTCGTCGAAGCGCAGTGGCATTCGGACATCGTCCACCAGGCGCGCGACGCGTTCCTGGCCGAGATGGAGCGCCTGGGCGTGCCGCCCGACACCATCGATGTGTTCGATGTGCCCGGCGCTTTCGAGATCCCGCTGCATGCCAAGCGCCTTGCCAACTCCGGCCAGTACGCGGCCATCGTCGGCTGCGCGCTGGTGGTCGATGGCGGCATCTACCGCCACGAGTTCGTCGCCAGTACGGTCGTCAGCTCGCTGATGGCGCTGCAGCTCGAGACCGGCGTGCCAATCCTGTCGGCCGTGCTGACGCCGCATCACTTCCACGAGCACGTGGAGCACCGCAAATACTTCCACCGTCATTTCGCCGTCAAGGGCGCCGAGGCGGCCGAGGCGTGCGTCAAGACGCTCGAAAGCCTGCGTCGGCTCGAGGCTTTGGTGGCGGCCTGAGCAGGTGCGCGCTACCCTGCGCACATGAACAACGCCGCCCCCGACCGCTACACCCTCTATGGCGCCCCCGGGTCGGGCGCGGTGCCCGTGCATGCCGCCCTGACGCTGATCGGCGCGCAGGTGGAAGCCGTCGATGTGGCGCCCTGGGAGAACGAGGCAGAGCGCGAGCGCATGGCGGCCATCAACCCGATGCGGCAGGTCCCGGCGCTGGTGCTGCCATCGGGTGAGGTGATGACCGAGAGCGCGGCGATGCTGATATGGCTCGGCGACCGCTATCCCGAGGCACAACTGTGCCCCGCCGCCGACGATCCGTTGCGCGCCCAATACCTGCGCTGGATGGTCTACGTGCCGGCCGCCATCTATTCGATGTTCTGGGTGCACGACGTGCCTTCGCGCCTTGCGCCCGACCCGGCGGCGCAGCAAGCGCTGATCGCGCGCACTGCCGCGCGCATCGCGGAGTGCTGGCACCTGATGGATCGTGAGTTGCAGGGCACCACGCCCTACCTGCTCGGCGAGAACATCGGCATGCTCGACCTCTACGTCGCCGTGGTGTCGCGCTGGACGCCCGGTCGCGCCCGCTTCTACCGCGAGGCGCCGCGGCTCGGCGAGGTGGTGCGCCGCGTCGATGCGGAGCCCCGGCTGGCCCGCTTCTGGGCAACGCGATATCCGTTCACCGGGGAAGAGGCCACGTCCCAGGACCTCTGATGCGCGTCAGCCGGTACAGCGATCTGCCGCGGCGCGCTGGAAGCGCGTGCCTGCGGGCAAGCCCGCGACGCCGGTGGTCGCGACCAGCGCGCCCTCGCTCCAGCGCAGGGACGGGCGCAGCGGCCCGCCCACCGGTGGCACCACCGACACACCATCGATGCGGCCCGACCAATCGTGCTTTGTGTCGCCGCCCTTCAGCACAGCCCGGTACGACTGGAAGGTCTGCGTCAGTTCGAGCCGCCGCGCGCCGGCGCACCATGCGCCCTCCACCCGCGCGGGCACGCGCCACAGGTGGACGCGGCTGCGCTTCTCGAGGCCGATCTTCTTGTCGGGCACCTCGAGGGTCGTGGTGCGGTCGGGCTTCCAGTCACCCATGTCCCAGTCGTGGGACACGATCCGCGTGCCCGGCTTCAGCGCCAGCAAGGCCGGCCGCAAACGCAGGTTGAACTCCGGCAGCAGATAGAGCGTGATCACCGTGCCGGCCGACAGGTCGGTCTCGAAGATGTCCTGCACGCGGAACTCGGTCTTGTCAGCCACGCCTGCGCGGCGGGCCGTCTCGGTGGCCTGGCGCACCAGATCCGGCACGATCTCCACGCCCAGGCCCGAAGCACCGAAGCGCTTCGCTGCGGTAACGACGATGCGGCCGTCGCCGGAACCGAGGTCGATCACATGGTCCGCGGCCGTGACGCCCGCGATGTCGAGCATTTCCAGCGTGACGTTGTCGGGCGTGGTGATGAAGGGCACCTCCTCCACCCAGGCGGTCGTCGGTGCGGCGGCCGGCGTGGCGGCGTGCCCGTGCGCCATGGCGACGGAGAGCAAGAACGCGGCGGGAAGTCGAAGGCTTGAAATCATGCGGCCAGACTAACGCAGCGGAGGCGCCGCTTCGGGGGCTGCCGCGTCCAGCGCAGGGGCTTTGAGCCACCACAGCGCGACGCAGGCCGAAAGGCTGAGCGCCGCCGTGGCCCACAGCGCATTGGCATTCCATCGCTCCAACCCGAGCCCGAAGAGGAACGGCGCACCCGCCTGCACCAGGCGCGCAGGCACCATCAACCAGCCTTGCCGCTGGCCATAGCCCGTGGCGCCGAACAGCAACAGCGGCAAGGTTCCGATCGCAATGGTCAGGATGCCGTTGCCCATGCCGTGGAGCACCGCGAAGGCGAACGCGGCCGGCGCGCCCACGGTCAGCAGCGCGAGCGCACCGAGCGGATGCGCCAGCGTCGCCAGCCGGGCCGACAGCAGCGGATGCAGGCGCTGCAGCACGCTGAACTCCAGCACGCGCCCCGCCACCTGCGCCGGACCGACCAGGGCCGCGGCCGAAACCGCCACTGCGAAGCCGACGCCCGCGGCTTGCAGCACCTGCGGCAGGTGTGCGGCCATCGCCGTGCTGATGAACCAGGCCACGGCGAAAACGTAGGCCATCAAGACGGCCGCGCGGCGCGCCTGCGCAACCGACATCGACGGCCCTGCGCCGATGGCGGGCGTGGGCTCCGCCGCATACGCAGCATCGGCGGAGGCTCGCCTGACCGAAGGCAGGAACAGATTGAGCGGCAATCCCAGCACCAGGTGCAGGCCCGCCCAGGCCAGGCAGGTGTCGCGCCATCCGAACTGCGCCTCCAGCGCGGCCGACAAGGGCCAGCCGACGGTGCTCGCGAAACCGGCGATCAGCGTGATGCCGGTGATCGCGCCGCGCGCACCCTGGCCCTGCAAGCGGACGACCGTCGCAAACGCGGCCTCGTACAAGCCGCAGCCCATCGCCACGCCGAGCAGCGCCCAGGCCAGGAACAACTGCGTCGTGTTCTGAACCTGGCCGATGGCTGCGAGCCCGCAGGCAAACACGAGGTTGCTGGCGATCAGCACCGGACGCCCACCGAAGCGGTCGATGGCGCGCCCGGCCCACGGACCGAAGGCAGCCGACACGATCAGCGCCGCAGAGAAAGCGGCGAACACGGTGGACGGCGCGATGCCCAGTTCCCGCGCCATCGGCGCCGCCAGCATCGCGGGGAGGTAGTACGACGAACCCCATGCCAGCGTCTGCGCGATGCCGAGCATCACGACCGTCGACCAAGGCTTCCGGACGCTCATGCCCGCAGCGAACCTCGCGCGCCTTGGCGCAACGCTATCGATTCCACAGAACAGGCAGCGACGACGCGAGCAGGGCCACGCCGGACAGGGTCAGCAACCCGAGCACGATCTGCCGGAAGGTGGTGTCGCTGATGCCGATGTAGAGCCGCGCGCCGAGCAGCACCGGCACCAGCACGCACACGGCGACGATGGCCAGCAGCGGCAGCATCGAGACGCCGACATTGCCGGTGCCGACCTGCAGCGAGAACGCGACGGCCAGCATCGCGAGATTGAAGTTCTGCACCACCGAGCGCTGTGCATCGCGCTCCATGCCACGCAGCGTGCACCAGAGCGTCGGGATGGGTCCGCTGAAGCCCCCGACCCCGCCGCAGATGCCGCCGAAGAAGCCGACGATGCCATCGGCCCCGCGCCCGCCGCGGGTGACACGCGGCAGGTTGCGCGCGAACAGCATCGCCAGGCACCACGGCACGAGAAGGCCACCGAGACAGGCCTTGAACAGCGCCACGTCGAGCCGCGGCAGCAACCAGATGCCGATCGGCACGCCCACGAGTCCGCCGACGACGAAGGGCAGAAGCTTGCGCTTGTCGAACCCGCGCCGCACTGTGACGGCGGCAATGACCTGGCCCGTCAGCGCGCCGAAGGTCGCGAGCACGGCCGCGATCTTCGGGTCGACCGTCCAGGCCCAGACCGACATGGCGACCAGCCCGAACGCGAAGCCCGAGAGCCCTTGCACGAAGCCTGCGATGACCGCGCCGAGCGCGACGACGAGGTACAGGCTCACGCGACCGCCGTCGCCGCCGGCAAGGCCGTGCGGCGCACGCGCGTCACGTTGAAGGCGCTGGCCACAAACACCCCTTGCACCAGTGCCAGGCCAGCGATCACGACGGTGTAGCGGCCGTGGTCCATCAGCCAGCCGAACACCAACGGCGCCAGCGCCTGACCGATGTCCAGGCCCGCGTACACCACGCCATACACGCGGCCGGTGGCGTTGGCGGGCGTCGAGCGCTTGACCAGCAGGTCCCGCGAAGGTCCCGCAATGCCAGAGGCGAAACCCATCGCGCCGAAGATCACCGGCACCCAGATCGCGGGGAATTGCGCAAAGGCCAGCACGAGCGCCAGCACACAGGCCGCGCCGAAGCCGATGCCGACGATGCGCTCGCAGCGCGACGGATCGGCCGCCAGAAAGCCGCCGAGCACCATGCCCCCGGCGCTGGCCACCATGTAGATGCTCAGGCACATCGCAACCAGCGCTGGCGGCACGGCGTGCAGCTTTCCGGCCGCCACGGGCGCGAAGGTCTGCACCACGCTGATGACCACCGCATACAGAAAGAAGAAGCCGAAGCACATCCACACGGCCGGGATGCGGAGGAAATCGAACTGGCCGCTCGCCAGTGCGGGCTCGCCCTGCCCGGTCGCCTGCTGCACGGCCTTCACGTCGAGCGTGAACACGCTGCGATAGATCCACAGCACCAGCAGCACCGCCAGCGCCAGCGCGCCGGCCGAGGCCAGCGCCGTGCGCCAGCCGAAGCCGATCGCGATCGGCACCACGAAGGCCGGTGCCAGCGCCCAGCCCAGGCTGCCGGTGATCCCGTGCACGCTGTAGGCATGGCCCAGCCGCGTGGGCGCAACCTTGCGGTTGAAGAGCGTGTAGTCGACCGGATGGAAAACCCCGTTGCCGATGCCGCCGAGCACTGCGAAGGCCAGCAGCATCCAGTAGCTGGTCGCGACGGCGTAGCCGAACGCAGCCAGCGCCAGCGCACCCAGGCCCACGAACAACACCGGCCGCGGGCCGAGCTTGTCGACGATGAAGCCCGAGGCCGCCTGCACCACGCACGACACGACGAAGAACACCGTGAGCACGGCCCCGAGTTCGGTGTAGCTGACGTTGAAGGCGTCTTTCAACCAGGGAAACAGCGGCGCGAGGATGAGTTGGCTGAAATGGCTGATCGCATGGGCCAGGCCGACCAGGCCGATCAACTGGGTATCGGCACGCACGGTCGATGAGGGAGCGGAGGCAGTGGGCGGCATGGGGAGGTGCAGATGCGGGTCGGGACTTGATCGTATTCGGTCAGCCCGCGGCAGAATGGCGATACCTCGCCAACATTTGTCGAAAGCATGACAGCCTCTTCCACCGCCGCCAACGCCGCCGCCAGGCCCCCACCGGCCGCACCGAAAGCCTCGACCGCGCCGGCCACCAGCGTCGGCCCGCTCACACCGCATCTCTATGCGCCCGATGCCGTACGGCCACTGCGCGCCAAAGAGCACTTCCTCCATGCCGACACGCTGGTCGAACTGCACCGGCATCCGTGGCCGCAGCTCACCTTCTCGACCCGCGGTGTGATCCGCCTGAGCACGCAGGACGGCAGCTACATCGTGCCGCCCTCGCGCGCGCTCTGGGTTCCGGCCGACGTGCCGCACAGCGTCACCTTGATCGAAGACGCCGAACTTCGCACTGTGTACCTGCATGGCTGGCTGTCACCCACGTGGGAGAAGTGCGAGGTGCTGGAGATCAGCCCGCTGCTGCGTGCGCTGATGCTCGCGCTCGACACCACGCCCGACGGCCTGCCGCTGGCCGATGCGCGCGCGCCGCAGCGCGAACGCATGATCGCGCCGCTGCTCGTCGATGAGCTCGAGCGCGCCACGCAGATCCGCATCGATGTGCCCTTGCCCACCGACAAGCGCCTGCGCCAGCTGTGCGAAGCGCTGCTGCGCAACCCGGCCAACCGCTCCACGCTGGCCGAACGTGCCGTCACCATCGGCGCCAGCGAGCGCACCGTGGCGCGCCTGTTCCAGCAACAGCTGGGCATGAGCTGGCAGCAATGGCGCCAGCAGGCCGTGATGGCGCACGCGCTGCCCTTGCTCGCGCGCGGCATGCCCGTGAGCCAGGTCGCGTCGGCCAGCGGCTACGCGACCGACAGTGCGTTCTGCGCGATGTTCAAGGCGGCGACGGGGCAGTCGCCGACGGCGTTTCAGCACAAGCGGCGCCCGCCGGAAAGCCAGCGTTAGGATTTGCCCTGCCGCCCGCCTTCCCTCTTGTCTCCTTGTCTCCTTCTCTCCTCGCTCTTCGCATCGCAGATGCGCCTCCTGAGACCGCATGACTCCCCCCGCACCCGCTACCTCGATACGCCAGCGCCTCTCCCGCTTCATGCCCTGCCTGGCCTGGCCGCGCCCGAGTGGTGCACTGCTGCGCAATGAGGCGCTGGCCGGCATCACGGTCGCGCTGATGGTGATCCCGCAAGGCGTGGCGTATGCAGCGCTGGCCGGCATGCCATTGGTCACGGGGGTGTACGCCGCGCTGTGGCCCGCGCTGGTCGCGGTGCTGTTCAGCTCGTCGCAGCGGCTGTCGGTCGGGCCCACCGCACTGACCAGCCTGCTGGTCGGTGCCTCGCTCGCCCCTTTGGCGGTGGCCGGCAGCGCGCAATGGGTGGCGATGGCGGTGTGGCTCACGCTGCTGTCGGGCGGCATCCAGATCCTGATTGGCGCCGGGCGCCTCGGCTGGATGCTGCGGCTGGTCAATTCGCCGGTGCTCACCGGCTTCACGCAGGGTGCGGCGATCCTGATCGCGATCTCGCAGCTGCCTTCCCTGCTCGGCTACACGGGCCGCACGATTCCGCAGGTGCTGCAGAGCGCGACACCGCCCGACTGGACAGCGATGGCTTTCGGCCTCGGCAGCATGGCCGCGCTGTGGGCGGGTAAGCGCTGGCTGCCGCGCTTTCCGACCACGATGGCGCTGGTGGCCTGCGCCGCGGCGATCAGTTGGGCCTTGAGCTATGCGCTGCTCGGTGGCGCGGTGGTCGGCGCCCTGCCCGCGGGTCTGCCTTCTTTCTACTGGCCTGACGCGGTGCCGCTGTCGACGCTCGGCGCGCTGCTGCTGCCGGCGCTGACGATCACGCTCGTAAGTTTTCTCGAGACCGCGTCGAGCGCCAAGATCGACAACGCGCGCGCCGGCACGCTGTGGAACGAGAACCAGGACCTGATCGGGCAAGGACTGGCCAAGGTGGCCTCGGGCCTGACGGGTTCGTTCCCGACCAGTTCCTCCTTCTCCCGTTCGGCCATCACGCTGTACGCGGGCGCGCAGACGGGTTGGGCGACGCTCTTCAGCGTGGTGGTAGTCGCTGCCGCGCTGCTTTGGTTCATGCCCTTGCTGTACCACGTACCGCAGGCGGTGCTGGCCGCGGTGGTGATGACCGCCATCCTCGGGCTCATCAAGCCGCGCAGTTTCGTGGCGCTGTGGCGCGTGTCGCGCGTGGAAGGCGGCATCGCGGTTGCGACCTTCGCACTCACCATCGCAACCGCGCCAGCCATTTACTGGGGCGTGCTTGGCGGTCTGCTCGCGAGCCTGGCGAACTACATGTACCGGCATCTGCACCCACGCATCATCGAAGTCGGCCTGCATGCCGACGGCAGCCTGCGCGACCGCCACCTCTGGAAGCTGCCGCCGCTGGCACCCAATCTCTATGCGCTGCGCATGGACGCGGAGCTGGACTTCGCATCGGCCAGCACGCTGGAACGCGCCATCGCCGAAGCGCTGGCGGCGCGGCCGGGCCTGACCGACGTCTGCCTGTTCGCGCAGCCCATCAACCGCATCGACATCACCGGCGCCGAGGTCTTCGGCTCGATCCGCCGGATGCTCGAGGGCAAGGGCGTGCGGCTGCATCTGAGCGGGCTCAAGCTGCCCGCGCAGCAGGTGCTCGACCGCGCCGGGCTGCTGGCGCCAGGGCCGCTGATGTTGAGCTACCGGACGGATGGGGAGGCGCTGGCGGCGCTGGTGCAACTGCAATCGCAGCCTGCGCGCGACGAGGCGGGCGTGTAAGCAGGCGGTGAATGGCGCGCGGTCTCGCGCTCAATCCTGCACCCGCCCACGTAGGCTCTTGATCTCGGAGCGCTGGCTTTTGCCTTCGAGCCGGCGTTGCTTCGAGCCGTAGCTCGGCTTGGTCGCGCGGCGAATGCGCGGCGGCGCAGCCACGCTGTCGACCACTTCCTGCAGCCGCGCGAGCGCGTCGGCGCGGTTCATCTCCTGGGTGCGGTGCTGCTGCGCCTTGAGCACGAACACGCCCTCCTGCGTGATGCGCGAATCGCGCAAGCAAAGCAGGCGTTCCTTGACGTCGTCGGGCAGCGAACTCGCCGGAATATCGAAGCGCAGGTGCACGGCGCTCGACACCTTGTTGACATTCTGACCGCCCGCGCCCTGCGCGCGGATGGCGTTGAACTCGACCTCGCGTTCGTCAACCTGGACCGGTGGGCGCGGCGTCGTCATTGCGCGGCCACCGAACGCTCTGGCAGGAACTCGCGCCGCAGTTCGCTCACTTGCGGGTTGCAGGCGGGGCAGACCTTGAGCGTCACGCGCAGGGCCTCGTAGCAACCCATCGCATGGTGGGTGCACTTGAACGCCGACGATTCGACGATGGCCTCGGGTCGGCCGTCGCCATCGACGTCCTTGAAATGCAGCTCGCCCATGTCGGCGGCGACCGGCTCGCCGAGCGGCCGACGCGGCGCATCGCACGCGACCGGCGTGAACTGCACATGGCGGTCGGTTGCGCCGGGCAGATCGTGCACGAAGCAGATGTTGTCACGTTCATAGGGATTGCGGTCGGGCCAGTCGAACACGCCTTCGAGAACGAGGATGTAGCCCACCAAACCCAGCACCGGCAGCGCGGGAATGACGAGCAGCATCCACCCCCGACGGCGGCGCCAGGCGGCTTTCACACACGCTCGAAGATCGCCGCGATGCCCTGTCCGCCGCCGATGCACATCGTGACCAGGGCATAGCGACCACCCGTTCGGTGCAGTTCGGCGATCGCCTTCGTCGTGATGATCGCGCCGGTCGCGCCGACCGGGTGGCCGAGCGAGATGCCGGAGCCGTTCGGGTTCACCTTGGCCGGGTCGAAACCGAGTTCCTGGATGACCGCGCAGGCCTGCGCCGCGAAGGCTTCGTTCGACTCGATGACGTCGAGGTCGCTGACCTTGAGGCCCGTTCGTTCCAGCACCTTGCGCGTGGCCGGCACCGGGCCGATGCCCATGTACGCCGGCTCGACGCCTGCATGCGCGTAGCCGACCAGTCGCGCGAGCGGCTTGAGGCCGAGCGCCTGGACGCGGGCACCTTCGGCCAGCACCACCGCGGCCGCGCCATCGTTGATGCCCGAAGCATTGCCGGCGGTCACGAGGCCGTCCTTCTTGAACGCGGGCTTCATCTTGGCGAGCGCCTCGACCGAGGTGTCTGCGCGAACATGCTCGTCGGTGTCGAACAGCACGACGCCCTTGCGCGTCTTCACTTCGACCGTAACGATCTGCTCCTTGAAGCGGCCGGCCGCAATGGCCGCCGCGGCGCGCTGCTGGCTCGTCGCCGCCAGCGCGTCCTGCTGCTCGCGCGTAATGCCATAGCGCGCCGCGACGTTCTCGGCGGTAATGCCCATGTGCATCTTCTCCCACGGGTCGTGCAGGATGCCGAGCATGTAGTCGACCAGTACCGCGTCGCCCATGCGCGCGCCGTAGCGGGCCGCAGTGTCGAAGTACGGGCCGCGGCTCATCGATTCCGAACCGCCGCCGATCGCGATGTCGCAATCGCCCAGCGCGATGGCCTGCGCGGCCGAAACGATGGCCTGCAGGCCCGAGCCGCAGAGGCGGTTGACGTTGAAGGCCGGCGTCTCGATCGGGCAGCCGGCGTCGATGGCGGCCACGCGGCTCAGGTACGCATCCTTGACGTCGGTCGGGATCACGTTGCCCATGACCACATGGCCGATGGCGTCGGGCGCGACACCGCTGCGCTCGATGGCGGCCTTGACGGCGGTGGTGGCCAGTTGCGTGTTGGGCACATCCTTCAGCGAGCCGCCGAAGGTGCCGATGGCGGTGCGGGCGGTGCCGACCACGAAGATGTCGCGTTGAGTCATGAAATGCTCCTGATCAGATCAAAAAAAGGGTCAGCGGCCGCTGAACTGCGCGGGCTTCTTGGCGAAAAACGCGTCGATCCCCGCCTTGAAATCGGCGGTCCCCGCGCAATCACGGAAGGCTTCGGTCTCGGCCTGCAGTTGCGCCGGCAGGTCGCGGTCGAAGGCACCGCGCATCAGCCGGCGCAGGTGACCATACGCCACCGTCGGTCCGTTGGCGAGCCGCTGCGCCAACGCCATGACTTCGGCTTCGAGCGCGGCGGCCGGCACGACCCGGTTGACCAGGCCCATGCGCTCGGCCGCGCTCGCGTCGAGCATCTCGCCAAGCATCGCAATCTCGAGCGCACGCCGCAGCCCGACCAGGCGCGGCAGGGCCCAGGAGGCGCCGACATCGCAACTGGTGCCGAGGTTCACGTAGGCCAGGTTGAAGCGCGTGCCTTCGGCCACGAACACAAAGTCGGCCTGCAGCATGAGGCTCAGCCCCGCGCCCGCGGCCACACCATGCACCTGCGCGATCAGCGGCGCGTTCATCGCGTTCAGCACGGTGAGCGCGGCATTGAGCGGTTTGAGCAGCGCGGCCGAGCCACCGACCGGGTCGGCCTGCAAGGTCGCGAGGTCGCCGCCGGCCATGAAGCTGCGCCCGGCGCCGCTCAGCACCACGGCCCGCACGCTGCTGTCGGCCGCGAGTTGCTCGACGGCTGCGAGCAGCGCCTCGGCCATCGGCACATCGATCGCGTTGAGCGCGCCGGGCCGGTTGAAGCGCAGCGTGGCGACCGCGCCATCGCGGCCGATCAGCAGGGAAGACTCGTCGTCGGTCATGGTCGGGCTTTCTTGCGCGAAGGTGGAGGGACCGGCGCGCGCTGCAACACGCCGTTGAGCAGCAGATCGATGCCCTGCCGGGTGATCTGTTCGGGCGTCAGGTCGCCGTCGGCGCGGTACCAACGGCCGACCCAGCTGAGCGCGCCGGCCAGCATGAAGGCGGCCATCTTCGGGTCGCAGGGCGCCAGCGAGCCTTCGTCGATGCCCGCTTCGATGAGCTGGCGGAACTGTGCATCGATGCCTGCCTTGAGATGCCGCAGTTCCTTCTTCAACGGCGCGGGCAGCGGGTCTTCGCCGATGCGGATCACGCACATGCCGAAATCCTGCATCACGATGTCGGCATAGATGCGCATGCAGGCTTCGAGCTGCTCGATGGCGCTGCCGCCGGCCGCACGCACCTCGCCGATGCCCGCGTGCATCAGGTCGAGCGCGGTACGGACGCACTCGAGCAGGATCTGGTCCTTGCTCTCGATGTAGTAGTACAGCGTGGGTTTGCTGACATTCAGGCGCTCGGCGATGTCGTCGAGCGAAGTCGCATGAAAGCCGCGCTCGTTGAAGAGCTGTGCCGCGGTCTGCAGCACGGCGTTGCGCTTGATCTCGCGCTGCTGCGCGCGCTTGGCGGCCGGGGCCCAGGGCGACGGGACGGTGGCTCGGCGAGTGACGGAAGTGGCCATGGGGTTTGTGCGGCCGGGAAAGTCCCGATGCCGCGCATTGCGGCGACTGGGAGCATTACTGGCGAGTAGGAATTCTACGGACAAGTAGCGTTTCGCTAATTTCACGCAAACCCTCATCGCCCTTGCGGGTCCTCCACGCCCTTCGCCATCCACCCATGTCCGACGCGCCACCACGCGAACCACCCGCCCCCGCAGCGCTGCTCAGCGTCAACGCGCTGACGCTGGCGTTCGGCGGCGTGAAGGCGCTCACCGGGGTCGGCTTCGACGTGGCGGCCGGCTCGATCACCGCGGTGATCGGCCCCAACGGCGCGGGCAAGACATCGCTGTTCAACACCATCTCGGGCTTCTACCGGCCGTCGCAGGGCCGCGTGCTGTTCGAGGGGCAAGACATCACCCGCCTGCCGGCACCCCAACGGGCCAGGCTCGGGCTGGCGCGCAGCTTCCAGAACATCGCGCTGTTCCGCGGCATGACGGTGCTCGACAACATCAAGCTGGGCCGGCATGCGCACCTGAAGACCAATGTGCTCGACGCGCTGTTCTACATCGGCCGCGCCCGGCGCGAAGAGGCGGAACTGCGGCGCGACATCGAGGAACGGATCATCGATTTCCTGGAGATCGACCACATCCGCCACGCCTCGGTCGCTGCCCTGCCCTACGGCCTGCAGAAGCGCGTCGAGATGGCGCGCGCACTCGCGATGCGGCCCAAGGTGCTGATGCTCGACGAGCCCGTGGCCGGCATGAACCGCGAGGAGACCGAAGACATGGCACGCTTCATCCTCGACGTGCGGCGCGAGTGGGGCATCACCGTGCTGATGGTCGAGCACGACATGGGCATGGTGATGGACCTGTCGGATCACGTGGTCGTGCTGAACTTCGGGCAGGTGATCGCAGAGGGCACGCCCGCCGCGGTGCAGGCCGACCCCGAGGTGATCGGCGCCTACCTGGGCGCGGGCGACATCGGCGAGCTGCGGCGCAAGCTGCGCGGCGCCGGAGCCGGCCAGGCAGCGGGCGAGGCGGAGGCCGCCTGATGGATTGGTCCTACCTCTTCGAGATCGCGCTGACGGGCGTCGCCAGCGGCGGCCTCTATGCGCTGGCGGCGCTGGCTTTCGTGCTGGTCTACAAAGCGACGCGCGTGGTCAACATCGCCATCGGCGAAATGCTGATGGTCGGCGCCTACCTGTTCTTCGCCTTCGCGACGACCTTCTCGCTGCCGATCTGGCTCGCCGTGCTCGGTGCGGTGCTGGGCACCGGGCTGCTGGGCGCGGTGATCGAGCGCACGATGATCCGGCCGCTGCTGGGCGAGCCGCCGATCTCGGTCTTCATGGTCACCGTCGGGCTGGCGTCGATCCTGGTCGGCCTGGTCGAGATCATCTGGACGGCCGACCAGCGCCGCCTGCCCGAATTCCTGCCCAACACGCCCGTCATGATCGGCGACGCCTTCCTCGCGCCGAAGGTGGCTTACGGCGCACTGGCAGCGCTGGTGCTGATCGGGCTGGTGCTGCTGCTGTTCCGCTTCTGGCGCGGTGGCATCGCGCTGCGCGCCACGGCCGGCGACCAGGGCGCGGCCTATGCGATGGGCATCAACGTGCCGCGCGTGTTCTCTCTGGCCTGGGTCGCATCGGCCATGATCGCGGCCGTTGCCGGCATCATCGTCGGCGCCATCGGCGGCATTTCGTCTTCGATGGGCGTATTCGGCCTGTCGGTGCTGGTGGTCGTGATCGTCGGCGGGCTCGACAGCGTGCTGGGCGCACTGGTCGGCGGGCTCTTTATCGGATTGGTCGAAGCGCTGGCCGGGACTTACATCGGCGGCGAATACAAGCTGCTCGCCACCTTCCTGGTGCTGGTGGTGGTGCTGATGATCCGGCCCTATGGCCTGTTCGGCACCCACGAGATCGAGAGGCTCTGAGCATGCGCATCGGCAGCCTCAAGCAAAGCTACATCGCCGACGCGGCGCTGTTCGACTCGCGCACCCAGCGCGTGTGGCTGGCCATCGGCGCGGCGCTGCTGGTGCTGTTCCCTTTCATGGCCAGCGACTACTGGCTTTACCTGGCCTGCCTGGTCGCGATCAACGTGGCGAGCGCCACCGGGCTCAACATCCTCACGGGCTACACGGGCCTGGTCAGCCTCGGGCAGGCGGCGTTCATGGGGCTGGGCGCGTACACGGTCGCCATCCTCGAGAACCGGCTCGGCACGCCCTTTCTGCTCAACCTCCTGGCCGGTGGCGTGGTCGCGATGCTCGGCGGGCTGGTGGTGGGCATTCCGTCGTTGCGGGTCAAGGGCCTGTACCTGGCCATCGCGACCATCGCGGCCTCGTTCATCGCGCACTTCATCTTTGCCAACCTGAAGTTCACCGGCGGCACCACGGGCCTGTCGGTCCCGCCAGCCACGCTGTTCGGCTTGCCGCTCGACACCTCGTTCCGGCTGTACTGGGTGATCGTGCCGGTCATGCTGCTGATGCTGATGGGCGCGGCCAACCTGTTCCGCACGCGCGTGGGCCGCGCCTTCATCGCCATCCGCGACCGCGACATTTCGGCCGAGGTGCTGGGCATCCCGCTGCTGCGCTACAAGCTGCTGTCTTTCGGCCTCTCGTCGTTCTACGCGGGCGTGGCGGGCGGGCTCTGGGCCTACTTCTTCCGCGTGGTCACGCCCGAGAGCTTTCCGCTCTTGATGTCGATCTTTTTCCTGGCCGCGATCATCGTCGGCGGCATGGGGTCGATCCTCGGCGCCATCCTGGGCGCGGTCTTCATGACGATGGTGCCCGAGCTGCTCAAGGTCGTGATCGACCTGCTGCCGGGCGGTGCCGAAATGACGGTGTTCCTCTCGCCGGTGCGCACGGTCGTCTTCGGCCTGCTGATCGTCGGGTTCCTCGTGTTCGAGCCGCACGGGCTCGCCGAAGTGTGGCGGCGCATTCGCCGCTTCTTTCATCTCTGGCCTTTTAGAAACTGACAGGAGACATGCCATGCGTGCTGACAAGAACCTCCCTTCGCTGCGCCGTCGCAGCATCGTGCTGGCCGCGGGCGCCGCGCTGGCGGCCCCGCTCGCCGTGCGCGCGCAGGCCGGCGAAGACATCGTCATCGGCGGCTCGATCCCCATGACGGGCGTGTTCGCCTTCGCCGGCATCGGCATCAACGCCGGCATCGCCGACTACGTGAAGATGGTCAACGACGCGGGGGGCATCAAGGGCCGCAAGCTGCGCTACGTGCCCGAAGACACAGGCTACAAGGTCGACGTCTCTGTCGCCGCGTTCAAGAAGATCACCAGCCAGAACAAGGTCAACCTGTACTACGGCGACTCCACCGGCTTCGCCAAGACCATCAACCCCGAGCTGGACCGCAGCGGCCAGATGCTGATGGCCGGCGCATCGTTCGCCAGCGAGCTGAACAACCCGGCCAAGTACCCGAACCAGTTCCTCGTGGGGCCGGACTACACCGAGATGTTCGGCATCCTGCTGAACCACATCGCCAAGGAGAAGCCGGGCGCCAAGGTGGCCTTCGTCTACAGCGATTCGGAGTTCGGCCGCGACCCGATCGAAACCAG
>SEGS01000068.1 GCA_004210915.1 Variovorax sp. | reverse complement strand
TGTTCGGTGTTGAAGTTGGCGATCAGGCTCTTGAGCTTCATGCGCACGGTGGCGCTGTTGCGGCCGCCGCGGCTGTATTCGGTCTTGAGCACGACCATCGGGTCCTTGCCGTGCATGATGACGTTGCCGGCGCGGATTTCTTGAGCGATTTTCATATCAGGGTCTCTGGATGTTGGACCGCTTGGTTAGCGCCACCAGTCCTCGCGACTGGTGCTGCATGGTTCCCGCGGCGGGTTCAGCGAAGGGCGAACGGGCGTCACTGGGAACCCGGCCGAAATCCGCAAAGCCCGCGATTTTAGCGTTTTTGGGCGACGAAGCGGCGCAGCTGCGTCACAAGATCGTCTTGTGCCAGCAAGCGCTGGCGCGCGGCTTGCGCCGTCTGGCGCCATTCGCCCAGCGTCTGCGCATCCAGCGCCGGCAGCGCTCCGGTGGCACAACCATTCCATACCCGATGGAAATGCCGCAGCGATGGCGGCGCTTCGAGCCAGTCCAGGAAAGCCTCGAGCTTTGTGTGATGCGCGTCATCGTCCTGCGGGTAGATCTGCCACACGAAGGGCGCGCCGGCCCAGAGCGCGCGCACCAGCGAGTCTTCGCCGCGCACCAAATTCAGGTCGCCAGCCCAGAGCAGATGGTCGAAATCTTGTTGCGGGAGGTGGGGCAGGTACGAGACAGCAAGCGCGTCACGCGAGTCTGCCGACCCCTGCGAGGCGATCAGGCTCGACATGGCAGCCTGAGTCGCGGCCGTGGCGCGGCCGGCAGTGACCAGGAGGCGCACAGGTTCCGTGCCTTCGCGCCACCGAGCCAGCAGATCGGCCAGCGCTGCCGGTTCGTAGCAAAAGAGCGAGACCAGGCGTTCGCCGGCCGAGGCGATGCCGCGCGATGCGAGCCAGCTCCCGCGATCGAATGCCGCCTGGCGCGCCGGCAGGTCCGGCTCGCGCAACAAACCGCCGGTCGCCGGCGTGAAGCCGGGGTAGAAGAAGTGCTTGGTCAGCCCTTCGCCGGGTCCGCGGAACACCGACGAGGGCAGGGTGTGCAGGCGCTCGACATAGGGCTCGGCCGACAGGTACTCAAGGTTGATCCACGCATGTTTTGAAGCGCTGTTGTGCGCCGAAGCAGCGAAGCGCGCGATCAGTTCGGGCGCCGGTTCGCAGCCGAAGGCCTCGATCAGCACGTCGGGTGATGCCGCCGCAGCAGCTGCGCGCACCACGTCCGCGTCCGCCCAGTCGATCACGGTGACGCCTTCGTGGCCCTCCGGCGCCATCCAGCGGAGGGCGGCGCCGTCGTCCACCCACAGCCGCACCACGTCGCCCGCCGCCGCGAGCTGGCAGGCGAGCCGCCAGCAGACGCCGAGGTCGCCGTGGTTGTCGATGACTTTGCAGAAGAGGTCCCAGCGCATGGGGCGATTGTCACTGGGCAGCCGCGCCACAATACCGGCCATGTCCGATGTGCATTCCGACCAACTGCTCAGCGAAGTCGCGGCCCTGCCGCAGCTGCCGGGCGTGTACCGCTATTTCGACGCCGCTGGCGCAGTGCTGTATGTGGGCAAGGCGCGCAACCTGAAAAAGCGCGTGGCCAACTACTTCCAGAAGAGCCACGGCGGCACGCGCATCGGTCACATGATCAGCAAGATCGTGCGCATGGAGACGACCGTGGTGCGCTCCGAGGCAGAAGCGCTGCTGCTCGAAAACAACCTCATCAAGTCACTCAAGCCCCGCTACAACATCCTGTTTCGGGACGACAAGAGCTACCCGTACCTGAAGATCGCTTCCCACGCGTTTCCACGCCTGGCGTACTACCGAGGCGCGACCGACCGCAAGCACCGCTACTTCGGCCCTTACCCGAGCGCCTGGGCGGTGAAGGAATCGATTCTGCTGTTGCAGAAGGTGTTCAAGCTGCGCACCTGCGAAGACACGGTGTACGCCAACCGCACGCGGCCCTGCCTGCTGTACCAGATCAAGCGTTGTAGCGGCCCGTGCGTCGGGCACATCACGCCCGAGGCTTATGCGCAGGACACGGCGAACGCCGAGGCCTTCCTGATGGGCGACACGCAGCAGGTGCTGCGCACGCTAGAAGACCGGATGACGGCGCATGCCGAGAAGCTGGAGTTCGAGCAGGCTGCCGAGTTGCGCAACCAGATGTCGGCGATCTCGCGCGTGCTGCATCAGCAGTCGATCGAGATCGCATCGGACAAGGACGTGGACATCCTTGCGGTGAAAGTGCAGGGTGGCAAGGCTTGCGTCAACCTGGCCATGGTCCGCGGCGGGCGGCACCTGGGCGACCGCCCTTACTTTCCCGTGCATGTGGAAGACGCCACGCAGATCCACGATGGCGAACTCGAAGCCGAGGAGGGCGCGCCGCCGTCGGCACGGGACGCCGTCGAGGTGCAGGTGCTCGAAGCCTTCATCGCCCAGCACTACATCGATGTGCCGGTGCCCGCGACGCTGGTACTCAGCGAGCAGGTGAGCCGCGAACTGATCGAGGCGGTGTCGCAGCAATCGGGCACGCGCATCACGGCGGTGTTCCAGCCGCGTGAGCAGCGACGTCACTGGCTTGAGATGGCGCAAACGAATGCAGGTTTGCAGCTCGCGCGACTTCTGGCCGAAGAAGGGTCGCAGCAAGCGCGCACGCGCGCGCTCGTCGATGCGCTGGAACTGGCGCCAGACGAGCTCGACAACTTCCGCATCGAGTGCTTCGACATCTCGCACACCGCTGGCGAGGCGACGCAGGCTTCGTGCGTGGTGTTCGAGCACCACGCGATGCAGAACCGCGAGTACCGGCGCTACAACATCGACGGCATCACGCCCGGCGACGATTACGCCGCGATGCGCCAGGTGCTGCACCGCCGCTACGGCAAGCTGGCCGAGGCGATGGCCGCCGAAGCCGACGCACCGACGCCCGGCGACGGCAGCGGCGCCGATGCGCCCGCGGGCACCAAGGCTGCGCGCATGCCCGACCTGGTGCTGGTCGACGGCGGCAAGGGCCAGGTGTCGATGGCGCGCGAAGTGTTCAGCGAGCTGGGCCTGGCCTTGTCGCTGATCGTCGGCGTCGAGAAGGGCGAGGGCCGCAAGGTCGGGCTCGAGGAACTGGTGTTCGCGGACGGGCGCGAGAAGGTGTACCTCGGCAAGGACTCGGCCGCGCTCATGCTGGTGGCGCAGATCCGCGACGAGGCGCACCGCTTCGCGATCACCGGCATGCGCGCCAAGCGCGCCAAGGTGCGCGTGGGCGGCAGCCAGCTCGAAGACATCCCCGGCATCGGGCCGAAACGGCGTGCGCGCCTGCTGCAGCGTTTCGGCGGCATCCGGGGCGTGGCAGCAGCCAGCGTGGAAGACATTGCGTCGGTCGATGGCATCGCGGCAGACCTCGCTGAAGAGATCTACAAAGCGCTTCACTGAACCACGTCACAATCGACCGCTATGTTCTGGACCCTGCCGACCATCATGACCTGGACGCGCATCGTCGCGATCCCTTTGATCGTCGGCGTGTTCTACCTGCCCATCGCCGAGCCGATGCGCAATCTCATTGCCACTGTGATGTTCATCGTGTTCGCGGCGACCGATTGGCTGGATGGGTTTCTTGCGCGCAAGCTGAACCAGACCTCCTCCTTTGGCGCCTTCCTCGATCCGGTGGCGGACAAGTTTCTGGTCTGCGCATCGCTGCTGGTTCTGGTGCACCTGCAGCGGGCCGACGTGTTCGTCGCGCTCATCATCATCGGGCGCGAGATCGCGATCTCGGCACTGCGCGAGTGGATGGCGCAAATCGGCGCCGGCAAGAGCGTCGCGGTGCACATGATCGGCAAGGTCAAGACCACGGTGCAGATGGTGGCGATCCCGTTCCTGCTCTATGACGGGCGCCTCTTCGGCGTCATCGACACGCGCCTCTGGGGCATCTGGCTGATCTGGCTGTCGGCGGTGCTGACCGTCTGGTCGATGGTCTATTACCTGCAGAAGGCCATTCCCGAGATCCGGGCCCGCACGCAATGAACGGCGCGGCCGGCGCCGCCCGCACGGCAGGCTGGTTGCGGGCGATGCCGGTGGTGTTCGTGCTCATCTGGAGCACCGGTTTCATCGTTGCGCGTTATGGCATGCCGTACGCGCCGCCACTCAAATTCCTCGCCGTTCGCTACGCGCTGTCGCTGGCCTGCTTTGCCGTGTGGGTGGCGCTCGCGCGCGTGGCGTGGCCGGTGTCGCGCGCGCAATGGGGGCATCTGGCGGTGACCGGCGTGTTGATGCAGGCCGGCTACCTCGGCGGTGTCTGGGCCGCGGTCAAGTTCGGCATGGGCTCGGGACTGATCGCGCTGATGGTCGGGATCCAGCCGGTGCTCACCGCCGTGTGGTTGTCGATGCGTGGCGGGGCCATCACGCGGCGGCAGTGGGCCGGGTTGCTGCTGGGCTTTGCGGGACTGGTGCTGGTGGTAGCGCGCAAATTCGGGCAGGGCGGCGAAGTCAGCGCGTTGACGATGGGCCTCGCGTTGCTAGCGCTGCTCTCGATCACGGCCGGTACGCTGTACCAGAAGCGTTACGTGGCGCCCTGCGACGTGCGCAGCGCAAGCGCGGTGCAACTGGCGGCGGCCCTGGTCGTGACCTTGCCCTTCGCCGCGATGGAAGCGGCGCCGGTCGTCTGGAACCTGCAGTCGGGCGGTGCGATGGCCTGGTCGGTGCTGGCGCTGTCGCTCGGCGGCAGCTCGCTGCTCTACATCCTGATCCAGCGCGGCACGGCCACCGCGGTGACCAGCCTGCTGTATCTCGTGCCGCCGTGCACCGCGGTGATGGCGTGGCTGCTGTTCAGCGAGCCGATCACAGCGGTGACGGTGGCGGGCATCGCGCTCACCGCGATTGGCGTGAGCCTCGTCGTGCGCGGCGAGGGCTAGCGCGCCTTTGCGGCGCTCGGCTTCCACGGTTCGCCGCGGAACGCCTCTGCCAGAAAGTCCACCAGCAGCCGCACGCGGCGCGGCGTTTTCGGTCGCCAGGGCGCGACCCAGTGGATGTCCGCATCGGTCATCGCGTACTGCGGCAGCACGCGCACCAGCTCGCCGGAGGCGAGTTGCGGTCCGATGTCCCACAGGCTGCGCAGCATCACGCCGCGGCCCGCCAGGCACCAGTCGCGCACCATCTCGCCGGAGTTGCTCGACAGCGGGCCGCGCACCGGCACGTGCACCGTGCTGCCATCGCGCGCATGGCGCAGTGTCCAAAGCGCATCGCGGGCGTTCCCCCGCACCGCCTCGGTGTTCTCGCGTACCACGAGGCAAGCGTGTTCGGCCAGGGCGTCGAGGCTCGCGGGCATGCCGCGCCGCGCGAGGTAGTCGGGCGATGCGACCAGCACGCGCTGGTTGCGGGCCACGCGGCGCGTCACCCAGTCGGCTGCGCGCCGCTCCTGCACGGCCCAGAGCCAGATCGCGCCGTCATAGCCTTCGGCGCCGAGGTCGGGCAGTTGCTCGCTGAGCTGCAGATCGATTTGCAGGGCGGGGTGGTTTTGCTGGAACGCGGCGAGCGCGGGTCCCAGCCAGCGCCGACCAAAGCCGAAGGTGGCTGCGAGGCGCACCGTGCCGCTCAGGTCGTTCTGCCTTTCGCCCAATTCGCTTTCGAGCGCGGCGAAGCCGTCGAGCAGGGCGCGGGCATGCAGGCACACTGCCTCGCCTTCGGTCGTGACGCTGAGACGGCGCGTGGTGCGCTCGAACAGGCGCTGGCCCAGCCGCGCCTCGAGCGCCCCCAGGCGCTTGGTCACGACCGAGGGCACCACGCCCAATGCGCCCGCGGCGCCGGCCAGGCTGCCATGCTCGCGAATGTGCATCACCAGTTCGAGGTCGGCCCGGTCCATCGCCATTGAATTCATTCCGGAATGGAAAGTATGAATTGGTCGATTGTTGCTTGAAGACGGAGCAGGTGCAACGCACAATCGTCGCGTGCTTGATTCATTCACTCCCTTCGATCTCTACCGCGACGGCGTCCGCGTTCACGGCCGCATCGGCGGACACGGTGCGCCCTTGCTGCTGTTGCATGGCCATCCGCAAACGCACGCGATCTGGCATCGCATTGCGCCCCGGCTCGCTGAGCGGTTCACGCTCGTGATGATTGATCTGCGCGGGTATGGGGATTCGGGCCGCCCAGCGGCCGACGCGGGGCACGCTGTCTACAGCAAGCGCGAAATGGCGCGCGACGCGCTGTTCGCCATGCAGCACCACGGCTTTGCGCGCTTCGGCGTGCTGGCGCACGACCGCGGCGCACGCGTTGCGCACCGGCTCGCGGCCGACCATGCCGATGCCGTCACGCGCATGCTGTTGCTCGACATCGCACCCACGCTGGCGATGTACGAGAACACCACCGACGCTTTCGCGCGCGCCTACTGGCACTGGTTCTTCCTGATCCAGCCGTCGCCTTTGCCGGAGGCGCTGATCGCCTCCGATCCGTCGCGTTACGTGCGCAGCGTCATGGGTTCGCGCCATGCGGGGCTGGCACCGTTCGCACCCGAAGTGCTGGCCGAGTACGAGCGCTGCGCCGCCATCGAGGGCTCGGCCGCGTCGATCTGCGAGGACTACCGTGCCTCGGCCACCATCGACCTCGAGCACGACCGCGCCGATGTCGCCGCCGGGCAATCACTGGCCATGCCGATGCGGGTGCTGTGGGGCGAGCAGGGCGCCGTCGGCCGCTGCTTCGACGTGCTGTCGCTGTGGCGCGCGCGCGCGAGCGATGTGTCAGGCCGCGCCGTGCCGTGCGGTCACTACATTCCCGAAGAAGCGCCCGGCGAATTGCTCGCCGAAGCGCTCGATTTCTTTTCCTGACTTCCCAAAGGACAACAACCATGAGCACCCAGCGCATTGCAGTCATCGCCGGCGACGGTATCGGCAAGGAAACCATGCCCGAGGGCTTGCGCGTGATGGAGGCGGCGGCCAGCAAGTTCAACATCGACCTGAAGTTCGACCACTTCGACTTCTCGAGCTGGGACTATTGCGAGAAGCACGGAAAGATGCTGCCCGACAACTGGAAGGACCAGATCGGCGGCCACGACGCGATCTACTTCGGTGCAGTGGGCTGGCCCGAGAAGATTGCCGACCACATCTCGCTCTGGGGTTCGCTGCTGCTGTTCCGCCGCGAGTTCGACCAGTACATCAACCTGCGGCCTGCGCGCCTGATGCCCGGCATCGTCGCGCCCGTGGTGCGGCGTGATGGAACACCTCGCCAGCCCGGCGAGATCGACATGTACATCGTGCGCGAGAACACCGAGGGCGAATATTCGAGCATCGGCGGTCGCATGTACGAAGACACGCCGCGCGAAATCGTGGTGCAGGAAACCGTGATGTCTCGCATCGGCGTGGACCGCGTTCTGAAGTTCGCGTTCGAGCTCGCGCAGTCGCGGCCGAAGAAGCACCTGACAAGCGCCACCAAGTCGAACGGCATTTCGATCACCATGCCCTACTGGGACGAGCGCGTGGCCGAGATGGCGAAGAACTACCCCGGCATCACGCTCGACAAATTCCACATCGACATCCTCACCGCGCACTTCGTGCAGCGTCCGGACTTCTTCGACGTGGTGGTGGCGAGCAACCTGTTCGGCGACATCCTGTCGGACCTCGGACCCGCGTGCACCGGCACGATCGGCATTGCGCCGAGCGCCAACCTCAACCCCGAGCGCACCACACCCTCGCTGTTCGAGCCCGTGCATGGCTCGGCGCCCGACATCGCCGGCATGGGGATCGCCAACCCGATCGGGCAGATCTGGTGCGGCGCGATGATGCTCGAGTTTCTTGGCCACAAGGCCGCGCATGACGCGATCCTGCAGACGATCGAAAAGGTGCTGGCGCCCGCCAGCGGTGCACCGAAAACGCCCGACATTGGCGGAACCGCAAGCACCTCGGACCTCGGTCTCGCGATCGCGCGAGCACTTTGAAAGAACAGTTCACGAAACGACTCTAAAATCGCGCTCCCCGCTGTGTTGCCGGAGCCGGTGTCGTATTGACACCCCGTGGACCAGTGGTTGTAATCGTTGTCGGCAGCGCGCTGCCGATCCGCGTCAGACCTGCCAAATCCTCCCCGCCGCACTGCATGGACTGCCTTGGCGCCGGTCATGGCATCTGACGTCACCGACCAACTTTTCCTGCAAGGGGCCCTTGTGAACAAAACCGAACTGATTGAGCACATCGCGAAGAACGCCGATATTTCCAAAGCCGCGGCGACGCGCGCGCTGGAGTCCACCATTGGCGCGATCAGGACCACGCTCAAGAAAGGCGGCTCCGTGTCGCTGGTCGGTTTCGGCACCTTCGCGGTCGGCAAACGCGCTGCCCGCACGGGGCGCAATCCGCGCACTGGCGAGGCGATTAAAATCAAGGCCGCCAAAATCCCGAAGTTCCGTCCCGGCAAGGCGTTGAAAGACGCGCTGAACTGAGATCCGAGTCGGAAAGTATTCCGGTGGGGTGCTTAGCTCAGTTGGTAGAGCGGCGCCTTTACACGGCGTAGGTCGGGGGTTCGAGCCCCTCAGCACCCACCAAAAATACCCGATGCACAGGCGAACATGAGGTTCGCCTTTTTTATTGCTGCTTACGCATCCCACAGAGAGAGTGTTCAGACATGTTCGAGTCCATCCGCAAGCACAGCAAGATACTCATGTGGGTGTTGTTTCCGCTGATCATCCTGTCCTTCGGATTGTTCGGCGCCGACCAATACCGCAGTGACCCGAGCGGCGAAAAAGTGGCGCGCGTCGATGGCAAGGACATCACCCGCCCCGAGTGGGATCTGCAGCATCGCAACGAGGTCGATCGCATCCGGCAACAGGCGCCGGACGTCGACCCGGCCTTGCTCGACTCCGATGCGGCGCGCTACGGCACGCTCGAGCGCATGGTTCGTGATCGCGTGCTGCTGGCCGCGGCAACCAAGGCGAACATGACGGTTTCCGAAGAGCGCCTGTCGCGCCTGTTTGCACAGGACACGAGCCTCAATGCGTTCCGCACGCCCGACGGCAAGTTCGACCGCGAGAGCTTCATGCGCGTCACCGGTCGCACGCCGGAGCAACACGAAGCGGCCGTGCGCAGTGAACTCGCCACCCAGCAGGTCTTGCTCGGCGTGTCCGGCACCGCGTTCGCACCGGCGGGGCAGGCTGCGCCCACGCTCAATGCGTTCTACGACCGGCGCGAAATTCAGGTCGCCCGTTTCGAGCCTTCGGCGTTCGCATCGAAAGTCACGCTGGCTGACGCCGATGTCGAAGCCTGGTATCGGGACAACGCCGCGCGCTTCCAGGCACCCGAGCAGGCCACCGTCGAGTACTTGGTGCTCGACCTGGACGCTGCCAAAAAACGGGTCGTCGTGAGCGACGCTGAGCTGAAGAACTACTACGATCAGAACAAGGGCCGCTTCGGCACGCGGGAAGAGCGTCGGGCCAGCCACATCCTCATCACCGCCGCGGCCGGCGCACCGGCAGCCGAACGGGAAGCGGCCAAAGCGAAGGCCACCCAGCTTCTGGACCAGGTGAAGAAAGCGCCGAACACCTTCGCCGAGGTGGCACGCAAGAACTCGCAGGACCCCGGATCGGCAGAGAAGGGCGGCGACCTCGATTTCGTCACCCGCGGCGCCATGGTCAAGCCTTTCGAGGACGCAATGTTCGCGCTCAAAAAGGGCGAGATCAGCGACGTGGTCGAAAGCGATTTCGGTTACCACGTGATCCTGTTGACCGACATCAAGCCTGAAGTCGTTCCGCCTTTTGAACAGGTGCGTGCCGCGATCGAAACCGAGTTCCGCGCGCAACAAGCCACCCAGGAATTCGCGAAGGCCGCCGAGGCTTTCACGGATTCGGTCTATCAGCAGTCGGACAGCCTGAAGCCCACCGCGGAGAAGCTCGGTCTCACCTTGCGCACCGCGAACAATGTGAGCCGCACGGCCGCGCCTGGCGCCACGGGCCCCTTGGCGAGCCGCAACTTCCTCAACGCGTTGTTCGCGCCCGATTCGCTCGAGCGCAAGAACAATACCGAAGCGATCGAAGTCGGGCCGAGCCAACTCGCCGCTGGCCGCGTGACGCAGTACACGCCCGCGCGCACCATTCCGTTCGAGGAAGTGAAGGCACAGGTGCGGACCCAGCTGATCTCCGAGCGCGCCAGCGCGCTTGCGAAGGCGGAGGGCGCGGCCAAGCTCGCCGCCTGGGAAGCCAAGTCCGACGGCGCCAGCTTCGGTGCCCCCGTGACGGTGTCGAGGCTTGAGATGGCTGCGCAGCCGGGCCCTGTCATTGAGGCCGCGCTGCGTGCGGATCCGGCCAAGCTGCCTGCGCTGGTGGGTGTCGATCTGGGCGCCGAAGGCTACGCAGTGGTGCGAGTTGGCAAGGTGGTGCCGCGCACACCGCCTTCGGCGGAGGAGGCGCAGCAGGAGCGCTCGCAATTCACGCAAGTCATTGCGGCCGCAGAGAACGCGGCCTATTACGATCTGCTGAAAGAGCGCTTCAAGGCAAAGATCCTCGTACCCCGGCCGTCAGAGGCGCAACTCGCAGCAGTTCGGTGAGTTTTTAACGCTACAATCAAAGGCTCTTCGGTGGCTGTAGCTCAGTTGGTAGAGTCCCAGATTGTGATTCTGGTCGTCGTGGGTTCGAGTCCCATCAGCCACCCCAAGATTCTCTAGTTCAAACAGGCACCTCGGTGCCTGTTTTGCTTTGTGGGTTCAATTCGCGCGAACCGGGCAGGAAGCAATTTGTCCTCGCGTTAGCGCTCCGATCATTGTTGCTTTGGCAACAGATGCATTCGAGATGCGATCCTTGCGCCATTGCCGTGGTGTAGGACGGCGAAAGCGCATTGCTTAAGCATTGCAGGCCGATGGATGTGAATTAGAATTCGGCTTTTGTCATTTCAAGGATCCGAATGGCCTCCCTCGCCGATATCAATTCGCAGATCAAGAAGCACGATGAGCAGATCGCCCAATTGCGCAAGCAAGCCGAGGACTTGCGCAACCAGGAACGGGCCTACGTGATTGACGAGGTGCGCAAGCAAATTGCGGAATATGGCTTGACCGCTGCCGATTTGAAGCTGAGCACCCGGGGTGCGCCCGCGGCGCGCGGCGGGCGTGCACCTGCAGGCAAGGCAGCGGCGAAGTACCGCAGCCCAACCGGTGAAACCTGGTCGGGTGGGCGCGGACGCAAGCCGCGCTGGATCACCGAGGCCTTGGCCGCCGGCAAGCCGCTGACGGATTTCGAGATCAAGTGACCGCGGCATTCCGTTCGCAACGGTAAAAAGGCCCGCAAATGCGGGCCTTTTTTATTGGGGGCGAATGCGCGGCGCGCTCAGTTGACCATGACCAGTTTGCCCTTGACGCCCCGTGAACCCATGTGGGCATAGGCCGCCTTCAATTCCGACATCGGCATGGTGCGGTCGATCACGGGTTTGATTTTTCCCGAGCCATAAGAGGCTGCCAATTGGGCCATCATCTGCGCGTTCGCCTTGGGCTCGCGTCGCGCGAAGTCGCCCCAGAATACGCCCACCAGCGAGGCGCCTTTCAACAGGGTCAAATTCAGCGGCAGCGCGGGAATGGGGCCGGCCGCGAACCCGACGACCAGATAGCGGCCACGCCATGCGATCGAGCGGAAGGCCGGTTCCGCGAAATCTCCGCCGACCGGGTCATAGATCACATCCGGACCCTTGCCATCGGTCGCGGCCTTGATGGCATCGCGAAAGCCATTGGGCAATGCGTGCGTTGTGTAGTTGATGGTCGCATCGGCACCGATCGAGCGGCACAGTTCGCACTTCTCGTCCGTTGAGGCGGCGGCGATGACGCGGGCACCCGCTGCCTTGGCGATCTGTATGGCTGCAGTCCCGACACCGCCCGCCGCGCCGAGCACCAGCACCGTTTCTCCTGCCTTGAGTTGTGCGCGGTCCATCAGGGCGTGCCACGAGGTGGCGTAAATCATGATGAAGGCCGCGGCGTCTACATAACCGAATCCGTCCGGCAGCGGCATGCACATGGCGGCCGGCGCCAGCGTATGCGTTGCGAAGCCACCGGTTCCAGAGAGGCACGCGACGTTTTGCCCGACCTGGAGGTGGGTCACGCCTTCGCCGACCGCCTGCACGACGCCCGCGTACTCCGAGCCCGGCACGAAGGGCAGGGCCGGCTTCATCTGGTACTTGTTCTGGACGATGAGCAGGTCCGGAAAGTTCAGGCTCGCGGCCTTGATCTCCAGCAGCACTTCGCCGGCTCCCGGTGTGGGTGTCGGCAGTTCTGTCCAGGTCAGGGCGTCGACGCCAGTGGGGTTTTCGCAAAGCCATGCGTGCATGCAGTGGTCTCCTTCAGATGAGTCGTAGGGGCGGCAATCGCGGGCCATGATAGGCGCGGCGCCTGGGCTGTGTTGTCCCTGCCGTGACCCGTGCGCCGCCTACAATCCGGGCCACCCAACACCATGAAGATACTGATCTCCAACGACGATGGTTTCCAGGCGCCCGGCATCGTCGCGCTGTACGACGCGCTCAAGGATCTGGCCGAGGTCGAAGTGGTCGCCCCCGAGCACAACAACAGCGCGAAGTCGAACGCACTGACGCTGGCCGCGCCGCTTTACGTGCATCGCGCGCACAACGGCTTTCGCTATGTCACGGGCACGCCGGCCGACTGCGTGCACATCGCGCTGAAGGGCCTGCTCGACTACCGCCCCGATCTGGTGGTGTCCGGCATCAACAACGGCGCCAACATGGGCGACGACACCATCTATTCGGGCACCGTCGGTGCGGCGATGGAGGCCTATCTTTTCGGTATTCCGGCCATTGCGTTCTCGCAGATCGAGAAGGGCTGGGCCCATGTCGATGCGGCTGCGCAGGTCGCGCGCCGCCTGGTGCAGCAGATCGAGCGCGAACGGATGCTGGCGGGCCCTGCGTTCCTGCTCAACGTCAACGTGCCGAACCGACCCTTCGATGAACTGAAACCGGTGCAGGTTTGCCGCTTGGGGCGCCGTCATGCGGCCGAAAAAGTGATCACGCAAGACAGTCCCCGGGGCGAAACGATGTACTGGATTGCTGGCGCGGGCGCGGCCAAGGACAGCGGTGAGGGCACGGATTTCCATGCCACCGCAGCGGGTCATGTCGCTCTCACGCCCTTGCAGATCGATCTGACCGACCACGCCAATCTGGGGCAGTGGCGCGAAACGGTCGACCGCCTGATCGCACCGCGCTGACATGGCGACGCAACGACCCGGCTTCCCGGTACGCCTGACACCCAACGCGCCCGCGACACCGCGGGGTCGCCTGCCGGTGGCGCCAGTCCGGCCGATGGTGCCGGCGACGCCATCGATGGCCTCCGATGCCATCCGTGCGCGGATGGTCCAGCGACTGGCTGCCCAGGGCATTGCCGACGCGCGGGTGCTTCGCGCCATGGGGGCTGTCGAGCGGCATCGCTTTGTCGACAGCGCGCTGGGCAACCAGGCCTACGAAGACACGAGCCTGCCGATCGGTCTGGGCCAGACCATCTCCAAGCCCAACGTTGTGGCGCGGATGATCGAGCTGCTCCTGGGCGCGCCGGCTTTGATCGGAAAGCCGCAGGAGCGACTGGGCCGGGTGCTCGAGATCGGCACGGGCTGCGGCTACCAGGCGGCGGTGCTGAACCACGTGGCACGTGAGGTCTACAGCATCGAGCGGCTGCGCGGGCTGCACGAGCGCGCGCGCACCAACTTGCGCGAGTTCCGGCTTGCCACCGTGCATCTCATGCTCGGTGACGGCATGGTCGGCTACGCCAAGGGCGCGCCTTACGCGGGCATCATCGCCGCGGCGGGTGGCGAAGCGGTGCCCGACGCCTGGGTCGACCAGCTGGGCGTGGGCGGCCGGATCGTCGCACCAACCCAGTCCCTCCGTGGCGGTCAAGCCCTGGTCGTCATCGATAAAACAGCCCGCGGCGTGGAACGTCTCGTGCTGGAGGCAGTCCACTTCGTACCCCTAAAATCAGGGATCGCTTGAAGGAACAACACATGCAGGTTTTTGGCAATCGGAGCTGGGTCGCCGGCATCACGCTGGCAGTGACGCTCGTGATTGCGGGTTGCAGCACGCCACGCGGGCCCGCGCCGGTCGAGGATCGCGGCAGCATGGCACGGTCGCCAGCGTCGCCCGGCGGCCCGATGATCACCACCGATGCCAATGGCAAGCCGCTTCCCGGCATTGAGAACTACGGCAAGCCGGGCTATTACGCCGTGCGGCCGGGTGACACCATCCGGCGGATCAGCCTGGAGACCGGCCAGACCTGGCAGAACATCGCGCGGTGGAACAACCTCGACAACCCTGACCTGATCGAAGTGGGACAGGTCTTGCGCGTGGTTCCACCTGTCGCCGGCGGTTCAGCCGTGGCGGCTGCGTCTGCGCCCGATGCATCGGGCGTCGTCACGCGGCCTGTCGCGCCGCAATCGCCGATCACGGCGGCGCCGGGTGCTACGACCGGTGCGGTCACACCGCCTGCCGGCGCCGCGAGCGCGGCAGTCAAGCCCACACCGCCCGTGACAACGTCTTCGGTCGCACCCGCCGCAGCCGCCTCGGGCGATGAAGATGTGGGCTGGATCTGGCCGGCTCAGGGGTCTCTGATCGCGGGCTTCGACGAAGTCAAGAACAAGGGCCTCGACATTGCGGGCAAGGCCGGCGATTCGGTTCTGGCGGCCGCCGACGGTCGCGTGGTTTACGCCGGCGCGGGCCTTCGCGGCTATGGCAACCTGATCATCCTGAAGCACAACAACACCTACCTCACGGCGTATGCGCACAACCAGACGCTGCTGGTGAAGGAAGACCAGTCGGTGCAAAAGGGCCAGAAGATCGCCGAAATGGGCAACAGCGACGCCGACCGCGTCAAGCTTCATTTCGAGATCCGTCGTCAGGGCAAGCCGGTCGATCCGGCGCGCTATCTTCCCTCGCGCTGACACAGGCGAGGGCGCTGCCTGCGCTGAGACAATCGGTGCATGAGCGAACCCACTGACGACAAGAAAACAAAGACGTATCCGCCGAAAGAGTGGCTGAAGGTCGAGTCACTCGACCTCGAAGCCCAGGGCGTGGCGCACAACGCCGAGGGCATGGTCGCCTTCATCGAAGGCGCACTGCCTTTCGAGGAAGTGCAGTTCAACGTGCACCGGCGCAAGAACAACTGGGAGCAGGGCACCGTCACCGCGATTCGCCGCGAGTCTTCGCAGCGTGTCCAGCCCGGTTGTCCGCACTTCGGCCTGCACACCGGGGCCTGCGGTGGCTGCAAGATGCAGCACTTGGATGCCGCGGCCCAGGTGGCCGTGAAACAGCGCGCCCTGGAGGACAACCTGTGGCATCTCGGCAAGGTCAAGCCTGACAATGTGCTGCGTCCGCTGGAAGGGCCCGCGTGGCACTACCGCTATCGCGCGCGCCTTTCAGTGCGCCACGTTGTGAAGAAGGGCACGGTGCTGATCGGGTTCCACGAGCGCAAGAGCCGCTATCTGGCGGACATGCAGGTGTGCCCCGTGCTCCCAAAGCCGGTGAGCGACATGCTGATGCCCTTGCGGGCGCTGATCGGCGCGATGGACGCGCGCGAAACCCTGCCGCAGATTGAACTCGCCTGCGGCGACGCACCACCGGAAGAAACGGGTACGCCGTTGCGTCTGGGCGTGATTGCGCTGGTGCTCCGGCATCTGGAGCCCTTGTCTGCGGCCGACAAGGTGCGTTTGAAAACCTTCGCCGAGGCTCATCCCGGCGTGCAGTGGTGGTTGCAGCCCAAGGGCCCCGAAACCGTGAAACTGCTGGAGGACGGCGGCACGCCGCTGGCCTATGAGTTGCCGGCGTTCGGCGTCCGCATGCCCTTCAAGCCGACCGATTTCACACAGGTGAATCCGCACATCAACCGTGCACTGGTCGGGCGTGCGCTGCGCCTGCTCGACGTGCAGGGCGACGAGCGTGTCATCGACTGGTTCTGCGGACTCGGCAATTTCACTTTGCCTTTGGCGAGCCTCGCGCGCGAGGTGCTGGGGATCGAAGGGAGTGACACGCTGGTCGCACGCGCGACCGAGAACTTCCAGCGCAACCAATCCGCAACGGCGGCGCGGCGCGCGCTCAGCCCAACAACCTTCGTTGCGCGCAACCTTTTCGAGATAACGCCGGAAATGCTGGTGGCCGACGGCGCGGCCGACAAGTGGCTGGTCGACCCGCCGCGCGAAGGCGCATTCGCCCTCGCCAAGGCCATGGTCGATCTGCATCTGGACCCGGCGCGGCGGACGGGCGGCTGGGTGCCGCCCAAGCGCATCGTCTACGTGAGTTGCAACCCCTCGACGCTGGCGCGCGATGCAGGGCTGCTGGTCCATCAGGCGGGCTACCGCTGCACGTTCGCAGGCGTGGTCAACATGTTTCCCCACACGGCACATGTCGAATCCATTGCGGTTTTCGACTACGACGGCGAGGCGTAAAAAAAGGGGCCATCGGCCCCTTCTCTCTGGATGGCTGCGGCGCGTGCTCAGTCGCGCTCGCCGCCCGCGATGCCCAGCAGGGCGAGCAGCGCTTGGAACACGTTGAAAAGGTCCAGATAGAGGCGAAGCGTCGCGCTGATGTAGTTGGTCTCGCCGCCGTCCATGATTTGCTTCAGGTCATAGAGCATGTAAGCCGAAAAGATGCCGATCGCGGCGACCGAGATGGCCATCATCCCGGCGGTCGAGCCGACGAAGACATTGATGATGGCGCCAGCCATCAGCACCAGCGCACCGACAAAAAGAAACTTGCCCATGCCGGACAGGTCGCGCTTGATCACGGTGGCCAGCGAGGCCATCACGAAGAACACGCCGGCCGTTCCGCCGAAGGCCGTCATGATCAGTTCGGAGCCGTTGCGGAACCCCAGCACCATCGCGATCAAACGCGACAGCATCAGACCCATGAAGAAGGTGAAGGCCAGCAGCACCGGCACACCAGCCGCGGAGTTCTTGGTCTTTTCGATGGCGTACATGAAGCCGAACGCGCCGCCCAGGAACACGACAAGGCCAAGCCCGCCCGTCAGGGACTGCGTGATGCCGGTCTGTACGCCGATCCACGCGCCCAGAACGGTGGGCAGCATGCTGAGGGCGAGCAGCCAGTAGGTGTTGCGCAGCACGCGCTGGCGCTCGGCCTGCGGCAACGTGCTGCCGTAGCCGGCGGAGGTGTCGAGGGTGGTAGCACGGTCGTTCATTGCTGAAAGCTCCTGTAAGTGGCTGCAGCGCTGCAGATGGGAACATTCTAGGAGGCTGCAAGAGCGGCATCCGCAAAGACCGCGTTGCAGGGTGGACGTTATGCTTTCGGGTTTCCGCAACCGAACTGCATCACCATGAAGACCAAGTCCTTTCTCGAACTCGCCGACGTCAAGGCCATCGCGGCGGCTGCCGAAGCCGAAGCGCTCCAAAACAATTGGGCAGTGACCATCGCCATTTCTGATGATGCCGGTCACCTCCTGTGGCTGCAGCGGCTGGATGGCGCTGCGGCTCTGTCGTCGCACATCGCGCCTGCCAAGGCGCATACCGCGGCCATGGGCCGGCGCGAGAGCAAGACTTACGAAGACATCATCAACGGGGGGCGCACCGCCTTTTTGACCGCGCCTGCGGTGCAGGGCCTGCTGGAAGGCGGCGTGCCGATCGTGAAGGATGGCCAGGTGATCGGCGCGGTGGGCGTGAGCGGCGTCAAGTCCAGCGAGGACGCGCAGGTGGCACGGGCCGGGATCGCAGCCCTCGGCCTCTGACCGATTAGCTGCTGAAATGCAGAACGCCGACCTGAGGGTCGGCGTTTTTCATGGAGCAGCAGAATCAGCGTGAAAAAAAGCTTGGCTGGTGGCGAACCGTTGGCTAGCAAAAAACGACCCTTCGGAGATCAGATCTCCTCGAGTCGCCCCACGATGAAACTTGCAAAGTTGCGGGGGAGGCGAGCTGACCGTTTACTTGGTCAGGATCAGCTTGCCGAGTTTGGTGGCTTGCAGTCGGTAGACAGAGCCGTTGTGAAGGATGCCCACCGTCTTGCTGCCGCGCAGCAACTCGGTGCTTTCCACCAGCGGAGCAGGGCGCTGTGTCTGGATGGAAGCCTGGCCCGTGCCCGCCTGGTCGAGCGAGGGGTGGCTCAGTACGGAGAAGGTCTTGGGCGAGGTAGGCATCTGGAAGTCCTGAAGGGAGTCGATGTACGAATGATAATGATTCGCAATACAAAGTCAATCGTCGCGATCAACTTTTTTTGCACGCTGGCGCGAGTCAGTTGCTGTCCGGCTCGGTGATGAAGCCGATCTTGCGGACACCGGCTTCGCGTGCCGCCGACATCGCCTTCGCCACGCGCTCGTAGCGCACGGCCTTGTCACCCCGGATATGCAACTCGGGTTGCGGCTCCTTGGCGGCTTCAGCGGCCAGGCGCGCAGGCAGTTCTGCGTCACCGATCTGCTGCTCGTTCCAGTGGTAGGTGCCGTCGGCCGTCACGCTGAACAGGATGTTCTCGGGCTTGGCCAGCTCCGGCTCGCTGCTGGCGCGCGGCAAGTCGATGTTCACCGAATGCTTCATCACCGGCACGGTGATGATGAAGATGATCAGCAGCACCAGCATGACGTCGACCAGCGGCGTCATGTTGATCTCGTTCATGACCTCGTCGGGTTCGTCCTGAGTTCCGAAAGCCATCGCGATCAGCCTTTCTTGAGGGGAACGACGATTGCCTCGGCGCCGCCCTGGCCGGTCTGCACCCGGGCGCCGGTGACGAAGTAGGCGTGCAGGTCGTGCGCGAAGCTGTTGAGCTTGGTCAGCACGAACTTGTTGCCACGCACCAGCGCGTTGTAGCCAAGCACCGCGGGGATCGCCACCGCCAGACCGAGCGCCGTCATGATCAGCGCCTCGCCGATCGGGCCGGCGACCTTGTCGATGGTGGACTGGCCCGACAGGCCGATGGCCAGCAGCGCGTGATAAATGCCCCACACCGTACCGAACAGGCCGATGAAAGGCGCCGTGGAGCCGACCGACGCCAGGATCGCGAGGCCGGTCTGCAGGCGCGCGGTGAATTCATCGATGCCGTTGCGCAGCGCGCGCGTGATCCAGTCGCTCACATCAAGCGCGTCATGCAGATGCGCCTTCGTGTTGCGATGGTGGGCCGCGGCCTCACGCCCTTCGAGCGCGAGCACGCGAAACGGATTTGTCTCGTCCTTGCCCAGCTTGTTCAACGCGGTCGCGAAGTCCTCGCTGTGCCAGAAATCCTGCGAGTGCCGCGCCAGACGCTTGTATTTGATGACGTCCAGCGCCTTCACGAAGATCACGATCCAGGACGCCAGCGACATGCCGATCAGCAACACCGCCACAGCCTTGGTGACGAAGTCGCCCTGGTTCCAGACGTTCATCAGGCCGAATTGGGATTCCATACGAAATTTGCTCCAGAAAAAAATCAGTTCAGTACGTAGTTGACGGGGGCGTCATAGGACATGGCCTGCACCACGCCGTTGACTTTGCCGGGCACGAAGCGGCACCGCATGATGTATTCGCGCGCTGCCTCGTCGAGGCGGTCGAAGCCACTCGACTGCTTGATGCGTGCGCTTTTCGGGAGCCCGTCGACGCCAACCAGCACGCTCACGATCACCTTGCCCTGTTCACCCAGGCGACGGCTCATGGCCGGGTAGACCGGCTTGGGGTTTTGCAGATAGTCGGCGTTGCTTGACGGCAACTGCATGGAGGGCGCCGGCGGCGCGGGTGGGGGCGCTGGTGGTGCCGGAGGCACAGGAGGCGCGGGTGGCGCAGGTGGCGCGGGCGGCGGTGGTGGCTCGACGCTGCCCACCGGCGCGGCTGGCGCAGGCG
>SEGS01000067.1 GCA_004210915.1 Variovorax sp. | reverse complement strand
ACCACGCTGCCACCGAGCTGGTACATGCCGGCCTCGAAGCTCACGCGCGTGCGGGTCGAGGCCTTCTCGAAGATCATCGCGAGCGTGCGATCGGTCAGTGGCTGGTGCTTTTCGTAGGCTTTGAACTTGCCTTTGATGATGCCCATGCGCTCGAACAAATAGCCGTATTCATCGGCCGTGAAGTCCGAGAACTGCAGGTAGTGGCGGATCGCGTTTGTGTTTGCGGTTGTCATGGCGCCGGCTCCACCAGGAACGCCTTCACGATCGGCGCGAGGATGGCGACGATTTCGTCGGCTTCGGCAATGCTGAGGATCAGCGGCGGCACGAGGCGGATCACGCTGTCGGCCGTCACGCTCAGGAGCAAGCCGGCGTCGCAGGCGCGGTTCAGGATCACGCCGCAGGGCCGGTCGAGCTCGATCCCGAGCATCAGGCCCGCGCCACGCACTTCCTTCACGCCGGCGAGGCCCTTGAACTCGCGCTCCAGCGCGGCCTTGAGGTGTGCGCCGACCTTTTCGACGTGCGCGAGCAGGTTCTGCTCCTCCATGATCCGGATGGTCTCGACACCCGCGCGCATCGCCAGCGGGTTGCCGCCGAAAGTAGTGCCGTGGTTGCCCGGGCCGAAGATGTTCGCCGCCTTGGGGCCCGCGACCACGGCTCCGATCGGTACGCCCGATCCCAGGCCCTTGGCCAGCGGCATCACGTCCGGCTTGATGCCGGCCCACTGGTGCGCGAACCATTTGCCGGTTCGGCCCATGCCGCACTGCACCTCGTCGATCATCATCAACCAGTCTTTCTGATCGCAGAGAGCGCGCACCTGCTTCAGGTATTCGTTGCGCATCGGGTTGATGCCGCCTTCGCCCTGGATGGTTTCGAAGAACACGGCGACCACGTTCGGGTTGCCCTCGGTGGCGCGCTGAAGCGCCTCGATGTCGTTCAGCGGCACGCGGATGAAACCCTCGACCAGCGGGCCGAAGCCGGCCTGGATCTTCGGGTTGCCGGTGGCCGACAGCGTGGCGATCGAGCGGCCGTGGAACGCGCGTTCGTAGACCACGATCTCGGGCCGCTCGATGCCCTTGTCGTGCCCGAACTTGCGCGCGAGCTTGAGCGCGGCTTCGTTGGCTTCCAGCCCGGTGCAGCAGAAGAAGGCGTTGGTCAGGCCCGAGAGCTCGGTGAGCTTCTTCGCCAGCGCTTCCTGGCCGGGCACGTGGTAGTAGTTCGAGCTGTGGATGAGCTTGGTCAGCTGGTCCTGCAGGGCCGGCACCAGCTCCGGATGGTTGTGGCCGAGCGTGTTGACGGCAATGCCGCCGAGGCCGTCGAGATAGGCCTTGCCGTTGGTGTCCCAGACTCGGCAGCCTTGCCCGTGCGACAGCGCGATCGGCAGGCGACCGTAGGTGTTCATGACGTGGGGCGAGGTGGCTTCGGCGTGGGCGCTCATGGGGTTCTCCAGAAAGGGAAGGGGGATTCTAGGGGGGTGCTTTAAGTGCTTCGTTGAGGATTGCGCATCACTGCAATGAGCCTCGAATACCCGCTTCGCCTGTCTCTTGGGCGACGGCGCGGGTAAAATTCTTGTGCACCGCAGCAACAACGCCGGGCCTTTTCTCCCAATGGATTCCCCCACCGCCAAACACCTCTTCATCATGGGCGTCACCCCGGATGGACGTGCGTTCCGCCCCAGCGACTGGGCGGAGCGGCTGGCGGGCGTGATGAGCTCCTTTCGCCCCGGTGGCGCCCGCCCGGGCGACCACTTGAGTTACTCGCCCTGGTGCGTGCCGAGCACGGTCAACAACATCAAGTGCGTGATCGTCGACCGGAAGTTGCGGGAGCACGAGGTGATGGCGTGGGACTTCGTCATGAATTTCGCGCGGGACAACGACTTGCAGGTGGGCGAGGCCTGCGTGCTGCCCGAACATCTGCCGAAGTAACGCGAGGCACGCGCCTCATGGTCACTGTCCGCGCGAGACTCCGGCGTGTGGCCAGCCCAGGCGCGCCGCCATGATCACCGCCTCGGTCCGATTGTGCGCCCCCAGCGCCTGAAAGATCAGGCCGATGTGCTCCTTGGCAGTGTGCTCGGAGATGCCAAGTTCCCTCGCAATCGACTTGGTCGGCAATCCGCGCGCCAGACCGCGCAATACATCCATCTGTCGAGGGCTGAGGTTCGGCTGGACTGCTGCTTCTCTGGCGTGGTGCAACACTTCGTCGGGAAGGTAGATGTGACCGGCCAGAACTTTCTGCAGAGCCAGAGTCAATGTCTCGGGTGAAACACTCTTGGGCACAAAGCTCATCGCACCTGCTTCGAGGCACGCACGAACAGTAACTAGATCGCTGGCCGCGGAGATGACCACAATGGCGACGTCCGGGGCCGCTTGCTTGATGACGTTGAACGCGGTCAGCCCGTTTTCGCCGTCGAATTGCAGGTCAAGCAGGCAAAGCGTCAGATCGGAATGGCGCTGCGCGACGGCAGTGGCCTCCGGCAAACTGGCGGCCTCCAGCAGCAGCGGGCTGCTGTCGAGGCTGGAAAGCAGCAGCCGCAAACCCGCGCGAAAAAGCGCGTGGTCGTCCGCGATGAGGATTTTCATGGCCGGTTCTCCCTGAACAGCCGCATTCTATTTTCTCCGGACCTCAGTCGCCGGACGGCGAGGGTCGCCGGTTCAAGCAGGCGCGGTCGATGCGCGAGGTGGGGTTTGGTCGATGGCCTTGCGCAACAAGGCGACGTCCACAGGCTTCTGGAGGATGGGCCAACCTGCGGCCCGCGTCGCTTCCAGGGCCGCGGACGAGGTTTCGCCAGTAATGACCAGCACCGCAAAGGCTCCGTAGCGCTGCAGCAGCCGCCCGGCGAGCTGGCTTCCGCTTTCGGGGCCGCCGAGGCGCAGGTCGACGATCAGCAGGTCGGGTGGACCTGTGAGCTCGCACAAGGCCCAGGTCTCGGCGCTTCCGGCCGCCGTCTCGACCGAACAATTCCAGAGCGTCAACAAACTCGCCGTGCTGCGCCGGATCTCCTCGTCATCGTCCACCACCAGCACCCTGCGACTGCCTTCGACGCTGGGCCGGAGCGTGAGGGGCGGCAGGGTGTCCGCACCTGGTGGCTCGACGACACCCGGTATCGCAAGCTCGAAGCGCGAACCCACGCCGGGGACCGATTCGAGCGTCAGCGTCGCATGGATCAGCTGGGCCAACCGCTTCACGATGGCCAGGCCGAGGCCGACACCTTGCCGACGATCCCGCGCGGAATTCTCCACTTGGTAGAACTCGTCGAAGATGCGCGACTGGTCGGCCGGCGCGATGCCCTTGCCCGTGTCGGCCACGCTGATGGTTGCCGTGCGCTCCGTGCGTCTGAGCGACAGATGTACGACGCCCGCGGCGGTGTACTTAATGGCGTTGTCCAGCAGGTTCCGCGTGATGCGAGAGACCGCCATCAGGTCGCCTGACAGCGTGACCGGGGAGAGCGTGCGCCGAAGCGAAATGCCCTTGGCCGCTGCGACGGAGTCGAACTCGCAGGCGACGCTCTCCAGCACTGCGGACAGATCGAAGCATTGTGTGTGGGGCACATAGTGGCCGCTCGTCATGCGCGACAGATCGAGCAGGCCATGCAGCAGTTCGCCCAGCGACCTGACCAATTGATCGATGTGCGTACTGACCTCTCGCAGCGTGACTTGCGAAGGGTTGGCGGCGAGGACCGCGCTGTAGACGGAGAGCGCATGCAGGGGCTGTCGAAGATCATGGCTTGCGGCGGCCAGCACGTGGGCGCGTGCGGCGGATTCCTGCTCCGCGCGGGCGACAGCTTCCTGCACCACGGCGTTGCTGCGCTTCAGATCCTGCACCATGTCATCCCGCTGCCGCCGGATCGCGACGGAGCTCGTCAGCGAGCGTTGATTCTCGCCCGCCGAGAAGACGAGCACACCGATATACGAAAGGGATCCGAACGAAGCGCTCATTGCCAGTTCGGGATGCTGGGTGACCCATCCGAGCGTGGCCGGCGCCAGGACGCCGCAGGCATACAAGCCGGCGATGTAGCGCGAGGCCATCGACACGGCAACGCCCAGCGCCGGCACCGCCACCAGGACGCAGATCAACCAGGCCTGGTCGACGATGGCCAGTCGCGGCAGGAACAAGGGCGCGGCCGCACCGAGGATCAGGCCGGAGACAGCGGCGAGCCCTGACTGAATGGCGTGTGCCTTGCGAGCGGAGAGGGTGAGCGTGCGGCGCAAAAGGAAAGCGCCGCACGCACTCCGTATCAGTTCGATGCCCATCATTGCCGCGCCCCAGCCCGCAAAGAGCGCAGACGGGACGGACGGCACGCAGGCGATCGCCAGCAGGACGATCAGCGGTGCGTGCACCCATGGCATCCCGATCATCATGCGAGCGTGCAGCTTGACGAGTTCCTGCTGGACCTCCGCACCGAGCGATAGGCTGTGCAGCCCGTCCGGGCGCTCGCTCATGGGTTCATGTCGGCGGGCGGCAGGTGACGACCGACCGCCCCCGAATGCTGGCTGCGGCCACGAGGTCGGCAAGAGGCGCTTCCACGGCGTGGTTGCACAGTCCCTTGTACGCGCGAACGGCACGCGTCAGGCGACACTCTCGACGTGTCGGGCGACCGCAGGCGGCCGAGTGCACCGGTTGCGCAGCGCTCGCACTTACCGCCTGGGCGGCATCCACCAGGCCCAATGTCAGCCCCTCGCGGACAGATGCAGGCAAATCGTTCCAGTGCGCGCTGCAATCCGTCTCCAGACCGAGCATCCGGAGGGCAGAAATCAGCGGGCGGTCGGCGCTGGGGACCCGAATGTGGGCAAGGGCCCTGCACATGTTTGCAAAGAACGCGGGTGCAAGGTCTGCGCCCGGGAGTTGCCGTTCCACCAGATCAACGAAGGGATCGGACACATCGCCTTCCCAGAGGTCCAGCGCAGCCGGGCGTCGCCCGGCCAGGGTGCCCGGGGGCCCGTCAATGTGCAGGGTGGACTGGAACAGCACATGCTGCCGGGGCTCGTGCGGACTGTCCAGGATGCGGCCGATCATCCAAACCAGGTCGGTAGGGCTGTGAATCACGTGAAAGTCCGGACCTGTTGCGCCCGGTGCCGTGTGGGGGCTGTGAACGATCACGCCGGCATCCCGCGCTTCTGCATCGCCGATGCTGGCAATGTGTTCGCCGAAAGCGTCGTAGAACGACAGCAGGTAGGTGCACCCGGTCCGTATCGCCGACGGTGGCAGCACCACGCGACGCGCCCCTTCCGCCAGCCAGAGCCAGGCGCTGGAGTAGTGCAGATTGCCCGAAACACGTGACATGCGGTCAACAGGTGGCGTGGAGCCGGTGACCACGCTGTCGATCGGGAGTGGCCTGTCGCGGGTGCAATCACCTCGGCCACGCGTTTGAAGTTTGCAGGTTCGCAACATCTCGATCAAAGGATAGCTGAGGATCGACGCCTCGCGACCCACGATACGAGCAATCGCCCGATTCAACAAGGCGGGTGCGGTGGGGGAAAACGAATGCATGGCAAACCTCCAATCAACGAGCGTTCCGAAACGCATTGACAGAGTTTGGTTGACAGTTATTTGCTTTTCCACCCGACAGAGGTGGGGGTCTGCGTTCCATGCGTGGATCGCGCCCATGAAAAAACCGCCCGAAGGCGGTTTTTCACTTTGCTGCAGCGCACCCCGATCAAACTGCGGACAGAGAGTTTTCTGTCCGGGCTTGCCTGATAGGTGTCAGGCGGCGGCCTGTTCAGGCGCGAGGGCGAGGGCCTTGACCTTCGCCGACAGGCGGCTCTTGTCGCGAGCAGCCTTGTTCTTGTGGAAGATGCCCTTGTCGGCCACGGTGTCGACCACGGCTTGCATCTTGGCAAACAATTCGCCCGCCTTGGTCTTGTCGCCGGCCAAAACGGCCTTCTCGACATTCTTCACGGCGGTGCGGTATTTGGAGCGCAGCGAGGTGTTCGCGGCGTTGAGTTTGGTGTCCTGGCGGACGCGCTTGCGGCCCGACGCAAGGCGCGGGTTCTTCTTTTTGGGCTTGGCGGATGCCATATGGATAGTTCCTTAGGTGTCTGAGGATGATGCAGCAAAGCCCGCGATTATAGCCCGCGGGCCCGGCCTGCGCCCGTGCGCCTACACTTCGTCGCCGTGTCCCTGTTCAAGTCCGCCTCCATCGTCTCGCTGCTGACCCTTGCCTCGCGCATTACGGGGCTGGTGCGGGATTTGCTGATGGGCTCGGTTTTCGGGGTCAGCGCACTCACCGACGCCTTCAACGTCGCCTTCCGCATTCCGAACCTGTTCCGGCGCGTGCTGGGCGAAGGCGCGTTCACCCAGGCGTTCGTGCCGGTGCTGGCGGCCGTGCGCACCGAAAGCGGCGACGCCGGCGCCAGGGCGCTGGCGGACCACGTGGCGACCCTCCTGGCCTGGACGCTGGTGCTGCTGTGCGTGGCGGGCGTCGTCGGCGCGCCGTGGATGGTCTGGGCCATGGCCAGCGGCCTTGCGCAAACCGGGCAGGGCTTCGATGCGGCCGTGGTCATGACGCGCTGGATGTTCCCGTACATCGGCTTCATGTCGCTGGTGGCGCTGGCCGGCGGCATCCTCAACACCTGGCGAAAGTTCGCGGTGCCCGCGGCATCCCCGGTGCTGCTGAACGTGGCGCTGATTCTGTCGATCGTGGTCGGCGCGCCGATCTTCCAGCGCTGGGGCATCGAGCCGATCTACGCGCAGTGCGTCGGCGTGATGGTCGGCGGCCTGCTGCAACTGGCCATCCAGCTACCGGCGCTGCGGCGCATCGGCATGCTGCCGCGCATCGGCGCAAGCCTTGGCGCCTTGCGTGCCGCCTGGCGCGATCCGTCGACCCGCAAGATCACAGGCCTGATGTTGCCCGCCCTGCTTGGCGTGAGCGTGGCGCAGATTTCCCTCCTCATCAACACGCAGATTGCGTCGCACCTGGCCGAAGGCAGCGTCACTTGGCTCAGCTACGCCGACCGACTGATGGAATTTCCCACGGCCATGCTCGGTGTGGCGCTCGGCGTGGTGCTGATGCCGCAACTCGCGGGCGCTCGCGCGGCGCAGGACGATGCGCGCTATTCCGCCATGCTCGACTGGGGCCTGCGGCTGGTCGTCTTGCTGGCGCTGCCGAGCGCGGTGGCGCTGCTCGTGTTCTCCGAACCGCTGGTCGCCGTGCTCTTCCACAACGGTGCGCTTACCGGCCAAGACGTCCAACGCATCGCTGCGGCGCTGACCCACTACGGCATCGGCCTGGTCGGGATCGTGGCGATCAAGGTGTTGGCGCCCGGCTACTACGCGCGGCACGACATGCGCACCCCGATGCAGATCGCCGTGGTCGTCCTGATCTTCACGCAGATCCTCAACTTCTTTCTGGTGCCGGTCTTCCAGCATGCCGCGCTGACGCTGACGATCGCCCTCGGTGCCTTGCTCAACGCGCTGTGGCTGCTGGTGGGCCTGGTGCGACGCGGCAGCTACCGGCCGGAGCCCGGCTGGCTGCGGTTCGCGTTCCAGGTGCTGGCTGCCACGGCGCTGCTCGGCGCCCTTTTGTGGTGGGGCGCGCAGCACTTCGACTGGATTGCGTTGCGCGAGGCGCGGTGGCGCCGGATCGGGCTGCTCGTGGCCATGCTGTGCGCTTCCGCGGTACTGTATTTCGGTGCGCTCGCCGTCGTTGGTGTGAAGTTGCGCAGTTTCATGCGCCGTTGATCCGAAGCGGGTGTGCGTCGGCTTGACGCTCCCCGGTGCCTCCACTACAAAGACGCATGTCCCTCAGCTATTCAGCGCCTACTGCCCTCGAGTACTTCGGCTCGCTGGTGCAAAGCGACGACCAGTTTCCGTTGCTCGAAGCCGCCGTGAGCCTGGCGCAGGACGAGTACCCCGAACTCGATGTGCAACAGGTGCTCGGCGATGTCGACCAGCTGCTCGCCCGCCTCAAGCGGCGCCTGCCCGCCGATGCGGCACCCCTGCAGCGTCTGCGGCTTCTCAATCAGTTCTTCTTTCACGATCTGAGCTTCGGCGGCAACGTCAACGATTACTACGACCCCGACAACAGCTACCTGAATGCCGTGCTGCGCACGCGCCGCGGCATCCCGATCTCCCTGGCCGTGTTGTGGATGGAATTGGCGCAAGGGCTCGGCCTGCACGCCCGCGGCGTCGGCTTTCCGGGGCACTTCATGCTGAAGGTGACGCTGCCGAAAGGGCAGGTCGTGATCGACCCGTTCACGGGAAAATCGCTGTCGCGCGAAGAACTCAGCGAGCGCCTCGAGCCGTACAAGCGAAGCAACGGCTTGGTGGGCGATTTCGATGTGCCGCTGGGCTTGTACCTGCAGCCGGCCGCACCGCGGGAGATCGTCGGCCGCATGCTCCGCAATCTGAAAGAGATCCATCAGGCGCAGGAAGACTGGCAGCGCCTGATTGCTGTGCAGGATCGGCTCATCATCCTGCTGCCCGAAGCATGGGGCGAGTACCGCGACCGCGGGATCGCCCATGCCGAGCAGGGCCATGCGGCACAGGCGGTTCGCGATCTCGATACCTACGTGCAGCATGTCGAGGACGCGCTCGACGTCGATGTCATCGGCGAGCGCCTGGCCGCGTTGCGCCGCGCGGCCAACTGAGATGGCCGCCCGACCGCCTTCTGCGCCTTGACTGCCAGGTCTGTTGCGGCCGATCTGGGCACCACGCACCAGTTCCACGGCATCCAGCCCGTGCTGCCGGTGGCCGACGTGGTGCGAGCGGCGCGCTACTTCAGCGAAGTGCTGGGTTTCGAGCTGGACTTCATCGCAGGCGAACCGCCAAGCTACGCGCGCGTGAAGAAGGGCGACCGCAGCTACGGCGATCCGGTGTACCTGCGTCTCTGGCAATGCAACGCGCGCGAAACGCGGCAGTGGCGCGGTGAGATCGTGATCCATGTCGGTCACAACATCGATGGCCTGCATGCCGCGTACGAGAAGCGCGGCGTCGACATCATCGAAGCACCCGTCTCGCAGCCTTGGGGTCTGCGCGAATTCGCGATCCGCGAGCCCGATGGGCACGTGCTCCGCTTCTGCGGCTACCTCTAGGCCCGACGAGGCGCTGCTACCGCCCGGCCGGCGCGGTGGCCGAGGGCGAACCCGGCAACCCGAACTGATGCCACGCGCGACGCAGCTGGGTGTCGGACCCGAACCCCGCGCGCTCGGCCGCCTGCGTGACGTTGGCGCCCGACGCCAGCGCGAGCTGCGCGTTCGCCAGCCGCAGCCGTCGCAGGTAGGCGAGCGGCGCGACGCCGGCATGCTCGACGAAGAGCCGCGTCAGGTGCCGTGGCGAGGTGTGCGCGACATCGGCCATGCGCGGCACGCTCCAATCGGCTTGCGGTTGCGCGCTCACGGCGTCCTGCACCCGGTGCAGCGCGGCGTGCAGGTGGTTGCGGTAAGCGAGAAAAGGCGAAAGCTCGGGGTCGTGCGGCCCGCGCCGCAGCGCCACCACCATCGTCTGCGCGACCTGCGCTGCGAGCGCCTCGCCGCAGGTCTCGGCGATGCGGTGCAGCATCAGGTCGATGCCGGTCGTCACGCCCGCGCTGCTGTAGACCGGCGCGTCGAGCACGAACACGCGGTTGCGCACCACATCGCAGCGCGGCTCCACCTGCTGCAGTTCATCGAGGTGATGGTGGTGCGTGGTCACGCGGCGGCCGGCGAGCAGGCCCGCATGCGCGGCCAGCAGCGCGCCGGCGCACACGGTCACCAGCTCCAGCGCGCCGCGAGCCAGGCGCAACCCGCGCAGCCAGTGCAGCAGTTCGCGCGCCGCGTCGCTGTCAACGGCGATCACGCTGCCGGGCAAACCGACAAGCACGACCCACGCCGGACCGTCCCACGCGGTCGGCAGCGGTGCAAGACCCGCAAGCGTCACGCCAACGGACCCGACCGACTCTGGCCGCGGGCCCACGAACTCGATCGCGAAGCGCGCCGGCCGGCCCGCCGCGACCAATTGCTGGTTCGCGATGCGCAGCGCTTCCGCCGGCCCGGCCCAATCGAGCACCAGGCTGTCGTCGAGCAGCACGAACACCACGCTGATGGGCGGCGTACCGTCCTGCGGCGGGTTCATCGCGCGTCGGGCGGCACGCCAGCCAGCGTCGCAATGAAGAGCGCGTGCGCAGCCGCATCGACCGGCCGGTGCTTCACCACAGTGCTGGCCGGGTAGTGCCCGAGGAAGTTGCCCCCACGGCGGTCATGCGCTGGCCGCACGGGCCGCGGTGCAAAGCCACCGCCGCAATTGGGGCACACGTTGCCGAGCACGCGCTCGACGCAGCCTGCGCAGAAGGTGCACTCGAAGCTGCAGATTCGCGCCTCGGTCGATGCGGGCGGCAGCGCGCGGTTGCAGTGTTCGCAGGTGGGGCGCAGTTCGAGCATGGCGCTTCTCCGGTTTCAGGCGGTGGCGATCGCGCCTGCGCGCTCCAGCGCTTCGTCGACGCTGCAGATGCGGGCAAAGCGGCCTTCGAGCACGGTTGCCGTGCGCGCCTTGATGTCGGCCGCCGACAGCGGCCGGCCGTCAGGTTGCACCATGTCCCAGGTGAGCGTGGCGTCGAGCACGTAGTCGACCTCCCAGCCCAGATCGGATGCGTGGCGCGTGGTGGTCTCGCAGCATTGTTCGGTGCGGATGCCGCTCACGATCAGGCGCTGGATGCCGTTCGAGGTCAGCCAGACATCCAGCCCGGTGCCGACAAGCGCGCTGTGGCGGTGCTTGACGAAGCGCGCGGCGGGCGCGAACTCGGCCAGGCCGTCGAGCGGCCGCACATGGCCGGAGGCGAGCGCGAACGGGTTGTCGGCCACCTCGGGGCCGTCGGCGTGCAACACGCGCACCACGGGCACGCCGGCGGCGACACAGCCGTCGATCAGCGCGTTCTGCGCGGCGAGGTACGGCGCCATGTCGCGCTCGTTCGAATAAGGCCGGTGGCGGAACGACGTCTGCGCGTCGATCACTAACAGACAGGTTTTCATGAGAAGGGTCCTGCGGGGTGTCGTGGATGATGCCCTGCATCTTCCAGTGGAACGGGTGTCGACGCCCGTCCGCCTGCGACAGGAACCGATCAATTCAGGACATCATGCGGTGCGCGCGGCGGGCCGCACCCATCACACCAGCTGCGCCGCCTGCAGTTCCTTCTTGAGGTAGGCGTAGAACAGCGGTGCCGCCACCAGCCCCGCCGGGCCGAACACGGCTTCGGCCGCGAACATCACGGCCAGCAGTTCCCAGACCGCGATGTGCGTGCGGCTTCCCACGACCTTGGCGTTGATCACGTACTCGGCCTTGTGGATCAGGATCAGGAACGCTAGGCAGGCCGCTGCCGTGAGCGGCGACACCGAGAGGCCGACCAGCGTGATCACGACGTTGCACAGCAGGTTGCCGACGATGGGGATGAGCCCGGCGACGAAGGTCAGCGTGATCAGCACCGGCGTATAGGGCAGGTACAAGCTCCACATCGGCAGCAGGAAGAGCAGGAAGACGGCGGTCAGCGCGGTGTTGAAGCTCGCAATCCAGAACTGCGCTGCGACGATCTGCCGGAAGGCCTGGCCGAAGATCGTGATGCGCCGGTGCACCTGCGCCGCCAGCGGCAAGCGCAAGGCCGGCGGCCGCGCCACCGCGGCCAGCCCCCCGACGATCAGCCCGACATAGGCAAACAGCAGTGCGGCCAGCCAGGCACGCCCAGCAAGCGCGAGCGAGCCGGCCTGCGTGCGCAAATAGTTGGCCACCATGTGCTGTACATCGCTGGCCGCAGCAGGCAACGCGGCGGCCAGGTCGGGCGGCAGTTTCTCGCGCAGTTCGAGGATCGTGCGCGCCACGTAGTCGAGCAATTCGCGGTATTGCTGCGGCGCCTCGACCACGTACTCGCGTGCCTGGGAGATGCCCACGGCCACCAACGCGAGCGGCCCGACCACCACGGCCACGATCGTCAGCGCCTGAATGGCCACCTCGATGCGGGCCGGAATGGCGCGCCCTGCCTCGTCGGGGTACAGACGCGCCAGCGCGCGCCGGGTCAGGTGGACCAACAGCCGCACGAACGCGCGCGTGGCGACGAAACCGACGCAGACAGCCAGCAAGCCGACCAGCAGGTGACTGAGCATCACGCCCAGCAGGGCGCCGCCCATGAGCAGGTAGCTCGTGATGAGCACACCGCGCGACGTCAGCGCGTGCTGAGGGACGGTAGCGACCGGAGCGACCGGTGGCCGTGCGGGGTCCGGAGCGGGACGTGTCATGCGCAAAGAAGCCGGATCGCCGAAAGCTCAGGCGACTCGGACGGCGGCGCCGTCGCCGCGCTCGGCGATCACGCCGATCTCATGCACGCTCTCACCCGCCGCGCGGAGCGTGGCTGCACAGCCTGCCGCTTCGGCCGCGGCGATCACGACCACCATGCCGATCCCGTTGTTGAAGGTGCGGTTCATTTCAATGTCGTCGATGCCGGCCACCTTCTGGAGCCAGCTGAACAGTTCGGTCTGCGGCCAGCTGCCCTTCTTCAGGTGCGCGGCCGTGCCGTCGGGCAGCACGCGCGGGATGTTCTCGAGCAGGCCGCCGCCTGTAATGTGGGCGAGCGCCTTGATCGGGTGCTTGCCCAGCGCTTCGAGCACAGGCTTGACGTACAGGCGGGTCGGCGCCATCACGGCCTGCTTGAACGGCTGGCCGTCGAGCGTCGCGGGCAGGTCGCCTCCACCCGCTTGTTGCGCGCGCTCGATCACCTTGCGCACCAGGCTGAAACCATTGGAATGCACACCGGCCGAGGCCAGGCCGAGCACCACGTCGCCGGGCTTGACGTCCTGGCCGGTGAGGATCTTCGACTTCTCGACCGCGCCGACCGCGAAGCCCGCCAGGTCGTACTCGCCGGCCGGGTACATGCCCGGCATCTCGGCGGTCTCGCCACCGATCAGCGCGCAGCCCGAGAGCTCGCAGCCGCGCGCGATGCCGCCGATCACGGCCGCGGCCGTATCCACGTCCAGCTTGCCGCAGGCGAAATAGTCGAGGAAGAACAGCGGCTCGGCGCCCTGCACCAGCACGTCGTTGACGCTCATGGCGACGAGGTCGATGCCGACCGTGTCGTGCATGTTCCATTCGAAGGCCAGCTTGAGCTTGGTGCCCACGCCGTCCGTGCCGCTCACGAGCACCGGCTCCTTGTAGCGCTTGGGCACCTCGAACAGCGCGCCGAAGCCACCGATGCCGGCCAGCACGCCTTCGCGCATCGTCTTCTTGGCCAGCGGCTTGATGCGGTCGATGAGGGCGTCGCCGGCGTCGATGTCGACGCCTGCATCCTTGTAGCTGAGCGGGGTGGGCGAAGGGGAGGTCATGGGGCGGCCGAAAAGAGAGGGGGGTGAAGGCGTCGGGCCATGGAGGTGACCGGGCCGATAGAATTCGGCACGATTTTAAGGGCCGCTGTACCCCGCCCCGACTTGCCCTTTCCATGAACTCCTGCTTCCCCGGATGAAACAGCTCGCGCTCGACATCGGCATTGCGACCGGCCCCACCTTTGCGGGCTTTTTCGCGGGCCCGAACGAGTCGGCGCTGCGGCATCTGCAACTCTGGGTGGGTGCGGCGCATGGGCCGGCAGTGCATTCGCCAGTGCCCACGTACCTTTGGGGCGAAGGCGGCAGCGGGAAGACACATCTGCTCGAGTCGGTGCGCGTGGCCTTGCGCGAGCAGGGCGCCAGTGTCGGCTGGCTGCACCCCGGCCTCGCCCAGCCACCCGAATTCGACGAGCGCTGGGGCGCGGTGCTGCTGGACGATGTGCACCTCTACACGGCGGTGCAGCAGCATGCGGCCTTCAACTGGTTCGTCAATGCGCAGACGCTGCAGCGCGGCGTGGTGGCTGCCGGCGCCTTGCCGCCGGCCGACCTGCAACTGCGCGAAGACCTGCGCACGCGCCTCGGGTGGGGCCACGTGTTTCACCTGCAGGCGCTGAGCGAGGCCGAGCGGCGAGCGGTGCTGCGCCAGGCCGCCGATGCGCGCGGCGTGATGCTGTCGGACGATGTGCTCGACTACGTGCTGCACCGCTTCAGCCGCGACCTCGGCAGTTTGATGGAGTTGCTCACCCAGCTCGACGGTTTTGCACTCCAGACGCAGCGCGCCATCACGATCCCGTTGATTCGCGCCATGCTTGAAAACGAATAGAAGACTTCTCCCAACACATGATCAAGAAATTCATCGACAAGCTGCTCGGCAAATCGGGTGGCACCGCATCGGTAAAGAACCGTTTCGGCAAGCGGCAGGAAGTCCCGGCATCGGTCCATGGCATCGACCCGGCGCTGGTCGACGAACGCGCCAGGAACGTGGTGACCACGCTGCAGCAGGCCGGCTTCGAGGCCTACGTGGTCGGCGGTGCGGTGCGCGACCTGCTGCTGGGCCTGCGGCCCAAGGACTTCGATGTGGCCACCAACGCCACGCCCGAGCAGGTCAAGGGGCTGTTTCGGCGCGCCTTCATCATCGGGCGGCGCTTTCGCATCGTGCACGTGGTGTACGGCCGCGGGCGCGAGCACGAGGTGATCGAGGTGTCGACCTTCCGCGCATCGATGGACAGCGCGGCCGCCGAGCAGGTCAGCGGCAACGAGCGCACCAGCAAGGGCGAACTCGCCACCATGAAGCATGCGGTCGATGCCAGCGGGCGCGTGCTGCGGGACAACGTCTGGGGCCCGCAGGAAGAAGATGCAGCGCGCCGCGATTTCACCGTCAACGCGATGTACTACGACCCGGCGAACCAGGTCGTGGTCGACTATCACAACGGCATCAAGGACGCGCAGAAACTCACGCTGCGCATGATCGGCGACCCCGCCACGCGCTACCGAGAAGACCCGGTCCGCATCATTCGCGCGATCCGTTTCTCGGCGAAGCTGGCGGGGCTGGGTTTCAAGATGGACGCCAAGACGTCGGGACCGCTGATCGAGTCAAGCCGGCTGCTGGCCGACGTGCCGCAGAGCCGCCTGTTCGACGAGATGCTCAAGCTGCTGCAGACGGGCCACGCCATCGCGACCATCGCGCAACTGCGCAAGCTCGGGTTGGCGACGGGCATCTACCCGTTGCTCGACGTGGTGGTGGAGCGGGCCGACCAGCCCTTCGTGCACGCTGCGCTGCTGGACACCGACCGTCGTGTCGGCGAGGGCAAGCCGGTGGCGCCGAGCTTCCTGCTGGCCTGCGTGCTGTGGGCCGATGTGCGCGATGGCTGGGCCAGCCGCGTCGAAGGGCGCCATGGCCAGCGCGGCCAGCCGGCGTTCCCGGCACTGCAGGATGCGATCGACGATGTCTTCAACGCACGCATCGGCGATGTCTCGGGCCGCGGCAAGCTGGCTGCGGACATGCGCGAGATCTGGATGATGCAGCCGCGCTTCGACAAGCGCAGCGGCGCCACGCCTTACAGCCTGGTCGAGCAAGCGCGTTTCCGCGCCGCCTTCGACTTCATGCGGCTGCGGGCCGACGTGGGCGAAATCAGCGAGGCCATCGCCGAGTGGTGGCAGGAATTCAGCACGGCCGACGACATGCGTCGCCAGGACCTGCTCGACCAGGTGCGCGACGAACAGAAGGTACGCCAACGCGTCCGTACGCGCGACCCGCTGCCCAAGAGCGAGCCCGCCGCGACGCGCGACGCGCAACCGGTAGTTCGCCAAGACGTAGAGACATCCTCGGACGACCAGGAGCCCGCCACTGGCGAGGCCGACGCTGCGCCGCGCAAGCGCCGTCGCCGCCGCAAGCCGCGCACGGGCGGCGGTGGTGGTGACGGCGGCAGCGCCTCCGAGGCATGAGCCGCTCGCCTGCCCGGCCGGTGGGGCGACCGGATCGACCTGACGGCAAGAGGCCGTCTGCGACCGGGCGGCCTGCAGGTCGCAGCAAGGAGCCGTACCCGACGGTCTCGGCCTATGTCGCGCTGGGCGCCAATCTGGGCGACTCAGCAGCGGCCGTGCGCGAGGCGATGGTGGCGTTGGGCCGATTGCCGCGCACGGTGGTGACGGCGCGATCCTCGCTGTACCGCAGCGCGCCCGTTGGCGCGGAAGGGCCGGATTTCGTCAACGCCGTGGTGGCCTTGCGCACGGGGCTCGATGCCGACCAACTGCTCGCCGCCTTGCAGCGACTCGAAGCGCAGGCCGGCCGCGAGCGGCCTTTTCCGAACGCGCCCCGCACGCTGGACCTCGACCTCTTGATGCATGCCAACGCCGTGCGCGACACGCCGACGCTGACACTGCCGCATCCGCGCATGCGCGAGCGGGCGTTCGTGCTGAAGCCGCTCGCAGAGATCGCCCCCGACAAGGTGCCGGCCGCGGCGCTCGCCCGGGTGGCGGATCAGGTCATCGAACGGCTCTGAACGTCCGCGGCGTCGATGCTGTACGTCCTCGACTTGATCGGCGTCGCTGTTTTCGCCGTCAGCGGCGTGCTGTCGGCCGGGCGTGCAGGGCTCGATCTGCTGGGCGTGATCGTGATCGCGTCGGTCACGGCCGTCGGCGGCGGTACCCTGCGCGACCTGCTGCTCAACCGGCATCCGGTCTTCTGGATTCGCGACACCCGCTATCTGCTGGTGATCCTGGCGTCGGCGGTCGCGACGCTGGTCTACGTCCGGTACTTTCCGCCGCCCGGCAACGCGCTTCGACTGGCCGATGCGCTGGGGCTCGCGCTGTTTGCAATCACCGGCGCGCAGATCGCCGAATCGGCCCGCCTGCCACCGCTGATCGTGGTGTTGACAGGCACCATGACAGGCGCGGCGGGCGGTGTGCTGCGTGACGTGCTGACCAACCAGGTGCCGCTGCTGCTGCGCGGCGACATCTACGGTTCGGCGGCGATCGGCGGCATCACCTTGTACCTGTGCCTGCAGGCGGCCGGCGTGGCGCGGCAGATCGCGTTCTACGCGGGCATCGCCACCGTCGTGGGATTGCGGCTCGGCGGCATCTACGGCGGCTGGAGTCTGCCGGCGCTGCACCTGCCCGGCTGACCGCGCGCGCTATCAGCAATTGTTTGCGGCCCGCCCATTACACTTGCGCGGTTTTTCATCACGCTGTCACGCGCTTGTGATAGCCGCGAACCCAGGAGAGCGCCATGTTCGGCAAGCTGCTTCCCCGCGAGGGGAATTTTTTCGAGATGTTCAACCAGCACGCCGAGCGCATTGTCGAGGCGGCGCGCGCGTTCGAGAACCTCGTGACCAACTACAACGACGTGCACCTGCGTGAGCAGTACAACCGCGATGTCGACAACGCCGAGCGCGCGGCGGACCGCGTGACGCACGACGTGAACCGGTTGATCCACAAGACCTTCATCACGCCGATCGACCGCGAGCAGATCCACAAGCTCATCAACACGATGGACGACGTGGCCGATTTGATCCAGGATTCGGCCGAGACGATGGCGCTGTACGACGTGCGCCACATGACGGACGAGATCGTGCGCCTCACCGCGTTGAGCGTGAAGTGCTGCGACCGGTTGAAGGACGCGGTGCAGCATCTGGGCAAGATCGCCGATCCGGCGGTCGCAGAGGCCGTGCTCAAGACCTGCGAGGAAATCGATCGCCTGGAATCGGACGCCGACCGCGTGATGCGCAGCGCCATGAGCAAGCTGTTCCGCGAAGAGCCCGATGTGCGCGAGGTCATCAAGCTCAAGGCCATCTACGAGCTGCTCGAGACCATCACCGACAAATGCGAGGACGTGGCCAATGTGATCGAGGGCATCATCCTCGAGAACTCCTGAGCGGGTAGCGACGCATGGAAACCGTGCAGGTGGGCCTCTGGGTGGTGGTGATGCTGGTCGCGCTGGCCATCGCCTTCGATTTCATGAACGGCTTCCACGACGCAGCGAACTCGATCGCCACGGTGGTGTCGACCGGCGTGCTCAAGCCGGGTCACGCGGTGTTGTTTGCCGCCTTCTTCAACCTCATCGCGATCTTCGTCTTTCACCTGAGCGTCGCCGCGACGGTGGGCAAGGGCATTGCCCAGCCGGGCGTGGTCGACGTGCATGTGGTCTTCGGCGCGCTGATCGGCGCGATCAGCTGGAATTTGGTGACCTGGTACTACGGCATCCCGAGCAGTTCGTCGCATGCGCTGATCGGCGGCATCGTCGGCGCAGTGATGGCCAAGACCGGCGCTGGTGGCTTGGTTGCGACCGGCATCTGGAAGACGGTGGCGTTCATCTTCGTCTCGCCGATGCTGGGCTTTTTGCTCGGCTCGCTGATGATGGTGCTTGTCGCGTGGGTTTTTCGCAGGGCGACGCCTTCGCGCGTGGACGGCTGGTTCCGGCGGATGCAGCTCGTTTCCGCGGGCGCTTACAGCCTGGGCCACGGCGGCAACGACGCGCAGAAGACCATCGGCATCATCTGGATGCTGCTGATCGCGACGGGTTACTGGGGTGCCGGGGAATCGAGCCCTCCGACCTGGACCATCGTGAGCTGCTATGTCGCCATCGCCATGGGCACCATGTTCGGTGGCTGGCGCATCGTGAAGACGATGGGGCAGAAAATCACCAAGCTCAAGCCCGTCGGCGGCTTCTGCGCTGAGACCGGTGGCGCGATCACGCTGTTCCTGGCCACGGCATTGGGCATCCCTGTCTCGACCACCCACACCATCACCGGCGCGATCGTCGGGGTCGGCTCTGTGCAGCGCGCCAGTGCGGTGCGATGGGGCGTGGCGGGCAACATCGTGTGGGCGTGGATCTTCACGATCCCCGCTTCGGCATTTGTTGCGGCCGTCGCTTACTGGATCAGCTTCCAGATCTTCTGATGCGAGGGCGGCCCATGCCGCCCGCCCGTTTTCTTATTGCGAGATCTTCCGGGCCTCTTCGATCTGGTGTTCGAAGTAGCGCTGGAAGCTGAACACCATGCTGGCCATCAGGATGGTGCTGCCGAAGAACAGCGCGGCCACCACGGCACCGATGGTCAGCCAGTTCGTCCGGCCCGGCGCCGCGTCTTCGGGTGCTCCGGCGTTGTACCGCGCATTCCACTTTTCGGGCGCCATGAGTCCGTAGACGATCGCGGTGAGCGCACAGCCTGCGATGGTGAAGCCGAGAAGGGGGATCAACGCCCAGCTCAGGACGTCGTCAAGCCCGTACATCCGGACCCGCTCGATGCCATAAAGGCCAAGCGCGCTGGGAATGGGCAGCAGCCATCCAAGCCAGTCGCCCGAGCCGCGCAGGTAGAACCGATGCAGACCGAGGGGGCCGCCGAGGAATGCGAGCCAGCTCGCGAGGGTTTTGCTTTTCATTCGGGTGCTGTCGTGGCGCCTTCGCCCAGGACTTTTTCCATCAGGACGACGTCGCGCCATTGGCCGAACTTCCAGCCGCAGTCTTTCAGCACGCCGACATGCGTGAAGCCCTGGCTGCGGTGCACGCCGACCGAGCCAGCGTTGGCCGAGTCGCCGATGACGGCGATGAGCTTGCGCACGCCGGCCGCCTCGGCCGCCTGCGACAGCGCGAGCAGCAGTTGGGCGCCCAGTCCCTGGCCGCGGGCAGCGTCAGCGAGGTAGATCGAGTCCTCGGCCGAGTAGCGGTAGGCCGGCCGTGGCTTGAACCAGTTGCAGTAGGCAAATCCGAGCACGGTGCCGTCTTTTTCCGCGACCAGATAAGGCAGATTCTTGCCGAGCACATCGGCGCGTCGCGCGCGCATGTCGGCCTCGGTGGGCGCTTCGGTTTCGAAGGTGCCGGTGCCGTGCAGCACGTGGTGGCCATAGATGGCGGTGATGAAGGATAAATCATGGTCGTCATTCGACTCTCCCGCGGCGGCTCCAAAGGCCGTCCGTTCTTCAACATCGTCGTGTCGGACAAGCGCGTTCGCCGCGATGGCCGTTTCATCGAGCGCCTGGGTTTCTACAACCCGACCGCCAAGGAAAACGAAGAGAGCATCCGCATTGCCCAGGATCGCCTGACCTACTGGAAGAGCGTGGGCGCCCAGGCTTCGCCGACCGTGACCCGCCTGATCAAGCAAGCCGCAGCCGCGGCCCCCAAGGCAGCCGCCTGAGCTGCTGACCCGCGATGCTGCCCTCGCTCGAAGCCGCCGCGCTGCCGGCGGACGCCATCGAGGTGGGGCGCATCGCGAATGCCTGGGGCATCAAGGGCTGGTTCAAGGTCCTTCCCCACAGCGCCCAACCCGAGGCGCTTTTTTCTTCCAAGCGCTGGTTCCTGCAGCCTCCGGGCGGCGGCGCTGGCACTTTCCGGCTCGCGATCCGCGAGGCCAAGGAACATTCGGACTGCGTTGTCGCCACATCCGACGATGTGCCTGACCGCAACGCGGCCGAGGCACTGCGCGGTGCGCGCGTCTTCGTGCCGCGGTCAAGCTTCCCGACGGCCGGCACCGATGAGTACTACTGGATCGATTTGATCGGTTTGAACGTGGTGAATCGCGAAGGCCTGGCGCTCGGCACCGTGCGAGAGCTCCTTTCCGCCGGGCCGCAAACCACGCTGGTGCTGGATGCCGAACAAGATGGTGCGGCCATCGAGCGGCTGATTCCCTTCGTTTCTGCATTCGTCGACAACGTCGACCTCGCCGGCCGCACCATCACGGTCGACTGGCAGCCCGACTATTGACCCGGATCGGCGCTGCCATGCGCTTCGATGTCATTACCCTCTTCCCTGAACTGTTCGCCCCGTTTGTCGCGAGCGGCGTGACGCGTCGCGCCTACGAGAGCAAGCAGGTCGAGGTGGTCCTGTGGAATCCCCGTGATTTCGCTTCGGGCAACTACCGTCGCGTGGACGACCGGCCGTTCGGCGGTGGCCCGGGCATGGTCATGATGGCCGAGCCGATGTCGACCTGCCTCGATGCGGCGCTGGCAGCGCGCCCCGATGCCGCGTCGGCGCCGGTGGTGCTCTTCTCGCCGATCGGCGAAGTGCTGCGCCACGCTGCGGTGGCGGATTGGGCCACCAGCGCTGGCGCCGTGCTCGTGTGCGGGCGCTATGAGGGCATCGACCAACGCTTCATCGATCAGCGCATCACGCACCAGATCAGCCTCGGCGACTTCGTGTTGTCCGGCGGCGAGATCGCGGCGATGGCCTTGCTCGACGCCGTCGCACGCCTGCAGCCCGGCGTGCTGGGCGATGAAGCCAGCCATGTCGAGGACAGCTTCAATCCGGCGCTCGATGGCTTGCTCGACTGCCCGCACTACACGCGGCCCGAGCAATGGAGAGGGCAGGGCGTACCGGCCCCGCTGATGTCGGGCCACCATGTGCAGATCGAGCGCTGGCGGCGTGACCAGCGGCTGGCCGTGACCGCGGCGCGTCGGCCGGATCTGATCGCCGCGGCACGCGCGGCGAACCGGCTGAGCGCGGCGGACGAAGCAGCGCTCCAGAAAAAGCTATAATCGCGGGCTCCCCGATCCTCTGCCCGGCCGCGGTCTGCCTCTTTATGACGCCAGAACGCCTTTTGTGTAGCGCGAGCACGATCGACAACAGGAAATCATGAACCTCATCGAAACTCTCGAGCAGGAAGAAATCGCCCGGCTCAACAAGACCATTCCCGCTTTCATGCCTGGTGACACTGTCATCGTCAGCGTGAACGTCGTCGAAGGCACCCGCAAGCGTGTCCAGGCTTACGAAGGTGTGGTGATCGCCAAGCGCAATCGCGGCCTCAACAGTGGCTTCATCGTGCGCAAGATCTCCAGCGGCGAAGGTGTGGAACGCACGTTCCAGACCTACAGCCCGCTGATTGCCGGCATCGAAGTCAAGCGCCGCGGCGATGTGCGCCGCGCCAAGCTGTACTACCTGCGCGAGCGCAGCGGCCGTTCGGCACGCATCAAGGAAAAGCTGCCGAGCAAGTCGAAGGCGGTGGCTGCCAAATAAGGCGCCTTCTCGTTGTGAACAAAGCCGCCGACAAGGCGGCTTTTTCGTTGGCGCGCGCAAGGCCGTGCTGACCTTGTGATATTTGTTGTGGCGCCGCATGTTGCAGTGGCGCCGTTGTGCGTTCTACTTGTTGTTACCTTTGAAGGCTGACGCCTGATTCGTTTCCCGCCCCATGCAAAGTCCTGTCATCGAACCCATCAACGCCGTGGTGCCGCCCGCGTTGCTGTCGTTCGACCCGCGCGAAGCGCCGGTCGTGGCGGTCGATCGCGCCCTGCCGGCCGTGCACCCGGACCGACTGACGGTGTCCGCTTTGCGTGCCCGCTTTGCGACACCTCCGGTCTGGGCGCCGGAATTCCGCCGCGAGCCGCGTCTGGTTGACCGCGCCCCCGCCGAAGCGGCGGTCCTCGTGCCGATCGTCTTGCGCAACAAGGTTCCGACGGTGCTGCTGACCGAGCGCACCACCAACCTGTCGAATCATTCGGGCCAGGTGGCGTTTCCAGGCGGTCGCGTCGATCCCGAGGACGCCAACATCGCCGCCGCGGCATTGCGAGAGGCATGGGAAGAGGTCGGGCTCTCGGCCAGCTACATCGAAGTGCTGGGCAGCCTTCCCACATACACAACCGTGACCTCGTTCATCGTGACGCCCGTGGTGGCGCTGGTTCGCCCGGGCTTCGAACTGACGATCAATCCCTACGAGGTGGCGGATGCCTTCGAGGTGCCCTTGGCCTGGCTGATGGACCCTGCCAACCACCGTCGACATGCGATGACCAGCGCGGACGGCCGGGCACGCGAGTGGTATTCGATGCCCTACCAGGACGGTCCGGACGAGCGTTTCGTCTGGGGAGCCACGGCGGGCATGTTGCGTAACCTGTACCGATTCCTGATCGCCTGAGCGGGTTTCGCGTTCGCTCTGCCGCTCCCTCTATCATCGCGGGATGAGTTTTTTCGCCATCCTCTGCGCCCTGTTGATCGAGCAGGTCAGGCCGTTGGCGTATCACAACCCGGTGCATGGCGCTGTCGTCGCATGGACGCGATGGACCAGCCGCAACCTCGATGCAGGCAAGTCGCACCACGGCTGGATCGCCTGGGCGCTCGCGGTGTTTCTACCGACCGGTATCGCGTTGGGCGTGCACTGGTTGTTGGTGCTCACGCTCGGCTTGCCCTTTGCGGTGCTCTGGAGCATTGCCGTGCTCTACACGACGCTGGGGTTTCGGCAGTTCAGCCACCACTTCACAGGCATCCGTGATGCGCTCGACGAGGGCGACGAGCCACTCGCACGATCGCTGCTCGCACACTGGCAACGCGTCGATGCGGCCGAGCTTCCGCGCAGCGAGATCGTGCGGCACGTCATCGAGCATTCGGTGATCGCCGCGCATCGCCATGTGTTCGGTGTCCTGGCCTGGTTCTCGATCCTGGCGGCGCTGGGCTTGGGGCCGGCCGGCGCGGTCTTCTACCGGATGAGCGAATTCGTGTCGCGCTATTGGGCGCACAAGGGCAGCGCTGCGGTGCAACCGTCGAGCGTATGGGTGCAGCAGGCCGCAGCACGCGCCTGGGAGGTCATCGATTGGCTTCCGGCGCGCATCACCGCCCTGGGCTTCGCGGTGGTCGGCAGCTTCGAGGATGCCATCGATTGCTGGCGCAACGATGCAGGGCGCTTTCCGGACCCGAACGACGGGGTGATCCTTGCGGCCACCTCGGGTGCCGTGAACGTCCGGCTCGGCGGCGGCATGCTCCGGCCGGTGCCGGCAGGCGATGCGCTCTCGCGCGCGCAGGCGGGCGAAATGACCGGCAGCGGAGATCGCGGGCCGGATGCTGGAAGTACGCAGGGACGCGAGCCCGAGTCTGCACACTTGCGCAGCGTCGTCGGGCTGGTCTGGCGCTCGGTCGTGATGTGGATGGTGCTGCTCGCGCTGCTGACGCTGGCGCGGCTGCTCGGCTGAGGCAGCCGCCGCGAGGCGCGACATACAGCGCGTCGGGTTGCGAAAGGTGGCCAGAGAACGATCTGTGCCGCTTGTACACCGCGCTCGGCCAGGTGGCGCTTGGGCACTGCCGTGAGAGCGTTTTACAGGTCGCGGGTCGACGGTGAGATGCCACGCGGGTAGCGCAGACCGCTCACGTATAGCGCTTCTGGCTCAACTCCGAAAACAGCTCTCCATAGATTCGGTAGCGCGTGCTATTGATGCCGTCTTCCGAGCCCGTTGATTCAAGGTTGGAAATCACGCCGCAGCCCGGTTCGTGCAAATGCGTGCAGTTATAGAACTTGCATTCGTTCGCGTGCGCAGCGATGTCGGGCATCAGGCTGGCCAATTGCATCGGCGCGATGTGGTGCAAGCCGAATTCCTGAAAGCCCGGCGAGTCGATCAGGCCCGTCGTGCGTTCGGCGTCGACCCAATACCAGGTGGTGCTGGTGGTTGTGTGCTTGCCGGAGTTCAGCGCGTACGAAATTTCATTGGTGAGCGCCGAAGCACTCGGCACCAGCAAGTTGATCAACGTGCTTTTGCCCGCGCCTGAGGGGCCGAGCACCAGCGTGCTCTTGCCCGCAAGCAACTTCATCAATGACGCGCGATCGACATCGCCCGATGCCTTGAGCGACAACGGCAGAACGCCGTGGTGCATGCGGCGGTAGGGCGCCAGCCGCGCCCAGGCACGCTCGAAAGGGCCTGCGAGGTCACTCTTGTTGAGCGCGATGATCGGCGTGATGCCGGCCGCCTCGGCCGCGATCAGTGCACGCGCGAGTTGATGTTCGGAAAATTCGGGCTCGGCTGCAATGAGGATCAGCACGTGGTCGAGATTGGCCGCGAATGACTTGGTGCGGATCTCGTCCTGCCGGTAGAAGAGATTGCGGCGCGGCTCGATCTTTTCGATCGTGCCTTCGTCCTCGCTGGCCTGCCATTTCACGCGGTCGCCGACCACGGCCTGGCTCTTCTTGCCGCGGGGGTGGCAGATCAGCCGCTCGCCTTCCGGTGTCTCGACCAGGCAGTGGCGACCGTGACTCGCGATGACGAGGCCGTCGCGCTGGGCGGCCCCGGTCGCGATGCTGCCCTTGGCGATGGCGCGCGGCGGCTTAGCCAAGGGCACGGTCCGTCATGCAGCGGGTTTCGAGAGGAGCGCGTCGGCTTGCCGCGCGCAATCGAAGTCGGTGGCTGAAAGGCCGCCCACGTCGTGCGTGTTGAAGCGCACCACGCAGCGGTTGTAGTGCACCGACAGGTCGGGGTGATGGTCTTCTGCGTGCGCGATGAAGGCCAGCGCGTTCACGAAGGCGATGGTCTCGAAGTAGTTCGAGAAGGTGAAGGTCTTCTCGATCGCCACGTCGGCGCCGTCGCCGGTGAGCTTCCAGCCGTTGAGCTGCGAGAGCGCGGCCACGGTTTCGGTGGCGTTCGCAGCGCGTCGCGGCAGCGTCTTCCAGTCTTTGGGTTGCAGCATGCTGGTCATCGAGACGCTTTCAGTTCAGGCTGCCACCATGCGCGCGAGGCGCTCGGAAGCCGGCGGATGAGAGTAGTAGAACTTGACGAACAACGGATCGGGCGTAAGCGTCGACGCGTTGTCCTGGTAGAGCTTGAGCAGGGCCGCCGAGAGGTCGGCACCGCTGGTCTGCGCAATGGCGTAGGCATCGGCTTCGAACTCGTGCTTGCGCGACAGGCGCGCGGACAGCGGCGCCACAAAGAACGCGAAGACGGGTACCGAGAGCATGAAGAGCAGCAGCGCGAGCGCGTTGTTGGGCGCCGCCATGTTGGGAGCGACGCCCAGGCCCGTATAGAACCATGACTGGACCGACACCCAGCCCAACAAGGCAAAGCCCATCAGGCTCAATGCGAACATGGCGACGAGGCGCTTGACGATGTGGCGGTGCTTGAAGTGCCCAAGTTCATGGGCAAGCACCGCTTCGACTTCACCCACACTGAGCTGGCTCAGCAAGGTGTCGAAAAACACCACGCGCTTGCTCGCGCCGAAGCCGGTGAAATAGGCGTTGGCATGCGCGCTGCGCGTGCTTCCGTCCATCACGAACAGGCCCTTGGCCGCAAAGCCGCAACGTTGCATCAACGCGGTGACGCGCGCCTTCAGCGTCGGGTCGTCGAGGGGCTTGAATTTGTTGAACAGCGGCGCGATGAAGGTGGGATACACGAGCATCAACAGCAGATTGAAACCCATCCACGCGGCCCAAGCCCACAGCCACCACAAAGTGCCTGCTGCGCCCATGAGCCAGAGGATGAGCGCCGCGATCGGCAGGCCAATGAGCGCGCCGATCAGCGTCGACTTGAATGTGTCGACAAGCCAGAGCTTGAACGTCATCTTGTTGAAGCCGAAGCGCTCTTCCAGCCGGAAGGTTTGCCACAGCGTGAAGGGCAGTTCGAGCAGGCCGCCAATCAAAGCGAAGGCGGCGAGCAGCGCCAGCTGCTGCCCCATGCCGCCGCCCATCCACACCAGCAAGACTTTGTTCAGCAGGTCCAGCCCGCCGAGCAGCGTCCAGGCCAGCAGCAGAGCGGCGCCCCACGCCATCTCGACAAGGCCGAAGCGCGCCTTGGCGATGGTGTAGTCAGCGGCTTTCTGGTGCGCCGCGAGCGTGATGGTTTGCGCGAAGGCCGCAGGCACGGTGCCCCGGTGCAGCGCCACGTGGCGCACCTGGCGGGAGGCCAGCCAGAACTTCACGAGCAGGCCTGCGACCAGGGCGGCCGCAAAGGCTGAAGTGAAGAGGAGGGAGGCATTCATGGGGCCGCGAGTTTAGCCCCCGCCCCGGAAGGCCGCAGACCATCGACGACAATCCCCCGATGCCCGAACCCACTGCCACGCCATCGACTGCGCTGCCCGCTGCCGCGTCCGCCACCCTGAAGAAAAGCGATCAGAACCTGGTCTGGCTGGACTGCGAAATGAGTGGCCTCGACCCCGAGAAGGAGCGCCTGCTGGAGATCGCGGTCGTCGTGACCGGCCCCGACCTCACGCCGCGCATCGAAGGTCCGGTGCTGGTGATTCATCAGAGCGACGAAGTGCTCGATGCCATGGACGCATGGAACAAGGGCACGCACGGCCGCAGCGGCCTGATCGACAAGGTGAAGGCCTCGACGCTCGACGAAGCGGCTGCAGAAAAGCAGTTGCTGGAGTTCATCGCGCGCTACATCCCCAAGACCGGCTCGCCGATGTGCGGCAACACAATCGGGCAGGACCGCCGCTTTCTCGTCAAGTACATGCCCAAGCTGGAGGCCTACTTCCACTACCGCAACCTTGACGTGAGCACGCTGAAGGAACTGGCCAAGCGCTGGAAGCCGTCGGCGTACAGCAGCTTCAAAAAGCAGCAGGCGCACACCGCACTGGCTGACGTGCACGAGTCCATCGAAGAACTGGCGCACTACCGCGACACATTCCTGCGCCTTGTCGACTGAAGATTAGGTAAAAACCCCGAGCCGTGCCATAATCGACGGCTTCGCTGCGGGCGCCATGTCAAGGACATCCCTGCAACGTCTCTCGCATCTCCCTATCTTGCACACCGCGCCCGGTCACTGAACCTGTGATCAAAAAGGGCCGCAGCACTGGCGAAAGCCTCCGCTGAATGTCGTTGGATGGTTGATGTTTTTAACCACCAACGGAGCGCCGCTCACGGCAGCGCTCGCGTATGAAATTGAATCATGACCGACGCTTTTGAAGCGCA